>CAZYHZ010000005.1:0-111002 GCA_964647625.1 uncultured Acidobacteriota bacterium
GCTCGCGCTGAGCGGCGTTGATGTCGTTCATCGCGGACTTGACCTTGGCGTCGGGCACGATGTCGGTGACGAGGACGTTGACGATCTCGTAGCCGAAGCCGGCCATGTCCGCGTCCAGCTCCTTCTTGACCGCCATCGCGATGCTCGACTGGTTGGCGAAGACGTCGTCGAGCGTCATTCCGGGGACGTGGCCGAGGATCACTTGCTCGACGTAGCTCTTGATCTGCGCCGCGGGGTCGGTCAGCTTGTAGAACGCGTCGAACACTTTCTCGGCGCGAACCCGGTTCTGCACCGAGATCGGGATCGTGACGAAGACGTTGTCCTTGGTTTTCGTCTCCATCGTCAGATTGATCTGCGAGACCCGCAGGCTGAGCGTCCCGGCGACCGCGTCGATGAACGGGACCTTCCAGTTCAGTCCGGCATCGGCGACCCGCAGGAACTTCCCAAAGCGGGTGACGACCACCGCGCGCGCGGTTTGGACCGTGAAGAAGCTCCCGAGGATCGCGGACATGACAATCAGTCCGACGATGCCGGCGGGGATCCAGAAGAGCGCCGTCCCAGGGCTCATAGTGGGAGGGCTTATATCACGAGAGCGCGCCCCAACCGCGCTCAGGGGTGAGACCCCTCGGTTCCGGCCGCACGTTGGGCATCGGCGAGGAATCGCGCGAGGATGGGGTCGCGCGGCGGGGGACCGGTCCGCGCGCGCGCGATCGATCGCCGGGCGGCCTGAAGATCCCCGCGGGCCGCCGCGAGTGCGCTCTCGTAGATGTCTCCCGACGTCGGGTCGAGCCCCGCGGCGCGCGCGTCGTCGAGGGTGCGCGCGGCTTCGTCGTAGCGCGCCGTCTGGATCCGGACGCGGATGAGTCCCTCCCACGCAGTCGACAGGTCCGGCTGAACGCGAACGGCGTCGAGGAACAACGCCTCCGCTCCCGCGAGATCGCCGCGCGCGGCTGTGGCCCACGCGTCATCGACCAAGAGAATTCCACGGCCCCCCGGCACCGACGAGAGCCGGTCTCGCGCGCGCGACGCATCGGCCGTCCGCCCGGCCTCCGCGTCGGCTTGCGCCAGCCGGCCGAGGCTCGCGGCATCGTTTGGATTGAATTCGACGGCGCGTTCCCATCGGGCGATCGCATCCGGCGATCTCCCAAGCGACTCGAGCGCGGCGCCGTAATGGAGATAGAACGAGGCAACCGCGGTCCGGGCGCTCGTTGCGATGGAGTCCGGCTGAACTCCCGCGAGCATCGACTCCGCGACCGCGAACTCGTGGGCCGCTTCATCGGCGCTCCCCAGATCGCCGAGCCGCATGGCCTCGTCTGCGGCGATCCCCCAGGCGGCAAGGCGCGGATCCCGAGCGCCTACCGGCGCAAGCACGATCCCCAGGGCAATCGCCGAGGCGCATCCCGCAGCGGCCCGGGCGCGCGGTGTGCCGGCGCGCGCGACGCGGGGGGCTTCGGCGATCGCGACGCCCGCGAAAACCGCCAGCGCGGGCACTAGATGGTACCGGTACCTATCCGTGACGAAGAACGCGGCCATCGTGAGCGAAGTGAGCGCGAGGTAGCCGGTGAGCCAGCGCTCGATCACGCCACGCCCCCGTGCGATCGCCAAGCCCGAGAGTCCAAGCACCGCGAGGCACGCGAAGCTTCCCGCCAGCGGCAGCCCCAAAGGTCCCGCGGTCCGCGCGTACGCCTCCAGGCTCTCGATCTGCGGAGTCGTCCGGCGATTCCAGGCGAGAAGCAGCTTCTTCCCGGCAAGACGCAGCGCCGACATCGGAGCCGCGCGCACGTGCTCCGCGGCCTTTCGCGCCCAGTAAGAAGAGCTCTGCGCCGGCGTGAGCCGCCGCCGTTCGGTCGCGAGCACGAACGCGCGGCCGTCGAGCGCGCCTCCCGTCGTTGCCGGCGTTCCCTCGAGCGGCACCGGGAGAGATCCCGCCGTGACGTCCACGAACCTCCCATCCGCCTCGGGGTTGTTCCCGACGTAGAGGTTGAACCCGAGGTTGTACGTGAACGGGATCGGCTCTCCCGATGCGCGTAGGTTCGCGACCATCGCGGGCGCGCAGCACAGTGCAAAAGCTGCGATCGCGGCGGCCGCGGAGCGCGCCCTGTGCGCAACCCCCGTTCGCTGCGCCCGCACCAGCGGGACCAAGAGGACGAGGAGCGCGGCGTTGCTCGCGCGCCCTTCCGCCAGCACCCCGACGAGAGCGCCGTACGAGAGAAAGCGGCCGAGCCCGGCTTCCGGCCAGTCGGTCCCGGCGATGAGCCGGATCAAGAGGCTCTCGACGAACAGCAGGAGCGATTCGGGAAGCAGCAGCCCGTCGAAAAAGGTCGAGGACTGGAAGAGTGCCAGGACGATTCCTACGATGAGCGCCGCACGCTTGCCCGCGACTCGTGAGGTTGCGTCGGCGAGCAGCGCGACCGCGGCCGCGCCCATGAGCGCTTGGACGGCGAGAACGCTCGCCGGCGTTCCGCCCGTGACCGCGCGCACCGCCGCAATGAAATAAGGATAGAGCGGGGCCAGGAAGAACGGGGCGGGCGGGATCGCACCGTGCCGGTGGATGAATTCCGACCAGGTCCAGTAGATCCGCGCGTCGGCATCGAGGCTCGACCGGAGCGGCGTCGCGTCCAGTCGCACGAGGTAGGCGAAGCGCCACGCTGCCGCGACGGCGAACAGCGCGAGCAGGGCGAGCGGCCGGGTCCACCCGCCCTGCTCCGGAAGCGATCGCAGATCAGGTCGCGATCGCTTCCGGGTCATGAATCCATGGCTAGCGGGTCACCGTCGGAGTCGCCGCGGTCCAGACCTGCACGGGACCCACGCTCACGTTGACCACCTTGACGAGGTACGTGCCGGCGGTCGAGACCGGCGCGGTGAGGACCGCCACGCCGTTCACGCTGTCGGCGCTCTGGAGCACCGAGCCCGACGGGCTGACGAGGAGCAACTTGACCGGCAACCCGCCCGACGCCTCGGCGACCACGGAGATCGCCTTCGCGTTCGATGCGACGGGGAGGCTGCTCGTCGAGATCTGGCCCGCGCCCAACGTCGAGCTGGTCGTTGCCGTCGCGCCGGGTCCCGCCGCGGGCTGGCTCGTCGAGCTTCCGCTCTCGAGCACGAAACCATCGATGTAGACCGTTCCCGTCATGTTCTTGATGAGCAGGGTGTGCGAGCCCGGGGTGAGGTTCGTGAACTGGGTCGACACGCCGAACGCCGGGTCCTTGATGCCACCGGTGCTCCCAGAGTAGCTGATCGTCCTCATCGCCCCGTCCATGTATACGTCGGCCGTTCCGCCCTTCGTGCTGGTGGCGTAAGAGTACGTCAGCTTGCCGGTCTTGCCGGCGTCGACCGTGAAGGTCAAGCTCGCCCAGTGATCGGGGGAGCTGCCGTTGTGCATCCGGAAGTGGCCCGACGAGGCGCCCGTCGCGTTGACCGTGTGCCAGCCGTCGGAGTAGGCGATGCGGCTGTCACTGTCGTCCATCGTCACGATCGTGGGCGGAATGCAGACCGCCCAGTTGGATCCCGCGAACCCGTAGTCGGGCGCGCGCTCCACAGGAGACGTGAAGTACACCGCGTCCTCGCTCGCGAAGACCACCGCGTACGGCTCGATGACGGCCGGTAGCGCGCTCGGATCCGTGACGGGGATCGTGGGGTTCCCGAGGAATGACAGCGGCACCGTGACGTTCAAGGTTCCGTTCACGCCGGTCGTGAACGAGCCCGTGGCCGTCACAGCGGTGCCGGTGAAGGCGTTTCCGGCGGCATCGTACGTCCCGTACTTGTAGGCCACCGAGCCGGTGGGATCGGTCGTCGCTTCCGTCGCGTAGGAGGTCGACGCCAAGCTGCCGTCGGCATTCCTCTTCGCGCTCGTCCAGATCACGCGGTAGATCGCGCCCGCGGTGCCGGGCGCGGGCGTCGTCGAGAAGTTCTTCAGCGTGATCGTCGTCGTGATCGACTGCTTGTCCGCGGTCTGCGCGAAGTTGAGCGCCGTGATGTCCAGTTGATCGGCGCTCCCGGTCGCGCTGAGAACGGGGTTTCCCGCGTCGCCCGTCGAGTCCGTCGCGACCAACCCATCGCAGGTGCTGATCGCCGGCGGCGGCAGGGGCCGCGCCGGAGGCTCCGCGACGGGACCGGCGGGCGGATCGAACGCGGCGTACATCCGCTTGCCCCCGGTCTGGCGCGCGATCGCGCCCTTCGCGGTGAAGTCGTTCCCGCCCGGCAGGCCGAACGAGCGTCGCCCGGTGATGCAGGCGTTGCTGATGCAGCCGTCGTCGTAGCCGATGAGAACGCGTCCTTCGCGGTCGACGTCGGCGCCGAAGAAGTCGAGCAGATTCCTGCAGGCGCCCGTCGTGCAGATGCCGCCGCGCTGGATCGGATCGCCCGGCGTCACGTTCTGCGTCCACCATGTGTGGCCACGGTCGTAGGTGGTCGCGACGTAGAGATACCAATCACCGGTGAACCCCGGCTGGTCGTAGTCGGTCCCGCCCGTCGTCGTACCGAAGAACGTGATGGCCGCCCGGTCGCCGTCTCCAGCGACGGCGGCGTGGAAGAGGCTGTTCTTGATCCCGAGCTGCGCGCCCACATCCGTGTCGGAATCCCACGTCAATCCCTTGTCGCGCGATACGGCGACGTGCGAGCGCCCGTCCGAGTTCTCGTAGGCGAAGTAGATCGTGTTGTCGCTGCCGACCGCGACGGACGGGTCACGATCGCCAGCGGCCGACGTCGGGATCCGGCGGACGCTCCACGTGAGGCCGTTGTCCTCCGAGACGACGACGGCCTGCTTGCCCGTGCACTTCGCGTTCGGAACGTACGCGGTGCCGTCGGGGCCGATCTTGATGTGCCCGTGGATGCCGCTGCAATCGAGACCCGTGTAGATGGGCACCGACGGACCGAACGTCGTTCCGCCGTCGAAGCTCAGTGCGCAGCTCGCGAACTCGAACGTCTGCGAGCAGTACCAGACACCGTTCGGGTACAGCGGGTTCGCGCCGGTCGGAAGGGGCTGGTGGAACGGCCCGCCTCCGACGGTCTCGTGGTCGACGCCGGACGGGGCGCCTGATCCTTCGCTGGGTGTGAAGCTGCCCCCGTCGTTGTCGGTCCATTCCATCGTCGAGCCGGCGGGCGTCAACCCCATCTCCTGCGCGACGAAGGTACGGCCTGCGACGCCGTCGGTGAACAGGATCGGGTCGCCGTAGACGCGCGGCGCCGTGGCCACCGTCAGCGCCGCCTTCTCCCAGGTGACTTTCGGCGGCCAGAGACCGTCGTTGAACGTGGCGCGCAGCATGTACGGAAGGAAGCCGCCGAAGTACGTGACGGTCCCGCCGTTCGGGATCCCGTTGAACGAGCGCTCGCTCTTCCGGTTCGCGCCGATCGACGGCTCACCGGCGAAGTCCGCGACGCCGGGAAGCGCGAGGTAGCTGTAGAAGCGCGGCGTTCCCGCCGGCTCTTGCGACGGTGGCGGCGGCGGAGGCGGCGGCACGTCGATGACGCTCGCTGTGCCCGTGTACTGGTCGGCCTGCGTCGCGTTGTAGTAGACGACATGCACCGCGAAGACGCCGGTTCCGACGATCGGGTTCGTCGGATCGAGGTCTGCATCCTCGCTGGTCAAGATGCCGTTGGTGGCGCCGTTCCCCGAGCTCGCGACAACAGGCCCGGCCAGCGTGCCTTTGTGAATGTAGAGATCGAAGTCCTGCGTCGGGATCGTCCATCCGAGATGGACGTGCAGGAGCTTCTTCGCGGCCGCCCAGTCCGCGGGCGCGCCCGAGACGGTCAACGTGAAGACCTCGCAGTTGATCCCCTCCTGGCAGAGATCCTCCGAGCCGAACAGCCCCAGACCGGTGGCGTCGTTCGGAGTGGCACCCCCGGTCGCGGTCCCGTGCCAGATCGCCGGCGCCGAGGTCGGCGTCAGTGTGGCGGCCGCCGGACTTGCGGCGAGGCCGGCCGGCCCCGCGAGCAGCGTCACGAAGCCGACGAACAACACACCGAGCAAGAATCCCAGATCCCTTTTCCCCATGATCCACGCCCTCCAATACCCCACTGCCTCGAATACGAGGCTCGGTAGTAGTTAGAGTGCGGTGAGCGCGGCGGCGCGGCGATGGGGAGAAAACCTCAGGCTGTCCGGGAAATTTCGCTCAAGAGCCGCGAATCAGTTCTGGCTCGGGGGAGGAGGCGGAGCGTCCCCGCCGGGACCGCCCTTCATCCGTTGCTCCATCCGCTCGCGCCCCTCGGCGCGCATCTTGTTCCACTCCTCCATTTGCGCCGGCGTGAGGATCTTCCCGATCTGCCCGTCGTTCTCGGCCCGCAGCGCTTCCATCTGCTTGCGCATCTCGGGGCTGGGAGGCATGGGCTGACCCTGGCTCTCAGCCATGTGCTTCTCCCGCATCTCACGCATCTTCTTGGCGTTATCCGCGAGGATCGGCTTGAGCTTCGTCTCCTGCTCGGGCGTCAGATTCAGCCTCTTTTTCATCTGCTCGAGCATCATCTCGGGCGACTCGCCGCCGCGCCCGCCGCCCATCATCCCGGGAGATCCGCCGTGGCCGCGCGGGCCCTGGTCCGGAGGAGCGTTCTGCGCGTGGGAGGGAACGGCCAGAAGGGTCGCGGCGAAAGCCAGCGCCGCAAGATTTAGGACGGACGAAACGATGCGGGGGGTTCGGCTCATCGAAACCTCCTAGGAAGGAATCCACATTGAGTCTAGCGCTGCCCCGTCCTCACTCGCACCGCCATCTCGCGATTCCCATGAGGTCGAAGGGTGACGATGCCCGAGCCGTCGGGAAGGACGTCGCCGAGATTGCGCGTCCACGGCAGGTCCACCTGCGGCGCCGGGAACAGGATCTTCGGCGAACCCGCTTCGAGCTTCCCGTGTGACAGGTCGATCGGCACGGAGATCCATTCGTTCGCGGCGGATCGATAGAGAATCGACTTGCCGTCGGGCGTGAAGCGCGGCTCGTAGCCGCCTCCCGCGGAGACCTGCCAGCGATGTACCGAAGGCCCGCCTTCGAGCGGCGCGACGTAGATCTCGACGCGGCCCGAGGCGTCGCTGCTGTAGGTGATCCAGCGCGAATCGGGGGAGAAGTTGCCGCGATCCTCGTCAAAGGGCCCCGTCGCCCAGGGGATCCACTTTCCCGCCGGCGCTCCGAGCGGACGCAAATAGAGGTCGTTCCTGGAGTCCACCAGCTGCGCGGCCGCCAACAGCCAGTGACCATCATGCGAGACGGCGAGCGTCGCGATGTCCGTGGCCCCCTCCGGCATCCCGATCGTCTCGGGGTCGCCGCCGCCGGAGATCGAGCCGCGGAAGACTTGCCATTTGCCCGCGGCGTTCGAATCGAAATAGAGCGATTCGCCGTCCGGCGACCAGGTCGCGCTGTCCGCCATGAACCCGCGCTTCGAGATGGGCGTCCGCACGCCGTGGGCGATGTCCTGTACCCAGACGAGCCGCTCGGTCGTGTTGGTGAAGACCTCGAAGGCGACCCGCTTTCCGTCGGGAGAGATCGTGGGGTTGCCGAAACGGTCGGGGGACCCGATGGTCCGCGTCACGCGGCCCGACATGTCGAAAACGACCAGCTCGACTTCGGGAGTGCCTTGCTGGTAGGCGATGGCTCCGTTCGCCGCGACGGAGGCGGGTACGAGGTGGTCGGTGCCGAGCGAAAAAACTTGGGGAGCGATCACCGTCGCTGTTGTGCTCATCTCTCCACGCGCCGCGTCGAGCGTGTAGGCGACGAGCTGCCCTTGCTCCACGACCAGGATGCGACCCGCGGGATCGAGGATCGGTTGCGAACGGAGACCCTTCCTCAGGATTTTCGCCTTGCCGCCGTCAAGGCTCGCGAGATAGATCCGATGGCCCTCCTCCGACGACGCGTCCGACAGGAAGATGAAGTGTTTCCCGTCGGGCAGGAAGGCGGGCCACACGTGCGTCTCCTCGACGCCCTTCTCGACGATGGTCACGGGCTGCGGCGTTCCTCCGGAGAGCGACATCTTCGTGATGGGGCCCTGCGTCGAGCCGACCAGAATCACGTCGCCCGCTCCCCAGGTGCCACCGAGAGGAGTCGGGACCGCTCCAACGACCTGCGGGGCGGCGTTATCGAGACCGACACGAAGCAGCTCGCCGTTCGAGAAGTAGCCGATTTGAAGTCCATCAGGAGACCAGAACGGGAACAACGCCCCCGACGTCCCTGCGAGGTCCCGTGCATCCGCGGAATCCATCTTCCGGACGCAGAGATGGCGGTCGCCCGTCGCATCGTGCGTCACCATCGCGAGGCGGCTCCCGTCGGGCGATAGTGCGATCGAGCCGGACTCGATCCGCTCGCCCGGCACCGTCACATCGAACTCGAATACAAGTCTCGATCGACCGGACGGCGAGGACAGCCACCGTCCGCTGCCGGCGCCGAGGGCGAGGGCGATCGCCGCGATCCCGGTGATCGCGAGCCAGCGCGGCCGGGACGATCGGGACGCCGCACCCTCGCCGGCCGGCGCCGGCTCTTCATCCATCGGGCCTGACAGTGCGACCCGCGCCTCGCCGACGTCGCGGAGTCGAGTCTTGGGATTCTTGTCGAGGCAGCGGGCGAGGAGCCGGCGGAGGGCGGCGGGAGTCGCCGCCGGGAGCGCGCTCCAGTCCGGATCGCGGGTGACGACCGCGGCGAGCACGTCGGTGATCGTCTCTCCGTCGAAAGCGCGGCGGCCGGAGAGCATCTCGAACAGGACGACGCCGAACGACCAGATGTCCGCGCGCCGATCGACGGGCTTGCCGCGAGCCTGCTCCGGGCTCATGTAAGCCGCGGTTCCCAGGATGAGCCCCATGGCCGTGCCGGCGCTCGTGACCGTGGGCAGCACGGTGGGCGTCGTGGTCGAACCACCCATCGATGACTCGCTGGTGAGCGCCTTCGCGAGACCGAAGTCGAGGACCTTCACCTCGCGGTCCGGCGTCAGCTTGATGTTGGCCGGCTTGAGGTCGCGGTGCACGATCCCACGCTCGTGGGCGTACTCGAGCGCTTCCGCGATCTTCGTCGCGATCTCGACGGTGTCGGTCACTCCGAGGGCGCTGCGCTCGAGACGCTTCGAAAGATCCTCTCCCGGCACCAGCTCCATCGAGAGGAAACGCAGGCCATGGTCGTCGTGAAGCCCGTGAATCGCGGCGATGTTCGGATGGTTGAGCGAGGCGAGGACCTTGGCCTCACGCTCGAATCGCGCGAGCCGCTCGGGGTCGGCCACGAATGCGGCCGGGAGCAGCTTCAGGGCGACCTCGCGGTCGAGCGTCGTGTCGATCGCGCGCCACACCTCGCCCATGCCCCCTTCCCCGATTTTCTCGAGCAGGCGGAAATGGAGGAGCGTCGCCGGCAGCTCGCTCACTCGTGCTTCTCGAGCTGCGCGCTCCAGTTCTGCACGAGGGTCAACGCCGAAGGTCGCTCGCCGACCGGAGTCACGACCAGGAAACGATCGCCGTGAGGCGTGGGAACGACCGCGGCGTCGGCCGGTCCCTCGAACACGAGATGCGGCGGGCCGATCTGCACGCTGGGGGACGTCGCAACGTCGCACGCGTAGATCGATCGCCCGTTCGACCGCGAGAAGTACAGCTCGCGCCCGTCGTCCCGCCACCAGATCGATCCGGTTTCCCCGTCCGCTCCGTCCGTGCTCACCCGGCGCAGCTCGCGGTGTTCGGGAAAGCCGTCCACGTAGATCTCACGCCGGCCCGACGTGTCGCTTCCGTAGGCCACCAACCGGCCGTCGGGAGAGATGGCCCCCGCGCGTTCGTCGGCCGGGGTGGCCAGGTACGTGCGCGTCTCGGTCGCGCCCCGCGGCAAGACGACGATGTCGTACAGTCGGCCGGAGATCAGCTCGTCGAGCAATACGGCACCGTCCGGAGCGACCGAGGTCGGTCTCGTGAATCGGTCGCTCCCCGGCAGCATGACGCGCTCCGTTCCGTTTCGGGGATCGAACGCGACCGCGCCGCGCTTCCCGGAATCGAGAACGCTCGCGATGACTGCGGCGTCGTCCGGCGTCCAGGCTACGGAGAGCGGAAGCCGATCGCCACGGGCCAATCGGGAGCTGGCTCCCGTCGTGAGGTCGACAATCCACAGGGTCAGGTTCTCGTCGCCGAAATCGATGACCGCCATGCGGTCGCCGCGATGAGAGATCGCCACGGCGAACATTCGAGCCGGATGACGGAGCACGGTCTTGATCGGCCGGCCGTCTCGGCCGTACCACGCCACGTCGGTGGGGCGACGGTCGGCTTCGTCGTAAACGATCGTGCCGTCGCGCGCGCAATCGAGGCTCCAAACGCCGGCAATGTTCCCTCGAACCTCCGCTCGTTCCGCCAGGGCGATCGGCTCGCCGGCCATCTTCATGCCGGCGAGGTCGATGTGCTGAGCGATCAGCGCCTGGTCGCGCGCGAAGATCATGTACCCCGGGTCGGCGAAACGCGGCGCCGCCACACTGGTCAGGAGCGGGCGTGCAACGGGGTCATCGAGGGCTGCCACGTCGATTTGAAAAAGGTCCGCCTGCAGCGGCGGCTGGACGGCGAACGTGAAGTGGCGGCCGTCGGGAAAGAAAGACGGGAACCGGTGGGACGTTTGACCGCGCGCGGCGTCGAGGGTCGTCGCCGGCGCCGGACCACCCCCGCTCGCATCGACCTTCGACAATGGCCCGAAGGGCACCGGGGCGAAGACGATCGTCCCCGTCGACCCCCATGCACCTCCGCGTCCGTTCGGGGCATCGCAGATGGTCTGCACGGCGCCGCCGGTTTGCGGGACCCGCTTGAGCTTGCCGTCCGCGAAGAACGCGATGTGCTTCGAATCCGGAGACCAGAAGGGGAAGCTCGCCTTGTCCGTTCCCGGAAGCTCCCGCGCACGCGGGTTGTCCAGCTCGCGAACCGAAAGATGCTCCGTGTCGCCGTCTCCTGAAGTCACGAACACGACGGCGCTTCCATCGGGGGCGATCGCGAACGTGCCGGGCCCGCTGTTTCGCTCACCGCTCGGGCGCGTGATCGCCACCCTCGCCAGGCGTCCGGGTGTCGGGGTCGACGTCCCACGCGCGAGTGCCCATGCCGCGACCGCGAGCGAGGCGATCGCGAGTGCGCCCGCGGCAAGCAGCACAGGCTTTCGTGAGGTGGGGGATTGGGCCGAGGGGGAGTCTCCCGCAGTCCGGGACTGTCCCCCGGTCGTCAGCTCGATCCGCAGATCGTGAACGTCGCGCAGCCGTTTCTTGACGTCCTTCTCGAGGCAGCGCCGCAACAGCTCGCGCACGCGATCGGGCGTCGTCGCGGGGAGCTTGCTCCAGTCGGGATCCTTCGCGAGAACCGCCGCGAGCGTGTCGGAGATCGTCTCGCCGTCGAACGGACGCTCACCCGAGAGCATCTCGAAGATTAGGCAACCGAACGCCCACACGTCGGCCCGTCTATCGACCGGCTTGCCCCGCGCTTGCTCGGGGCTCATGTACGCGGCGGTGCCGAGGATGACGCCGGCGACGGTCCCGAGCGAGGTAATCGTCGGCGACATCGCCGCGTCGCGACCGGGGCTCGAGGTGGTGTTGCCCTCGATCGCTTTCGAGAGCCCGAAGTCCAGGACCTTGACCTTGCCGTCAGGGGTCAGCCTGACGTTCGCAGGCTTTAGATCGCGGTGGACGATTCCTTGGTCGTGAGCCGCCTCCAGCGCTTCGGCGATCTGACCGGCGATCTCCATCGCTTCGGGAAACGGAATACTTCCTCGCTTCAATCGCTCTGCGAGATCCTCGCCCGGCACCAGCTCCATCGCGAGGAAGCGGACACCGTTCACCTCGTGGAAGCCGTAGATCGCCGCGATGTTGGGATGATTGAGCGACGCGAGAACCTTCGCCTCGCGCTCGAACCGCGCCAACCGCTCAGGGTCCGACCCCAGCGCGTCGGGAAGCACCTTGATCGCGACGTCGCGGCCGAGCGTGGTGTCGGTCGCTCTCCAAACGGCGCCCATTCCGCCCTCGCCGATTTTCTCGCTGAGGCGGTAATGAAGGAGAGATGTGCCGGGCTGGATCATGGGGGAGACGATGATACTTCCGCCCGCGCCGGCGAGGTGCGTAGAATGCGGCACGCTCTCGCTCCACGCAGGGCCCAGGGTGGCATCGGTGAAGGGATCGGCCGTTTACGTCGAGATTCGCATTCACGGCGATTTAGAAGAGCTCTGGCGCCTGACGCAGACCCCCGAGTTGCATGAGAGATGGGATCTTCGCTTCTCGGAGATCCAATACCTACCTCGACCTGATGCCGCTCAACCGCAGCGGTTCCTCTATGCAACGCGCATCGGTTGGGGAATGCGAATCGTCGGAGGCGGGGAGTCGGTTGGAGAGAACAATGGATCCGCTGGGCGCACCTCTGCTCTGAGATTCTGGTCGACTGATCCCAGGTCGCTGATCCGCGAGGGTTCGGGCTACTGGAGATACGTACCGACTGACGACGGCGTTCGCTTCCTGACCCGATACGATTACCAGTCGCGTTTCGGGTCGGCAGGCGCGGCGTTCGACAAAATCGTTTTCCGCCCTTTGATGGGGTGGGCCACGGCGTGGAGCTTTGACAGACTGCGCCTGTGGATCGAGCGCGGCATCGACCCGGCGGTCGCGATGCAGCGCAGCCTGATCCATGCGATTGCGCGCACGAGTCTTGCGTTCATCTGGATTTATCAGGGACTTATTCCGAAGCTGGTGTTCCGACAGAGCTCAGGTGAGCTGGACACGGTGCGCGGCTTCGGATTGACGGCAGGTCTTGCCGGTCAGGCGCTAACGTTCGTCGCATGTATCGAACTGCTATTCGGGGCTTCCCTGGTACTGCTGTGGCGAGCGCGCTCTCTATTCTTGATCAACATCGCAGCATTGGTGATTCTCGGTTTCGTCGCGTTCATGAGCGACAGAAGACTGTTCATAGGCCAGTTCAACCCGGCGACGCTGAATTCGGCAATGATCGCTCTCGGCGTGGTTGGCTGGCTCGCCGCGCAGGATCTTCCAACGGCGCGCAACTGTCTGCGGCGCGAGCCTGAGAGGCCTCCAGAGCAATGACCGCGATCTACAAGCGTGTCCTCGGGGCTGACTTCGCCAGGCTGCATCCGCAGATTCAGCGGCGGTTTGGCTTTTCCAGCGAGGACGGAATCGCCTCGATTGGTCGGGGCGTCATGGACGAAATTTGGCGCGGCCGGTTCTACACGCTGCCGTTTCTCTACGTTGGAACGTGGAGACGCATCATGTTCCCGGAGCAAGGCCGCGAGGTACCGTTCACAATCGAAAATTACGCCTATCGCGATTCATTCGACCGCGAAACCGTGACCTGGGTTCGGACTTTCGAAGCGAGCCGCCGAAGGCGGTTCGACGCGACCATGATCTACAGCGAGCAGCGAGGCCGGATCGTCGATTACCTCGGGTCGCATCAGCACTTGGCCGTGGACATTGACTTGAGCGTGGCCGAGAACGGTGGCCTGCGCCTACGCTCTCGTGCGCAGCGATTCTATGAGGGCCGAATCGGCTTCTCGTTCCCGATGTTCTTTTCCGGGGTGGCCGATGTCTGCGAATGGTTTGACGACGCCTCGGGCAAGTTCAGGATTGAGGTGAAGGTCCATAACGCCGCCTGGGGCCCACTGTTCGGCTATCGGGGATGGTTCGATGTCGAGTGGCCCGCCTGCACGCCCGAGAATGTACCCGCCCACGTCAAACCGCTGCGTGAGGAACGCCGGGAATAGGGTACGACTCAGAAACGTTCGTTGCTATCCGCCTTGATCGACCCGCATCACGGACAGCTCGTCGTCTGGCGTGGTGTTCCGTTGCCCTGCGTTCCGTACGTGCCGGGGTCGGCGCACGTATTCCGCCCGCGAGCCAGATACCAGAAGCCCGAGCCCGGAGCGGGGAGACCCGCGTCGGCGATCGTTTGGTTCGACACGTTGCCGAAGCAGATCTCGTCACCGGCGCCCGGTTCAACGGGAAGCGCTGCGAGGCTGCCTCGGACAATGTCGTACGCCGTGGCGAGATACGCGCGCGGGCAGGGCAGCCCTTTTTCTTGAGAGGGCCGTCCGCTCCTGCCGCGTATCTTGCCCGGCGGAAGGAATCCGCATTATGTTCCTCGCAGCGTCCGGGGACACGGGGGGAGCTTTCTTGACGCCCGGCAACCAATCGAGCTGGCGGCGTGGCTTCTGGAGCCTGATCGCGACGCAATTCCAGGGAGCGTTCAATGAGAACGCCCTGAAGTTCTTCGTGATCTTCCTCGCGCTGTCGAAGAACCCGACGAAGGATCAGAAAGACCTGTGGGTCCTGCTGATCGGCTTCCTGTTCGCGGCTCCGTTCGTCCTGTTCTCGATGACGGGCGGGTTCCTCGCCGATCGGTTCAGCAAGCGCTTCGTCACCATCGGCACGAAAGTGTTCGAGGTCGGCGTCATGCTGTTTGCGACCTTCGCGTTCACGCGAGAGACGGTCGCCTTCTCGTTCGCCGCCGTCTTCCTCGCGAGCACCCAGGCGGCGCTGTTCGGGCCGTCGAAGTACGGGCTGCTGCCCGAGCTCCTCCCGCCGCCGCTCCTGTCCTGGGGCAACGGCATCCTCGAGTTGACGACCTTCGTCGCGATCATCGCGGGCGCGGTCTTCGGGCCGATCCTCGCGCAGACGTTCCACGGCCACGAGGGAATCGCCGGCTTGATCTTCGCCGGCTGCTCGCTCGCGGGGCTCGCGGCGAGCTTCGGGATCCTGAAGGTTCCACCGGCCGACACGACGAAGCGATTCCGGCTGAACGTGTTCGGTGAGCTGATGGACGCCTGGCGCGCCGTCCGGCCCGACCGCGTTCTCGTCCTCTCGATCGCCGGGAACACGTACTTCTGGTTTCTCGGCGCGCTGCTCCAGTTCGTCATCGTCTTCTACGGGACGGACGTCCTGCACATCGACGAGTCTCACAGCGGCTATCTCCAGGCGGCGCTCGCCATCGGGATCGGCATCGGCAGCTACGCCGCGGGCACGCTCTCCGGCGGGAAGATCGAGTACGGTCTGATCCCGCTGGGCGCCGTCGGCATGAGCGCCTTCGGCCTGGTCCTGGCGGCTCACGGATTGACGTTCGCGATGGTCCTGGGGCTGCTCGCGGCGCTGGGTTTCACCGGCGGATTCTTCGTCGTGCCGGTCAATGCGCTGATCCAGCATCGTCCGCGAGACGAGCAGAAGGGCGCCGTCATCGCGCTGTCGGCGTTTCTGTCTTTCGTCGGGATCGGCGTCGCGTCCACGGTCTATTCGGGCGGAACGCACTACCTGCACATCAGCCCGCCCCAGTTTTTCTTCTGGACTGCGGTGCTTTCGCTCGCCGCGACCGTCTACACGCTGGTCCTGATGCCGGACGCTCTCCTTCGCCTGCTGCTCTGGTTCGCGGCGCACACGATCTACCGGCTCGACGTGCAAGGCGCCGAGAACGTCCCGTCGCGCGGCGGCGCGCTGCTCGTGCCCAATCATGGGTCGATGGTCGATGCGGTCCTCGTGCTGGCCTCGACGGACCGCCCCGTCCGATTCCTCATGTTCAAGGACCGGTACGAGCATCCTCTGATCAAGCCGTTCGTGAAGATCCTCCACGTCATTCCGATCTCGTCGCAGCAGGGCCCTCGCGAGATGATCCACTCGCTGCGTGAGGCCTCCGCGTCGATCGAGCGCGGAGAGCTGGTGTGCATCTTCCCCGAGGGCGAGATGACCCGCATCGGCCGGATGCTCCCATTCCGCCGCGGGATGGAGCGCATCATGAAGAACGTCGATGCGCCGATCGTCCCCGTGAATCTCGACGGCACCTGGGGATCGATCTTCAGCTTCTCCGGCGGCCGCTTCTTCTGGAAGTGGCCGCGCAAGATCCCGTACCCGGTTCGCGTGACGTTCGGCCGCCCGATGCCGGCGACGACGACGGCAAGCCGGGCGCGCACCGTCGTTCAAGAGCTCGGCACGGCCGCGTTCGCGCGCCGGAAGCGGCTGATGCGGCCGCTGCCGCGGTCGTTCATCCAGACCGCGCGCCGCCATCCGCGACGGTTCGCGATGGCCGACGGGCGCACGCCTCGCCTGTCGTTCTTCTCGGCGCTCGTCAAGAGCGTGTTCCTCGCGCGCCGTCTCCGCGAGCGTTGGCGGGGCGATTCGATGGTCGGGATCCTGCTCCCCCCGTCCGTGCCGGGAGCGCTCGTCAACACCGCGGCGCTGCTCATGGGCAAAGTCCCGGTCAACCTCAACTACACGGCTTCGAAAGAGACGCTGGCGTCCTGCGCCGCCCAGTGCCGCCTGAAGACGGTGATCACCTCGCGCCTCGTTCTCGAGAAGCTCCGCATCGAGCTGCCCGCGGAGGCGATCTTCGTGGAGGATCTCGCGGAGGCCCCGCGGCTCGGCGAACGCATCGCGGCCCTGGTGATCGCAGCGTGCGTGCCTGCGCGATGGATCGGCCGGTGCGTCGGCGCCGAGCGCGCGGCCGGACTCGACGACGTCGCTACGGTCATCTTCTCGAGCGGTTCGACCGGCGATCCCAAGGGCGTCGTCCTCACGCATTACAACGTCGCGTCGAACGTCGAGCAGCTGAACGAGGTGTTCATGCTCGACGGCATGGACCGCATCCTCGGCATCCTTCCGTTCTTCCACTCGTTCGGCTTCACGGGCACCTTGTGCATGCCGCTCGTCACCGGTGTCGGCGTCGTCTACCACCCGAGCCCGCTCGAATCGCGCGCGATCGGCGGGCTCGTGAACAAGTACGGCGTCACCTTTCTCCTGGCGACGCCGACATTCCTCAACGCCTACACGCGGCGCGTCGTGCCCGAGGATTTCGGGAGCCTCCGCTACGTTCTCGCCGGTGCCGAAAAGCTCCCCGAGCGGACCGCCCTCGCGTTCGAAGATCGATTCGGGATCCGACCGATGGAGGGCTACGGCTGCACGGAATGCTCTCCCGTCGTGTCGGTGAACACCGCCGGCTTCCGCGCCGCCTCGTTCCGCCAGGTGGGAGCCAAGCGCGGCAGCATCGGCCACCCGCTGCCGGGCGTCACGGTCCGCATCGTCGATCCCGAGACCCGAGAGCCGCTGTCCGCGAGCCAGCCGGGCCTTCTCCTCGTCAGCGGGCCGAACGTGATGCAGGGATACTTGAACCGCCCCGAGAAGACAGCGGAAGCCCTGGTCGACGGCTGGTACGACACGGGCGACATCGCCGCGGTCGACGAGGACGGCTTCATTCGCGTGACCGACCGACTGAGCCGCTTCAGCAAGATCGGCGGCGAGATGGTCCCTCACATCAAGGTCGAGGAGAAGCTGCACGAGCTGGCCGAATCGACGGAGCAGGTGTTCGCGGTGACGTCGGTGCCGGACGAGGGAAAGGGCGAGCAGCTCGCCGTGCTCCACACCCTGCCCGACGACAAGCTCGATGCGGTCTTGAAGGGGCTTGCCGGCTCCGGCTTGCCGGCGCTCTGGAGGCCGCGCGCCGATCACTTCGTTCACGTCGAGGCCCTTCCCTATCTCGGCACGGGAAAGCTGGACCTGCGGCGGCTGAAGGAGCTCGCGTTGGCGACGGTCGCGGCGAGGTCCTGACGCGTTGAGAGGCTTCATCTTTCGAGCGGTCATCACAGCCGTCGTGCTGTGCGCCTGGTTCTGGACGCAGTCGCTTCTCGGAGCACGGCCGCTGCCGGCCTCGGGGATCGGCGACGGCTTGCACCAGCTGACCTCGCCGATCAACGCCTGGTTCCTCGAGCACCCGCGGGCCGCGAACGCGCTGCTGATCGGAAGCTCGGCGGGGATCGACGCTCTCGCCGTGTTCCTGCTCGCCGGCTGGCTGTTCGGAAAGAGCACGCGCCCGCTGCTGGGGCTCCTGATCCTCGTGGGCCTGCGGCAGGTCATGCAGGCGCTCTGCGCGATCCCGCCGCCGTCGAACCTGATCTGGCACGATCCCGGGTTCCCATCGCTTCTCGTCACGTATTCGGTCGCCGGCGATTTTTTCTTTTCCGGTCACACCGCCATCGCCGTCTTCGGAGCGGCGCAGCTGATCCGCCTCCGCAAGCCGTGGCTGACGGCGCTGGCATGGGGCCTCGTCCTCTTCGAGGCGGGGACGGTGATCGTCTTGCGAGCGCACTACACCATGGACGTGTTCACGGGCGCCGTGACCGCGCTCTGGGTCGATGCCCTGCTCGACAAGATCGTCCCCGCCATCGACCGGCGGATCGCCCTGTCCCCGAAGAGCGGTTAGCCCCTCGGCGCCTCAGCGCTTCCGGAACGAGACGGCGCGCACGCGCGCGTTCATCGCCTCCAGGCCCGACACGCGGTTGCTTGCGTCGCGAACGAAGCGCACCAGGCCCCGATCGCTGAAGAAAGCGTCCTTGAAGGCAGGCCGCAGCCGCTCGTCGGGAAACCCCTTCAGCCGCAGAACGACCGCCCCGTCTTGGACGGCGACATTCCACGATGCATCGAGCTCGGCGCTGTCGAAGGTGCCCTCGAGCTGCTTGAAGGTCGCCGGGTCGGCCGGTGCGACGCGGGCCCAGCGGGCGGAGCGGCCGCCGGCCTGGGTGATCGAAAGCTCCGCCGCGTCCTTCTCGAACTTGAGCCGCATGGGGCCCAACCCGAACTCGCCGGCGCCTTTGGCATCGAGCGGTGCCGAGGGGCCATCGGGAAAAGAGCCGGCCGTCAGCCTGCCGTCCGCGACACTGAATCGCCGCACCTGGTCGGTCGCTTGGTCCCAGTACAGGCCTGCGAAGCGCGCAAGATCGGATTCCGCCGGCGCCGGCGCGGACTCCCGCGGCTGCGCCTCCGCCGGAGCCGCGGGCTTCGGCGACGGGCCGGCGTAACGGTCGCGTAGATACACGTCGAGGACTTTTCTCGTCAGCGCCACGGCACCCGACGCGTCGTCGGACGGATCGCGCTTGTTGCACAGGACGATCACGCTCGCGTGCTGGTCGGGGAAGCGGATCATCTCCGAATCGCTGCCGAACCCGCCTCCTCCGTGCTCGACCTTCCGCAGGCCCTTGAACGTCCCGACGAACAGCCCCATCGCGTAGTCGTTCGCGGAGCCGTCGGACAAGGCGTGGCGCTCCTGCATCATCTCGATCGTCTTCGCATCGCCGACCTTCGGGTCATGGAAATTGGCGTCCCACTTCGCGAGATCGCCCAGCGTGGAGAAGACGCCTTCGGCGCCCATGGCCTCGATGTGCGAGTCGGCGGCGTGAAAGAGGCCGTCCTGGGAGGTCTCGTCGTAGTTCCTGCTGTACTGCGAGGCGCGCCCCGCCACGATCCGGCTCGAGTCGTTGCGAAACAGCGTGTGAGTCATGCCGAGGGGCTTGAAGATCTCGCGGTCCGCGAACTCGGCGAGCGACACACCCGAGACGCGTTCGACGATGAGGCCCAAGAGAAAATAGTTGCTGTCGCTGTAGAGGTAGCGCTCTCCGGGAACGAAGTTCAGGCTGCGCTGACGAACGATGGCGTCGAGGTAAGCGCGCTTGGACTGAACGTCGAACGGGGCCCGGTACCCGGCGAACCGCAGCAGCTCTCCCGCATCCTTCACGCCGCTCGTGTGGTGCAGCAGCTCCTCGATGCGAATGGTGTGGCCGTAGTCGGGAAGCTCGGGGACGTATTTGCGGACGTCGTCGTCGAGCGACAGCCGTCCGCGGCCCGCCAGCAGCGCGATGCACATGCCCGTGAATTGCTTCGACATCGAATCGAGCGCGAAGACCGATTCGACGGTCAGGGGAACGTTCAGCTCGAGGCTCGCCATCCCGTACGCGTGCGCGTACGCGGTCGTTCCGGAATCGAGCACGGCCACGGCACACCCCGGCGTCGCGCTCGTGAACTTCGCGAAGATCGCGTCGACTTGCGCGGCTTTGTCGTCGACCGCGGCCGCCGTGCCCGGCGCTTGCGCCGCGGTCGCCGAAGGGCCGAGGAGGAGCGATGCAAGCGCAGCGGCGCGAAAATCGAGCCCCATGCGGGGTAATACGTTCGGAGCGGCCTCCGCGCCGAAACGGCGTCGAAGGGCCGCCTTGAATGCGGAAAGGCGCGTCCGTTCAGTGCGCGGCGTCACTCCAGCCGCGACGGATCCAGTCGCGCTCTTCGTCACGACCGAGAGACGCACCCTGCATCATGACGCCGATCGCGTCGTCGACCCGGGACGGTGCTCCCGCGGTTGCCGGGTGATAGCCGCCGTCGTCCACGCCTTTCGCCGCCGGCGCGTAGCCGAGCAGCTCCGCGTGCCACACGCCGCCCTTGCGACAGACGACGGCGTCGACTTTCCCCCCTGCGCCGGCGAGGTCCACGCGGCGGCACGCGAGCCCCTCGGTGCTGCGGAAGGTCATTCGGGGAGTCGCCGACCAAGTGTTTCCGAGAGCACGGGTTTCACCGCTCGGAAGCGTTTCGAGCACATCGTGCAGAGCCGAGCGCTCCTCCACCGCGCCGCGATCCGCGAGGAGGCCGGGAGGGCCGGGAGTGACCGCGCCCCGCGGAGCGAGGAGCGCGACAAGGAGTCCGGCGGCCAGACCCGCGGCCGCGGCAAACGGCACCGCGAATCGTCGGACGCCGGACCCTGCGCGGGGTTGCAACGGGATCGGCCGGCCTTCGCCTCGCACGAGGTCGACGATGCGGCGAGGCACAGGCTCCTCGACGACGCCCGCGTAGGCGCCGCGCACGGCTTCGTCGACCTGGCGGAGCTCCTCGAGGCGACGGGCGAGAGCCGGCTCCGCGCCGAGACGGCGGCGGAGCGCAGCGGCCTCCTGGTGCGACAGCGCGCCGTCGAGGAACGCCGAAAGGGCCGCGTCATCCGCGAAGCGCGAGCTGTCGCTCACTGGATTTCTCCCCTTTTCCCGCCGCCGAACAAGCGCGCCGCCATCCCCGCCCGCGCGCGCGAGAGGCGGCTCATGACCGTGCCGATCGGGATTTCGAGTACATCCGCCGCTTCCTGATAGGTCAATCCCTCGACGGCGACGAGTGAAAGGATCGCCCGCTGGTCCTCGGGCAGAGCCGCCATCGCGTCGTCGATCTCGCGCATCCGCAGCCCGCCGGTCGCCGCGCCCTCGCCATCGAGACTCACGTCGTCCTCCCGCTCGCGGTGGCTCGCGGCGTCGTTCCGCACCCTGCGGGATCGCACCTCGTCGATCCAGAGGTTCCTGGCGACCCGGAACATCCACCGAAGCACGTCGGCACCCTCGGGGACACCGCGGCCGAGCACGCGCTCGACCGTGGATTGGAGCAGGTCGTCGGCATCATCCCGATTCCCCGTCAGGCTCGACGCGAAGCGCCGCACGCGCGGCAGGGCGTCGAGCATCGCTTCGCGCACCCGCTCAGTCAACGGGCCAACCGGTGGCTTTGTTCCGCTCGCGGGAATATATCTTTCCAGCGGCCGTCATCGTTGGTGGGCACCTCGAACGGCAGGAGACGCGCGTCTTGGCGGATCACGCGAAGCTCGGGATGGGCAGGGTACACCGGGCACCGATTCTCGTTGCGGCGGCGGCAGTCTTCGGCGGAGGTGCCGCCGCGGCTTCGCTCGGTCCGGCCCTCGACCAGCTGATCGAACAGCGTCTCGAGCGCCAGGTGGAAGCCAAGGTGCAGGACACTGTGGAGCGCGCGGTCGAGTCCGACGTCGAGCGCTCCGGAGCGCAGGCCTCCGAAGCCCTCCGCCGCGTCGTCGAGGTCGTCCCGGCTCGGCCGGAGGCGTTTGCGCCGGATCTCGATCCCTCCGGAAGCGCGATCGAGCGTGGCACGTGGCTCGTCCTCGTGGCGCCGGAGCACGTCGAAGCGATCCGTCGCACGGGATTTGCCGTACGCGAGCTGCGCCGGCTCGAGCATCTCGACCGCGTTCTCGTCCGGATCGAAGCTCCCATCGATCGAACGCCGGCCGAGGCGCAGCTGAGGCTCCTCGCCGACGCTCCGGATGCGCGGATCGATCACAATCATCTCTATCGAGCCGAGGCCGGCCGCGATGCGGGAGCCGGCGGGGCCGCGTCGGGACCGAAGCTCCCGCGGAGCGTGACGTTGGGTCTCGTCGATTCCGCGGTCGCGACCAAGCACGAGGCGCTCCGACGGGCCGCGATCGAGGTGCGCGATTTCGTCACGTACGACCGGCCGCGGCCGACCGCCCACGGCACGGCGATCGCGTCGCTCCTCGTCGGCGACGGCGCGACGGTGCGCGGCGTGATCCGCGGCGCGCGTCTCCGCGTGGCGTCGGTTTTTTTCAACGACGATGCGGGAGTCGACACGGCGACCACGGTGAGCCTGGTGCGGGCGCTCGACTGGCTCGCGGGGACGGAGGTCCGCGTGATCAACATGAGCCTCGCCGGTCCCCCGAACCGAGTCCTCGAGGCCGCCGTCGATGCCGTCGCACGCGAGGGCATCGTCGTCACGGCCGCCGTGGGAAACGATGGGCCGACCGTCGCGCCGCGCTACCCGGCGGCTTACGCGAGCGTCGTCGGAATCACCGCCGTGGACGCGGAGAATCGAATCTACGCGTACGCGAACCGTGGGCGGGGCGTGAGCTTCGCAGCCCCCGGCGTCCGGGTTCCCGTCGCCTCGGCCGAAGGCGGATACGGGAACGAGAGCGGGACGTCCCTGGCCGCGGCTCACGCCGCCGGGATACTCGCCCGAGCGATGGCCGAACCCGGTGCCACGCGCGAGGGAGTACTGGCGGCGCTGGCGGCGGCGGCGATCGACCTTGGGGAGCCGGGTGTCGACGAAACATTCGGCCATGGCTTGATCCAAGCTCCGGAGTGAGCGCGCGTCACAACCTTGCGCCGAGCCCCAGCGAGGC
Organism: uncultured Acidobacteriota bacterium; assembly: GCA_964647625.1. Taxonomy (GTDB): domain Bacteria; phylum Acidobacteriota; class Polarisedimenticolia; order Polarisedimenticolales; family DASRJG01; genus DASRJG01. The sequence goes on from CAZYHZ010000005.1 coordinate 22,676, forward strand.
CACGTTCTCGTCGAAATTCACGCTCGCCTCGGTCGAGCGGTTATGCGCGCGCTCGTAGCGGACGCAGACGAACATGTGGCGGGACAGAATCCCTTCCAGCTCGAGCTCGAAACGGTAGCGCTGGTCCTCGCGGCGCGGGGTGATCGGCAGCGGAGGCAGAGGCGACAGAGGCGGCGGGGGCGGAGCGCCGTAGCTCCTCGATTCGTACCGCAGCCCCGTCTTGAGGACCAGGCCACGGGAGCCTCGCTCGAAGCGCTCGGTGAGCTGGGCCTTGAGCTTATCGCCGTCGTAGTCGTACGTGTCGTCCGCCGCGTTCTCCCTCACATGTTGATATCCGAAATCGAGGTGGCTCTTGATCCCGTTGACGAATACGTACGCGTCGACGGAGGGCGCGTCGGTCGTCGCGTCCCGTCCGGTGCTCGAGGAGTACTTCTTGTCGAACCGGTCCCACGCGAGCCTCAAGTAGAGCTTCTTGCCGATGAGCGCTCCGAAATGAGGCGTGATCTGGCTGAGCGTCAGGTCCTCGCCGGTGGCGAGCGCCGCACTCACGTACTGGATCGACAGCCCGGCGTCCACCGAGCCGAAGTTGTACCCGGCGCCGGCCGAGCCGCGATGGATCCGGAGGTCGTAGCTGTCGAGCTCACGGTACAGGGATTGAGAGAAGTCGTAGGCGACGTCGTAACCCCAGCTCCTCGGCGGCTGCTTGTCGAATCCTGCGTGGAAATCCATCAGCGCTGCGATGTCGCCGGATCCCGTCGAGGTGTCGAGCTCGAGCACGGCGACGTTGCTGTCGTACTCGGCGCCCGTGCGGAACTCGAGCGCGAACGGAGTCTTTTCGTTGCCCTCGCCCGCGGCGGCGGCTCCCGACACGAACAGGGCGGTCGCGAGCACGAGTGAAACCGAGCTGCTACGCGGCATGATCGTCTCCATGAGGAATCCGAAAAAGGGCCGGCGATCTCTCGCCGGCCCTCGACGCATCCTTCGACTCAGTGACCGAGCGCGGACGACACCGCACCGGAAACCTCGGACGTGATCTCGGAACGCACCGCGTCCCGGATCTCCTGATCGACCACCGCCCGAATCTCGCCCGACAGCTCGTGGCGCATGTCGGCCTGGATCGCGCGCGTCGCCTCGCTCGTGAGCCGGCCGGCGATCTCTCCGGTCAGCGCCTTGGCGGCCTTGGCGTCCGTCGCGACCGCGCTCGTGAGCTCGGACGCCGTTCCGCCGCTCACGTCGGCGTTGACGCTCTCATCGGCGCGCGCTCCGGCGCTGGCCGAGACCGGATTTCCGGATCCCGCGCCGAGCGTCGTACCCGAGTTCGCGTCGGCCGAGACCGAAGCGTTGGCCGAAACGTCGTTCGCCTTGACGGTTCCGCCGATGGCCATCGTCAAAACCACTCCCATCAGGACCTTCTCGAGCTTCATGGCTTCACCTCCTTGTGAAGACGTGTTCGCTCGGTTGACGTGCCAGCCCCTGGGGCTATTCCCGGAAAAATTTGTAATCGGGGCGGGATTCCGGCAAGTCCCGCGAATCGGGCCCTATGTTTCCGATGCCATGCGACACGCGGTCGAGGAGCTGGACCCCGCCCAAGCGAACCCGGGAGAGCTCGAGCTGGCTCGGGCCGTCGCAGCCGTCGATCGCAGCATCGAGGCCTACGTCGATCGCTGCAGGAAGCGGATCCCGGCGTTCGTCGCGAGTCACTTCTCTCTCGAGCAAACCTGGAAGTTCCAGCGGCCGACGCTCTGGCGCGACCTCGCCTGCGCGCCGTTCAACGCGGCGTGGACGCTGCCGCACCTCGCGGTCTTCAAGGCGGCCGAGACCGCGGAGAAGGTCGGGGCGTCACGGGCCGGATGGGCCAAACGCCTTCCCAGCGGGCTCAAGACCGGTTATCAGCGGCGGATCGAGGAGCGCATCTGCCGGGACGTTCTCGAATGGGATCGCGAGGGTTCACCGGAAGCGCTGCCGCAAGGATTTCTGAAGGAGCTCGAGTCGACCCCGTCCCTTCGCAAGCGGATCGAGATGGTGGACCAGCGCGCGCCGTCGAGCGCGTTGACGGACCTTTTGAACCAATTCTCCAGCGGGCGGGCGATCGTCTCCGACCTCTTCGGAACGGTTCTCACCCTCGCGATGAGCTGGCTGATCCTGGGGAGCGCATCCCTGAGCCTGAACAACATCGCCCACGGATTCGCGAAGAAGAGCGCGCACGATCGCGCGGCGTCCCATTTCTTCCTGGGAAAGAAGGCGGGCTCTGCGTTCTACGACGTCTTTCCGCCTGCTGCGAAGGAGAGCACGATCTGGATGGCGTTCATCGTCCTCGGCGCCTGCCTCACGCTCGGCGCGATGGCGTGCACGATCCTGAGCGATCCGATCCGGAAGAGCCTCGGGTTCCACCACCGGCGGTTGGAAGCGCTGCTCGACGACGTGGAGCGCGAGCTGATCGTCCTCTCACACAAGACGATCAGACACGAGCTGCGGGAGCGTCATTTCGCATCCAGCGACACGAGCGCGATCTCGACGGGAAGGGACACGGTTTCGCCGCCGCGCGAGACCTCGATCGTGTGATGCTCGCCTTCATTCAAGAGCCAGAGGCGAAGCTGCCCGAGCGTGAACTCCGAAGCCGGCTTGCCGTCAACGGTGGCGATCACGTCCCCCTTCTTGAATCCGGCTCGCTCGGCGGGTGATGCGGCCCGGACGCCGGTCACGGGAAAGGTGTGCAGATCGGCCCCCGAGGCCAGCACGACCAGGCCGAACGTGCGCCGCTCGGGGAAGGGCTTCTTGGCCTCGTCGGTGGGCTCGAAGATCACGCGCTTGCGCTGGTAGTCGAGGAAGGCGTGATAGCGTCGGTAGATCCCTTCGCCGACCGTCCCCGAAAAGCTCGAGCTGGCATACGCCCCCTCGGTGTTCACCGACATGTTGATCGGGATCGCCGCCACCTCGAGCGGGCCCAGGCGGAGCTTCTCGACGCGGCCGCGCACGTTGTTCTGCGTGAAGAACTGGTGTTCGAGCCCCGGCGATTTGTTCACGTTGGCGTTGGTCTGAGCCAGCCTGGTCAGGTCGTTGGCCTTCACGAACGCGGATGTCAGCGTCATCGTCTCGGCGGCCCCGAAGTCGAGAATGAAGAAAGCCGGAATCGCCGGCTTGGTCGGAACGGAGATCGTCCCGCGCGAGAACGGGATCCCTTCGTCGAAGGTGACCGGCACGATGGTTCCGCTCCCCGTGTAGGTCCACTTCGCGGGATCGTGCAGCGTCAGCTCTTTCTTGGCGTAATCGATCTCGATCACGAACCGGCTGATGAAGTCGTACCCCAGGATGCCGCCGAGCGGGAGCCCGAGAGCTTTCTCGAGGCCGGTCTGGTCGATCACGGCGACGTGCTGGTTGCGCAGCTCGACGCCGGGCAGCGTGAACGTCGCTCCGGCGGCGAACTCGTAATCGGCCGTGCCGCCGCCTCCGGTCGTCGCGGTCTTGGCGTACGTCTTCAGCCCGAAGTCGGCCAAGCGCGGCGTGTTGATCGCTTCTTGATCCGCGCCCGTGTCGAGCAGCCACCAGATCGGCGGCCGTCCGTTGAGAGACGCTTTGAATATGATGTGCGCGCTGTCGAAGTCGAAGGGGATCGGCGGCACGACGGCGTCCATATGAACGTCGGATGGCCCGGCCGTGGGCGCCGTGAACGTCTGCGGCGACAGCCCGGAGTCGAATTTGACGTCGGTCAGCTCCCACGAGAAGTCGGGCTTGTTGGTCTCGGTGACTTTTCCGCCCGACGGGACCATCACGCCGCCGACCTCGCGCCAGTCGGCGAATGTCGTGGTGATCACGCTGTCCTCGCCGGGGCGCTCGTAGGCGACCGGCCGCCAGGAGGCCGCGTCGAGCGACCACGTCACCGTCTTGTCGCCGGGGGCCGCCACCTCGAGCCGGTAGCGCGTGCCGTCCTCGCTCTTCGAGACGTGTGCTTTCTGCATCGACTTCGGCGGGCCGAATGCCAGCACGCGTCTTTCCGTTGCCTCGAGGAGCCACCGGTTCAGCTCTTCCCCCTCGACGTCGCGCACATAGCCGTTCCAATCGCGGCGAAGGCGTGAGCGGTCGGTGAGCACGGTCTCGGTCTCGTCGAACTCGCGCTTCGACACGAACCGGTAATCGCCCGCGGTCGTCAGCCACTCGTCCACCTTGCCGGGGATGCCTCCCTCGTTCGACGTGGAGGTCACCTGCGCGGTCCGAGGCGCGTCCCATCCGCGCGCATGAACGGCGTCCCGCCATCGGCTGACGAGCTGCTCGGCACTCAGGCCGGGCGGCGCCGGCTTTGCAGCGGCGGAAGCGGACGCAAAGAGTGTGAACAGAAGACCCGCGATTTCCTGCATGGGCTCACCTCGCTCCCCGCGATTTTACGGCGGGGAGCACTCCGAGGTTTACGCGACCGCGGGAGTGGACCTCAATAACCGCCGCTGCTCTGCGTCACGCCCTGGAGGGTGGCGCTGGCGGCGTCGAACGTCACGGTTCCGATCGGCGCTCGCGACGAGCTGAACGCCGTGGGCGGTCCGTTTCCGATCCCGGCGAGCGTGAGCGTCGTCGTACCCGAGCCCGAGACGTCGAACGCGCGCTCGATCACGACGGCCGAGCCGCCGGCGACGAGTGCCGCGGTGCCCAGGATGAGGATGGAAGCCAGAGCGTCTCTCATGACGGAGCTCCTTTTTTCGAGTCAAAAGGATGAGCGGACGAGCGCCGTGCTGCCCCGGACGACCGGCCATCGGGGGAAAGCCGATCATCCGTCACGGCGTCCGTCCGGCTCATGGGAGTCATTCAACGGCACGACGATCAGCGATCGTCCGAGTCGCGCCCTTCGGACGCGGGCACGGCGGGCGCGACCGAATGGACGGCGCCGGCCAGGATCCAGGCACGCTGGCTCGGCGCGAAGCGGGGGGCCAGCAGGCCGTCGTTGATCTCACGGGTCACCGCGAAGCGGTCGAAGCTCGTCGACGGCAGGAACAGTCGCGCGTTGTCCTCGAACCCGTCGCTGGCGGAGTCGACGTCGCCCTCGACCGAAGAGATGACGCCGTCGCCGTTCTGGTCGACGCGGGCGACCTCGGCGGCGTAGGCGTCGAACAGCCGCTGCGGGAACGCGACGCCGGGCTCGAACGAAGCGAGCCGCTCGTACACGTCCAGGTAGATCTCGTTCGCCAGGCCGCTGGGAATGAAGCGATCGCGGAACTCGCGCTGCGCGTCGTCGTCGCCGTCGAACTTGTCGGGATCGCGCGGGAGCAGCGGGTCGTCTCCGTAGCGCTTCGGATCGTTGCGCACCCCGGAGGGACCGGAGCCGGGGACCGTGCTCTGCACGTCTCCGAGGCGTCCGGATTCGAACGTGCCCGGGATACCGCCGGTGAACGGAAGCTCGTAGAGCGGGAAGACCCAGTTCGTCGTGTAATTGAACTCCCAGTACGAATGGACGTCGCTCTGCTGCATCGCGTTGTACGCGCCCATGCTCACGAAGATCGGCACGAGGTTGCTCTGAACGTCGGGGAAGTGGTCCGTCTCCGACGGAAGCTTGACGGCCCTCCCGTCCGAGGTGAACCGGCGTCCCGCGACCGCGTTGTTCCCGGTTCCCATCGCGGCGAGGGCGGCGGCGTCGGCCGGCAGCAAGTTGCCGAACGAGGCGTGTCCGTCGCCGCGCGCCGGCCCGACCGCTGCAACCGTCAGGTCGTGAATCATCCACCCCTCGTACCAGCCGCTCTCGTTGTTGATGACGAAGAGCGGGTCGATGTCCGTGAACACGTCGATGAACGCGCGCACGTCGGACGGGTCGGTGGGAAGGTCGGGCTTCGGCTCGAGCACGAGGCGGACGGTCCCGATCGTCGGCAGCCCGCACTTGGCGCCCGTCGCCGTCAGCATCACCTGGTCGTTGATGCCGGGAAAGATCGTCGTGAAGACGTTGGGCTCGAAGCCCTTCGTGTCGAGCAGGTAGTACTGGAACAACCGGCTCGGCTGATCCGCCTCGGCGAACGCCTGGAGGGGAAGCGCGCTGTGGGGCCGTCCGGCCAGTCGGATCAGCTCCTGCCTGAGCGGCGCGGGGAGAAACCGCACGTCACCCCGGCGGGCGATCGCGGACATGTCGACCACGGCGTTCGGATTCGGGTGGCACGGCGCGGGAACGGTGTCGGTCGCGAACTTGTTGGGCGCGGCCGTCGCGGTGGTCGCGGCCACGAGGGCCAGCGCTCGCAGCCAGAGAGCCAAGTTCGATCGGATGGACATCGGAGCCTCCTTCGCGTCGGGATTGGGGGGGCGACGCGCCGGATGTGAAAGGCAGGAGGCGTGCCAACGCTTTGCAACGAGCCGCGATCGCGCGGAAGTGGCTCGACGCGGCGGGTTTCGACCTCGAGGGCCGGATGGTGCGAGCGAGGCTGCCGCGAGCGGTGTTCCAACGGCTCGGCAAAGTGCCAGCCGGTCGTCGAGTCGAGCTCAGTTGGGCGCGCTGTCCGCGTGGATCCCTTCGGCGGCGAGGATGCTCGCGATGAGATCGGAGCAGCCGCGGATGGCGACGTGGGCTTGGTCGAGCCGGGCGAGCACCTCGACACCGGCGCGATCGATGAGGGCGACGCCGGAAAGATCCACGGCGACCGCGCGCGACGCCGCGCGGGCGGCGGAGCATTCCTCCTCGAGGAGCGTCGCCCACGGATCGACGAGCCGCCCCTCCAGCTTGAGCGTCACGTCGTGGGCGCGCCCTTCCTCGCGGGTGATTCGCAGCACCATGTCCGGCTCCTCGATCTCAATTGGGAACGCACGTCGCGTGCCAAACAGCCGGCGCGACGCGCGACATCACGTGGCCGGCTCGTCACCACTCGAACGCGCGGACGGCCGCGCGATCCCGAGCCGAAGCATGCGCGCCTCGAGCGTCGTCCGCTTCATGCCGAGAATTTTCGCGGCGCCGCGATCGCCGCTGACCCGCCATCCGGTCTCCTCGAGGACGGACAGAACGTGATCGCGCTCGACGTCCTCGAGAGTGCGCCCGCGCCGCCGGGGGGAAGCGCCGGATTGCGGCGCCGTCAGGTCGGCGATCTCCAGGCGGCCCTTCGACGAAAGAATCACCGCGCGCTCGATGACGTTCTGGAGCTCTCGTACGTTGCCGGGCCACCCGTAAGCGCGAAGGCGCGCGAGAACGACGTCGCCAGGCGGGCCGATGCGCTTCCCCATCTTCGCGGCGTAGAGCATGACGAAATGGCGGACGAGGCGCGGGATATCGTCGAGGCGCTCGCGCAGAGGCGGAATGTGGATCGGAAAAACGTTCAGCCGGTAGAAGAGGTCGGCGCGGAACCGGGACTCGGCGACGGCCCGCGCGAGGTCGCGGTTCGTCGCCGCGACCAACCGGACGCTGACCTTCAGCGTCCGCGTTCCCCCGACGCGCTCGAACTCACCGTCCTGCAGGACCCGCAGGAGCTTGGCCTGGAGGTCGGACGGAAGATCTCCGATCTCGTCGAGGAACAGGGTCCCGCCGTGCGCGAGCTCGAACCGCCCGACCTTTCGAGAAAGGGCTCCGGTGAACGCACCCTTCTCGTGGCCGAACAGCTCGCTCTCGATCACGCCCGCCGGCAGCGCCGCGCAGTTGACCTTGACGAGGATCTTGTCCCGCCGCCGGCTCAGGTCGTGGATCGCGCGAACGATCAGCTCCTTCCCGGTGCCCGTCTCGCCGGTGACGAGCACGGTGGATTCCGTGTCCGCGACCTTGCGCACCCCCTCGAGCACGCCGAGGATGGCGCGCGATCCGCCGACGACGTCGCCGAACGACGACTCCGCCTTGGCTTCTTCCTGGAGGTAGAGCTTTTCCTCCTCCAGGCGCGCCTTCAAGGATGCGATCTGCTCGTACGCGAGCAGGTTCTCGATCGCGAGGGCGATCTGTTCCCCGATCGCGAGAAGGAGCGCCGCATCGCTTTCGCCGTATCGGGCGACCCCGCGGCTCCCGACATTGAGCGTTCCGATGATCTTTCCCTTGACGAGGAGCGGCACCGAAGCCGCCGACAGGATCCCCTCCCGCAAGAGCCGGTCGTGCTCGAAGAAATGAGGCGGCTCCCGGAGGTCGGTCGTCACGACGGGCCGCCCGTTGTCGAGGATGAAGCCCGCGCGGCTCCCCGCATGAGGCCACTCCGTCCCCAGCGGAATGAGCGATGAGCTCGACACGGCGCCCGCGACGCCGAGCACCGTGAACACGTCGCGCACGGGGTCCCGCAGCACGAGCGCGGCACGGTCGAACGGGATCACGCGCTTCACCGCGCCGGCGGCCGCGTCGAACAAGGAATCCCTGTCGAGACAGGTGACGACGGCGTTGTTGACGTCGAGCAGCACGCGCAGGCGCTCCTCCGACAGGCGCAGGTCGGCGGTGCGCGATTCCACCAGCGTCTGCAATTGCGTGCTGAGGCTCGACAGCTCGGCGGCCAGGCGCCGCAGCTCGATCTCCGCGACCGTCGAGCCGGCGAGCACGCGCAGCAGCTCGATCTCGTCATCGGTCCACGCGTGGGGGCTGCGATCGACGACGCAGAACGAGCCCAGCGCGTGACCGTCGGAGGTGATCAGCGGAACCCCGGCGTAGGCGATGATGCCGTGCTCGGCGACGGCCGGGTTGAGACGGAGCGTCGGGTGCAGGCGGGCGTCCGTCACGATCAGCGGCTCGCGTGATTCCACGGCATGTTTGCAGAAAGAATGGGACAGCGGCGTCTCGCGCGCGGCCGCGAGCGGCTCGCCGAGCCCGCGTTGGCTCTTGAAGAACTGACGCCGGTCGTCCAGGAGGGAGACGTAGGCGACGGGAACGCGGAGAACGGATGTCGCGAGCGACGTCAAACGGTCGAAGGCTTCCTCCGGCGGCGTGTCGAGCAGGCAGGTGCGCCGGACCGCCTCGAGGCGCGCCGCGCTGCGAATGGCGTCGGGCTCAAGATTCCCCAAACGATCACCTCTGGGGTCCGAACCGCCGCATGGTAGAACGGCGAGGGCCGGCGCGCCCGCCCCGGCGAGCGAGACGCAGCCGGTCCCTCCGATGCGACGGGCCATGGCGACGCCCACATTCAGTGCGTCTCGGCCGCGGGTCGAGCGGCGCCCGAGGCGACCGAGGCCGGACTGAGGATCTCGACCGCCATGCGCGAGTGCGCCAGCATGAGGCGGGTGATCTCCTCGCGCCCTTCCGCGTCGGGCCGGGAATGCACCTCGTCCCGCGAGATCGACGGATCGGCGAGGCTGACCCGGCAGGGTGCTGTGACCACGGACTTGGACCCGACGAGGAACTCGACCGAATCGAGCGCGGGGCTCACCTGGATCTTGTACTCCCCGGGCGGAAGCACGACGCCGTTCAGGACGAAGGGCGCGTACACGTGCAGCCGATCCGTGGGTGCTGGGGCGCTGAATGCAAGTGAGGCGAATGCGAACACGACGAGCGCCGCGACCGGGTGTTTCATGATGGTGTCTCCCTTCGTGAAGGAGAGAACGCACGGATCGTGCCAGGGGCGTCGGCCGCGGGATCGCACCCGGTTCGCCTGGAACGTGCCGGCCGGGTGGGAAGCTGCCGACCGGTTGGCGCGCCCGGATGCGGCGGATGCCTCAGCTTACGGCCAGGAGATCCTCACGTTGCCGGCCACCTTCGATAGAGAGATCGTCGATGGTCGCCCCGAGCCGTTGTCGACTTCGTAACAATCGAGCGGGTCCGGCGGGGGGGAGTCGTCGTAGGGAGCGGCGGGGGCCGACGCGATCGCGTTCGCCGGCGCCGCGAGGGCGGCGGGCGACGCCGCACGGTAGACCGTGAACGGGCCGCCCGCCCCGACCACGTCGGCGTAGGTGGTCCCGACCCGGATCTCGTCGAGGTCGATGGCTTCGCCCTCGGCGCCGACTTGCACCGTGTCGAACTGGAAGTCCGCGACGATGGTCGGGGGCAGCACGCCGGTGCTTGCCGTCGCAGCCGGCGCCGCTCCCACGGCGCCGCTCAGGTCGGGATCGATCCAGATCGCGATCTCGTCGAGGCAGGTCGGGTTCGAAGCGGGGCAGCTGCAGGTGCCGGAGCCGCTGATGCCGGGTGCGCACGTTGCCGTCGCGGGGCTCGCGACATCGAACCGCATGCGTACGACGAACAGATGGGTCGCGCTGTCGAACGGGATCGGTTGCGACGCGGCATTCACCGGCTGCCAGGTCGAGCTGCCGGACACACAGCCTCCGGTGGTGCGCGCCGCGATCCACGTGCTCGAGGTGTTGCGATCGCCGAGCTGCAGGTGCTCGAACGGATGCTTGGGCCCGTCGTTCCCGGAGGCGACGTCGAGATCCCCGATGCCGTCGAACAGATGGATGCCGCCGTTGTTCGAGGTCGCCGAGGACGTGCACGTCGCGCCGCCGCAGTCCATGGCCGCGAGAAAGCTGAACCAGATCGTCGTTCCGGACTTGCCGAACGTGCCGCGGAGCGCCTGGCCCGGGCCGTTGGCGTAGCTCGCCGCCAGGGGCTGCGCGGCAACGGTCGTCGTGTCGATCGTGCGGAACGATCGCCAGCCCCCGGAGGGCGCGCTGACGTAGATGAGCTTGAGCGAGCCGCCGGTCACGGGCAGACCGGGATAGGTGAGTCCCGTCGCCCGCACCGTGTTGTGCTGCGCGTTCAGCGCGCTCGTCGTCCACCCGTCGCCCGAGTGGCCGCGGGTCACCCGGGTGTCCGAAGGGACCTCCGGGCAAGTGCATGCGGAGTTGTCGCAACCGGTGTCGTTCCCGCCCGACCCGAGCGTCCGGAAGCCTGTGTCCCAGCCGGTGCCGCCATTTCGCGTGTCGATCGCGCCGGCCGGGTACGCGAACCCTTCGTAAGCGATCAAGTCCGCGCGCGCCGGACGGGACGTCAACAAAACGACGCACGCGGCAAGCAAGAACAGGCGTCGAACCACACTCGACATGGCCGGCGTCCTCCGCAAATACCAGGAAATTTAGGACGCGCCGGATCGACAGCAAGGACCGCGCAAATAGGCCGCCGAACGGGCCGATTTGTGGAGGATGATGGCCGGGGAGGGCCGCCCATGTCGACACCGATCTCACGCCGCGCCTTCACGGGAACTCTGGGTTTCGCCGCGGGTGCGGCGTGGCTCGACGTGTCGCTCGCGCGCGCGGCCGCGGCGAGCGATCGCGCTCCCGGCAAGCCGGGGCCGATTCTGCTCAACTCGAACGAGAACCCCTACGGTCCCTCGCCGAAGGCGCTTGCGGCGCTCGTCGCGGCAAACCCCGTCGCCAACCGATATCCGGACGGTGCCGAGGATGGGATGCGGGCGGCGATCGCGAAGCACCACGGCGTTGCGGAGGAACAGGTCGTTCTCGGTTGCGGCTCGTCCGAGATCCTCCAGATGGCCGATCTGGCATTCACGGGCCCCGGCCGGAAAGCCGTGGCCGCGGAGCCGACCTTCGAGGCGGTCCTGCATTACGCGAAGGTGCTCCGCGCCGAGCCGGTGACGGTGGCGCTCACTCCGGATCATCGTCACGACGTCGGGAAGATGGCGGATGCGTGCAAGACGGACGTGGGTCTCGCGTACGTTTGCAATCCGAACAACCCCACCGGGACGATCGTTTCGGGCGACGAGCTTCGCCGCTTCGTCTCGTCGGTTCCCCCGGCGACGACGATTCTCGTCGACGAGGCCTACTTTCATTTCGTGGAGGATCCGTCGTACCGGAGCGCGCTCGACCTGATCGCAAAGCACCCGAACGTCGTGGTGGCGCGGACCTTCTCCAAGATCTATGGAATGGCGGGCCTTCGCCTGGGCTATGCCGTCGGATCGAAGGAGCGGATCGACGAGATGGCGAAGTATGCGACGTTCTCGAACGCGAATGCCGCCGTCCTGGCGGCGGCGCTGGCGAGCTTGAACGACCCCGACCTCGTGCCCCGGCAGCGCACGCTTCTCAACGATTCGCGACGCTGGCTGGTCGCCGAGATGACGCGGCAGGGACGGAAGACGATCCCCTCGCACACGAACTTCGTGATGATCGACGTCGGCGGCGACGTGAAGCCCGTGATCCAGGCGTTCCGCGACAGGAACATCTTGGTCGGCAGGAAGTTCCCGTCGCTTTCGACCTGGCTCCGCGTCACCATCGGAAAGCCCGACGAGGTCAAATCGTTCGCGGCGGCGCTTCAGGAGATCGTTCCGGCCAAAGCGGCGGCCTAAGCGGCGGCCGGTTCGACTGCACTACGGCGCGGCCGGCCCCCGAACCGCGAAACTCACGAGCTCGGTGTCCTCGAACACCGGCGGCCCGAACCGGTCGCGAAGCTCCGCGCTGAACAGATCCACGGAGGAGAAGCGCACCGGGACCGTGTCCATGCTGCCGTCCTCGAGCGTGCGCGTGCCCACCACGAATTTGTGCAGGACGACGATTCCGGCTCCGCTCGAGGCAAGCTCGTCGAGGTGGGTCAGATCGACCATGTTCCGGAAGGCGGTTCGCCGGTCGTGCGGCACGCGGTCGAGAATGTCGTCGACGTCGAGCATGTTGAGAGCGGCCTTCGGATGCCTCGGGTCGAAGAAGATTTGCCGCTCCCCGGTGCGCAACGGGTCGCTGCAATACCCGGCGAAGACGCGTTTTCCGTGGACGTGCTGGTAGAAGTAAAACAGATCGTTGTAGTTGCAGACGTCGAACGGATACTCGACGATCGCCGTCACGTCGGGCCGGCCCGCGAGCCAGCGATAAAACGGCGAGATCTGATCCTGGCGCAGCGAGAACGCCGGGTAAAGGTGCCGCGCGTCGGAGCGCTCCCAGCCGACCGGCTCGTACGATCCTTGGAACGCCGTGTGACCCATGAAGTCGTTGGGCCCGCGCTGGAGGGCCGGAAGCGGGCCCGCGAGGAACAACCCTCCCGCGAGGGCCGCCGCCAGCGCGGCGGTCGTGGGCTCGTGCGCTTGGGGCCGCTTCGCGGTGAGCCTCGCGGCGACGCCGTCGAGCCCCACCGCGACGCACAGCAGCACGATCGGCACGGCGACGATCATGTAGCGAAGCATGACGAGCCCCGTTCCGATCCCTTCCGGCCGGGAGACCAGAAACAGGGCGATCGACGACGCCGGGACGGCGAGCACCATCCCACCCAGGAGCGGCTCGCTCCGATACAGCCGGACGAAGCCCCAAAGGGCCAGAAGGAAGACGGCGAGCACGAAAGGAACGACCGCGGTGCCGGCGAGCAGCGTCAACATCGTCCCGATCCCTTGCGCGGTCGGCGTTCCGCGCATCCACGGAAGCCTCGCGCTGCTGAACAGCGACGGCACGATCAAGGGAAGCGACACGACGGAGAGGATGAGCCCGACGGAAACCAGCGCCCGGATCGTCACCGCGGTGCGCCGTCTGGAGACCGCGCCGACCGCGAGCGGAGCGAAGACGGCGACGATCGTGCTCAGGTGCACGTAGATCGCGAGCGTCGCGACGACAACCGCGATCACGCCGTCCCTCGTGCGCCCCGACGTCATCCACCGGTGAATCAGCAGCACGGATGCAAAGCCCAGGAGGGCCGCGGCGCTGTACGCGCGAGCGAACCTCGAGTAGAAGACGAGGAACGGCGCGATGGAGAGGAGGACGGCGAACGTGACCGCGACGCGGTCGCCCAGATTCCGCCGGACCATCCACGGCAGCAGCGCGATGGTCGCGATTCCGGCCACGATCGACGGCAACCGCAGCGTCCATTCCGACCAGTGGGCGCCGTGATAAAGCCACCAGTTGTACAGATTGAACGGCACGCTCGAGTTGTTTCGCGGATTCAGGTTGGTGAGGACGTCCCAGGCGCTCCGGCGGATCACCTGATTGACACTGTGCCACTCGTCATCGAGAAAGACTTGCGAGGCGAGGAGATGTAACCGGAGGGTGCACCCCGCCGCGAGGGCCCCCAGGAACAGGACGATCGACGTCACGCGCCAAGCGCGAGGGCGGGCCACGTCACGGCGATTCAGTGGGCCGCCTTCGCCGCGATCGCGATCCCCGTCTCCGAGGCCTTTCCGGCCGTGTTCCAGAACTTCTTCAGGTCGGCGAACGTGGCCGGCTCGAAGTGGGTGCGAAGCATGTCGGCGCCCCACGAGCCGAGGATCGTGCCGCCTTCGACCCGGTACGTGCGCGAGACCGCCCAAGTGGAACCGGATTCTCTGAGCTCCGAGGGCGGCGAGAAACCGGGCGGGGCACCCGCGAACGAAAGCTCGTATCGAAGCTGCATGGGATAGGGGAACTGCACCGCGCCCTTGCGCTTCGCGAGGGGCACGCGCGAAATCTCCAGCGGGGCGATCGCGAAAGGCCAGTACGTGTCGTCCTGAAGCGCCGGCGCCCCGGTGGGGATCTCGAGAGCGACGGTGTAGAGGAATGCCCCGTCCGCCTCCTCGGGATTCACCTTGTAGTCCTTGACCTGGGCTCCCGGCCACGCGCGACGCAGCGCGTCTTCCACCGATTCGCGGCGATCCTTGAACGAGCTCGCATGGGCGAGGCGCGCCTCCTCCGCGGGGCCTCCGTACAGGCGCGTGGTGAGGTCGACCGAGACCGAGCGGTCCTCCCGTGCCGTGGCCTTAGCCGCGATGGCGACGCGGTGCCACTTGGCGTCGGGCTCGGGCAGATTGATGAGCACGCCGCGTCCTTCGACCACTGCCACGGCCGACTTGCCCGCGAGCTCCGGGGGGAGAGAGCCCGGCCATGCGCGTTCGTCGGTCGGGTCGACCACGAGAAGGGTCCCGGCGGCGCCCGCGTCGACACGAGATGATGCGGCTTCGTCGGGAAACGGCGCGTCCTTGGGCCAGACGACGCCGACGACGACATGGTCGAACGAGCCGGGGGTCGGAACGTCGGGGGCGACGGTGTAAGGGCTCGTCGCGTTGATGAGGACCGGGCAAGACTGGAATCCCGCCGTGGTGAGGCACGCGCGAAGCAGAGCCGCTTTGTCCTTGCAGTCCCCGTGGCCGTCCGCGAGGACCGCGGACGCAACGTGCGGCTGGTAGCCGCCGATTCCCAGCTCTCGTGCGACGTAGCGGACTCGATCGCGCACGAGGAGCGTCGCCGCGCGAATCTTGTCGAGCGGCGCGGGCCCCGCTTTCTCGAGCGCCTTGCCGACCGCGGCACTGATCTCGGGCGTCGGTGCGGCGCGTCCGTTGTCGAGCTCGGCGTACCATCGACCCAGGGCATCCCAATCCGCGAGCGCCGGAGTTGTCGTCGCGAGACCGGCAGGCGGCTGTGGCGCGAGCACGAGATGCGGCGCGACGATGCCGGGATCTTCATCCAGAGGCTCTTCATGGAGCGGCGTGAGATCCCGGCGCTCGAAGACCCAGGTCGTCCCGTCGTGGGTTGGCTCCGGGCCGTCCCCCGGGAGCCAGCGGTACTTGAGGCTCCAGCCCGGCGGCAGCTCCACCGAGACGCGCTGGACGTCAATGGGAACGCCGTCGAAAAACGTCTCGACGGACGTCAACGTGTACGGGTGCCGCTCGGCCTGGAAATCGTAAACGAGGAGGCTGCCCTTCTTGACGTCTTCGAGCGCGACGGCGCGCGCCTTGGCGTCCGTCAAGAACTCGTCGGAGACGTTGATGTCGATCCCGCCCCCGAAGTTGCGGTGCGCGGACTCTCCGGGGGCCAGCTGCCAGCCCTTCGACTTCCTGACCTTTGTCGTGTCGTCGAAGGCGAAGAAGCCGACCTTCACGGAATCTCCGCGAGCGCTGAGCACCTGCGACACCTGACGCTTCTCGATCTGCCAGGTGCCTCCTCCCGTTTCCACGACGATCCGTGTCTCGTTGAGCAGCGTACGTTCGGGCCAATCGGGCACGCCCTCCGGAACCGGCGGGGCGGTTTCGATGACCGGCTTGGCCCAATCGGGCACACCCGCCTTCGCGGTCCCCGCGAGAGACGCGAGCGCGACGATCGCGACGCCGCGCGCACGCGAGCGGAGCCTCATGGCGTGCCGGCCGCGCGCTCGAACGTGACCGCCGTGCGGTCCGCGTTGTGCACGTCCTCGAGGAATTTCCGCAGCGCAGGGTATTCCTCCGGCTTCACCACGAGCGCGATCAGCGCGAACGCGCGATCGACGTGGAACCCGGCGTCCGTGGCCTTGACGTCGAGCATGTAGCGGCCGTACGGGGACTTGAGCTCGACCGGCGCGGCCGGAGGCTTCGGCTTGAACCCGTGCGGCGCGCCGACGTCGATCGACAGCACGTCCACTTTCGGGTAGTCGAACAGCACCGCCTGTGTTCGCGAGGACGCGGTCAGCTCGGGGATCTGCGGCGACCAAGGCCCGGCGATCCGGTACGAGTACGAGCGGGTGCTCTCGTCGATGCTGATGTCCGAATCCTCGAGGTTGCAGACGATCTTGTACGCCGCCCCATGCTCGTCGAGGCCGGGCAGCTCCGCCGAGGTCACCTCGGCCGTCGACGAGGACCCGCAGATCCGGTCGAGCGTCTCCTTCCGTTTTCGAGGATCCAGTCGACGCAGCCAGCGGCGGTAATCATCGCCGTACGCCCCGCTCGCCGTCGTGTCCCACTTCGCCGTCAGGGTCTGGTTGTCCTCGGAGAACGCGAGCGTCAGGTGGGTGTCGGAGCGATTCGCTTTCGGCGAAGACGCGGGAATGAGCACGTTCGTCGCGCCCTTGGGTCCGCACATCAGCGCCGTGGCGCCGGTGGCGCGCCAGGGAATTTCTCCGTAAGGAAGCTCGGAGCCCGCATCAACGAACGTAAGTTGATCGTCCGATTGCCCCGGCATCCGCACGGCGACGACGGTGTATGCGAATTGGTCCATCGACTTCCAGGGCTTGAGCCAGAACCGGTCGGATCGATCGACGGCGTAGACCAGATTCGCTTCCGCGCCGAGCGCGCGCGCCATTCCTGCGAACACGTAATCGAGCTGCCGCGGCGTGGCCTCCCCGGACTTCAGGACGGCGGCCGCGTTGTACGCGACCTTCTTGTCGTCCTTGTCGGTGTCCGCTTCCGCCTCCTCGGCGCTGGCCATGTTCGTGTTCTTGAGGTTCTTCCCGATCCATGCGTAGGCCGCGCGAAGACGGTCGTCCGTCGAGGCGTCGGCGGGAACCGGGAGCGACTGGACGACCGCCCGGAGGGCGTTACCGCTGACGAACGACTTCATCCGTCCCTCGGCCGCCTTGGCCTCGGAGTTCCAGAATTCCTCCACCTTCTCGTTGTGCTCGGTGTAATAGAACACCGCCGACGCCCGAGACTCGTCTTTCGGAGGAGCCTGCGGCTCTTCCGGAACGGGTGCGAGATTCGTTGCGGCGACCAGAACGGATTTGCGATCCGTGGTGCCCTTGATCGGAAGCCCTTCGGCTCTCGCCAGCACGTAGGATGCGGGGAGCGCGCGGCTGGGGATCCAGCGGTACTGAAACGAGCGCACCGGCCAGTCCCGCTGGAGGAACACGCGCTCGGAGTCGAAGACGTACTCCGATTGCACGACGTAGCCGAAGTCGATGACGCACCCCGGCCCGACGCCGGGGAGCGCCCCTCGCAGCTCTTGAGTCTTGCCCCACCTGGTCTTCTCGAGAACCTGTGTCGTGAGCGCGCCTTCCGCAAGCTCTTGCGTATGGTCCGGGCAGATCGTGCGCCCCCACCATTTCTTGAGATCCTGCGGTCCGCGCTCGACCGGAATCGCGATGTCGCCGAGGCTTCGCGCCTCGTTCGAAAGCACCTTCGCGCGCAGATGGAACGTCGTCCGGGAGGTCATCCCGTAGTCGTCGTCGCGCTCGGTTTCCTCGACGAGGATCACGCCGTGCTGGATCCCGTTGGCCGGATCGGCGACGATCGCCTTCTCCGCCTCCGACATCTCGGACGGCCCCGGCTGAATCGTGATCTCCGTCGTCTCCGCAAACGCCGCGATGGACGCGCCGAACATCACCCCCGCGACCCAAGCTCGCATGCCGCCTCCCCCGCCGAAAAGCCGCTCGATAATTAGAACGGATTATAGGGCACGGTAGAATCCGCGCGTGCGCGCGATTTCCGTGAGCGCTGTGCTTCTTGTCGCGGCGTTCGCCCTGGCGCTCTCCCCGATGGCGAACAACGACCTCTGGTGGCACCTCGAGACCGGCCGCTGGATGCTGGCGCACCATCGCCTCCCGGTCGAGGACCCGTTCTCCTTCACCGCGTTCATGCGGCCGTGGCACGACGTCGAGTGGCTGTCCGAGCTTGCGATGTACGGCGTGTGGAAGATCGCCGGCGAAGCCGGCCTCGTTTTCGGCGCGGCGCTCGCGCTCGCCGCCGTCTTCGGACTCGCGTGGTCGCTCGCCCGCTTGACGTCGGGGTCCGACCTCGCCGCCGGGGTCGTGATGGTGATCGCGGTTGCCGGCTCGCGCTACTGGTGGGCGCCGCGGCCGACGCTCGCGAGCGATCTCCTGGCGCTGCTGACGCTCTTGATTCTCGAGCGATACCGGCGCGGGCTCTCGCGATGGGAGATCTGGACCGTTCCCCCGCTCGCCGCGCTCTGGGCGAACCTCCACGGCGGTTTCGTTCTCGCGCCGATTTTGGTCGGAACGGTGGCTGGAGGCGTGCTCGTCTCGCCGCTCGTGCCCAGCCTGAAGCCCGAAGGGTTCGATGCGGAACGCCGGAGGAACCTGTTCGTCGTGGCCTTGCTCGTTCCGGCCGCCCTGCTCGTGAATGCGAACGGGACGTCGATCCTCACGCAGTCGGTGCAGATGTTCGGCGCGTCGAAGTACCGGTTTCTCGTCGACGAATGGACGTGGCCGGACCGCGGGTTCGTCGTCACGGCGTGGCTGGCCGCATTCGCCCTCGTCGTCCTCGGGAGGAAGCGCCTGCGCCTCTCGACGCTCGGGCTCGGTCTGGGCCTGACGGCCCTCGCGACGTCGGCGCACCGGTTCGAGCTGTACTTCGGCTTGCTCGTCCTCCCGATTCTCGCCGAGGGCATCGGGACGGTCACGCCCCGGCTTCCGTCGTGGCTCACGTTCAAGCTTTCGCTCCGCCAGGCCGTCGTGCTCGCCACGATCGTCTCGCTGCCGATCGTGACGCTCGGGCGTCAGCGCCTGAGGATGAAGCTCGATCACTACCCGATCGCGGCGATCGAAGTCTTGAAGGCCGAGCACGCGGAGCGCGTGTTCAACCTCTATTCATGGGGCGGCTGGCTCCTCTGGACGACCGATCTTCCGACGTTCATCGACGGTCGAAGCTGGGGAGCGGCGAACTTCGGCGACTACATCGCCGCGCAAAGCGGGGACTACGAAGACGTGTTCCGGCGCAACGACATCCGATTCACGCTCCTTCCTCCGGATGCCTTGATCAACGCGCGCCTCGCATCGAGCCCCGACTGGGAGCGCGCCTACGCCGACGACAAGGCGGTCGTCTTCAGGCGGCGTTCCTATTGAAGCTCGACGTGCATCTCGGGCGAGCGCGTCAACGTCTGGAACACGACGCAGTAGCGCTCGGTCAGCTCCAGGAGCTTTTTCTTCTCGTCGGGGCCGGCGTCGCAGTCGAGCTGGATCGATAGCCGGATGCGGCGGAAGCCGACGGGCGCGTCCTTCGCGACGCCCAGCGTGCCGCGGAAGTCGAGCTCGCCTTCGGCTCGGAGCCGACCCTCGCGTAGCGGAATGCCGAGCGCGGTTGCGACGGCCGAGAGCGTGACGCCGGCGCACGCCACCAAGGCCTGGAGCAGCATGTCGCCCGAGCAGGCGAGCACCCCGGTTCCGCCCGTCGCCGGGTGGAGCCCGGCCTCGACGAGAGCGCGCCCCGTGGCGACGCTGCAGGACACTTGATCGCCGAGCCGCCCCTCCGCGGTCAAGGTCACGAGCGCGGCATTGGGGTCGTTGCGGTAGCGCTGCTTCAGCGGCTGTTGCAGCGCGCGCAGCGCGTCCTGGTTCATGACCACGTGACGGTGTGCACGCGGTGGGCGGCTTCGGCGGTCGGGGCGTCGACCAGGCAAAAGATCTTCCCGCAGCTGTCGTTGAACCAGCAGCGGACGTACTCGACGCCGTGCTCCTTCTGCGCCTCCACGTCGGCGAGATGAGCCTTCGCGACAGCGTCGGCGGTGGCGCCGGGAACGACGTGGATGTCCATGTACATCGGCATGCGAGCTACTGTGACGCAGTTGACGGGCTTCGACAACCCCGAGGCCCCCGGCCGCCGCGATTCCGCCTAGAATCCGAGCGTGATCCCGCGTCATGACGTGTTGATCGTCGGAGCCGGCGTCGTCGGCTGCAGCGTCGCCTTTCATCTGGCGCGGCGCGGCATCCGGCGCGTCGCGCTCGTCGAGCGCGAGCATCTGCCGGGAACCGGATCGACCTCCAAGGCGAACGGAGGGATCCGTGCCCAGTTCACGACGAAGGTCAACGTCGAGATGTCGCTGCGGTCGATGGAGATCCTCGACGCTCTGGCGCCGGCGATCGGCGAGCCGCCCGTCTACCGCAAGGCCGGCTACCTCTTTCTCACGACGAGCCGGGAGCGGCTCGCGGCGATGGAGCGGGCCGTCACGTTTCAACGGTCCCTCGGCGTGGCGGTCGATCTTCTCGACGCGAACGAGGCGCGGCGGCGGGCGCCGTACGTCGCGGGGACCGGCGTCGCCGGCGGCACGTTCGGATCGCGCGACGGCTTTCTCGATCCCGGGGCGCTCGCGGCATTCTTCCTTCGTGAGGCCACGCAAGCAGGCGTCGAGCTGGCGTGCGATTCGGCGGTGACCGCGATCGATCGCACGGAGGCCGGCTCGTTCGTCGTGACGACGGCGGCGGGCCGGCGTGAGGCCGGTGCCGTCGTCAATACTGCAGGCGCGTGGTCGGCCGGTGTCGCGGCCGCCGCCGGAGTCGATCTTCCGGTGCAGCCGGTTCGGCGGCATCTCCTGATGACGGGCCCGTGCCCGGCGCTCCCACCGGTGATCCCGATGACGATCGACGCCGACACGGGAATCGTGATCCGAAAGGAAGGCGACGGCGTCCTCATCGCGTACTCGAACGTCGATGAGCCGGCGGGGTTCGTCACCGAGCTCGACCCATCGTTTCCGGAGAGGATCGCGGCGACGCTGCCTCATCGATTTCCCAAGGTTGCCGCGGCGGGGCTCGACCTGCGCAGGAGCTGGGCCGGCCTCTATGAAGTCACGCCGGATCATCATGCGGTGCTGGGCGAAGCCGTCGGCCTGCCCGGGTTCTTCATTGCCGCGGGGTTTTCGGGTCACGGCATCATGCACGCGCCGGCGGCGGGCGAAGCGATCGCCGGGTTGATCGCCGGCGGGCGCTCGGAGTCGGTCGACGTGGCCCCGCTCGCGCTCGAGCGCTTCGCCCGGGGCGAGACGATCCACGAGATGATGGTGCTGTGAACCTCTCCGGCGTCTTCCCTCCCGTCACGACCCCGTTCGACGATCGGCACGGCGTCGATCCCGGCGCGCTCGCCGCGAACCTCGCGCGCTACGAGGCGCATGGGGTGGCGGGCTATCTCCTTTTCGGATCGACGGGGGAAGCGGCGTATCTGGAGGAGGACGAGAAGCTCGAGATCGTGCGTGCCGCGCGGCAGGCCGTTCCGAAGGATCGAGTGCTCCTCGCCGGCGTCGGGCTCGAGAGCACGGCGGCGACGATCCGCCTCGCCGCACGCGCGGCCGGTTGCGGAGCCGACCTGGCGCTCGTGATCACGCCGTTCTATTTCCGGTCCCGCATGAGTGACGAGGCTCTCAAGCGTCACTTCGAGGCGGTCGCCGAGGCGTCGCCGATCCCGATCCTGCTCTACGACGTGCCGAAATTCACGGGGCTCGAGCTGCCCGCGACCGTCGCGGAGGCGCTGGCCGGCCATCCCAACGTGGCCGGGATGAAAGACAGCTCCGGCGATCTCGACAAGCTGAAGGATGTGTTGCGGCGCGTTCCCGCAAGCTTCCGGGTGCTCTGCGGAAGCGTTTCGATCTTCGCGCGCGCGCTGGCGGCGGGCGCGGTGGGGGGAGTCCTCGCCGCGGCCGACGTTTTTCCCGAGCCTCTCGTCGCACTCCATCGCGCGCACGTCGCGGGAGACCTCCCCCTTGCCTCCGAGCTGGAAACCGCGGTCGGCGAATCGGCCCGCATCATCGTCGACGCGGGGGGCGTGCCGGGAATCAAGGCGGCGATGGATGCGCGCGGCTTGCTGGGAGGATCGCCGCGCGAGCCGCTCCTTCCGCCGTCGCGCGACGAGCGCGAGGCGATCCGGCGCGAGGTCGCACGGATGGTCGAGACGGGGATCGTGCCCGAGGTGCGCTGCTGACACGAGACGCCGGGCGCTACGGATCCCTCGTGTCGTAGACCCGGATCGAGCCCAGCCGAACGACGGGCTCGCGGGACCACAATCAACCCAAATGATCGGGGCCGATCCAGGCGATCCGGCGCTTTCGATGCGGCGCCGCTCGGCTCCCCGCCCCGAGGGTAGACTCGGGGGCCGCCATGCTCGCCATCTCATCGAGGCACCGCGGTTTCTTCGTGGGAGCGATCTTATTCGCCGCCGCGCTCATCCTGCGCGTCGCGCACCTGGCGACGATGCGCTCGTCGCCTTACTTCCACCGGCTGTGGCTCGATCTCGAGTTCTTCGACGACTGGGGCATGCAGATCGCGTCGGGACACGCGTGGGGCGCGGGGCACTTCTATCAGGACCCGCTGTATCCGTACTTCCTGGGCTGTCTGTATGCGATCTTCGGCCACAGCACGTCGACCGCGATCGTGATTCAGCTCGTGCTCGGTTCGACCGTTCCCGTGATCCTCTACCTCGCTGTCCGGAAAGGCGCCGGCGAGCGGGAGGCGATCGCCGCGGGAGCGATCGCCGCCATCTACGTGCCGTCGATCTTCTACGAAGGGCTGCTACTCAAGTCGTGGATGGACGTGTTCCTCGTGAGCGTCGCGATCGCGGTCCTCGCTCACGCGGCCTCCGACCGGTCGCGACGGTCCTGGATGATCGCGGGGCTCATCTTCGGCATCGCGTGCCTCGATCGCGGCAACCTGATCCTCGTCGCCCCGGCGCTCGCCGTGTGGCTGGTGCTCGACCCGGCGCCGGGCGATCGTGCGGGTGGTCCGCGCGCGCGTTTCGTCCTCGCCGCCGCGTTTCTGGCGGGTGCGGCCGTCGTGCTCGGCGCGAGCGCGGCGCGCAATCGAATCGCGGGAGGGGAGTGGATCCTCACGACCGCGCAAGCGGGGCAGAACTTCTACCTCGGGAACAACCCGGAGGCGAAGACCGGGGGATTCGATCCGCCGCCGTTCCTCCGCTCGAATCCCAAGCACGAGGAAGGAGACTTCGCAGCCGAAGCGCGGCGCCGGACCGGCGTCGAGATGACGCCGGGGGAGCGCTCGAGCTTCTGGTTCCGGCAGGGGATGGCCTGGGTCCGCCAGAACCCGGGCGCGTGGGCGGCGCGGACGCTGCTCAAGCTGCGACGGTTCTTCAGCGCGTACGAGATTCCCGACAACATCGATTTCTACGTCTACCGGCGCTGGGCCCCGGTGCTTCGTCTGCCGCTCCCGGGATTCGGCGCCGTGGCTCCGCTGGCGCTCGCCGGTGCGTTCGTGGCCTGGAAGCGATCCGGCTGGCCGCGGTCGCTGGTCGTGATGCTCGGCGTCTACGTCGCCTCCGTCGTGCTCTTCTTCGTGCTCTCGCGATACCGGCTCGCGGCGATGCCGATGCTGTTCGCGCTCGCAGGGGTCGGAGGCGTCGCGCTGTGGGATCGCGCTCGGGATGCCGCGCGCGGCGGCCCGGTACGGCCCTTCGTGCTCACGGCGCTCGGGTGGGCGGCCTGTGCCGCCATGGTCAACCTCCCCGTGCGTCTCCCCCCGGACGAGCCGCTTTTCCGGTTCGCCGTGGCGGCCGGCCTTCCGACGCACGCGGAGAGCGACTCGCACGAGTACTTCAATCTCGGGTTGATCTACGCGAAGGACGGCGACCTCCCTCGGGCGGAGGACGCATTTCGGCGCGCGCAAGCCGGGGACCCCGACCGCATCGACATCATCGTGGAGCTCGGCAAGGTCGTTGCCCGGGCCGGCCGGACGCAGGAGGCGATCGACCTCTTCGGCCGCGCGTCCACGCTCGAGCCGCGGAGCCCCGTCCCCCATCACGCGCTCGGCTTGCTGTATCGCCGTCTCGGCCGGACGGAGGACGCCGAGGCCGAGCTCCGAAAGGAGTCGGAGCTTCAGTCGGCCGGCGACAGGTCCCCGATGCGGCCGTAGCGCGCCCTCGCGATCTCCTGGATCGAGCCCGCCACCGACGGCTGCTCGTCCAGCAACCGGACGAAGTCTCCCGTGCTCAAGACAAAGACCTCGCACGAGCCGAGCGCGCGAACCGAGACGGTTCGCGGCGTCGAATAGAGCAGCGCCAGCTCACCGAAGAAATCGCCGGGGCCCAGCGTCGTGACCCGCTTCTCGCCGTCGACAACGGCAGCCTGACCACGGCACAGGAAGTACATCTCTTGGCCCGTATCCCCTTGGATGATGATCTCGTCGCCATCGGCGAAGCTGGAGGGCTTGAGCGTCAGCGCGAGATTGCGCAGGAAGACGGGGTTCGCGCCTCGAAGGATCGGAACGCGCTCGAGCACGTTCTCGTTGATGACCTCCACCCAGCTCCTTCCGTCGCGAGCCAGAAGATCCGCGGCGGCCTTCGGTCCCCAGGAGCCGGCGGGGTAGTTCGGGAAGTCATCGGGCGACGTCTCGGACCATGTATCGAGGATCGGCTGGGCGACGCGCCACGAGGCTTCCACCAGATCCGTTCGCGAGAACAGCGTCGCGTCCCCGATCATGCACGAGTAGAGCATCACCTCGTAGCCGGTCCCGCGCTGGGCCTCGAACGCATCCTGATAGTCGAACCGCATGTTGACGGGTTGAAGCGACATCGAGGGCCCCGGCACCTTGGCCTGGAATCGAAGCTCGATCCCTTGGTCGGGCTGGATGTGGAAGATCAGCTTGTTGCTCTCGAGCCGCATACCCGTCGTGTCCCGAAACATGACGTCGGGCGCCCGCCGAAAGACGACCACGATCTCCGTTCCGCGCTTCCACAGGGCTTTGCCCGAGCGGAGGTAGATGGGGACGCCCTCCCAACGCCAGTTGTCGACGAACAAACGGAGGGCGGCAAAGGTCTCGGTGGCAGAACGCGGTTCGACCCCGGGCTCTTCGCGATAGCCGCGGATCGTTCGCCCGTCGTGGCTCGTGCCCGGTCCATACTGTCCGCGAACGACGTCGCGCAGCACGCCCTCGGGAGATAACCCGCGGATCGATTCGAGGACCTTGACCTTCTCGTTGCGAATCGCGTCGGGGCGGAACGACGAAGGCGGCTCCATGCACAGGTACGCGAGCATCTGGAACAGATGGTTCTGGATCATGTCGCGCACGACGCCGGTCCGGTCGTAGTACTCGCCCCGCCCTTCGACCGTCACCGTCTCCGCGACCGTGATCTGGATCTGGTCGATGTGGTTCTTGTTCCAGAGCGGCTCGTAGATCCCGTTCGAGAATCGGAATGCAAGGAGGTTCTGCACCGTTTCCTTGCCGAGATAGTGGTCGATCCGGTAGAGCTGATCTTCGGACCAGTGCGCCGTCATCGCGCGGCTCAACGAAACGGCCGACTGCAAGTCGTGGCCGAACGGCTTCTCGACGATCAGCCGGGTCCACCCTTGGGCCCGACCCATCAGCCCCGAGCCGCGGACGTTGCCGGAGATCTCGCCGAAGAGCGACGGAGGGGTCGCCATGTAGACGACGACGTTTCCGCCGGCACGATGGCGGGCGTCGAGCTCGGCGACGAGGGAGGCGAGCCGGCGGTACGCCCCGGGGTCGTCATAGCCCCCCGAGGTGAAATACAGGCGTGATACGAGACCGCGCCAGGCGGGCTCGTCGAAAGGCGTGCGGGTGGCGAACTTGCCGATCTCCGACGTCATCTTCTCCCGGAATCGATCGTGGGTCAGGTCGGCGCGCCCGAAGCCCACGACGGCGAATCGATCGGGGAGAAGCCGGTCCGACGCCAGGTTGAGGAGGGCCGGCATGAGGAGACGCTTCGTCAGGTCGCCGGACGCTCCGAAGATCACGAGCACACACGGGTCGCCGGCGGCCGGCGCGGGGCCGAAGCCGACTCCGGGCCGTGACGGCGGCGTCGTTCGATCGTCGGTCACGAGAGAATCTCCAGCGGGCGGGAAGCCTAGCAGCAAGGCGTGGCAGACTGAAAGCGGCGCGCACCGTGACGTGCCGGAGACACGTGCCATGAATCGTCCGAGGCTCCTCGTCCTTCTGGCCTGCCCGCTCGTGCTCGCGGGGCTTCTCGCATGCGGCGGAAAGGGCTCGCAAGCGCCGGCGGGACCCTCGAAGGCGGCGCAGAAGTCGATCGGCGTCACGCTCTTGACGCGCGGGCATCTGTTCTATCGCGACCTCGAGGACGGCCTGCAGGGAGCCGCGAAGTCGGCGGGCTACCAGCTCGTCGTGACCTCGGCGGATTTCGACCTCGGCAAGCAGACGTCCCAGATCGAAGACTTCGTGGCGCGGAAGGTCGATGCCATCGTCGTCTGCCCGGTCGATTCGAGCGGCGTCGGACCTGCGATCCGCAAGGCGAATGCCGCCGGGATCCCCGTGTTCACGGCGGACATCGCCGCGCACGACGGTGACGTCGTTTCCCATATCGCCTCCGACAACGTTGCCGGCGGCCGCCTCGCCGGAGAGTACCTCGCGAAGGCGATCGGCGGGTCGGGCGCGGTCGCGATCGTCAACCAGCCCGCGATCACGTCCGTGCTGGATCGAGTCAAGGGTTTCCGCGAGGCGATCGCGTCGCATCCCGGCATCGAGATCGTGGCCGACGTCAACGGACAGGGCGTGCGCGACCACGCGCTCGAAGCGGCCTCCGACGTCTTGCAGGCGCAGCCGGGATTGCGCGGGATCTTCGGAATCAACGACGACTCGGCGCTCGGCGCGGTCGACGCAGTGCGGCAGTTCAAGCGCGACAAGATCGTCGTCGTCGGGTACGACGCGACCGAGCCCGCCGTCGAGGCGATCAAAAAGGGAGATGTCCTCGTCGCCGACGTCGTCCAGTTTCCGAAAAAAATCGGGGCCACGACGATCGAAAGGATTCGAGATCACTTCGCGGGCACGCCCGTCCCCAAGCTGGTCCCGGTCGAGGTCGGGATCGTCGACCGCGCATCGCTCGGAGGAACGGAATCGAAATGAGCGGCTCCCCGCTCCTCGAGATGCGGGGCGTCACGAAGACGTACGGCGGGACGCGCGCGCTCGATGCGGTGGATTTCGTCCTGGAGCGGGGGGAGATCCACGCGCTCGTCGGCGAGAACGGAGCGGGAAAGTCGACGCTCGTGAAGGTGCTCTCCGGTGCCGTCCGGCGGGATGCCGGGGTCATCACGATCGACGGCCGGCCGGTGGAGGCGGCGTCTCCGGCCGGCGCGGCGGCGCTCGGAATCGGCATCCTTCACCAGGAGCTTCAGCTCGTGCCGCAGATGAGCGTCGCGGAAAACGTGTTCCTCGGGCACGAGCCGGCGAGGGGACGCGGCGTGCTCGTCGACCGGGCCGCGATGGTACGCGCGACGGAGGCGCTTCTCGCCGAGCTCGAGGCGGGGATCGATCCGGCGGCTCCGGTCGCGACCTTGGATCTCGCGCGCCGGCAGCTCGTCGCGATCGCGCGCGCCCTCTCGCGGCGGCTCCGCATCCTGGTGCTCGACGAGCCCACGGCGGCGCTGACGCCGCACGAGGCGGAGCGGCTCTTCCGCATCGTGCGACGGCTGCGGGGCGAGGGCGTCGGCGTCATCCACATCTCCCATCGCCTGGACGAGATCGCGGCGCTCGCCGAACGCGTCACCGTGCTTCGCGACGGAACGCTCATCCGGACCGCGCGCACGAGCGAGCTCGACCGCGACACGCTCATCCGATCGATGGTCGGACGCGAGCTGCCGGACGAGTACCCGGACAGTCGTACGGAGCCGGCGGATCCGCTCCTCGAGGTGGACGGCCTCGTGTCCGGACGCGTCGGGCCCGTCAGCTTCATGCTCCGCCGCGGCGAGGTGCTCGGGATGGCGGGGCTCGTCGGCGCGGGGCGGAGCGAAGTCGTGCGCGCGATCTTCGGAGCCGAAAGGCGGAGCGCAGGCCGCGTGCGGCTTTGCGGTCGGATCGTCGATCCGGGCTCGCCGCGCGAGGCGATCGCGCTCGGGATCGGGCTGCTCACCGAGGACCGCGACCGGCTCGGCCTCGTCGGAACGATGAACGTCCGCGAGAACGTCACGCTGGCGAGCCTCGAGGCCGTCGCGCGCGGACCGTTTCTCTCGCGGTCGCGCGAGACGGCCGCGGTGTCCGCCCGGGTCGAAGAGCTGACGATCCGCCCGCCCGACGCGGAGCGGCCGGTCACGACGCTGTCGGGCGGGAACCGGCAGAAGGTCGTCCTCGCCCGCTGGCTCCAGACGCGCTGCCGGGTCCTGATCTTCGACGAGCCGACGGCCGGCGTCGACGTCGGAGCGCGCCACGAGATCTACGTTCTGGTCCGGGGGCTCGTCGAGCAGGGAATCGGCGTGCTCATCGTGTCCTCGGATCTTCCGGAGGTGCTCGGCCTCTGCGATCGCATCCTCGTGATGCGCGAGGGGACGCTCGCCGGCGAGCTTGCCGCGCGTGAGGCGTCGGAAGAGCGCATCCTCGCGCTCGCGGCGCCGGGAGCCGCCGCGTGAGGCTGCGCGGGAGCGAGGCGGCGATCGCGCTCGCCGTCGTGCTCGAATGCGCGACGCTCGCGATCCTGTCGCCGCACTTCTTCACGACCGAAAATCTGCTGAACGTCTCGCTTCAGGCGTCGATCACCGCCATCGTCGCGGTCGGCATGACGTTCGTGATCCTGACAGGCGGGATCGATCTGTCCGTCGGGTCGGTCGTCGCCGCGGCGGGAATCGCGACGACCTCCGCGCTTCAGGCCGGGCACGGATACGCCGCGGCCCTCGCGGCCGGCGTCGGTCTCGGCCTGGCGTCCGGCGCGGTGGCAGGCTCGCTCATCGCGAGAGTCGGCATCGCACCCTTCATCGTGACCCTCGCGTTGATGACGGTGTGGCGCGGCCTCGCATTCGTGTTCACCGAAGGGCGCCCCGTCTGGAATCTACCGGCGACGTTCGCGGTCTTCGGCGGCGGGCGCCTCGCGGGCGTGCCGGCGCCCACGGTGGTCATGGTGTTCGTCGTCGCAATCGCCCACGCGGCCCTCCGCCGCACGGTCTGGGGCCGCCATCTGTACGCCGTCGGCGGCAACCCCGAAGCGGCACGGCTGGCCGGGATCCGGACGAAGCGCGTGGTCGCATCGGCGTACGTGCTCTGCGGAGCGCTCGCGGCCGTGGGCGGCATCCTGCTCGCGTCGCGAATGAACTCCGGTCAGCCGAACGCGGGGCTGATGCTCGAGCTCGACGTGATCGCGGCGGTCGTGGTCGGCGGCACGAGCCTTTCGGGCGGGCGCGGCTCCGTCGTCGGCACGTTCCTCGGCACGATGCTGATTGCGATCCTCCGCAACGGGCTCAACCTCCTTAACGTCAACTCGTACGTCCAGCAAGTCGTGGTGGGCGCGGTGATCCTGCTCGCCGCGCTCCTCGACCGGCTCCGCGGGAGATGATCATGATCGGTCGCCGCTTGTTCGCCGGGCTCGTCCTTCTCGTTCCGGTCCTGTCGGCGCGCGCTGAGTCCGACGTCGATCGATTCGTCGCCCGGCTCGACGAGCTGACCATGACCCACCTCGGCGGGTGGAAGACGAGCGGGGGACCGATCGAGGGGAACGACCCCGCGCGCGTCGACTACGACGACTCCGCATGGAAGCCGATCGCCCTCGACGAACACCTGCAGGTCGATTCGTGCTGGATGCGCAAGACCGTCGTCGTGCCGGCACACGTGGCGGGCCGTCCGCCGCACGGCCCGTTGAAGCTCAACGTCACCGTCGACGACTACGGCTTCCTGTTCGTCAACGGGAAGGACCTCGGGCGATTCGACTGGAGCGGAACGTTCACGCTGGCCCCGGACGTCAAGGCGGGGGACGTGCTCCACCTCGCCATCCACGCCGTCAACACCGGCGGGCCCCTAAGGCTCCTTCGCGCCGACTTCGAGCTTGCGGAGCCCTCGCCGGTCCAGGTCGAGATCGAGAACTTCGGCTTGAGCCTCCGCGTCGCGCAAAAGCTGCTCGGCTTCGACACCTACCAGACGAACGCCCGCAACAAGGTCGACCCCGGAACCGATCGCTCGAGCGCGGACCCGGCGGAGAAGCGCCGGCTGAACGATCTCCTTCAGCGGCTGGCGAAGCGGGTCGATACCGACGCTCTCGAGCGGGGCGACGTGCCGGGATTTCGCGAGTCGCTCGCCGCGGTGCGCGCCGAGCTTCCGCCGATCGCAGCCTTCGTGCACTCGTACACGCTTCACTTCGCGGCGAACGCGCACATCGACGCCGCGTGGCTCTGGCGCGACAAGGAGACCGTCGAAGTCTGCCGCAACACGTTCACCTCGGTGCTCCACATGTTCGACGTCCGCCCCGATTTCACGTACACGCAGAGCGCCGCGGCGTACTACGACTGGATGGAGCGCTTCGCACCCGACGTCTTCAAGAAGATCCGGGCGCGCGTCGCGGACGGGAGATGGGAGGTCGTCGGCGGGATGTGGGTCGAGCCCGACTGTAACCTCCCGTCGGGCGAATCGTGGGCGCGCCACTTGCTGTATTCGAAGCGCTACTTCCGTCAGAAGCTCGGCGCCGACGTGAAGATCGGCTGGAATCCCGACTCGTTCGGATACAACGCCAACATCCCGGAGTTCTATGCGAACGCCGGCATCGACGGGTTCCTCACGCAGAAGATCGGCTGGAACGAGAAGACCGTCTTCCCTCATCGCGTGTTCTTCTGGGAGGCGCCGGACGGTTCGCGGGTTCTGACCTACTTCCCGTTCGACTACGTCAACGAAGTGGACGATCCGTTCCGCCTCGTGGACTGGCTGCGGCAGCACGACGCCAACACCGGTTTCCGCAACATGCTCGTCCTGTTCGGCGTGGGCGACCACGGCGGCGGTCCGTCCCTCGAGATGCTCGATCGCATCGACCGGCTGAAGACGCTCGACCTCTTCCCGACGATCGAGCACGGGACGGCCGGGGCGTACTTCGCGTGGCTTCGCGCGCAGGACCTCTCGAAGGTCCCGGTCTGGAAGGACGAGCTGTATCTCGAGTACCACCAGGGGACGTACACCACGCAGGCCAAGATGAAGGCGGCCAACCGGAGGGACGAGGTGCTGCTGACGAACGCAGAGAAGCTCTCCGCGATCGCGGGCACGAGCGGCGCCGACCTCGAGGCGGCGTGGCGCGGCGTCCTGTTCAACCAGTTCCACGACCTGCTGCCCGGCTCCGGGATCCGCGAGAACTACATCGACGCCGCCGAGCGGTACGGCGAGGCCGAATCGATCGGACGGCACGTGCTCGACGCGGCGCTCGGCGCGCTCGCCGCCAAGATCGACACGTCCGCATCGAAAGGCACGGCCGTCGTCGTGTTCAACGCGCTCGGATGGGACCGGGGCGACGTCGTGCGCGTGGCGGTCCCGGCGACCCTGACCGGCGGGGTCTCGGTGTTCGACGGCGACCGCGAGCTTCCCTCGCAGGTCGTTGCGACCGGACGGTACGAG
This sequence comes from uncultured Acidobacteriota bacterium, assembly GCA_964647625.1. Classification (GTDB taxonomy): domain Bacteria; phylum Acidobacteriota; class Polarisedimenticolia; order Polarisedimenticolales; family DASRJG01; genus DASRJG01. The sequence goes on from CAZYHZ010000005.1 coordinate 54,159, forward strand.
CGCGAGATCCTGTTCCGCGCCCCTCGCGTGCCGTCGCTCGGGTACGCGGTGTATGACCTTCGGCCGCGAAAAGCCTCCGCAGCGACGACGCTCACGATCTCGGACGACGCGGTCGAAAACGAGCTCGTTCGGGTCCGGGTCGATCCGAAGACGGGCTGGGTGTCGAGCATCGTGGACAAGCGGACCGGCCGCGAAGCGCTCTCCGGTCCGGGCAATCGACTTCAGATACTCGAAGACAAGCCCGAGGCGTGGGACGCGTGGAACGTCGGACTCACCGGCACCGAGTTTCCCTCGACCTTTCGCGGGGCGGAGGTGATCGAACGCGGGCCGGTCCGGGCCGTCCTGCGCCTGCGACGGGACTACCTCAAGCCGGGCAAGAAGAAAGACTTCCCGACGGAGGACTTCCCGTCGTCGTTCTTCACGCAGGACGTGATCCTTTACGCCGGCTCCGACCGCGTCGATTTCACGACCGCCGTCGATTGGTGGGAAGAAAAGACGATGCTCAAGGTCGCGTTCCCGGTCGCCGTCGCGAGCGACGTCGCGACTTACGAGATCCCGTACGGATCGATCGAGCGCTCGACGCGCATGGACGACGAGGCCCAAAAGGCGAAAGTCGAGGTGCCCGCGCAGCGATGGGCCGACCTTTCGCAGGACGGGTACGGCGTCAGCCTCCTCAACACCTCGAAGTACGGGTACGACATCAAGGGGAGCACGATGCGCCTCTCGCTCCTTCGCTCGCCGATCTGGCCCGACCCGACGGCGGATCGCGGCAAGCACTCGATCGACTACGCGCTCTTTCCACATTCCGGTCGCGTCCGGGACGCGGCCACCGTGCGGCGCGGCTACGAGATGAACAACCCACTGATCGCGAAGATCGAATCCCTGCATCGCGGATCGCTGCCGCGCGAGCACTCGTTCCTGCGCCTCTCTCCCGACGCGCTCGTGCTGACGTCGGTCAAGAAGGCCGAAGATTCACGCGATTGGGTGGTGCAGTGGTACGACGCGAAGGGGGAGGACGCGACGGCCGCGCTGACCTTCGATGCGCGGCCGAGCCGCGCGCTCAAGACGAACTTCCTCGAAGAAGACGGCGCCGCGCTTCCCGTCGACGGCCCCGTCCTTCACGTGACGTCGCGGTCCCGCGCCGTCACGACGGTGAAGGTCAGCTTCGGGGCGCCCTGAGCGATTCCGCGAACGAGATCGCGAGCCCGTCCGGGTCGACGCACACTGCGAGCCGGATGCCTTCCTCGACCTGGTTGGTCGGCGGCATGACGAATCGCGCTCCGCGAGCCGTCAGCTGAGAGTGCGTCTCGTCGACGCTCGCCACCGAGAACCCGATCGAGCACGTGCCCGCCGTCGGTCCGCCCCGTTTCTCCGCGGCCCCGCCGCTGGGCGCATGATGAAGCGCCAGCGTCGTCGTCCCGCTCTCGAACTCGCTCCAGCCGGGCGAATCGAACCGTAGCGCCAGGCCGATCGTGTCGCGGTAGAAGGACACGGATCGCGCCATATCCGAGACGTTGACCATCACGTAGTCGACTTTGCCGAACATCGGGGCCTCCTCACCGCACCGAATTCATTTGGTTGATAATTCCGACACGACCCGGTGCATGCTACGCGCACGGAGGATATATGAAGCCCTGGCCATTCAAAGCCCTCACGATGACCGGCATGATGCTCGCCGGCTTTCTCGGCGGCAACGCCCGCTCGGCGGAGCCGTCGCCCCCGCCCAAGATCAAGATTCCGGAAGCCGGCGTGCCGCAAATCATGACGATGGAAGGCCGGTTCGTCCGCGCCGCGTACAACAACGAGGGGTACGTCATCCTCGGGTACCGGTTGGCGAACCAATCCGTCGGCCAGCCGTGGCTCGTGCTCGAAGTCGGTGCGACCGTTCGAAGCGGCGTCCCGAATTACAGCCTCGAGCGGGGGGCGATCTCGCTCGAGACCCCCGACGGCAAGACGATCCCGTTGCCGTCGAATTCGGAGTTCGTCGAGGCTCAGCTGCTCGGCCTCCAGAAGCAGGCGGACATGATCCGTGATTCGATCAATTACTTCCCGCCGGAGGCCACGCGCGCCTGCCGCATCGGGTTCTTCGCGGACGTTCACAAGCCGGGAATGGCCTACGACCGCGTCGAGCTCGGCAAGGACCGGGGCTGCGTCGGCCGCCTCTACTTTCCCATCGAGGGCGGCATCAAGTACGGGCAGCACTGGCTCAACGTGAAGTTCGCGAACTCCCTCGTTCGCGTGCCGTTCCGGATCCTGACGAAGGACGAGGAAAAGACGCTCGACAAGCATTACAAGAGCATCCAGCAGCAGGTGAAGGACGCGTTCGCGCCCAAGAAACAGTAGGTGCCTTCGCCGTCTCGTCGCCGCGTCGTGCTCGCGCGCGCACTCGCCGTGCTGGCCGACGTCGTTCAGATCGGTTTCGCTCCGTTCTTCTTCGAGGGCGGGCTCAGTGTGTTCGATACGGCCCTCGACCTGTTAATGGCGGGGACGCTCACGGCGCTCGTCGGCTGGCATTGGGCGTTCCTGCCCGCGTTCGTCGCGGAGCTCGTCCCCGGTCTCGACCTCGTCCCGTCCTGGACCGTGGCCGTCTTTCTGGCCACGCGCGGAGGGCAATCAGCCGAGACCGGAAAGACCCCGCGTGTCATCGACGTCGAGCCGGTGCGCCGGGACCCGGGTCACTGACGAGGCTCACCCTCGCTGTTGACCGTGATCGTCGGCCCCGGCGGGTCAGTCATTTGCACCCGATGCATGATCCCGCGGAATTCGTACGTCACGTCCCAGTACTGGGGCGGTCCCGGCGGCACGTCCACGCAGTGCTGGACGTCCTGGTCGTAGACGTCGCCGTCTCGTCCGACGGTCGCGCCGATGGCGGCTCCGGCGAGCGCGCCGCCCGCGGTGGCGGCACCCTTCCCGTGGCCGATCTCGTGGCCGAGGATTCCCCCGATGATCGCGCCGGCGAGGGCACCCTTGCCGTTCGGCTCGTCGCGCTCGACGACCTGCTCGCGCTCGACCCAGCAGCGCTGGTCGGTCGGACCGAGGACGGCGCGCGCCGACATCACGCGGGCGTCGTAGATCCGTTCATGAGGGCGCTGCCGGAATGCATACGTCGGCTCCGAAAGCGGCGGCGGAACGACCTGCTGATCCGAGGTGTGACGAATCACGCCGCGGACCGAGGCGATTCCGTAGTCCAGGCCCATCGAGCTGGCCGAGTCGTAGCTTCCCGCGCGCAGCGTGACGCAGCGTCCGCCGAACTGCGGCGAATCGCAGACCTCCCATTCGCCGCCATCGACGACCACCGACCCCGCCCGGTCCGCGAACGGTGTGCGCGCGAGATCTTGGATCTGATGGGCCGTGGTCAACGCGCGCCCACGGAAACTCTCCCCCTGATAGAGCGTGATCTCTGCGAATGCGCCGGTCGAGAAGATGAATGCCGCGGCGCCGACCAAAACGTTTGATTTCCATTTCATGACGGCCTCCGTCCGAAAAGGGTGAGAACTCCCCTCACCGAACAGACCGTCTTGCAACATCGGGACCGATCGAGGATTTCCCGTAGTGCGAGCGCGCAAATGTCCCGCGATTTCAGGGGGCGAAGGCGCGACCTCGCGGTCACCGCGAGCCCACGACCAGGCAGGAATTGCCCGGCCTCACTCCATGATCACGGTCTCGAGGTACGAGGCCAGCCGCTGTGCATTCTTCTCGCGGAACTGCGGATACTCGGCGGCGAGATCGGAATCGAGCATGTGGATGAAGATGGCCTCGTCGAGGTATCCCGCTCGCTCGGCCCGCGACATCATCGACCAGAACGAGCCGGCTCCCTTGGTGCCGTCCGGCATCGTGCGCGCAGCCTCGAGGGCGCTTCTCACGGCCGCCCGCTCCACGGCGAGCGCGGATGTCGCGCCCTCCTGTGTCGCGCTCACGCTGGCTTTCGCGGCCTTGTAGGCGCCCCACGATGCGCCGTCCACGCTCTTCAGCTCGGTCTTCCGATTTCCATACACGCGATTCCACTTGCGGCCCATCGCGGTGGCATACGTGCGAAGCGCCGACCAGCCCCCTTCGTAGACGGGGTCCGAGACCACGGTCAGGACCAGTTGATGGATCGCCGCCTCACCGTGGCTGAGCTGCAGCTCGGTGTCCGCGAGAAATCGATGCGCCTCGCGGTTCCAGGGATCGACGGTCAGCGCCTTGAGGAACAGCTCCCGCGCCCGCTCGTAGTCCTCCTGGACGTAATGCGCGTCCGCGAGGTCGACCCACCACGACGCGGCCTCGGGGCACTCACCCGCGGCCTTCTGGTACTCGGCGGCCGCGGCGCCGTACTTGCGCGCCCCGTACAACGAATCGGCTCGCGTATGCACCTCGACCGCGGACTCGGGGCACATCACGGCCCGCGGCTCGAGGTAGGTCTCGCCGGCCAGGCGCGTCAGGCCGTCGCGCGCCATGCCCGCGACGAGCGAATCGGGATCGATGTCCGTGATGTGCTCGTAGTCGACCTGCGCGCGCGCCTTGAACTTGTCCTGGTCTTCGGGGACGACGATCCGAGACAGCGCCTCGAAGAAATGTCCGCGCTGAAGACGAATGTCGCTGTCGTTGGGATCGGCATCGACCGCGGCGTTGAACTTCGCGAGCGCGCCGGTGTAATCCTGCTCGCCGTGCCAGAGCGTCTTCGCTTCGCCGACGAGCTTCTGCGCATCGGGCCGCTCGAAGCTTTCGACGGCCGGGAGCGAGGTCGGAGGTTTGGATTTGAGAGTCGTTCGGGCGGCGGCTGCCGGTGTCGTGGCAAGCAGCAAACACAGGGCCGCAAGAGCCGGGAACGTGCGGCACATCACGGCGATCGACCTCGAGCTGTCCCCGACTGCGCGTGAAAGTACGGGGAAGGGACCAGGCCGTCAACGAGTTCCATGCGCGGCGCGTCGGTTACGAAATTGAACTTCGTGGTAGCCTCGCGCGTCCAACGGGGGGTGCCGAAACCGATGCTCAAGACTCTGTTGAAGGTCGTCCTCGGTCTGATCGTCGTCATCGTTCTCCTGATCGGGGGCGCGCTGCTCTATCTGGGAACCCACGGCCTACCGCACTACCCGACCGGATCGGTCACGCTGAAGGTGGACGTCACCCCCGAGCGCGTCGAGCGCGGGCGCCATACGGTGCAGATGCTCTGCGCCGCATGTCATCTCAACAACGACACCGGGACGCTGGCCGGCAAGCGCCTCGTCGACGTGCCGGCTCAGTTCGGGACCGCGTACTCGGCGAACATCACGCACGATCCCGAGACGGGCATCGGCTCGTGGACCGACGGCGAGGTCCTCTATCTGCTTCGCACCGGGATCCGGCGGGATGGGCGCTACACGCCGCCCTGGATGGTCAAGCTGCCGCACATGGCCGACGAAGACCTCAAAGACGTCATCGCCTTCTTGCGCTCCGACGACCCTCTCGTGAAGGCGGCGAAGGTCAAGCAGCCGGACTCCAAGCCCAGCCTTCTGACCAAGGCGCTCGCTCACGTCGCTTTCAAGCCGCTTCCGTATCCGACGGCGCCGATCGTGGCGCCGGATCCCGCGGACAAGGTCGCCTACGGCCGCTACCTCGTGCAGGGCCGCGCCGAATGCTTCCCGTGCCACTCGGCGGATTTCGCGAAGCTCGACGAGATGGTTCCCGAGCGCTCGGCCGGGTATCTCGGCGGCGGGAACGCAATGCCCGACATGAACGGACGCATCGTCAAGACGGCCAACATCACGCCCGACCCCGAAACCGGAATCGGCAAGTGGACCGAGGACGAGTTCGTCCGTCTGCTGCGGTCCGGCGTGCGTCCGGATTCCACCGTGATCGCGTACCCGATGGTTCCGTATCCCGAGCTCCGCGAAGACGAGGCGCGGGCGATCTTCGCGTATCTGCGCACGGTCCCTCCGATCAAGAACGCGGTGCCCCGCGCCGTCGCGACAGTCGTCGCGGGTGCGGACGCCGGACGCGCCTGTTACTACAAATATGGATGCAACAGCTGTCACGGCGACACCGGCCTCGGCTTGTACGACCTTCGCAAAGGGGCGGCCGAGTTCCCGACCGATGACGAGCTGATCGCGTACATCCGGCATCCCGAGATCAAGAAGCCGGGTGTGAAGATGCCGACGTGGGACGGCGTCATCGCCGAAGCCGACTATCCCGCGTTGGCCGCGCACGTTCGGGCCTTGGGCGGAGCGGCGCCGAAGTCGCCATGATTCCCTGAGGGTTTTTCCCCGAGGCCGTAGGTGATCGACCTCATGGCCGGCCCCGCTCGTTCGCCGCAATTTCTTCGCGCCCGGAACTACGAGCCTCGAATCGGAATTGCGGTGTTCGCGGTGCACGTCGTCCACCGGGAGGCGATCCCCGCCGACCGGTGCGCCGGCACTGCGAATGCCACCGATGCTCGAGCGATGTCGCCCCGGCATCGGTATCATCACCCGGGGCGTCTTCCTTACAAGGTGATCCATGCGAGCCTCGGCCCCGTCGACATCCGGACCGCGGCGACGTCAACCCTCGTTCGGCCGTGATCCGATGGGGCCGATCCCGCTTCTGACCGTGTTCGCTCTTGCGGCCGCCTGGCGTCTCTTCTACCTCATGCGCGCACACGCGGCGGGTCTCACCGATCCCTCGAGCGTCGATGCACGGGCCTACTGGAGCTGGTCGGAGTACATCCTCCATCACGGATGGGCGCCGCCCGCTCCGTTTTTCTTGCCGCCCCTGTATCCGTACGCGCTCGCGGCGATCCGGTCGGTCGGGGCGAACGGCCTCATGGCCGTGCTCTCGGTGCAGGCGATCGTCGGAGCGGCGGCGGTGGTGCTGCTCGCGGCGGCGACCGGAAAGCTCGCCGGACGGATCGCGGCGTACGCCGTCGGCGGACTGCTCGCGATCAACGCGCCCGCGACCTTCTTCGACGGCTTGATCCTATCCGAGTCGTTGCTGTTTCTCGCCGGCAGCGTGCTCGTTTGGTTCGTCGTGCGCACCGAGTGGCGCGGCGCGGACGCGAGGCGCGTCGCCGGCTACGGCGCTCTCGTCGGCATCCTCTCGCTCGGGCGTGCGAGCAACTCGGTGCTCCTCCTCCCCGGTCTCATTCTCGTGCAGGGGCATCCGCGCCCTTCGAATCGATGGCGCGTGGCCGCCGCCATGGTCGCGGCGTTCGCGCTGTGCGTCGTTCCGGCCCTGTTCGTGAACGTGCGCACGTCCGGCGAGCCGATTCCGTTGACGTACGACCTCGGGTTCAACCTGTACGTTGGTAACAACGCCGCAGCCGACGGCGCGTGGGTCGACGTCACCGAAGGAACCTCCTTCGTCGCGCTCGCCGGAACGTCGCCGGTGACGGGCGGTGCACTGGACGGCCGCGCCTACGCGGCCTGGAAGGAGGGGGCGCGCCTGACGCCGGGGGAAAGCTCGGCCTACTGGACGCGGCGCGCCGTCCTGTTCCTGCTCGGGTCGCCGAAGGAAGTCGCGCGCCTGGCCTCGAGGAAGCTTCACCTGGTGTGGACCGCGGGATCGATCCCGCAGACCGAAAGCTTGACTGCGGCCGGGCGCCTCGCCGGCCCCGTCGGTCTGCCGGTTCTCGGGAGCTTCGGAGTCCTCGCCGTGCTGGGATTGACGGGGGCCACGCTCTGCGCGCGCCGGGGCTTCCCGCAGCGATGGCTCGCGTGGTCGCTCATCTGGTTGTCGGTCGCGATCGTGCCGTTCTTCGTGACCGACCGCATCCGGCACCCGCTCATCCCCGCGCTCGCCGTGTGTGCGGGTGTGGCCGTTTCCGAAGCGGTGCGCGTCGCGCGCGGCGGGACGGGGCGGGAGCGAGGCGGACTGATCCTGATCCTCGCGTGCGCCTTGGCGTTCGTGCTGATCCCCATTCGACCGGCGAGCGCGAGCGGACGTCCAACGGCGGAGCTCGACTCGAACGACGCCGAGCACCTGAGCCGATTGCTCCACGAATACGAGCAAGCGGGCCGCGGCGCCGACGCGTCGCGGGTCCGCGCCCGGCTCGAGGCGGTGCCGGGCGGGCGTGGACTGCTTCTCTCGATCGACGGATCGGCGGCCGCCTCGCGTGGCGACCTCGACATCGCGGAGAGCCGCACCCGCGACGCGCTCGAGGCGTGGCCGGATCTTCCTTCGGCGTGGGAGGGGCTCGTGCGCATCCGGATTCGACAGGAGCGACTCGACGCCGCGGAACAGGCTCTCGTCGAAGGACGGATCGCAGGGATCGACCGCGCCTCGGCGGATGTCTACGACGCGTACCTGTCCGCCCGTCGAGGCGATGTCGCCGAGGCCCGCCGCCGGCTCGCACGGATGCCGAGCGACACGGCGCCCGGCGATCCGGTCGTGCGCGGGCTGCTAGACGATGCTCGGCGCGCGGTCGGGTGGCAGCCCTAGGGGCAAGCCGTCAAATCTTGCGGACCCGCTATACACGTGGTGCTCCCGGGCGGGATCTCGTGATTCGCGGAGTCCTTCCCGTAGCTCCCCTCGGCGATCGCGGTCCGCGGGACGACGAGGTAGTACTGATTGCCCGCCGAGGGCGTGAACGTCGCCGTCGTTGCGGTCCCCGCGGGGCACACGAGCGACTTGTGATCGTAGGCGACGATCGGCAGCGAGCCTTCGTAGATCCCGTAGTCGGTTGCGGCGGAACTGCACGAGCCGCCCCACGACGCGTTGAGATCGCCGCCCGCGGCTTTGTTCAAGGTCAGCGGCACGGCGGGGGATCGATCGGGCACCGATCCGGGGTTCGTCGGCGCGGCCTGTACGGTCACGGTGCCCGTCATCCCGAACGTGCAATGGATTCGACAGTAGTAGGGGAACGATCCTGCGCTCGGGAACGTGTGATCGTAAGTGGCGCCGGTGTTCGAGGTCGCTGCAGTGGCGCAGCTCGTGTTCGACGGCGAGCAGAACAGGTTGTTCGCCGTGCAGGACGATCCGCTCGTCACGGTGTGGTTGATCCCATCCCACACCCAATGGACCGTGTCGTTCGGCTGGATCGTCACCGTCGACGGCGAGAACGTGAAACCCGCTTGGGCGACCTGAACGGTGAACGTCGTGAACGGGTTGAGCACTTCGCGCGCCTGCCACGAGGAGGCGGACGCTCGCGTCACGATCGCGAGGCGTGGCCGCGTTCCCTCGCCGATGACGGCGAGTGCGGGGCGTCCGTCGACGCCTAGATGTCCGGATGTCACGAGCCGCGGTACGAAGCCGGCCGGCAGGGGCACGCCGACTCGTCCGGCGGCTCCGAGGGCCTCGAGCCTTCCCTCGCGCGTGATCCACGCGATGTCGCGAGCGGCATCGGCGAAATCCGCCGCGGCCGACCGGGCGTCGGCGAGCGAGCGCGCCGGAGCGTCCGTCCGGACCGAGTGCACGGCCAGCGCGGCGACCACGTGCTCGCGCGCGTCGCCGACCAAGGCGGGAGGCTCCGCCGACATCATGTGATGCCCGGCGTGCATCTCGTGGGCATGCGGATCCGGCTCGACGAGATCGGAAGTGAAATCGGCCGCGCCCATCCCCTTCCAGAGGACGAGCGCGCCGTCGCCGCGCGTGACGACCATGTCGGTGACGCTGTCCCCATCGACGTCGCCCAATGCGAGTGACCGGATGTCGGGACCGGAAGCCAGATGCAGCCGCAAGTCGTAGCGTCCGTTCACGCCGGGGATGAACTCTCCGACCCCCGAGCCATCGGGAAGCCTGAATACGATCGTGTCGCGCGCGTCGTCGGTCAGCTTCAGCGCCGCCGCGCGCTCGGTCGCGCGCGCAGCCGTCCCCGCGAATGCCGCGGTCAGCAGTGAAGCGAGAACCAGGGGGGTAGTTTGAATTCGCATCGAATCACCTCATGCACCGATCCTTCGAAAATACGCGAACCCCGACATCGGGGCCATCGGTATTAGTCATTACCCCGGCGTATCATCCCGCGCCATGACGGCGCGGAAGCGGAAGGGGACGGAATCGACGGCGCCGCCGTCGCGTCCCTCCCGCGACCCCAAGGACGCCTGGGCGATCGTCGTCCTGCTCGTCATCTGCTTTGCCGTGTTCGCCAACGGTTTGCACGGCAGCTTCGTCTACGACGACACGAAGCAGATCGTCAAGAACGAGCTGATCCAGCAGGACCGCTATTTCGGGAAGGCGCTCACGAGCGACGTCTGGGGATTCAAGGGGGAGAAAGGCGAAGCCTGGAGCAACTACTGGCGGCCGGTGTTCATCCTGTGGCTCGTCGCCAACGAGCGCCTCTTCGGAATCGACAACCCGGTCGGATGGCACGTCGCGTGCGTGCTGCTGCACGCCTTCGTGTGCGGCCTCGCGTACGCGATGCTCAGGCGGCTCGATCTGTCGCGAGCCGTCGCCTTTGCGATCGCGCTGATCTTCGCCGTGCATCCCGTCCACGTCGAGTCCGTCACATGGATCTCCGGATCGGGGGACGGAGTCCTGGCGTCCGCGATCCTAGGCTGCCTGCTGTGCATCCTTGACGGCCGGCGGGCCGCCGCGCTCGCGTGCTTCGGGCTCGCGCTTTTCTCGAAAGAGATCACCGTCTTTTTCGGATTGATCGTCTTCGTGACGCTCTACGTCACGCAACCGGAGACACGAGCGCGGGACGCGCGCCTGCGCGCGGCGGTCTCCGGCTCGATTCCGTACCTCGCGCTGACCTTGGTCTACGTCGCGCTGCACTTCATCGTCATCGGACGGGCGCAGATCGCAACGCCCTGGCAGACCGGCCCGGCGGGCGTCGCGCTGACCGCGCCTTCGCTCCTCTTCTTCTATTTGCGGCAAGCGTTGCTTCCATTGTGGCTCGCGCCGGCCCATGCGATCCGCGCGGTGACGCCGGAGACGATCGGCGCGGCCAACTTTCTTTTGCCGCTCGCCGGCGTGTCCGCCGCTTTCGTTTTCTTGTTCCGGATTGCGCGCGGTGCCCCGGTGCGGCAGGTCGGCCTCGCGCTCTTCCTCGTGCCGCTCGTTCCAACGCTCAACATCAACGCGTTCGTTCCGGAGCAGCTCGTCCAGGACAGGTACTTGTACCTGCCGATTCTGGGGCTGCTCATGGTCCTCGTGCCCGCGCTGGATACCTGGCTGACGCGGAAGGGGCTTGCGAACGAGCACGGAGAGCTGACGCTCAAAGCGGCCGTGCCGGTCTCCGTCGCCCTCGCCATCGGTACGATCGCGTACAACCCGGTCTGGGGTGGGGAGCGTGCGCTGTGGACCGCCGCGATCGCGGCGGACCCGAATTCGGCGTTCAGCTTGACGGAGTACGCGCGCATCATGAAGGACGACGGCCGCGACGCCGAAGCGAAGGCGGCGCTCGATCGCGCGCTCGCCATCCGGCCCTTGATGATGGCCTACCTTCAGCGGGCGGAGCTGGCGATGAAGGAAGGGGACCACCCGCAAGACGCTTCGAGGAAGGCCGACCGGTTCGCCGCCGCGGAAGCGGACCTCTCCGACGTCCTGAGCGCGCAGCCCGACAACTTTCTCGCGTACGAGCGCCTGGCCGTCTGCTACCAGAGGACCGGGCAGCTTCAGAAGGCCGAGGACGTGCTGAGGACGGCGGCCGAGCGCGTTCCTCACATGAAGGCGGCGCTCACCGACATGCTCGCGGTGATCCTCTACTCGCAGGGGCGAAAGGACGAAGCACTCGCCGAGCTCGAAGGCGCACGCGAGCTGGCGCTTCACGAGTTCGGTGGAACCGCGTCGATGGTCTTCTTCCATCTCGGGTCGCTCTACGCCGAGATGGGGCGGTCGGCGGACGCCAGGGCCGCGCTCGAGCAGTTCCTGCGGTCGAGCGTGAATCTCCGTGATCCGACCACGCTCGCCGCACGGACGAAGACGCAATCGCTGCTGTCCGGAATGCGTTGAAGGGGGCGCTAAGACGTCCCGGCGGCCGCGCTCGTCCCGGCGATCATGCACTTGCGGAACCCGAGGCGGACCTGCTCGCGCACGCGCGCCTTGAACGCGCGTTTCCTCTTGACCCGGGACCGGTGGCACCGCTTGGTCGCCAGGATCGATTTCTCGGTGAGCGGGACGGTCATCTGGTACATGTCGGAGGTCAGCTTGGTGGCTCCGAGGGCCGTCCAGAAGTCGTCGTACGCGGCGACGAGCCCCCGCGGCTCGGACCGGGCCGCCGAAAGCTGCGTGTTGGCGCTGATCCCGATGATCCGCTCGAGCTTCAGCTCGAGGGCGATGCCCTCGGCCGCGGAGAGCATGAGCGAGGAGGGGGCAATGTCGTGGCAGTCCTTCGTGGCTTTCCGGATTTGATCGAAAGCGCCGCCCTTTCCCTGGACGCGGGCGATGTACATGACGTTCGTCGCGTCGATCCCCGCGACGCTTCCGGGGCCCAGCGTGAAGGAAACGGTGTACAGGTTGGTGTCGTCCGCGCGGAAGATCAGCGCGAGATCCCCTTCGTGGTGCGTCTCGCGCGGGAACGTGAGGAACATGCTGTAGCTGCTCCCCGCAAGCTGCTCCCGCCACAGCTCCATGCCGCCTTCGACGATCTGCTGGAAGAAGTGCTCGTCCACATTTTCGCGGAGAAGCCGGTAATGGCGGACGAGGATGGCTGCCCGCTCCTGACGCGTCAGGCCGGTCTTCAGGTATTCGCTCAGATACTTGAACGGCATGAGCGGGTCGGCATCGACGACCGGCCGGACCTCCGGCTTCCAGAGGGTCTTCGTGACCTTGATCTGGGTCGTCGGGTTGGCGATCATCGTCGCGACATCGCGCGCTCGCCGCTTCGTCCACTGCCACTGCCGGGCGCCCGTCTTCGGATTTTCGGCGCCGGTGAATACGTCACGGATGGCGCCGACGACGAAGGCGAGAGTCGAAGTCAGCCTATGGACATGGAGAAACAACTGGCCCCCCGTGGGCAGATGAAAAGGCACTCCTGGCTCCACTCAAACTACTGCGTCCGTCGTATGTGGAAATATCTTACCGTGAATGTCCCGCCGCGACTTCTCCAATCTCCAAGAATCGGATTCGGAAGCCGATTCGCGACACCGCTCGGATCCCGGAAAATCCGGACTCGTTCCGAAGTGGCGGGGTTTTCGGTGGCGGACGCACGCCCCGTTTTCGAAACGGAAGCTATCGTCGGTAGGAGGGACGAAGCCGACCCCTAGCGAGACCGGCGGGGGCTGACCGTCTCGATTCTCCAGACGGGTCCGGGGGTCGTCAGCTCTCCCTCGAATGCCACGAACGCCGGCACCGCGTCCTTGACGATCCATGCGTTGCCGTCGCGGGGCGAGCGCCCGGTCAGCGAGGCGAACATTTTCAGCCAGGGACCCAGCCGGGGCCGAAGGACGTAGTGGGCCGCGGTCATGTCGAGATCGCCCACTTTGATCCCGTCGTCGCCCGTGGGAATGAGCTCGACCTCGATGAGCCGGGCTTTCGGCGTGAATGCGACGTAGTGAACGGTCTCGCCGACGCCCCTGGGCAGATCCTTGACGATCGTCATGAGCATGCCGTTGTAGACGTCCGCGGGCATGTCGAGCTTTCCCTCTTCGACGCGCTCCTTGTCGCTTCCTTTTTCCTTCGTGACGAACCGGTAGGTCCCCGCCGGCGGGTTCATCGAGACCTCGGTGTCGTGCTCGAACGCCGGCCCGCTGGTCTTCAAGGAATAGGTGGTCACCCGGAACTCGCGCTCCTGCGTGAACGTCACGTGCTCGGCCAGCGTCGACCCGTCCTTGAATCGGAAGACCATGCGTTTGTCGAACTCGTGGTCCTTCCCCGTCGTCAGCTGCTCGCCGTGAGCGAGGAGATTTCCCGAGGTGTCGCGCAGCTCGAGGAATCCGTGGGTGACGCCTTCCGCATACTCGACGGGGACCGGCGCCGCGAGGAGCGCGGGCGAAAGGACCAGCAAGCCGATCGCGACGGAGATCGCAGGACGCATCGAGCCCTCCCGGGAACGCGCCGATTCTCCACCGCTCGCCATGCCGGCGCCAAGGGGCGACGGTTGCTCGCCGGGCCTCCCGACGCCAGATTTCGCCTCATGAGGGAGCGCGCCGTCGTCGCCACGTCGACCTTGGCGGGGGGGATCCTCCTGACCGCGGTCTACGCTCTGCTTCAGGTCTACGGCCCGGCCAGCCGGGTTCGCTTCTTCGAGTATCTGATCTCGCCCGGCATCGTGAACTACGGGATCGCCGCTGTGACCGGAGCGTGGCTCGGCGTGTCCGCCGATCAGATCCGCCGTAGCGCGTCGTACTCGAGGATCCGCGTGATCGTCGGGGCGAGCGGAGGGGCGGCGGCCGGAGTCGCAGCGTCGGCCGCGGGATTGGTCGTGCTCTCGCTGGGGCCGGAGCACCGGAGCGGCGGGTGGCTCGTGCCCCTGGCGCTCCTTCCCGTCGTCGCGGCCTGGTGGGGCGCGGCGCTTTTCTTCGACGCGCGCAAGACGACTCCTGCGGGGACGCTCTGGAAGAGCGCCGAGGTCGGTGCCACGCTCGCCGCGCTTTTCTGCCTGACGATCCCGCAGCTCATGGCCTTTCCGAAGAACGCGCCGCCCGCCGAGCGGGAAGCCTGGGCCCGCCGGCACGTGCGGCAGTTCGGATCGCTCGCTCACACGATCGCGAGTCTCCCCGAGATCCGGGAGGACGTGGGCCCCGTCACGATCGTCGCGCCCACGGCCCGCGGCCGGCACATCGCGGCGCAAGAGATGGACGGCGTCGGGATGAACTTCACGCTCGACGTCATCGGGGAAAAGGGGACCGGAACGTTCCATTCCGATTGCGTGGTCTTCGACGACGCCGTCTATTCCTGGAATCCCGGCACGTGGACGTTCAACGGGAAGACGACGACGATCACCGCGGCGCCGAATCAGGTGCGAACGCAGTAGCGCCGCCCTTGAACTGCTCCTCGTAGAGCCTGGCGTAGAGGCCGGACAGCGCCAGGAGCTGATCGTGCGTGCCGCGCTCGACGATGCGGCCCTTGTCCAGAACGAGGATCTCGTCCGCTCTCAGGATCGTACTCAGGCGGTGCGCGATGACGAGGCTCGTCCGGCCGGCCAAGAGAGGCTCGAGCGCCGACTGGATCAGAGCCTCGGAGCGCGAATCGAGCGACGAGGTGGCCTCGTCGAGGATCAGGAGGCGCGGATCGCGCAACAGAACCCGCGCGATCGCGAGCCTCTGCTTTTCGCCCCCGGACAGCCGGTAGCCGCGCTCGCCGACGGGCGTGTCGTAGCTCTGGGGAAGGGCTGCGATCACGTCATGGATCTGCGCCAGGCGGCAGGCCTGCTCGAGATCGGCCTGCGTCGCGTCCGGCTTGGCGTACCGCAGATTCTCGGCGACCGTGGAGTTGAAGAGCGTCGTTTCCTGGGTGACCTTGGCCGTCCACCGGGACAGGTCGTCGAGCGAGAGATCGCGCAGATCGACGCCGTCGAAGGTCACGCGGCCCCGGCCCGGATCGAGCAGGCGCGAGGCGAGGTAGGTCACGGTCGTTTTTCCGGCGCCGCTCGGGCCCACCAGCGCGACCATGCGCCCGGGCGCGGCCGCAAACGAGATGTCCTCGAGGGTCCACGTGCCTTCGGAATACCCCATCCACACGCCCTCGAACCGCAGCGCCCCCTGGGGCGTCGCGATGGCGGCGGGATTCTTCGGCTCGTCGATCTCGATCGGAAGGTCGAGGTACTCGAACACGCGGTGGAACTTGGCGACCGCCGTCATCACGTCCACGTGGACGTTGACCAGCGCCGACGCCGGGGCGTAGAGCCGCCCGAGATAGGCGACGAAGGCGACGATCGTTCCGACGGTGAGCGTTCCCGCGACGGCCTCGTGCCCCCCGACCCAGTAGATGAGAGCCGGGCCGATGCTCGCGAACATCAGGATCCACATCAGGAACCAGCGCCCCGCCATGCTCTGGCGAATCTCGAGGTCGCGAACCGCGGCCGCCTTGTCGCCGAAGCGACGCAGCTCCTTGTCTTTCGCGCCGAACAGCCGGAAGAGGAGGAATCCCGACACGGAGAGGGCTTCCTGGATGTGGGCGGTCATCTCCGCCATGCGCTCCGACGTCTCCGTGGACAGCCGCTTACGGATCCGGCCGACGGTGCGCGTGGGGAGGATGAAAAAAGGCAGCACGGCGGTCGCGATGGCCGCGAGCTTCCAGTCGATGCGAAAGATCACGATCAGCGTGCTGACGAAGATGAGGGAGTTCGTCACGAGGTTGACGAGCGTCCCCGTGACGACGCCCTGAACGCCGCCGACGTCGTTCTGGATGCGGGACAGGATCTCCCCCGATTTGGTGTTCGTGAAGAAGCGCAGCGATTGGCGGAGCAGGCGCGCATACATCGCCTTCCGGATGTCGAACATCACTGTCTGCCCCATGCGCGTGACCAGGCTCGACTGCCAGACGCTGATCAGCCCGCTGGTGAGGGGAAGCGCGATCATCGCCAGGACGAGCGTGTCCAGGAGCCTCAGGTTCCGGCCGGGGATGGCCCGATCGATCAGCTCGCGCACGAGCAGCGGCGGGATCAGCCCCAGCAGCGACGTCACCGCGATGCAGAGCAGGATCAGGAGCGACGATCGCCAGGCCGGCATGAGGTAGCGCCCGATGCGCGACATGTCGCCGCGCTCGATCCTCACGCCCTTGGGGACATCGCCGTAATTGAAATGAAACATCGAGAAAGTATAGGGGAACGCCCGGGAGCGGGCGCTAGAATGCAGCGCTCACCCACAAGGAGGCCGCCATCCAAACCATCGACCATCAAATCGATCGCGCCAAAATCGACAAGTCCGATCCGAAGTGGCGAACGCGGCTTCCCAAGCCGGAGGCGATCGCGTTTCCGCCGGATCAGAAGTGGTTCGCTCTGATGGAGACCAACAAAGGTCCGATCCGAATCGAGCTGCTCCCGCAGGTCGCCCCGATGCACGTGACGAGCTTCGCGTACCTCGCGCGCCTCGGCTTCTACGACGGGCTGGCGTTCCACCGCGTGATCAAGCGCTTCATGGCGCAGGGCGGATGTCCGCTCGGCACGGGAACCGGTGGGCCGGGCTACCAGTACGCCGGCGAGTTCTCGCCGAAGGTCAAGCACGACGTCGGCGGCCTCCTGTCGATGGCGAACGCCGGGCCGAACACCGACGGCAGCCAGTTCTTCCTGACGTTCGTGCCGACGCCCTGGCTCGACGGCAAGCACACGATTTTCGGCAAAGTCGTCGCGGGAGTGGACACGCTCGAAAAGCTCGAAGCGGCGGGGTCCGAATCGGGACGAACCGCCGAGCCGCTGCGCATCGAGCGGGTGACGGTCGAACAGTCCTAAATGGCGAGCGCGTGCGCGGCGGTCGTCGCGCTGGCCGCCATGGGGTCGATGGGCCTCGCCCTGCTGTGCCGCCTCGATCTCGGGCTGACGCCCCTCGAGCGGATGGCCTACGGCGTGCCGCTGGGCGTCGTCGTCTCCTCGCTCGCGCTCATCCCGCTGGCGAGCCTCTTCGGGCTTCGGGCGGCGCTCGTCTGGATCGTCGCCGCCGCAGCAGCCGCCGGAGCGTGGGGCATCGGCCCCCGCGGATGGTGGCGGGCGTTCGTCCGCCCGCGGTCGCCCGTCTCGGTCGCGGCGTGCGTGGTGATGGCCGCGCTCGTGTTGCGATGGATCCTGCTGTTCCGGACGACGCTCTTCGTCACGCAAGACGGCTTGATCGCGGGGCACCGGAACATCTGGGGAGACTGGGCGCAGCACTTGGGCGACGTCTGCTCGTTCGCGTTCGGTGACAACTTTCCGCCCACGCATCCGCGGCTGGCCGGCCTTCCGTTCGCCTATCACTATCTGACGTCGGTCACCGTCGCGTCGATGGCGGCGCTCGGCATGGACCCGATCGCGGCGCTTCCGCTCCACAGCTTCATCTTTTGCATCTTCGTCGCGCTGTCCGTCTACGCGTTCGCGAAGCGGCTGACCGCGAGAGGGGACGTCGCCGCGATCTCTCTGCTCTTGTTCCTGGTCGGCGGGGGATTGGGCTGGACGCTCACGCTCAAGGACGTGCTCCACGCGCCGCATCCGCTGACCGAGCTCTTTCTGAAGCCCTGGGACGGCGCGGCGCAGCTCGACCAGAACTACCGGTGGCTCAACGTCTTCTTCTCGCTCGTCTATCCGCAGAGAGCATTCTTGTACGGAATCCCTCTCGGGCTTTGCGTGGTCACGCTGCTCGCGATCGCTTCCGCCCGGCCCGCACGACGTCGCTTCTTCCTGGCCGCGGGGCTGATCGCGGGCGCGCTCCCGCTCGCGCACCTCGGGACGTTTCTCTCGCTGGCGCTGATCACGCCGTTCCTGTTCCTCATGTTTCCGTCTCGCGGCTGGTTCTGGTTCTTCGGTGCGTGGATCGTCGTCGCCGTGCCCCAGCTCTGGGTCCAGCAAGGAGGCGGGCCCGGCGCGGCCGGCGCGATCCGATTTCACTGGGGCTGGGTCACGGGCGCCGATTCGTGGCCGTGGTTCTGGCTCAAGAACCTCGGGGCGTTCATCCCGCTGCTCGGGAGCGCGCTCGTCGACCGTGAGCTGCTCGAACGCGCCCCGACACGCGTTCTCTGGGCGTTCATGCCGATCTTTCCCATCGCGAACCTCATCGCGTTCCAGCCGTGGGATTGGGACAACTCGAAGATCCTCGTCTACGGGTTCCTCGCCGCGTGCGTGCTCGTCAGCGCCGCGCTCATGAAGCTGTGGCGGGAGTTCCCGAGCCTTCCGGTCCGCGCGTTTCTCGCGGCCACGATCGTCACGATGACCTTGTCCGGCGTGCTCGAGAACGCGGCGCAGCTGCTTGGCCGGGACCGCCATCTCATGTTGACCACGGAAGAGATGGAGGTCGCGAGCGCGGTGCGGTCGAAGACGGAGCCGCACGCGATCTTCGCGGCCGGCTTGCAGCACAATCATCCCGTTCCCGTGCTCGGCGGGCGCCGCGTGCTCACGAGCTTTCCCGGCTGGATGTGGAGCCAAGGCGCCGTGACCGCGCAGCGCGAGCACGATCTGCGGGAGATCTTCGCGTTCGGACCCGGCGCCCGCGGCCTGCTCGCGAAATACCACGTCGATTACGTCGTGATCGGCCCGAACGAGACCGAGAAGATGGGTGCCGACGCCGGGGCGTTCCGGAACGCGTTTCCCGCGATCGTCGAGACGGCGAGCTACACGATCTTCGACGTGCGCCGGCGGCCGTGACAGTCCGTCATTTCCAGCTCGAAAGCCACATGCGGTGCCGGAGCGCCTCCGGCGTCAACGGCACGCCGGTGTAGATCGGATAGAAATAGATGAAGAAGGCGACGGCGAGAGCCACGTAGGCGACCGCCGCGGCGCGCCGGGCGCCCCCCTTGTAGAACGCCTCGACCAAGAGGACGGCGAGCGCCAGGCACCCGAAGGGAACCGCCGGCAAGAAGTGGTAGGCGAAGGCGATCCGCGGCACGAGAGCCCACGGAAGCCATTGTCCGAAGAATCCGACGATCATGACGATCGCCGCGGGATCGCGCCGCTTCACCCAGCGGCCCGCGACGTAGACGACCGCCGGGACGAACAGCAGCGTCAGGACAGAATTCCCGTTCGCGTAGATGTTCGAGGTCAGCCCATCCACGGTCCCGAGGTAATACCAAACCGGCCGGAGCGTCAGCGGCCACTGCCACCAGCGCGACTGGTAGGTGTGCGTCGCCTCGAGATGGGTGTGGTAGTAGAAGATCTGGTGCTGGGCCTCCACGAGCTGAGCGAAGCTGTGTCCGGTGAGCAGGAACGGAAGGTAGGCCATCAGGTAGACGAGAAGCGGCAAGACGCCGAGGGCCAGAGGCACCCAGAGGAGCTGCGCCCTCGCGGCGCGGGCGCCCTCCGGGTCGCGCGGCCGCAGCAGGAGCGACGCGGTTCGAATCAGCACGATCAGTCCGATGAAGAACGCGGCGTAGGCGGCGTTCCATTTCGTGGCGATGGCGAGCCCGAGGAAGAGCCCCATGCGCAAGAGCGGCCCGAGCGTGCGCTCCGGCTGCGCCGTGAGATATCCGTAGAGCGCATAGAACGCCGAGAGCATGAACACGGTCCCGAACACGTCGAGCATGCCGGTTCGGGATTGGACGAGGTAGAGGCCGTCGATCGACAGGAGCAAGGCCGCGAGCACGGCGACGCGTTTTTCTCCCGTCACCGCGAGCGCGAGCAGATACGCAACGACGATCCCGAGGGCGCCGAAGATCGCCGGGGCGATCCGCCAGCCGAACGAGTTATCCCCCCAGATCTCGATTCCCGCCGCGAGGCAGAGGACTCCCGCGGGCGGGTGGTTCCACATGTACGCAACCCGCTGGTTCGGCGCCTTGGTGTCCCATAGGTACGCATCGTGATTGCCGGCCACGTACTGCCCGGCGGTGTACGCGTGATAGACCTCGTCGAAGATGTAGGTGTCGGGCACCGCGAGCCGTGGGGCGAGGAGCGCCATCGCGAGCACGAACAGGACTCCGGGAATGACGTCGGCCGAGAGAATGCCGCCGACGGTGACGCGAGGGGCGGGGCTCACGCGATCGTCACCGGCTCCGCGGCGCGCCGGTCTGGATGTCGTCGAGCATCTTCTTCAGACGCGGCGCCTCGGGGTCCGTCGGCTGGAGCTCGAGGAATCGGCGCCAGTAGGGGATCGCCTTGACCGGCGTGCGCAGGCTTTGCACGTAGAGCGCGCCGAGGTTGAAATTGGCCTCGACGTCGTCGGGGTCGAGCTTCAGCACGCTCAGAAGATAGGTCTCCGCGCGCGAATAGTCCTTCCGCCCGATCGCCAGGTTGGCGAGGCCGAGCATGGCGTGGCTGTTGTCGGGGTTCAGGTCGAGGGCGAGACGGAGATGCGATTCCGCGTCTGCGGTCTTGTCGGTGGCCATCTCGATCAGGCCCAGCTCGCACGCGAGGGAGGAGGATCGCGGAAACGCGCCGATCAGCTCTTTGTAGATCGGGATCGCTTCCGTGAACCGGCGGGCGTCGTTCATCAGCCGCACGTCGTTGATCTTGTTCAGCAACGGCCGCAGCCGCTTCGGGTCCATCCCCTGCTTAGAGACCGCGTACTCCCCGCCGGCTCCGATGTACCCCAGGGATTTCAACGCGCGGATGTCCTCGTCGTCGGTTCTCGCCGCCGGATGCTGAGGCGGGCCCGGGAGCGACGTGAGCCGCGCGAGCAGCGCCTGCACCTCGCGGACCGGCTTTGCGGCCGCCAGGTTGTCGCGCTCGGCGGGGTCCTTGATCAGGTCGTAGACCTCGCGCTCCGGGACGTCGATCACCTTGTAGCGTCCATCGGTCAGCGCGCGCACCGGCGCCGCGCCGAAGTCGAAGTACGGGTACATCGTCTCCGTGTACGCAGGGTCGGCCGTCGTCGATGACGGAAGCAGCGACCGTCCGTCGAGCCCTGCGGGGCTCGCGCCCGCGATCGAAAGCACCGTCGGCGCGACGTCGACCAGGCGCGCGAACGCGACCCGGCCGGGCAGGATCCGCCCCGGCGAAAACAGGATGAGAGGAACGCGCGCGGTCGCGTCATAAACGAACAGCGAGTGCGTGGACTCGCCGTGATCCTGGAGCCCCTCGCCGTGGTCGCCCGCGATGACCCACATCGTGTCGGAGCGGCCGATCCCTCCGGCCGCCGCGACGAGCCGGCCCAGAAGCTCGTCCGTGTAGGCGACTGCGCCGAAGTACGGCGCGTCTTTGTAGGTTCCGCGGTAGGGCTCCGGCGGACGGTACGGATCGTGCGGCTCGTACAGATGAACCCACAGGAAGAACCGGTCGGGCGCGATCTTCAACCACGCCGTCGCGGCCTCGATCGTCTCGGTGCCGGGTCGCCGTCGCGGCGCCAGCGACAGGGGATCTCCCGGAGAGGTGTGGTCGTCGTAGACGCCGAAACCGTCGTTGAGTCCGCTGACGCGCGCGAGCGGATGCGCCGACACGAACGCGGCGGTCACATAGCCGCGCTCGCGCAGAGCCGCCGCCAGCGTCCGCGTCCCCCGCGCGAGGCGGAAGCCGTGGTTGTCGCGAATTCCGTGGTGATACGGCTGAAGGCCCGTGAGGATCGTCGCATGGCTCGGCGCGGTCAGCGTCGCGGACGACCAAGCCTTCGCGCAGTACAGGCCGCCCTTGGCGAGCGCGTCGAGATTCGGCGTCTTGACGCGGCCGCTTCCCGAAGCGCCGATGGCGTCGGAGCGCCACGTGTCGATCGTCACGAGCACGATCCGCTTCGGTGGTCTCGGCGGAGCAGGCGCCGGGGCGGCGCCGGACGCGGCGAGCGCGGCCGCGATCGCGACGAGCAATCCCGCGATCCGCGCGCCGGTGATCCGCACGGTGTCGAGGATACCCGAGATCAAGGGCCGACTTTCAGCGCCTCGGTATTGCCCGGATCGAGTGCTAAGACCCGCCGCGCCTGGTCGCGGGCAAGGTCGTCCCGTCCCGTCTGCGCGAATCGTCGCGCGAGGATCAAGCGGACTTCGACCTCTTCGTCCCGGGCGACGCCGAGCTCGAGCAGCTTCAGGTACGCCTCGGTCGCGCCGTCGGCGTCGCCGACCGTCGCCAAGAGCCGCGCGAAGGCCCGAGTGCCCTCCACCCGCCCGGCAGGGTACGGCCAGCGCGTCAACGGCCGCGTGAGCCACTCACGGGTCTTGCGATTCCACGACTCGTTCAGCGCCGAGGCCCGCGCGAGCGCAGCGTCGTTCCCCTCCACGCGCACGAAGATCGCGGCCACCTCGTCGGCGTACACGAGCGACCACCGCCGGTCCTGCACCAGCCGCTCTACGAGGCGCCTGCGGTTCTCCCACCGGTGAAAGACGATCGCCGTCTGGATGCCGTAGCGGTCCGCCTCCTCCTGCCACAGCGTCTGGTCGTACATCGCACGGACGTAGTCGGTGAAGAATGCGGTGTCGTACACCTCGAGCCGCCCATCGATGAAAACGCCGGTGCGAAGCGGATCGTCCCAGGCGAGATAGCCTCCGGTCGCGACGTCGTTATAGAGCCTTCCCGGCAAGGTCGCTGCGCGCGCGAAACCCGACGCACGGATCGGAAACGATTCCTCGACGACACCGAATCCGAATTCTCGAGGCTGACGATCCCACCGGTAGAACGCACCCGTGACGACGGTGGCTGCGAGCAGGAGGATCGACACGGCGATGCCCGCCGTCAAAAGAGTCCTGCGGCGCGGCTCGACGTCGGCCCGCGGTCCCCAGGCGGCGTTGGCCGCGGCCCGAGCGCATCGCGCGATGAACGGCGCGACACCGATCGCGAAGAGCGCTCCGTTCCGGCGTGCCGTGATGGAGAGCGCGGCGAGCCCCACGAAGAAGAGCAATCCCCCCCACTCGAAGGGCGATGCTTTCGCTCGGAGCCGGACGACAAGCCCGGCCACGGCGGCGGCGAGTCCGACGATCAGCACCGCCTTGTAGGCGGCGACGGCGGCGCCTCCGGCGTCGGCGGCAAAGGGGGATCGAAACTCACCGATCGTCTGGAACACGTCGTTCGATCGATCGATCCTCGACAACAGCTTGAGCGGGAACAGCACCCCGCGGATCCCGAACGGGTTCACGAACACCACACCCAGCGACACCAGAACGGGAAAAGGGGACAGTCCCCTTTTTCTTACAAAATCGTCGACGGCGGCGCAGCCGACGGCAAAGGCACCGATCACGAAGAGAGCGTGGACGTTCACCCAGACGAGCATCAGCGGAACGAGGAGCCACCGGACCCGTCCGTCGTCCGGGGTGGTGCGCTCGAGAATCGCGAGGATCCCGGCCAGGAGAGGGAACGAGAGCATCTCGGGACGCACCGCAAACCGCTCTTGCGCGGCCACGATGACAAGCGCCATGAAGAGCGCCGACGCGATCGGTCCCAGAGAGCGCGCCACCGACCGCCAGGTCAGCCAGACGGCGAACGAAAAACCGGCGGCGGCCGCGAGGCAAAGGAGCGCCGGCCCGCCGAGGGCATGGAGCTGGTAAATGCCGACGTCGAACCCCCACTGAAGGTTGACCCAGGCGTGGCTGCGGACCGTCTCCGACAGCGGATCCGTGGACGGGATGCCGTGGCCGGCGATCCACCGCCCGGCCGCCAGATGCCACCAAGTATCGAAGTCATCGAGCTTTCGGAGGGCGAACACCCCGCCGAGCGCCGCGATGAGCGCTCCCACGACCCGATCCCGAAGAGATGTCACGTTTTTGTATCCCGGCGGCCCGTGGAATCTTCCCCGCAAGCCGTGGCATTCTCCTCTAGCCCACGATGCCGAACCACAGTACAAGTACAAGGCTTCGACCCTTCGGGGGGTATGGGAAGCAGTGTCTAATCCCGCTATTCGTTCTTGATGAGGTGCCCATGAAGACGATGCGGAACGCGTCTGGCGGAACTTTACTCTTGGCGTCCCTGCTGGCTTGGGGGATTCCGGCGCTGGCCGAAGATCCTGCCGATCAGCGACCCCCCGGTGCCAGCTCGAACACGCGGGGGATCAAGTCCGTCACCGACGGGCAGGGAAACCCGGTCGATCTGGGCGCTCCCGCCGTTCCCAAGACCGCGAGCGCGCTCACGAAGCGCCCGGCCTCAGTTCAGCGTGGGCAGGCCTGGTGGCCGTTCGCAACGGCGATGCCCCCGTACACCGCGGGCGGCAAGCGAGTCGAGGCTCTCACCGAGGACGAGATCGTCGTCAACGCGACCGCGACGATCAGCACCCGGGACGAGGCCAAATCGCTCGAGCGCGCACCGAAAGAACTCCTGATCCGTCCCGGAGCCCAGGCGGCCGCGCACGAAGGGTTCTACCTCGTCAAGATCAAAGGGTTCAGCCGGACGCAGGAGCAGATCGACGAGCTCACGCAGGCGGGCGCGGTGCTCGGCGAGTACCTCAACGTCAACACCTACGTCGCGAAGATCCCTGCACCCGATCTCGGGCGCGTGAAATCGCTCTCATTCGTCAGCTCCGTCGGCGACTACCACCCGGCGTACAAGATCAGCCCGCGGATCGGGCTCGAAGAGATTCCCGAAAGCGAAGCGGTCGACGAGGCCGGGCTGCCGAAGCCGTGGGTCTTCGAGGTCACGCTCCACAAGGGCGTGTACGTCAACGACGTTCTCAACGCACTGGCCGCGCTCCGTGTGTTCCCCGAGGATTCCGACGTCGTCTCGAACGAAGCCCTCACCGTGATCCTCGTGCACGCCATGCCGGAGCTCGTGACCGACATCGCGCAGATCCCCGGCGTCAAGTTCATCGCGGAAAAAGCCTACCCAAAGCTGCTGGCGTCGTCGACGAACCCGGCGGCCGTTCCCTTGGCGCTGCAAAACAACGGCGTGTACACGACGAACGGCGCGGTCGGATGGAAGCTGTGGAATGCCGGCATCGACGGGAGCGCGACCGGCCAGATCGTCACGATGATGGACAGCGGTCTCAACACGAAGATGGAGCACTTCTCACAGGACATCACCGCCAACGGCACGCTCGGGCCGGCGCACCGCAAGGTCGTCGGGTACGACGCATACGGCGGCGGCGACACGTGCATCCTCGATAACGCGTCCAACGACGGCGGGCACGGCGCGAAGACCTCGCAGCACTCCGTGGGCTCGATCTCGAACATGACGGGCAACCCCGACGTGACGCACGTACCGAACGCCAACTGGGACACGGGGATCGCCCGGGGCGCCAAGCTCTACTTCCAGGACATCGGAACCTCGACGGGCACGCTGTCACCGCCCCTCGATCTCGGCCCCTCGATCGTCGCGGCGATCGGAAAGGGTTCTTTCGTCCAGAACCACTCCTGGGGCGCCGCCAACAACGCCTACGATACGACGGCGAGCAACCTCGACACGGCGCTCGTCGCGAATCCGAATTTCGTCGTGACGGCGTCCTCGGGCAACCGCGGTGCCGGCGGACCGATGTCGCTGGGGTCGCCGAGCACTGCAAAGAACGCGATCTGCGTCGGCGGCAACGACCTTGCGAACCCCGACCAGCTGTTCATCGACTGCGGGTGGGACGGAGTGGCGGCTTGCAACGGGGCCACGGATCTTGGGTCGAGCCGGGGCCCGGTGACCAGCCCCACCGGCCGGACCAAGCCCGACATCATGTCGTACATCTATGCCAGCTCGCCGGTCGGCGGCGAAACGATGGCCGCCGACCTTCCGAACGCGATGTGCCAGAGCGATGCGGTCAAGACGGTCTACTTCAACTATGCGAACAACAGCTTCGAGGGCGGAACGTCGTTCGCGGCCCCGGACGTCGCCGGACTGGCGGCGCTCACGCGTGACTACTTCATTCAGGGCTTGTATCCGACGGGAACCGTGACGCCCGCCAACGTCTTGACGCCGGTCGGGTCTCTCGTCAAAGCGGTGCTGCTCGCGTCGGGCGAGAACATGCTCGCGACCTCGACGCCCACCGCCATGGCGATGAACCAAAGGTACAGCAGTGACGTCGGCTACGGCCGGGTCAACCTGCCCGGCGTTCTCCACATCGGACCGGGGGCACCGTTCCTCTGGGTCCAGAACGGCGACAATCTCGGTCAGGGCGCCACGAAGTCGTTCTTCTACACGATCAACAGCAACTCGTTGCCGCTGCGCGTGATGATGACCTACTACGACGCCGCCGGCGATGCGCTTCAGAAAGACATCGACCTCAAGGTGACGATCGGCGCCAACGTGTACCGCGGGAACAACTTCAGCGGCGGCTGGAGCACGACCGCCACGAGCGTCGCGGACCGGACGAACAACACCGAAGGGTTCTTCCTCGATGCGTCCCACGGGCTGCCGTCCTCCGGGACCGTTCAGGTCGACGTGATCGGGTTCAACAACCCGGGCGGCTTGAATTACTCCCTCGTCGTGTCGGGCGACGTCACCAGCCAGGCGGTGACCCAGGTCTCGATGGACCAGGGCAAGTACAGCTGCAATGAAACCGTCAAGATCACGGTCAACGACGCCGCGGCGACGTCGCCGGTGTCGGTGACGCTCGTCAGCAAGAACGCCGCGACCACGACGATCGACACGAAGCTCGTCAGCTGCTCGGGATCGAACGGGGTCTTCGTCGGAACGATTCAGACCGGGGCGGGCATCACGGTGGCCGACGGCGGGTCGCTCACGGCGAGCTACGCCGCCGTCACGCCGGCCACCGCCGGAGTGAGCTGTCAAGCGCCCACCGTCGACGGCGGCTACCAGATCGCCGGCGGGTGCGACAACGCGGCCGCCGGGACCGACTCGACCAGCAGCCCGCTCAGCAACGGCGGCTCGAACGAGTACTACACGAAGTACATGGACGGCGGCGAATACTCCTCGTACTCGTTCCTGTTCAAGAACACGAGCGGGGCGCCGCTCACCGATGTGAACGTCGCGTTGAGCTTCTCCGGGTCGGGCGCATCGAAGATGACCGCCTTCAACGGGCCCGTGCACGTCGGCTACGTCCCGACGGACGCCGTGGCGGGAGCCGTGTTCCAGGTCTACACCGACCCGAGCACCGCCGCGCTGACCCCGGTGAACATGGACTTCGACATCACCTCGCCGGCCGACGGCTACACGGTCGCCCGGCGCCTGACCCAGGTGCGAGAGCTCCAGACGAACGATTTGGTGACCCGTTTGTCGCAGTGCGCGACGTTCAACACCGCGCTCGCGCCCTTCGCGGAGTCGACCCCGGTGAAGCCCGGGCAGGGCCGGACCACCAACCCGTGGCGCTGGACGGGAAGCGCGTCGTCCCCGGCCGCGGTGAGCAGCGAAAACCGTGTCGACGGCGCGTGCGGAAGCGGCGTCCTCAACGCGGCGGCGATGGTCGGAAACTCGGGAACGGGAGTGAATTACACCACCAACGCGGACTCGTTCCTCTACACCGTCTTCCAGCCGTCCCTGCGAGGCAACGGTCCTTCCGGGCAGCCCTACTACTACACGTGGAAGTGGCACTCGTTCTATCACGCGTCGGAAGCCGGCGGAAACGGGGACGGCGTCTGGGGCGCGTTCTACAACGACAGGTGGAACTCGAGCACGGCGCCGACCGGAGACCAGCTCGTGGGCTTCCCCCTCGCTCTGGCCTGGTACGCCCAGTCGGTGGTATTCGACTATCCTCAGGGCGGCACGGGGACCTGGAACTGGGAAACGGCCAACACGGGAACCCCCGACGACCCGCACCTGACGCCGGGGGCCGGAGGCGCCCCGAACCAGCTCATCATCACCTTCTCGGACTCCGTGACCGGCCCCGCAACGTCGTCGTCGTACTTCTCGTACGGTCACGAGCACGCCGACATCTATTGGTTCAGTACTGCGAATCCGCCGAGTCACGGAACGCACCGCGACGTCGCGCTCGACAACGACCGGCTGGTCTACGACGAGTACTACGCCACCGGCCAGGCCGGGGCCTCGTGCAGCGGGGCCCAGCTCGGGCAGGTGGCGTTCAACCAGGCGGCCTACGGCAACTGCCCGACCGGGCCCGCAACGCTCAGCGTGATCGACGCCAACGGGGTCAGCGGAATGACCGTGACGGTGACGAGCCCCGGGACGGGCGACAGCGAAGTCGTCACCCTCACCGGAAGCGCGCCCTACTTCTCCGGCACGGTCAACCTGTCGGTCAATTCCGGCCTCGGCGCCAACAACGGAACGCTGTTCGTGCTTCCGTCCGAGACGATCTCGGCGACCTACAACGACGGCTCGCCGGTCGGCACCACCGTCGCGACCGCGACGACCAACTGCGCCGCCGGCAACGTGCTCTACGTGTTCAACGCGCAGGCCTCCGACAACGGCGACAACGACTCCGTCGCGGACAACAACGAGACGGTCACCATCGACGTCTACGTCCAGAACAACACCGGCAAGGCTCTGACGAACGCCAAGGTCAAGCTCCTGCCGGTCTCTCCGACGATCGATTGCATCGGCGACGCGCAGGCCAGCTACGGCACGATCGCAAACGGGGCCACGGCGATCAATCCTCCCGGCGACCGGTTCACATTCCACGTGGCGCCGTCGGTGCAGTGCACGAACGCCGCGAATCCACCGCAGGCGGTGTTCGACGTCATCATCAGCGCGGACGGCCTCGACGCGCCGGCGAGCCTGCAGTCGTTCAGCATCAACCTCGATCTCGACGGCACCGCGGGATCGTTCAGTTATTCGCAGAATTTCGCCGCCGATCCCGGATGGTCATCGTCCGCCACCGCGGACGATTCGAACAGTTCGGGCTGCGGTCCGTACGTGAACGACTTCCACTGGTGCTCCGTCTGCGGCAACGGCGGCGGGGGCTACGGCGCCTGGGTCGGGAACTTCCCGTTCGGGACGGCAAACCAGAACTACCAGGATCAGGACTCCTCGACGCTCTACTCGCCGACGTTCGTCGCCGCCGGCGATGTCGGGCTGCAATTCGACGTCGCATACCGGACGGAGCCGGGTTACGACGGCGCCATCGTCCAGTACAAGAAGAACGCCGGCGCGTGGACCGATCTCCCGTACTCGCTACCCGCGCAGTCGGCGACGACCTCGCAAGATTACTGCAGCCCGCTCCTCGCCGGCGAGACGGCGTGGACCGGCGAGAACACCGGGGCTGCGTGGACGACGACGGACGCTCCGACCATCTCATCGGTGGCGGGGGACGTCGTCCAGTTCCGGTGGCGGCTCGGATCCGACGTCAGCACCCAGGGCACCACGTACGGAGGATTGGGCGTCGACAACGTCAGCATCTCGAACCTCAAGCAGTTCGTCTGCGAGCCGACGCGCAACACCGGCCTTGCCGGTTGTTCGTTCTGCGCGTTGAACCCGAACGGCACGCCGTGCGACGACGGGAACGCGTGCACCACGGGAGACGCGTGCAGCGGCGGATCGTGCGTGGGCACGCCGGTGACGGCACCGGGAGAAACCCAGGCGCTCGTCGTGGCCGCCGACAAGACGACGTATTCGTGGTCCGCGGTCGCCAACGCGACACGTTACGACGTGCTGCGGGGAAGCCTCTCGGCCTTCCCCGTCGGCCCCGGAGGCGGGGACGAGGTCTGCTTCAACGACCTCGGCGTCACGAGCGTGTCGGATCCGTCGACGCCATCGGTCGGCACCGGGTACTGGTATCTGTCGCGCGGCGAGAACACGTGCGCCGGCAACGGGACGTACGGAACGATCACCGGCGGGTCGCCTCGAACATCGACGACCTGTCCGTAATTCCGGAAGGAGTGCTCTCGACTCTCGACTCTCGACCCGATCGGTCGAGAGTCGAGGGTTAAGAGTCGAGAGTTTAGGGAACCTCGCCCGCAAGGATCGTCGCGAGCTTCGCGGCGTCGATGTTCCCGCCGGATACGACGCAGACGATCTTGCCCCCTTGGCCGGCGAGGCGTTCCGCAGCCGCGACCGAGGTGGCGCCGGCTCCTTCCGCGACGACGCGATTGCGCTCCACGAGCCGCTTGATCGCGGCGGCGGTGTCGGCCGGCGAGACGACGTAAGACCCGGCGAGAAGCCGCTGCACCAGAGGCCACATCTCGTCGAGCACGCCCTTCGATCCGATTCCGTCCACGAAGCTCGGAGTGAACGCGACGGCGGTCGGCCGGCCTGCGGCCAGCGAGGCGGACACCGGCGCCGCGCCTTCCACCTCGGACGCGTACACCTTGCAGTTGGGGGCGACCCCACGGAGGGCGGTCGCGATGCCGCACGAGAGTCCGCCACCGCCGTACGGCACGATCACCGTGTCGACGCCGGGAAGGTCCTCGGCGATCTCGAGGCCTATCGTTCCGTTGCCCGCGATCACGTTCCGGTCGCTCACCGGATGAATGAACGTCCCCGGGACGTCCGGGTGCCCGTGGCGGACGATCACCTCCCACCATTCGGACCGCGGCAGGGCCACGATCCGGGCGCCCAAGCGGATCGTCGCGTCGAGCTTCGTTCGGGGTGCGTCGTCGGGAACCACGACGCTGCACGGGATGCCGAGCCGGCGCGCGTTCCACGCGAGCCCCTGCGCCATGTTTCCGGCGCTCGCGGTGTACACGCCCCGCGCGAGCGCGTCCCGAGGCAGGAGCCCGATCGCGTTTCCGGCGCCGCGCAGCTTGAACGATCCGATCGGCTGGAGGTTCTCGAGCTTCAGCCAGATCTCGGCGGGAGCATGGTCGGTGTTGAGCCGGACGAGAGGGGTCCGCAGCGCAGAGTCCCGGATGCGGGCCACGGCACCGCGGATCTCGTCGAGGGTGGGAGCGTCAATCGCCTGCAACGCGGCGCCCCCCGAAATCGACCTCGATGCCGGCGCCGGACGCGCGCGCCCGTGCATGGATGAGGTGCGCGGCCGCGAGATCTTCGACCGCGATCCCCAGGGACTTGAACAGGGTGATCTCGCGAGCCGAGCCGCGTGCGGGCGCGCGAGAGTCGAGGACCTCCCCGATCTCGCCGACGATGTGGTCGTCGCCGATCGCGCCCTCCGCGCGGGGGATCAGGAAATCCCCGGCCTCGGCGAATGCGGATTCGCGGCGATCGACGTAAAGGCGGGAGCGTCTCACGGCGTCGGTGTCGAGCTCGCGCGTCCCGGCGAAGCACGCCCCGACCGCGTTGACGTGCGCGCCCTCGCGAAGCCAGGCGCCCGACACGATCGGCTCGCGGGCCGGTGTCGTCGTGCACACGAGGTCGGCGTCACGGACGGCCGCCTCGACGGACGCCGCCGGCTCGATCCGGATGCCGGCCGCGGCTTCGTGACGCCGCGCGAACGCTTCGGCGCGATCGAGCGTGCGGCTGCACACCCGAACGCGGCGGAGCTTTCGGACGGCCGCCATCGCGCGAAGGTGGGATTCGGCCTGGACGCCCGAGCCGATGATCGCGAGATCTCCCGCGTCCTCGCGCGCCAGAAGCCGCGTGGCGAGCCCGCTGGCCGCGGCGGTGCGGATCGCCGTGATCGAGCTGGCGTCGATGATCGCGAGCAAGTCGCCGTGGTCCGTGTCGAACAGGAGCACCGCGCCTTGATGTGAATCGCGCTCGGTGCCGTGGTTCTTCGGAAGATAGGAGATCACCTTGAGCCCGAGCGATGCGGGCTGTCCGAGGTGGGCGGGCATCAGGCCCAGAAGCCCCGACCGGTCCGGCATCCAGACCATCGAGCGCAGGGGAAGCACGGCCTGACCGCGGGCGAGCGCCAGGAGCGCCTCGGCCATGGCGTCGATGCACGCGGGCATCGGGAGCAGCTCCGGGACGAGCGACTGCGGAATGATCAATGTCGTCATGCCAGAACCCTCGAGAAACGCGCGGGGTCGACGTTTCCGCCGGAAACGAGGGCCGAAACCTTCGCCCCGGCCGGAATCTCGAGGCGCCCCGAGAGCACGGCGGCCGTCGCGGCCGCGCCGGATCCCTCGACGACGAGCTTTCCGCGGGTGGCGAGCTGCTGCATCGCGGCGGCGATCTCGTCTTCGGTGACCGTCTGCACCTCGACCCCGAGCGCGCGCACGATCTCGAGCGGAAGGGCGCCGACGAACGGCGGGGTCATTCCATCGGCGAGCGTCCCCTGCGGCCTCGGGACGGGGATCGGCCGCCCCGCTTCGAGCGAGGGCGCAAGGCCCGGGCCCGCGGCGAGCTCGATGGCGATCACGCGAGCGGCGGGGCGCGCGCCCTTCACGGCGGTGGCCACGCCGCCCAACAGCCCACCGCCCCCCACCGGGACGACGACGACGTCGAGCTCGGAAACGTCCTCGACGATCTCGAGCCCCGCGGTGCCTGCGCCGGCGAGCACGACGGGATCGTCGAACGGATGCACAAACGTGAGCCCTCGCGCGTCTTGCACCTCGGCGAGCTTGTCGAACAGCGTGGCGCGATCGTCGTGAAAGACGATCTCCGCGCCGTAGCCGACGACGGCATCGACCTTCGAGCGCGGCGCGTCCGACGGCATGACGACCACGCACGGCGCGTCGACCGAGCGCGCGGCCCAGGCGACCGCTTGCGCGTGGTTTCCGGCGGACACGGTCACGATCCCGCGCGCCCGATCGGCGGCGGACAGCCCGCGCACCTTGTTGAGCGCGCCGCGCGCCTTGAACGATCCGGTCTTCTGGAAGCACTCGCACTTCAGAAAGAGCTCGATCCCGAGCGGCTCACCCAGCGAGCGCGCCGTCAGGAGCGGGGTGCGATGCACCCCGTCGCGGATGCGAATCGAAGCCGCCCGGACGTCGGAAACGGCGAGCATCGGGGAAGCATATACTGCCGCGCAATGACGATCGAGGGATCGGCCGATCGTTCCGGGAAGGACGTTCTCCGGGAGAGCGAGCCGTTCCGATCGCTCCGGCCGGCGCTGGTCGACCAGCTCTTCTCGTGCGCGGTCGAGAGACGGTACCGCGCCGACGAGACGATGATCCAGCAGGGGACGCGCGGCGATGCGCTGCTGATGGTCGTCGAGGGCGAGGCGCGGGTGCGCGTGCGCGACCACGACGGAACCATCCGGACGATCGCGACGCTCGTGCGCGGTTCGGTCGCCGGCGAGATGTCGCTGATCACGCAGGAGCCGGCCACCGCGGACGTCGTGGCGGCCACCGACCTCAAGGCGCTCGCCCTGGCCTCCGAGGATTTCGACCGCCTCGCCGCCAAGAGCCCCGAGCTGACGATCGTGATGACCAACCTCGTCGCCGACCGTCTCGGTCGCGCGATCCATGACGGCCTCGGGGGCAAGGAGCTTCACGGCTACCGGATCCTGCGCTGCGTCGGAAGCGGCGGCATGGCCGTCGTGTACGAGGCCGTCGAGGTCGCAACCGGCGAGCGCGTCGCCTTGAAGATGATGAGCCACCGCCTCGTCTATCAGCCGGGCGCGTTCTCGCGCTTCGAGCGTGAGGCGCGCATCGTCGAGCCGCTCGAGCACGAGAACATCGCGCGCATGAAGGGCCACTTCCCGGCGTTCCGGACCGAGTTCATCGTGATGGAGTTCTGCGATGGCGCGACGCTCGGCGATCTTCTGGCGCGTCACGGGCCGTTTCCGGAAGAGCACGCGCGGAAGCTCCTGGGCCAGCTCGCGCGCGCCCTCTGTTTCGTGCACGACCGGGGCGTGCTCCATCGCGACCTGAAGCCGGGAAACGTCATGCTGACGCCGCAAGGGCGGGTGAAGCTGATGGACTTCGGATTGGCCAAGGAAGATCAAACGCTGACCGACGATACGGCCACGCAGATCGGCACCATTCTCGGCACGCCGCTCTACATGCCTCCGGGCCAGCTCGTCGGCGAGGAGACGGGCCAGGCCATCGACGTCTATGCCTTCTGCTGCATCGCCTACGAGCTGGTGGCGGGAAAGCCGCTGTTCGAGGGAAAGACGACGCGCGGCCTGCTCCAGGACAAGCTGACACGCTCGGTGCCCCCGGCCGCCGCGATCGGGCCGGGAATCTCCGAGGAGTTTCACGCGCTCCTGGTGTCGGGGCTCGACCGCGACCCGGAAAAGCGCGTCGAATCGCTCCGCGGTCCGGCCGCGTGGGCGGGGCAGCTCGATCCGCCGTTTCTCGCGACCCTCTTTCCCTGAAGCGAAATCCCGCCTCCCGCAGTACCTTTTTGGACTTCGTCCCCCGAACCGGCCCGCAAGGAGCGTGCGTCCGATGCGTCGATGGCTCGCAATGGCCGCTTTTCTCGCGCTGGCGCCCGCGCTGGCCGCTCCGGCCGACCCCACCCCGCCTCGTGAGGAAACCGCGCCGCCCGTGGAGCGCGCCGGAGAAACGGACGCCGGGGAAAACGTATTCCCGCCGATGCGGGTTCCCGAGCGCGCGACCGGCTTTCCGGATCCGGTCGTGGCGGACATCGCCGCCAAGATCGCATCCGGCCATGCCGATCTGCGGGAGCGCCGGGCGTGGTACATGATCAATCTGCTCTACGCCCCATTCGACCATCTTCCGCCCGCCGGCTGGCGCGCGAACGCGATTCGCCAAGGCGAGGCGATCTCGGTCGAGTCCCGCCGCCGCGAGGCGGCCGCGGCCGCAGCGCTCGGTTCCACGCTCGGCATCAAGTCGGTCGCCCCGCCCGAGACGGCTCCCCTCGCGACCTACGCGTGGTCGAGCCTCGGCCCGACCAACTACAACAGCAGCTCGGGCGATCTCGTCCAGGGCCGCGCGACGGCGCTCTATGTCAACCCCGTCAACCTCTCCATGCTGTTCGCGGGATTCGCCGGCGGCGGCCTTTGGAAGACCTCGAACAGCGGGAGCACCTGGACGCCGCTGACCGACAACGAGGTCACGACGTCGGTCGGCGCGATCGACGTCGTTCCGGGGTCCGACCAGCTTCAGCTGACCGACGCGACGATCTACGTGGGGCTCGGTGAAGGCAACACCTCCGCCGACACGATCGACGGCGCCGGTGTGTTGAAGTCGACCAACGGCGGCACCACGTGGACCTTGCAGACGATACCGTGGGCCGGCCCCGATGCCGCGGTCAACGCGCGCTGGCGGCATTCGATCCGGCGCATCCTGGTCGACCGGAACGTCGCGGGGGCGCAGTCGGTCTGGGCGGCGGGGGACGGCGGCGTCTACCACACCACGGACGGCGGGACGACCTGGACCTTGGTCACCGCACTTCCCTACACCGGAAAACCGGGCGTCGGAGGCTGCTGGCCGGAGCTCGCGACCGACTTCGTGGTCGACACGACCGGGACGCCGACCAGGCTCTACACCGCCTTCGGCGCACGCTCGAGCGGCAGCACGGTCGCCGCGCTGTCGTGCACGGGCATCCCGAACGACGAGAGCTACCGCAAGAACAACGGCATCTACCGGTCGCTCGACGGCGGAACGACGTGGACGAGCATCACGGGCGCCGGCACGAGCTTCCCGGCCGTGCCCGGGAACGTGGGCCGCATCACGCTGATGCAGGCCCCGAGCGCGAAGAAGCAGATCTACGCGCTCATCGAGTGCGTGGATTCCTCGACGGCCGGAGCGTGCCCGAGCGGCCAGGGCTCCTCGCTCGGCATCTACAGGACCTCGGACGCCTCGCTGACGCCGGCGGCGTGGGTGCTCGCGTCGACGACGAACTTCTGCGCCTCGCAGGGCTGGTACGACCTGGCGGGCGCCGTCGACCCGACGAATCCCGCGAAGCTCCTGGTGGCCGGCCTCGACGTGTATCAATCGACGAGCTCGGGCGGCACGCTCACGAAGAAATCGGCCTGGACCGGCGCGGGGACCGGATTCGTCCACGCGGACCAGCACTTCATCGCGTACCCGACCGCGAGCACGGTGTTCGTCGCCTGCGACGGCGGCGTCTTCAAGGGGGCGATCAGCGGCACCGGGGGAACGACGATCACCTGGTCGAACATGAACGGCGGTGGGCTGTCGACGCTTCAGTTCTACGGCATCGGACAGCACCCGACCTCTCCGGCGCGGATCCACGGCGGGCTGCAGGACAACGGCGAAGCCTACACGGCCACCGGATCGTCGTGGTCGGAGACGAACGGCGGAGACGGGGGGTTCTCGGCGACCGATTGGAGCAACGGCGAGAACGCCTACGAAGAGTACGTCTACGGGGCGATCGCGCGCTCGACGACGGGCGGCGCATCCGGCTGGACCTGCATCCAGAACTTCGGCGGGTGCTCGGGGTGCGGAGGCTGCGTGCCCGACGGGCAGACGTCGTTCATCGCGCCGGTGGTGCTCGATGCCAACGCGCCGTCGACGCTCTACACCGGATCGAAGTTCGTGTATCGAAACTCCAGCGCGCCGACCGGCCAGACGTGGTCGACCATCAGCCCGGACCTCGTCGGAACGAGCTACGACACGATCATCAACATCCACAGCGCGTCGAACAACGGCGTTGCCGGAACGATCTGGGTGGCGACCTCGAACGGCCGCGTCCAGGTGACCACCGACAACGGCGCGAACTGGACCCGTGTCGACATCCCGCCGCTGCCGCAGAATCCCGTGCTGCCCACACGGGCCGCGACCTGGGTCGCGACGAACCCCGGCGACGGCCGGCAGGCGATCGTCGCGTTTTCGGGATGGAACGGCAACGGGTCGCAGCCGGGGCACGTCTTCCGCACGCTGGACGGCGGATCGAGCTGGGACGACATCTCGGGCGCGCTCCCGGATGAGCCCGTCTTCACGATTGCCGTCGACCCGGCGCACCCGAACGACGTCTACATCGGCACCGAATACGGGGTCTACGTCAACAACGCGGGCTGGACCGGCTCGACGTGGACGAAGATCAACTCCGGCCAGCTGCCGAACGTGCACGTGCATCAGCTCGAGTTCTCCCGCGCGAACGGCAAGCTGCGCGCGGCCACCCACGGGCGCGGAATCTGGGAGCTGACCGTGTCGTGCCCCGCGTACACGCCTCCCGCACTCGATCCGCCCGCGGTGAATCAGTGCGGCGTCCAGCTCTCGTGGACGCCCTCCGGCTCGTCGGGCACGACCTTCAACGTTTACCGCGCGACGGGCGATTGCCCGGCGACCGGTTACGTGGCGATCGCGTCGGGTCTCACCGGGGCGTCGTTCGCCGACACCGCCGTCTCCGGCGGGAAGACTTACAGCTACAAGGTGACGACCGCGGAGTCGTCGGGAGGCTGCGAGTCTACGGCGTCGACGTGCCGCTCGGTCGCGATCCCGGGCAGCTGCCCGTGTCTCGACTCGCCGATCTTCGGCGGCGTGACGGGCGTGAGCCAGCCGTTCAACGGAGCGTGCTCGCTGACCGTTCAGTGGAACGCAGGCCAGGCGCAGTGCGGAAGCGCCTCTCTCGTCTACGACATCTACCGGGGAACGAGCCCCGACCTCTACGCGGTCCCATCGAGCCGCGTCGCGAGCTGCGTCACCGGGACGAGCTTCACCGACACCGGCGGGCTGTCGCCCGGCACGACGTATTACTACCTCGTGCAAGCGGAGGACGGTGCGGGGCCGGGTCCCGGCGAGTGCCGCCAGGGATCCGTCGACGGGAACCTGGTCCGCAAGGGGGCCCCCCCTCTCGGCGCGCTCGCGCCGGCTCCGTTCGCAGACGGCGCGGAAGGCGCCCCTTCGATGACGATGGGATCCCCACTCTGGTCGCAGTCCTCGACCCGCGCGAACTCTGGAGCGAAATCGTATTTCGGAGACGGCTCGTGGGCGAGCACGTGCGCGTCTCTGACGACGCCTTATCTGGTGCCTGGGCCCGCCGGCTCGCCCTCGACCTTGAGCTTCTACTCGTGGCGCGACAATCTCGAGAGCACGTATGACGGCGGCGACGTCGAGATCACGACCGACAACGGCGCCTCGTGGACCAAGCTTCAGCTGACCCCGACCTATCCCGCGACGTTCGGCAGCGATTCGTCCTCGTGCGCGAACAATCCGCAGACGCCGGCCTCGGGGGGCTTCACGGGGAACGACGTCGCGTGGCAGGGCCCGTACACGTCCGACCTCACGGCGTACGCGGGCCTCGGGTCACGCATCCGCTTCCAGCTCGGCAACGACCCCGCGGTCTCTTCGATCGGCTGGTACGTCGACGACATCTCGATCACCAACACCTCGCAGCCGACGTCGTGCAGCGCGGTCACGACGCGTCCGCCGGAGGTGTCCTCCGTCGCGAACGGCGTGCCGTTGCTCCTCTCGAAGCTTCCGAGCGGCGAGGTCCTGTTGAGCTACGAGGACATCCCGAACGTCGGCGGCTACGACATCTACGAAGGAACGGTCGGCGTCTGGTACTCGCACGCGAATTTCCACAACGACTTGTGCGGCGCCGCCACGGTGCCGAACGGCGGACGGCGCGAGACCACCACATTGCCGGATCCGGGCAACCGGTACTTCCTCGTGAGCGCGTACACCTGGGCGGAGGGCCCGACGGGGTTCGCGACCGCCGGAGAGATCGCACCAGGGGATTCAACCTGCTCGCCGTAGACGAAGGCCGCAGCTCATTGCGCGCACCGCGGGCCGCGGCGAACGGTCGGACTCACGTTACCCTTGAGGTGCGTGAACGAGGATCGTCAGCGAAGCGCCAAGCGACGGATCCACGTCGGAGTAGAATAACTAGAGCCCAGTTGGAGCGGGATCATGGGGATTGACGACATCATCAGTGCACGGCGAAGCGCAATGCTCGATCTCGCGAGCCGGCACGGCGCCCGAAAAATACGAGTCTTTGGGTCGTTCGCCCGTGGCGACGCGCGTCCGGACAGCGACCTCGACTTGCTCGTCGTGATGGATGAAGGGCGTACGCTTCTCGATATGGTCGGGCTCGGTCAGGACCTCGAAGAACTGCTCGGTCGCAAGGTCGATATCGTGAGCGAAGGCGGGCTCAGCGTCCACATCCGCGACCGCGTCTTGGCGGAAGCAATCGCGTTGTGAAGGACGATCGGGTCTATCTCGCGCACATTCGCGATGCGATCCGGCAGATCCGCGAGTACACAGCCGGCGGGCAATCGGTCTTCCTCGGAGATAGAAAAACCCAGGACGCCGTCGTTCGGAACCTGGAAATCATTGGAGAGGCCGTCAAGCAGTTGTCATCCGGCTTTCGATCGGAACATCAGAACGTGCCCTGGAAGCGCATCTCCGGAATGCGGGACCGGTTGATCCACAACTATTTCGGCGTCGACTGGAATCTCGTCTGGGAGGTCGTCGAGTAGGAGCTCCAGAGCGTTGCGGCTGCGGCGCTCGCGATCGACCCTGACAGCGGCTCGTGATGATGTTGCGGCGGCTGTCTCCCGTTGCCCCCGAAGCCGAACAAGCCGTTTTGCCTCACTTATCCCCCTTCCTGAGGAGCCATGTCTCATCAATACAACAATGGCAAGCCGATCAACATCGGTGACCGTGTTGTCTACGCAGGTGTGATTGGAAGAGTGGTCTTCATCATTGAAGATGATCGCTACTCACCCGGATTCGTCCGCGACGATTGGGCCTACCGGCGCCTCGGACTTGGTATCAAGTTGAGAAATGGTCAGCTATTTGTCTTGGATGGGCCTGACGACGATCTCAAGCCGTCCAGCCGAGGGACGCACGGCTCTGACTGAGATGGGCGCCAGAATTGACTTGGGGATCTTCAGCCGAGGACCGGACCGTTGTCAAGAGGCCTACGATGCAACTAATCGACCGTATCAAATATGCAGCCTGCATAACAATCATGACGCTCATTGCACTCGTCCTAGTCGAGATTACTTTTCACGTAGGCCTTGCCCCTCATATTGTTTCGATGTGGTGCTGGGTACCGATCTACGTCGTAGCGTGGCTTGTCGCGCCGTTGGTTGAAAAGAGGAACGCGCGCATCTCGTCGCGCCGCTGCAATTCCGAGATGTTGTTCGGATGGACCGCGACACGTATCGCGTTACGGCCCGGCAGGAACCAGCGCAATCGGTGCCCTAGCGCCGCGGTGTCGTGAGGACGACCGTGCTTCGAATCCGTCGGTAGCGCTGAAGATAGAAGCGGCCGTCGGGGCTGAGCACCAGCCAGCCGTAGGTCATGCCCGCAGGATCGGCGGGCTGGATCTCGCGAAACAGCTCGCGGTGGCCTCCCGTGATCTCGGTGCGAAAGACGCGAGGCGGCAGCGTCGCGTCCCACGACAGAACCGATCCATTGTCGGCGGTCCATCCCAGCGGGACGTCGTCTTTCGGTGCGCCCTGGATCGGAACGTTTCCGGCGCTCGAGACGACGTACATCCCGCGAGTGGGATCGCCGACGACGACTTTCGTGCCGTCCGGCGAGACCACCACTCCCGAGGCGCCTTCGGGTGAGACCTTTCGCGGCACGCCGCCGGTCAAGTTCATCACGTACGCGGCTCGACCTGTGCCCGGCTTCGCGCCGATGAAGGCGAACACCCGGCCGTCGGCCGAGGTTCTTATCGTGTTGCCGGGGATCATCTTGAGCTCCACGCCGCCCATGTCGAGGACGCGCGGCTGTCCGGGGCCGACCGGAAACATCGTGAGCCCCTTCGCTCCACCGCTCAGGCTCGTGGCAAACACGGACTTTCCATCCGCCGTCATGCCGACGGTGGCCCCCATGCCGAGCTGAATCGGCGGCTCGGTTCCACGGCGAACGAAGACGGGATACTCGCCGTTGACGACGATGCTGCCCGTCGTCCCGGCGAAGCTCGTTCCATCCATGGAGATTCCGGCCGCAGAGTCGTGAGCCCACCACGAGTAGATCC
The DNA here is from genome assembly GCA_964647625.1 of uncultured Acidobacteriota bacterium. Taxonomy (GTDB): domain Bacteria; phylum Acidobacteriota; class Polarisedimenticolia; order Polarisedimenticolales; family DASRJG01; genus DASRJG01. The sequence continues at coordinate 94,969 of CAZYHZ010000005.1, forward strand.
GCTCGCTCTTGTCGCCGGCGAGCTGGCCCGAAAGCATCACCCAGGTGTCGTCGGTCACGAGCAAGAGCCGTCCGTCGGCGGCGGCGTCCTGGACGCGAACGTTACTGGGCACGCGCATTGCCACGCGCGGCGTGCCTCCCGGCGAGACCGCGGACACCGTTCCCGCGCCGTCATCGTCGTCGAACGAATAGAAGACGGTGCCGCCGTCCGCGCTCCAGCAGACGCCCTGGACGTATTGCTGCTCCGGTCCCAATAGTGTGATCTTGGCGTCCGGGCCGGCGAGCTTGACCACCCCGAGATCGTCTCCGGGCAGGCGATGATCCACGAACGCGATCCGCTTTCCGTCCGGCGCGATCCGTGGCTGGCTGATCCAGCCCTGGTTGCGAAAAACCTCGTGTCCCATCGGGTACTGCAGCACCTGGTCGTCGCCGTCGGCGACAACGACGGCGAACCGCGTACCGTCCGGCGAGATGTCGGCGTCGTAGACGCTCTCGAGCAACTCGCGCGGCGTTCCTCCCGTCAGCGCGACCTGACCGAGCGTACCGATGCGCCGCCAGCTTCCCTGGAAATGACGGCCGAGCAGAAGCGCCAGCTGTCCGTTCTTGGAAATTCCCGCGATGTCGGAGCTGGGGACGTCGACCGGCCGCGAGTCGAACCCATCGACGCGCGTCGAAAACAGAGCGAGCGGACGCCCCTCGAACGCAGCGCCGTAGAGCACCGTCTGGCCGTCCGGCGTGAACCGCGCCGAGTGGACGAATCCGTTGCCGAAGCTCAGCGTACGGTACTGCGGCGGAGTGGTCGTGGCCGAGCGGCGGCCGACCCAGGCTCCGCCGACGACGGCGGCGATCGCAGCAACGACCAGGGCCGGAACGATCCATCGGGGCCGCGATCGGGGCGCGATCGACTCGATCGGAACCGGCCCGCGCTCGCCGCGCAGGGCCTCCGTCAGCTCGATGCGCGCATCGCCTGCGTCGCGCAGCCGCTCTTTCGGGTCCTTGCGAAGGCATCGCGTCAGGAGCTCTCGGACGGTGCGTGGAACGTCGGCGGGCAGTGCGCTCCAGTCGGGCTCTCGCGTGAGCACCGATGCCATGGTGTCGGAGACGGTCTCCCCGGAGAACGCAAGCGACCCGGTGAGCATCTCGTAGAGGACGCATCCGAGCGCCCAGATGTCGGCGCGCCTGTCGACGCTCTTCCCGCGCGCCTGCTCGGGGCTCATGTAGGCGGCGGTTCCCAAGATGACGCCCGCGACCGTCCCGAGCGAGGTGATCGTCGGCGACATCGACGCGTCGCGGCCGGGGTCGGAAGTCGCTGCGGCGTCGAGCGCCTTGGCGAGGCCGAAGTCGAGGACCTTGACTGTGCCGTCCTCGGTCGCTTTCACGTTGGCCGGCTTGAGGTCGCGATGCACCACGCCGCGCTCGTGGGCGGCTTCGAGCCCCGCCGCGATCTGACGTGCGATCTCGATCGCCTCGGACAGCGGGAGCCTTCCTTTGGTCAGCCGCTCCTGGAGGTCGACCCCGGAGACGAGCTCCATCGCGAGGAACAGGTGGCCCTCGTGCTCGTGGAAGCCGTAGATCGCCGCGATGTTCGGATGGTTCAGCGACGCCAGGACCTTCGCTTCGCGCTCGAAGCGTGCGAGCCTCTCGGGATCCCGCACGAAGGTGGCGGGAAGGAACTTCAGCGCGACCTCGCGATCGAGCTTGAGATCGCGAGCGCGCCAGACTTCACCCATGCCGCCGGCACCGAGCGGCGCCACGATCTCGTACGGCCCGAGGCGAACGCCGGGAGCGAGGCTCACCGTGCGGCCTTCGTCGACCCGGTCAGCGCCTCCTCGGAATGGAGCACGATGGCGAGTCGTCGCGTTTCGTCGGATTCTTCCTCGCCTCGAATGACCACGAGCTGGCGGCCGTCGGGAAGGACGCTCGCCGTGAACAGGTTGAGCGCGTTCGCATCGAAGACGACCTTGGGCGCTCCGGCCGAGAATCCGGCGGACGTCGAAACGGACAGTGCGATCACCCGGCCGCCGGCATCCGTGTAGCGAAGCTGGCGGGAGTCGGCGCTCCAGTGCGGAAATGTGCCGCCCGTCCGAGTCACACGGACCGAATCGACCGCGGGAGCGCCGCCGTGAAATGCCGCGACGCAGACCTCCTGGCGGCCGGAGACGTCGGACGTGTAGGCCAGCCAGCGTCCATCGGGCGATAGGGCCGCGGCTTTGTCATCGCCCGGCTCGGTGATGATCGGCTTCAAGTCGGCGAGGACACCCGCCGCCGGAATCGCAAGGTAGAAGACGTCACCCTTGTGATCGCCGCCGACTCGAACCCCGATCAGCGCGGAGCCGTCGGGCGTGAAACCGCCGAGCACCGACCCGGCATCGTCAGTGGGCAGGCTCGCGATCTTTCGCGCGGGCGAGCCGCCGTCGAGATCCAGGAGGTAAAGCCCGTCGTCGGCGCTCCGTCCACGTCGTCTCAGCGCGACGCGTCGGCCGTCGGGCGAGAGAATCGGCTGGATCAGATCGGCGTCGGGGACGGCCCAGAGCCGCCGCAAGCCGGGCCGGTCGAACTCGCCGAGCCACAGCTCGTCGATGCCCTGGCCGTTCGTGATCGTCGTGACGTACCGGCGGCCATCGGAAGCGGATGAGTCGGAATACTGGTAAGCATGCCGCTCGTCGGACACCGGCGTCAGCTTTCCTTCGGTGTCGATCAGTCCGACGCGCCGTCCTTCAGCGGTGCGGCCGCCCGGGACGAACGCGAGGACGGAGTTGTCGGAAAGCGCAAAAGTTGCGGGCTGAAACGCAAATTGAGTCTGGAGCCCGTTCCGGACCGGGAACGGCGAGCCCGTCAGTTTCATCGTTTTCCGGTCGAATGCCACGGCGAGCAGCGTGTCGCCGCGTGAGAACAGAATGTGGCCGGTCGGGGAGTAGTACGGGAACCCCCCGTCGTCGAGCAAGTACGTGATACGCGCCGATTTCAAGTCGAGCACGCCGATCCGGTAGTACCAGCCTTTTGCGCCGTAGGCGACCGTGTACAGCAAGACGCCGTTGTCGTCGGGAAGCGCCCGAGCACAAAAACTGATGATCCCTTTCTCGCCGGCGAGATCGACCTTGACGGGGGCAGACGGCTCGCCCCCCTGAGGCCCGATGCGAACGAGATCGGTTCCGTCGACGAGAGCGACGGAACCGCCATCGTACAGCCCTGACCCGGTCGTCCATCGAGGGTTGGAAGCGCAGAACGTGTACGGTGGGGAGCTTCCGTCGAGCGAGAGCCGGACGTAATTGACCTGCGTCGAGCCGAGCGTCGCGGGGAGCGCGGCGATGACCTCGCCTCTCGCGGAAAAGAACGCGTTCGTCGCGCCTTCCGTTCCGGCGACCGGCGCGAACGCCGCGGCCTTGAAGGACCGGACGTACACGCGCTTCGGAGGCTCGGCCTCTCCGGGGGCGACGCGCGGGCTGCCCAGCGCGACGACCGCCGCTCCGTCGGGACTCAAGTCCCACTGCGTCACCTTGAGCTCCGGAGGGAACATGAGGTCCAGGCTGACGAGCCCAGAGCCTGCGGCCTCCGGCGCGCGATTCATTCCGAACAGACCGGCGGCCACCGCACCCAGCACGACGCAGCCGAGCATGGCGCCGTAGACCCACTTTGGAAGCGCGGCCGTCCGCGCGGCGCCTTCCGCGGCGGCCGCAGCCGGGCCGCGCAGGCGGCCGGACGCGCTGCGATCGGCGAGGACTTCTTCGAGCTCGATGCGCGCGTCGCCGATGTCGCGCATGCGGCGCTTCGGGTCCTTGTCCAGGCAGCGCTGCAGGAGATCGCGGACCTTCGATGGGGTCGTCGTGGGCAGGGCGCTCCAATCGACATCCTTCGCAAGGACGGCGGCAAGCGTGTCGGAGACCGTCTCTCCGTCGAAGGCGCGGCGGCCGGTGATCATCTCGTACAGCACGCAGCCGAAGGCCCAGATGTCGGCGCGCTTGTCGACCCCCTTGCCGCGCGCCTGCTCGGGGCTCATGTACGCCGCGGTGCCGAGAACGACGCCGACCATCGTTCCAAGGGACGTGATCGTCGGGGACATCGCGGCGTCTCGTCCAGCGCTCGAGGTCCCCGCGTTCTCGAGCGCCTTGGCAAGCCCGAAGTCGAGGACCTTGACCTTGCCGTCGGGGGTGATCCTCACGTTCGCGGGCTTCAGGTCGCGGTGGATGATTCCCTGCTCGTGCGCGGTCTCGAGGGCTTCCGCGATCTGCCGCGCGACGTCGAGCGCCTCGCCGATCGGGAGCGGCCCTCGCTTCGGCCGCTCCGCGAGGTCTTCGCCGGGAACGAGTTCCATGGCGAGGAACCTTCCGCCTTGGTGCTCGTGGAGCCCGTAGATGCCGGCGAGGTTCGGATGGTTGAGCGAGGCCAGCAGTTTGGCCTCGCGCTCGAAGCGGGCGAGACGCTCGGCGTCGGCCGAGAACGCGGCCGGAAGGACCTTGATCGCGACGTCCCGGCCGAGCGTCGTGTCGGTCGCGCGCCAGACTTCGCCCATGCCGCCCGCACCCAGCGGCGCGACGATCTGATAAGCACCGAGACGATCACCCGGGGCGATGGCCATCGGCCGATTATGCACGGCACGGCGACGTTTTTCTGCAGGCCGCTTGACGTTTCCGAATACCCAACGTATTTTATTGGGTGTAAGCGGAGTCGCGCATGGAGTACCGCACCAAGCGATCAAGGCGCCGTTCGGGTGCCCTTGGCGTGGCCGAACCGGCCGCGGCGGGTCTGCTGTTGGGCCAGCGGCTGGAGCGGCTGGTCGCGACCTTCGGAAACAACCGCGTGGCCGAGCTGCTCGACGTCGCGCCGTCTCAGCCGTCGCGCTGGCGGAGCGGAACCGAGCGCATCAGCGCGGAAAAGCAGCGAGGCGTGCTCGATCTGGACTACGTGATGACGAGGCTCCTCCAGCTCTTCCCCAAGGCTCAAGCGGATATCTGGCTCGCCTCTCACAACGCTCATCTCGGCGCGCGGCCGATCGACGTGTTGATCCTTCGCGGGGCGGGGGCGGTCATCTCGGCGATCGACGCCGAAGCTCAGGACGCCTACGCCTGATCTCTATCGGGTGTTCAGCTGGCTCTCCGGCGCTCGAGCCGGCTCGCCCGGCCACCCGCTCTACGCACCGTCCGTCCAGGGCGCCGGCCGAATCGACAACCCGGGCCGCTATCGAACGCTCTACGTGTCGGACTCGGCCGCCGGAGCGGTGGGCGAGGCGTTCGGGAATCACGCCACGTGGACGGATCTCTTGCTGGGCGGCCGCCCCGACATGCCCGGAAGCGCCCGCGCCCTCGCGACGTTCGACGCCGGCGAGATCGGCGCGCTGAACCTCGACGATGCTCGCGCGCTGCTTCGCCGCCGGCTGCGTCCCTCCGTCATCGTCAGCCGGGACCGAACGATCACCCAGCGATGGGCGCTGGCGGCATTCGAGGAGAAACGCTGGACGGGGCTGCGATGGTGGAGCCGGCACGAGCCGCAATGGGGCTCGTTCGGGCTCTGGTCGACGACCGCGCTTCGTGTGAGGGACGTCACGCGCCTCGACCGTGATCATCCGGCGGTGAGGGAGGCCTCCGCTATCCTTGCGCGGCCATGGAAGGAGCTCTCATGACGACATCCGCGCGGCTCGCGCTCGTCTCGATCGCCTTACTCGGTTGGTTGCTCCCTTCCGCCGTTTACGCGGGCGACGAGAAAGCCCTGATCGGCTCGTATCGGCTCGTGAAACGCGTCGCCGCCGACGGGACCGAGAAGAGGCCGCCGGAGGTCGTCGGGTTCATGACGTTCACGAAGGATCACCGCACGGTCATCATGAAGTGGGAGCAGCCGGGCGCCGATGCGGGATCGATCGCCGAGATCACGGCGTACTCCCTGTCCGGCGGGAAGTTCTGCGAACGGGAAGAGTACGGCGTTAACGGGAATCTCGGGGCGCTCGGGGTGACCTACGACATCCCTTCAGACAAGCCTTCGTGTAGCTCCGCGATTGCGGATGCATCGGGGCTGGCCTTCGACATCCCGGGCGAGAAGCTGCGCCTTCGAATCGTCCGCGACGGAATCATCGCGACGACGCCGAAGTGGACCGATCACTGGGAGAAGGTGAAGTAGCCGGTATCGCTTGCGTGGGGCCCATTTGAGTTGTACAGTAATCCTGTACATATCGGGTGAGCCATGCCGAATCGAACGACGTATACGAAGGCCCGCGCCACTCTCGCGACGCTGTGCGACCACGTCGCCGAGACGCGCGAGGCCTACGTCATCGAGCGCCGCAACGGCGAAAACGTCGCGCTCATCTCCGAAGCCGAGCTGAACGCCCTGCTCGAGACCGCCCATCTTCTGAGGTCTCCGAGAAATGCGCAGCGGCTGGCGTCGGCCCTGGAACGAGCACGCGGTCGGCGGACACGGCCGACGGCGCTGAAGGCGCTCCGGCGAACTTTCGGTCTTGGCTCATCGGACTGAGCGTGCCGCGGGCGGTCGCGTCGCCACATTCGAAAGGGAATTCCTCGACGACCTGAAGTTCTGGATCTCTGAAGATCGCAGCATCGCGCTGCGAGTCCTTCGACTCGTCGAGCACGCGCTTCGCGATCCGTTCAACGGAATCGGGAAGCCGGAGCCTCTTCGATTTCACTTGCAAGGCTGCTGGTCGCGCCGAATCACGCAAGAGCACCGGCTCGTGTACTTGGTCCAAAAAGACCGCGTCGCCTTTCTGATGGCGCGCTACCACTATTGAGGGCGGGTCACGACCTCAGCGCGGTTCCCAATCCAACGATTCGCGCATCACCCTCTTCCCTTCGGCGCCTTCCCGTGCTTGAGGAACGTCCCGTTCTGGTATTCGAAGAACGCCTCGCGCAGCTCGGCCTGCGTGTTCATGACGATCGGGCCGTACCACGCGACGGGCTCGCCGAGCGGCTTACCGGAAACGAGCAGGAACCGGATGCCGTGCTCGCCGGCCTCGACGGTGACCTCGTCCCCGCGATCGAAGAGAACGAGCGAGCGGTTCTCGACGTCCGACGGTGGAACCGTGTCGGACCACGACACGCCTTCCGTCGGGACCGCGAGCGGGCCCGAAGCGTTGCAGAATCGTCCCGATCCGGCGAACACGTAGGCGAACGCATGCCGTGTCGTCGCGACGGGAAGCGTCTTGCGCTTGCCCGGCGGGACGGAGACGTCGAAGTAATTCGGCTCGGCCGCCACGCCGTCCACGGGCCCGGTTTTTCCCCAGAGGCTGCCGCAGATGACGCGCGCCTTCGTGCCGTCGTCGTCTACGACCTCGGGGATGTCGCGGGTGTTGACCTCTTGATAGCGAGGATCGGTCATCTTCAGACCCGAGGGCAGGTTGGCCCAGAGCTGGAAGCCGTGCATCCGCCCCTTGTCGTCGCCCTTGGGCATCTCCTGATGGATGATCCCGCTCCCCGCCGTCATCCACTGCACGTCGCCCGGGGCGATCGCTCCGCGGTTGCCCAGCGAGTCGCCGTGCTCGACGGTTCCGGCCAGCACGTACGTGATCGTCTCGATTCCGCGATGCGGATGCCAAGGAAACCCGGCGAGGTAATTCTTCGGGTCGTCGTTGCGGAAATCGTCCAGGAGGAGGAAGGGATCGAACTCGGACGTCGCGCCGAAACCGAACGCCCGGTTCAGGTGGACGCCCGCGCCCTCGAGCGTGGGCTTGGCTTTGATCAGACGGCGGACCGGCCGGATCGACATGGCAAGCGCCCTCGTGTGAAGCGATTCGCGGGCAGCTTACTGCGATCGCACGGCGGGCGCGAGCTTCCAGATCGTGCCGGCGAGGCCGATCACGTACACCTCGCCGTCGGCGTCCTCGCCGAACGAGGCGACCTGGGCCAGCGAGTGTTTGGAATCGAGGGCGGTCGTCCAGTCCCAGTGATCGGAGACCCCGGCGCCGGCCTTGAACTTGAAGCTGCGGAGGAACGCGGTGCAGTAATCCGAATAGAAGTACGTCCCCTCGAGCGACGGAATCGCCTTGCCGCGGTAGACGACACCTCCGGTGATCGAGCACCCCGCGTCGTGGCCGTATTCGACGACCGGTGCGACGAACCCGGCGGAATTGCACGTGGCCGCCCGGAAGCAATGGCTTCCCTCCATGACGTTCCAGCCGAAGTCCTTCCCTGCGAGGTCGTCGAGCCGGACCACGTCGACCTCTTCCCATTTGTTCTGCCCGACGTCTGCGATGTAGAGATCGCGCGTCGCGCCGTCGATCGCGTAGCGCCATGGATTGCGCACGCCGGATGCCAGGATCTTCGGCGCTGCGCCGGCGGCGAGATCGAGGCGGAACATCTTGCCGAGGAGTGTCTTCGGGTCGTGCGCGTATCCGTGCGGATCACCGCCCGAGCCGCCGTCGCCCAGCCCCACGAGCAGCCAATCGTCGCGCGTCATGACGAGGTCGCCGCCGTTGTGGTTCGCATACGGCTGCTCGACGTGAAGCAGCTCGCGCTCGCCGGAGATCGTCGCCGTGGAGGCCGTCGGAGACAAGACCGTCAGCTCGACGATGCGCGTGTCGCCTTTTCTGTCGGAGTAGTTCACGTAGAGGCGGCCGTTCTTCATGAACTCGTTGTCGAAGGCGAGCCCCAGGAGCCCTTGCTCGCTGCCGCGCGAGACGCGCCCCGCGACGCTCAGATACGGTGCAGGACGGCCGCCCGGACTCAGGACGAGAATCGTTCCGCCTTTTTCGACGATGAAGAGGCGCTTGCCCGGATCGTTTCGCGCGAATGCCATACCGAGCGGCTCGTCGAGCTTGTCGGCGACGACCTCGAGCCGGACCTTCGCTGCGGCATCCGCGGGAGCCTTCGCGACGGGAGGACCGGCCGCATCGCCCGGCCGCGCCTGCGCGCACGACGCGGCCGCGAACGCAGCCAGCAGGCAGAGAAAAGCCCGGCCGGAAAACACGAAGGGCATACGCCCCTATTGTCTTACAGGGCGCGTGGGTTCGCGCCGTAAGCCGATGGGGGCGTATGCCCTGTCGACGGACGGATCGGGCGGATTCGCTAGAACGGCATCGGCGACACCGGCAGCAGGTCGTGCACGCGGTGCGTCGCATCCAAGAGAGCCACGTGGCCGCCGATCGCCATGTAGCGCAGATCGGGCGGCGGAGGCGGCAGCAGCCGCACGAGGTCCGTGGGAACCGGCAGCATGTGGGATCTCAACGTGACGTCGAGCACGCCTCCGACGTGAAGGTGCGCTTCGAGCTCGGGCGCGAGACGGTCGACGGGGCGGAATCCGACCGGAAGATTTTCACGATGCTCCTCGCACCACCGGCGCGTGATCTCGTGATCGTTGTGGTCGAACTTGTAGTGCCCTTTCGCGAGGTGCTTCCCGTTGTCGTGGTGCTCGTGATGAGAAGCGTGGCTCCCATGCTCGTAGCGGTCGCCTTGGTCGCCCTGGTCGTCGTGATCTTGGTGGGATTTCGCGTACACGGCCGAGCCGGCGGCGATCATTGCCGCTGAAACGACGATCGACACGATGGTCTTCATGCGGTCTCCTTGGTTCAAGCGGCGGGCCAGAGCAGGCAAAACACCGCGCCGGTGGCGACTGCATAAATCGCGCCATCGACGAGGGCCCGGGCCGTATTGCTCCAAGGCTGACCTTTCCAGATGGAGTCGAGCACATTCGTAAATCCGTATGCCGAAAACGCAACCGTTCCCGTCACTTGCGTGACCAGCATTCCGGCGGTGCCGGGATGCAGCGTGTGTCGCGCGACGTAGGCCGCGACGAAGCTGACGACCAGGCAGAACACGAACCACTGCGCCAGATGCTTGCCCATCGCCGGGAGGCCGTTCCGGATGACCGTGATCACCGCGACCGGACCGGATTCGAATTTGGCTCGGTACGCCGGCTCTTGCATCTGCTTCATGTCGGCGCAGTACGGGATGTGGTACAGCCCGGGCGGCAGCGAGGCCTTTCCCAGAACCTCGCGCACGGCGTCCTCGTTGGGCAGCGGCTTGTAGTCGGCCTTGTGGTACTTGAGCGCCATGTGGAGGATCGAGCTCACGACGAACACGGCGACGGCGGAGACGACCACGGGAATCCAGAGGCTGAACAGCGGCATGGTCACGCCCTTTCGTATTCGATGATCATCACGCGGTACTTCTTCCCGTCCGGGCCCTTGGTCCACATCTCGTACGTGTGGTGCTCGCGATCGAGAATGCGCACCGTCGCATCGAACACCTTCTTCTGTCCCGACGGCTCGACGGCCTCACAGACGAACTCGATCGTTTGGTCGGTCGGCGTCCCGACGCCCGCGCTCGTCATGAGCCCGGTTCCGAATGTGTCCATCCACGTGCCGACGTAGCGCTTCTGGACGTTGTCGTAGCCGGTGTAGCCGATCCCCTCGAACGGCATCCCCATCGACGTGCCCTTGTAGTGCTGCTCGAGATAGCGGCCTCCGAGCACGAGCCGGTTGACCGACGATCCGTCGTGGGTCTGCGGGGCGTCCCCCGGATTCATCGTGAACGTGGTCTTCGCACGCCAGGTGCCGACCATCGGCATCAAGCGAGCGTGACCGGCAGACGGCGCCGCCGCCGCTTGCCACTGCGCCATCATTTCTTCCCGGCTCGGAGCTTTCGCGGGCGTTTTCTTGGCCGCCGCGGGCTTGGCGCTCGGCTTGGCGCTCGGTTTGGGGCTCGGCTTGAGCTTCGGCTTGGGTTTCGGCTTGGCGCTCGACTTTGCCTTGGCCGGTTTCTTCTTGACCGCCATCGTAGGTCCTCCTGTCGCGAGGCGAAAAAGGGCCGCGAGTATGGACCCGGCGGAGACGGCGCGGCAAGAGCCTAGGATCGCAGCAGCAAGCCCTCGCCGCGCTCGAGCGCGAGCAGCCGCTGTTTCCGCCAGATCCCGCCGCCGTAACCCGTCGGAGAGCCGTCCTTGCCGATGACGCGATGGCAGGGGATGACGATCGCGATCCGATTCATTCCGTTGGCGCGCCCCACCGCGCGCACGGCCTGGGGAGATCCCACCGCGGCGGCGATCGCCTGGTACGAGCGCAGCTCGCCGAACGGAATCGTCAGGAGCGCCTTCCACACCCGCTCCTGGAACGGCGTTCCGGGGGCGTGGAGCGGGACGTCGAAGGTCCGGCGGGTTCCCGCGAAGTATTCATGCAACTCGGCGCGGAGCCGATCCAGATGCGGATGCTCTCCGGGAACGAGCGTGCGTTTCAATCGACGCGCGAGCGTCCGGAGCTGAGCTTCGAGCATGCGCCGGTCGGAAAATTCGAGGAGGCAGACGCCGCGATCGTCCGCTCCGGCGATCAACGGTCCGATCGGGCTTTCGATCCAGGCCAGCAAGACCGCATCGACCGCGTCGCTTCGGCCGGGCGTCGCGCCGAACGTGCGCGCGAAGGCCTCGCGGAATCCGCTGTGCGAAGAATAGCCGCTCTCGAACACCGCATCGTCCACGCTGCCTCCTCGGCGAATGGTCGCCAGCGCGCCCGAAAGCCGGCGCGCGCGGCAAAACGCGCTGAACGTCATCCCGTACCGCGCCTTGAACCAGCGGCGCGCGCGGCCGGGCTCGATGCCGGCCCGGCGGAGATCCGATGCCCGAAGGCGCGCGTCGGGATCGGATTCGACCCGCGCGATCAGCTCCGCCGCCCACCGAGGAGGCGCGCCCGGCGCATCGAGCGGCGTGCACCTCTTGCACGGACGGTAGCCGGCGAAGAGAGCCTCGCCCACGGTCGCGAAGAACTCGACGTTTTGCGGGAGCGGCTTGCGGGCGGGGCAACCGGGCCGGCAGAAGATCGAGGTCGTCTTGACGGCGGTGTAGAACACACCGTCGAACGACCCGTCGCCGGCCAGAAAGGCCGCCATCATCGCGTCGTGCGTGGGCTGCGCGCTCATGAGACGAAGGCTACGCGCGGCGCTTTCGGGCGGCCACCGAAAAAGCGGCGTCGAATTCGGCGGCGGTCAGATGGGCGCGTCGAGCGAGGCCGCGGCCGCGAGGACCCAGTAATCGTGGTCGAGGCCGTCCTTCTTCACGCGGACGAGGGCGAAGTTGTGATCGGACGACAGGGTGAGCACGGTGCACTGGGTGTTCTGTGCGACCTGCGTGAAATTCCCGTCGATGTAGGCCTGAGCCGACGCGGTGCTGTCGCTCTTGGCCATCGCCGTCCAGTACTGGCCCGTCGCCTTCTGGTCTTCGGAGACCGGAACGGCCTTCATGCCCGGGACCTTGAGCCACGCGCGGTCCGTCGCCACGACGTGATTGCGGTCGACGAGCCGGCGGGCGTAGTACTCGCGGCCCTTGAGCGCGCCGTCGTCCACGGTGATCTTCGTCAGCTTCCCGACGTAGTCGCGTCCGAACGCGATGTTCTTGTCGGGGAACATCGGGTACTTGACGTCCTGCTCGTTTTCGACCGCGGTCACCGGCTGGTTGTAGCGGGTCCTGACCAGGCGGCCTTTTTTCTCGAGCGTCAGCGCGGTCGCCTGCAGCTTGGCAAGCGCGTCGTCGATGTCCTTGAGGTGGTAGCCGAGGTCCATGCCGGGCTCGCCCTGCGTCTTGTAAAACTCGAGCGTGTGGATCTGGTTGATCACGATCGCCGCCTCGACGTCTTTGGCGAGCCAATACTTGGCATCCGCGCCGTCGCCGGCGATCCGGCCCTTCGTTCCCGGCTGGGCCCCGGCCGAGGCGGCGCGATGTGCGAGCAGCGCCACGAGGAGAGCGGAGAGGACCAAACGCCGCAGCACCATCGATCTCCTGTCCAGGAATTCATGAATCCTAGCATGCGCGGAGAGCGATCCCGTTGTAGGTTTGGCCCATGCGGGCGCTCGAAGCCAAGACCTACGAGAGATGGCTCATCGACTGGGCCGTGCTCTGGGGTGTGCCCGAGCTTCCGTTCGGGGTGCGCATCGTCTTCAGCTCGCGGTTGCAGAGCTCCCTCGGACGCTGCGCGCCGAGAGCCGGTCTCATTCGCCTGAACCCGGGGCTGCTCGAGGCCGTGCCCGAGGCGCTTCGCGAGGTGGTTTGCCACGAAGCGGCTCACGTCGCGACCTGGCTGCGATACGGCCGCCGCGCGCGCGCGCACGGAGACGAGTGGAAGGCGATGATGAGGGCCGCGGGCTACGAAGCGCGCGTGCGTTGGACCGAGGCGACCGTCCCCGAGCCGGTGCGCGCGCGCCGGCGTCCGCCGACGATCTACATCCACACCTGTCCCGTGTGCCGATCCAACTGGATCGCGCGGCGCACCGTCGCGGCGTGGAGGTGCGCGACGTGCCGGGACGCCGGCCGCGAAGGCCGCCTCATGGTCCGGAAGCGGCTGGCCGGATCGGGCTCGTAGGCCGGCCCCCCGGTTCTCCTGTATCCTCGACGGCGAGCCTCTCGAGAGCCGTCGATGCCGGCCAACCTGACGCCCGACTATCACCGCGCGGAAGAGCGCTTCCGCCAGGCGAAGACGCCCGCGGAGAAGATCGACGCCCTCGAAGAGATGCTGCGCGTCGTCCCGAAGCACAAGGGCACCGACGGACTGCAAGGCGACCTCAAGGCGCGGCTCGCGAAGCTCCGAAAGGCTCCGGCGGGGAAGCCGGGAAAAGCGGCGGCCTCGCACATGATCCCGAAAGAAGGTGCGGGACAGATCGCGCTCGTGGGGCCGCCGAACGGCGGGAAGTCGAGCCTGGTCGAAGCGCTCACGCACGCGCGCCCCGAGATCGCGCCGTACCCGTTCACGACGCGCGACGCGACGCCCGGCATGATGCGCTTCGAGGACATCGCCTTCCAGCTCATCGATCTGCCGCCGCTCAACGACGATCACGTCGAGCCTTGGGTCTTCGACGTCATTCGCCGGGCGGACCTGCTGTGGATCGTCGTCGCGGTCGAAAACGCGGTCGACGGGCTCGAGCTGACGCGCAGGATCCTGGACGCGAAGGCGATCGACATCGCCGTCGTCAAGAATGCGCTGGTCGTGGCGACCGGGATCGATCGCGAAGGCGGGATCGAGGACGTCGAGATCGTCGACGAGCTGCTCGAGCACCGATGGCCGCTCGTGCCGGTCTCGTCGTCGAGCCGGGCGGGGCTCGACGATCTGGCCCGGCGGACATTCGACGCGCTCGGGATCGTCCGCGTCTACACCAAGCAACCCGGAAAGCCGGCCGATCGGCATTCGCCGTTCACGCTGAAGCGGGGCGCCACGGTGTCCGAGCTCGCCACGCGCGTCCACAAGGACCTGGCGGCCGGGATGAAGCACGCTCGAATCTGGGGCCCGTCGGCGTTCGAGGGCCAGGTGGTGCACGGAGATCACGTGCTCGCCGAGGGCGACGTCGTCGAGATTCACTCGTGAAGCGCGTGGTCGGCGCCGTGGTCTGCGCCTTGGCGTTCGCCGCATTCGCCGCGGCCGCAGACGAAACGCCGAACAAGATCTACGAATGCAAGGACGCAAACGGCAATGTCGTCTATCAAGGCGAGCCGTGCCTTGCGCCCGCCGCGAAGCCGAAGGGCGGCCCGGCCGCGCCGAAGAGCGCAGCGCGGCCGAAGCCCAGCCCCCCACCGGCTGCGGCGCACGCGGCGACTCCCGTGCGGCGGCCGTCCGTCGCCGCGTCGCGGGACGTCAAGGGCGCGACCCCGGAATCGGTGTTGCGCGCGTTCGTCGCCGCGATCCAGGCGGGCGATCGTCAAGCCGCGCTGTCCTGCCTGACCGGGCCGGCGCGCGAGCGGCTGGGTCCGGACGCCGCGGCGCTCCCGCTCGAGTCGCTTCGTGCGACCGTGGGCGCGTTCACCACGTACATCGCGGAAGGGGACCTCGGGCCCTACTGGTCGATCCGCGCGCTCCGGCCGGGTGATCGACCCAAGTGGATACTCTTCGCGCGCTCGTCGTCCGGAGAATGGAAGATCAGCGGGTTCTGAGGGCTCTAACGAACCCGGCGGGCGACGACCATGATGCAGGCGTCGTGGACGGTCATGAACCGCTTGGTCGCGGCGGATCGCAGGACGGCATCGTCGAAGCTTCCATCCTGCAAGAAGACCAGATCGACGCCGGCGGCGTCCGCTTCGTCGAGCAGCCCGAGGGTCACGTGGGGCGGCGTCACGACGTCCATCATGTCGACCGGCTTTGGAACGTCGGCGATCGTGCGGTGAACGGGAAGCCCCGCGATCGACGTCTCATGAAGGTTGACCGGCAAGACGGTGTACCCGTGGCGGAGCAGATCGTGAACGATGATGTTCCCGAACTTTCGGGGATCGTTGCTCGCCCCGACAACCGCAATGCGCGTGCCCTGTGACTTCAGGCGGCGGGTCGCCTCGGCCAGCGCGGAGCCGTCTCTCATGACCCCATTGTCGTACAAACCCAGGATCGAACACCGGGTTTCCGGCTAAACTCCGTCGGATGAAACCCGTCCTCTTTGCCGTTCTGCCGATCGTGGCGACCCTCGCCGCGGCGCCGTCGATGGCGGTTACCGTCAAGCCGATCAAGCTCGAGCTGAAGGCGCCGGACAAGCCTCCGGTCCCGAAGCCGGACATGGTCCCGGAGCTGACGTCCGGGCCCGTGATGCTCGAGCTGACCGACGCGCGCAGCGGCGCCGATCCCAACGTCGTCGGCTCGCAGAAGCTGGAAGGCGAAGACGTGTACCTCTGGCGGACCGAGGGCGCGGTCGGGCCCGCGGTCAAATCGATCGTCACGGAGGTGCTCGGTGGCTGGTCGGTGCACGTCGCACCGGCGGCCGATCATGCGTTGACCCTGGCGCTCGAAAACTACTTCGTCAACGAGAAGTCCGAGATGTTCGGCTCGACCTACATCGCCGAGGTCAAGCTCGGGGTGACGTTCGCGGATGCGTCCGGGCACGTTCTGTGGACCGGGGACGCTGTGGGGGATGCGAAGCGGCCCGGCGTCGACGCACGGCCGTCGGGGTGCAACGAAGCGCTGAGCTTCGCCCTCCGCCGGGCGCTGGCGTCCGCGCTCTCGTCGATCAAGGTGGTCGCCGCGCCCGCAGCCGCCCCGGTGGCCGTCCCCGCTGCCGCGCCCGCGGCCGTCGCCCCGGCGGCCCCCGTCCTTACCGCCCCCGGGGCGATGTTCGCGGCCTTGCAGCGGCTGAAAGACGGCGGCAC
>CAZYHZ010000006.1:0-108196 GCA_964647625.1 uncultured Acidobacteriota bacterium
GACTGTCCCCTATTCCCTTTGTAAGAAAAAGACGAATGTCCCCTTTTGGGTGCTAAGCCAGCGTGACGATCGTGGCGCCGTCGCCGCCTTCGTTCTGGGCGCCGGCGCGGAACGACGCGGCTTGGGGATGGCTCTTCAAGTGGGCCCGCACGGCTTGACGGAGGCGGCCGGTTCCGTGACCGTGGACGATCCGCACCTCGGTGCGCGCCATACGCGTCGAGGCGTCGAGGAAACGGTCGACCGCGGGCAGCGCTTCGTCCACCGTCATGCCGAGAAGATGTAATTCGACGGGAACGGAATCGACCTCCGCATCCGGGCCGCGCGAACGAGATGCCGCCGCGAGCGCGGCCAGACGCGAAGCTTTCGAAGGCGTCGCCGGCTTCGGCGCATCGAGGGTGTCCGGAGCGGTGAGATCCCCCCTCGCCACCGTGAACGTCGCGGCGCCCATGCGCACTTCGACGCGCTCGCCTCTCACGCTCACGATCTCTCCCTCGCGATCGAGCGAGACGATCCGTACGCGCGCTCCGGGCGCGATCGTGAACGGGGCGGCGATCCGCTTCGGTGTCGGTGCGAGGCGCTCGCGCTTTTCCGCCGCGAGCGCACGAAGGCGCGACTCGGCCTGAACGTGGGAGCGCTCGACCTTCGCCCGCTCCCTGTCGTCGCGAATCTTTTGAAGCTCTTTCTTCGACGTCTCGCGGAACTCCCGCAGGGCCGTGGTCAACGCCTCGCCGGCCTCTTCGCGATGACGGGTCCTCTGCTCTTCGGCGCGGAACGCGAGACGCTTGCGCTCGTCGTCCAGGGCGGCCTTGTCGGCGGTCAGAGCGCTCACGCGCGCTTCGGCGTCGGCGGTCGCATCGCGCAAGCGGGCCATCGTGCGCTCCCAATCGATGCCGTGGCGCCCGGCAAGGTCCCGTGCGCGCGCGATGACGGCGGCGTCGAGGCCGAGGCGCGCTGCGATCTCGATCCCGGCGGAGGCACCTGCGACGCCCGAGATCACGCGGTAGGTCGGTTGCAGGGTCGCCTCGTCGAACTCCATCGCGGCGCTCGCGACCCGCGGATCGTCGAACGCCCACGACTTGAGCGCGGCGTGATGCGTGGTCGCGATCGCCGTGACGCCGAGGTCGAGCAACCTCTCGAGGACCGCCTGGCCGAGCGCGGCGCCCTCCCCCGGCTCGGTGCCCGTCCCGATCTCGTCGAACAGAAACAGCGCCGGCGGATGCGCGTCGTCGATGTCCTCCGCGATCGCCCGGACGTGTGCCGAGAACGTGGAGAGGTCGGCGTCGATCGACTGATGGTCGCCGATGTCCGCGCGGAGCTGCCGGAACACCGGGAGCATCGCCCGCCGCGATGCGACCGGCAGACCGCACTGCGCCATCAGGCAGGCGAGCCCGGCGGTCTTGAGCGCGACGGTCTTGCCACCGGTGTTCGGCCCGGAGATCACGAGCACCGCCGCCTCGTCGATCTCGATCGACACCGGAACGCACCGGCGGCGCTGCTCCTTCAACCGCCGGTCGAGCAGCGGGTGGCGCGCGTCGATGAGACGAAGCGCGCCCTCGGCGGGGAACTCGGGACGGCACCCTTCGATGGCCGCCGCGAAGGACGCGCGCGCCTGGAGCGTGTCCGCCCGCGCGAGGCGTTCGATCGCGACCTCGATCGCGGGAAGCTCCTCGCGAAACCGGTCGCAGAATCCGCGGATCACGCGCTCGCGCTCGGCGGCTTCCTGGTCGGCCAGGCGGACCAGCTCGTTGTTGAGGGCGACCGATTCGATCGGCTCGACGAAGAGAGTCTGTCCCGAAGACGACGCGGCGTGGACGATGCCCTCGACCGGCCGCGGCGCGTCGGCGCGCACGGGGATGACGAACCGGCCGTTCCTCTGGGTCACGAACTCGTCGCGGATCACCGACCCCGCGGACGGATCGTTGACGAAGGATTCGAGCTGGCGGCGCAGCCTTTCGCCGGTCTTCGCGATCGCGAGGCGGATCCGCCGGAGCTCGGCGGAAGCGGCGTCTTCGAGCGTCCCGTCGGGGGCGATGCTCGCGACCACGCGGGCGGCGATCGGCGAGGCGTCGGAGATCGAGCGCCCCAGCTCCCGCAGGGACGGAAACGCCGCCGGATCCAGCGCCGAAAGCTGCCGGCGCAGGTCCCCCGCGGCCAGGAGCGCGCTGCCGAGGTCGCGCAGCGGCACCGGATCGACGACGAGATCGGTCACGCGTAGCCCGATGAGCGCCGGCTCGGGGTCCGGCAGGCGCGCCGGGATCAGCGCTCCAATTTCCTCCCGGTGGACGCGCGCCTCGTGAACGGCGGCGTGCTCGGCTTCGAGCGCCTCCCGGGCCGTTGACGGCTGAAGCCCGAGGATGCGCGCGCGGCCCGGCGCCATCGCCGCGAACGATGCGGCATAGGCAAGCACGGAGTCGAGCTCGAGGGCTTCCCTCGAGGCTCCGTCCAGATCGAAGGCGTCCGGTTGGCTCATGAGACGGCGTGATCCGAGCCCTTCTCCCGGATCTGGAGGATGGTCCGCCAGAGGTAGTGGAAGCCCGAGATCAGGATCAAGACGAGCGTCAGGTCGATCGCGACGGTCACGATCGGATGCGTCCGCTTCAGGGCGTTGCACAGCAGGATGATGCCGGTCGTGACGAGCTCGGTTCCGGTCGTGATCTTCCCGAGGATCGACGGGCGGAACTGCGTCTGCCCGTAAGCCAGGTTGAGCATGAGCGAGATCGCGACGATCAGCACATCGCGGCTGATCACCAGGATCGTCAGCCCGATCGGGATCCGGTTGGTCATCGGGATCGTCTGGAAGAGGTTCGGGTAGCGCGTCATGAGGATGAACGCCGCGGTCAGGAGGAGCTTGTCGGCGGCGGGATCGAGGAACGCCCCGAGCTTCGTCCGCTGGCGGAACACCCGCGCGACCAACCCGTCGAGCAGATCGGTCACGCCGGCGGCGATGAAGATCCCCAGCGCGAGCCCGAATCGCGCCTCGAGAACCGCGAGGATGAAAAACGGCACGGCGACCAGGCGAAGGAACGTCAGCTGGTTCGCCAGCGTGAGGTGGCCGACACGATCCTTGAGATTCCCGGGCTCCATGGCGATCCACGCTTATAGGGGAGCCCCCTTTTTTTCGCAAGGAACCCGCGGCCCGGAAGCCCGCCGCTTGCCTCTGGGGAGTGCGGGAGCCATGTTCCAGAGAGGCCGGGACGGGGGTTCTCGGCCGGCGAGGGGACCATCTCCCACGACTTAGAGGATCCGATGAACATCGACGAGCTGCTGCGGTTCATGGTGCAGCAGGAAGCGAGCGACCTGCATCTCAAGCCGATGCGGCCGCCGCTCCTGCGCCTCAAGGGGAAGCTGCTCCCCCTCAAGACCGACCCCCTCCATCCCGACCTGCTCAAGGAGATGCTGGGCGGGCTGCTCAACGACCGGATGAAAGCGCGGCTCGAGGAGCACTCGGCGGTGGATTTCGGGCACTCGGTGCCCGGTATCTCCCGGTTTCGCGCCTCGGTGTTCATGCAGCGCGGAACGCTCTCGGCGGTCTTCCGCCGCGTGCCGTTCGAGTTCCCGTCGCTCGAGGACTGGGGCCTCCCCCCGGCGCTCGTCGAGCTGACGAACGTCCCGCAAGGCCTCGTGCTGATCACGGGTCCCACCGGCGCCGGGAAGTCCTCGACGCTCGCCGCGATGATGCGCATGATCATCGACTCGCGCCTCGTGCACCTCGTGACGATCGAGGACCCGATCGAGTTCCTGTTGAACGACAACCTCGGCGCGGTCACCCAGCGCGAGGTCGGCACCGACACGCCCGGGTTCGCGCTCGCGCTGCACAACGCCCTACGCCAGGATCCGGACGTGATCATGGTCGGCGAGATGCGCGACCTCCAGACCATCCAGACCGTGTTGACCGCCGCGGAAACCGGCCACGTCGTGTACTCGACCGTCCACACGAACAGCGCAGCGCAGACGATCGACAGGATCATCGACCTGTTCCCCGAATCCCATCACCGGCAGGTCCGGCAGCAGCTCGCGACGGTCCTCCAGGGGATCGTCTCGCTGAAGCTGGTCGAGCGCGCCGACGGCAAGGGCCTGATCGCCGCCGTCGAGATCCTCAGGCACTCGCCGCGGGTGGCGAAGCTGATCATGGACGGCAGCCTCGAGGCGCTCGAAGAGGAGATCGAAAGCTCGGTCTCCTACCACAAGATGCAATCGTTGAATCAGTCGCTGGCGGCCCTCGTCCTTCGCGGCGCCGTCACGCGCGAGACCGCGATGGCGGTCGCCCCCCGCCCGGGCGATCTCGACCTCATGCTCCGGAAGTTCACGTTCCCAGCCGACAATCCGCACGCGATGGACGGAGAGACCATGGCCGAACCCTTGAGTGATTTCTCGAAGATCGTCGAGCTCCAGGAGATCAAGAAGCTCTACGACGACCTGCAAGAGCGCTTCCACCGCGAGCTCGCCGAGCGGGACGACGAGATCGCGCGCCTGCGCGAGGATCAGCTCCAGAGCGGCCCGCCGGCGTCCCAGTCGGAAACCGAGGCCCTGCGCTCGGAGGTCGACCGGCTCAACAAGCAGGCGCAGGTCTTGCGGCAGGACTACGAGGCCAAGATCGAGCGGCTGAATGCGAGGCTGCGCGAGCAAGCCCACGCGCCGGCCCCCGCTGCTGCCGCGGACCCCGGGAAGGGCTTCTTCCGTCGATAGGCGCCGCTAGGCCGGTTCCGCGGGTCCGATGGTCGCGATGGCGTGCTTGAAGATCATCTGCTCGCCGTGACCGGTTTCGAGCAGGACCGTGAATTTGTCGAACGCGCGCACCCGCCCGACGAAGCGCGTCCCGTTCGTCAGCACGACGGCGACCGTCACGCGATCTTTTCTGACCCGATTGAAGAACTCGTTTTGAATGCCGCCGCTGTCATGGTCCATCGGCGCTCCGTGGAGAACGATCGGCCGGACGAGTCTAGCACGGCGCCGCAGCCGGGCCGGGCGTCGCGAACGCCGTCCAGGACTCGACGATGCGCGCCTTGAGCCGCTCGACGCCGATCCCCGCGTCGAGCCAGATCAATCCCGGCTCCTTGCGAAACCATGTGCGCTGGCGCTTTGCGTACTGGCGCGTGGCAATGGAAACGGCCTCGCGAACGGCATCGGGATCGACACCGTCCTGGAGCGCGCGGAGCACCTGACGGTAGCCGATTCCCTTGAGGGCGTTCGCCGTCTCGGGAACCCCCGCATCGAGAAGCCGCCTCACCTCTCCGGGAAGGCCCGCCGCGAAGAACCGGTCGACGCGGCCGGACAGCCGGTCCGAGAGCGCGCTTCGATCGAGGTCGATCCCGATCTTCAAGGCGGCGTACCGCTCGCCGGGCCGCGACCACGTGCCCTCGCGCGCCAGTCGCGCGCTCCAAGTCTCCTCCGGGTCGAACGCCAGCTCCAGGGCCCGCACGATCCGCTGGGCGTCGGCAGGCGCGATGCGCTCCGCGGAGACGGGGTCGAGGCTCGTGAGCAGCCGGTGGAGCCGCACCGCCCCGAATCGGTCGACCAGAGCCCGGAGACGTGCGCGGGTCCCCTCGTCCCGGGCCGGCGCGGGCACGATTCCTTTCAGGAGCGCCCTCAGGTACATCCCCGTCCCGCCGACGATCACGGGAACGCGCCCGGACGTCCGGATCGCGGCGATGGCCGCGTCGGCCTCCCGCACGTACTCGGCCGCCGAATAGTCGGATCTCGGGTCGGCGACGTCGATGAGCCAATGCCGGATGCGTTCGCGGGCGCCCGCCCCCGGCTTGGCCGTGGCGGCGTCGAGCCCGCGATAGACCTGGAGCGCGTCGCATCCCACGATCTCGCCGCCGATCGCGGAGGCGACCTCGACGGCCACTTCGGATTTGCCGGTCCCCGTCGGGCCGGCGATGACGAGGATCCGGCTCAGCGCTGCTGAGCGTGGGCCCGGGGCTTCGGGTTCGTCCGCTCGCGCACCTCGTCGCGCGTCGCGTTCACCGCCGCCTGGAGATGGTCGGCGCAGTAGAGATGGCCGCGCAGGGTCCGCTTCCCGCAAACCTCGCAGCGTCCTCTCGTGAAGCCCTTCGCGAAATACGACAGCAGGCGCCCCAGGACCCCCGCCGCCAGGGCGATCAGCCCGGCCTTCAGGCTCATCGAGGACCAGTGATCCGCGATCGCGCCTTCCATCACGTCGGTCGCGCCGGCCACCCACAGCGCCGCCGTGAGCAACAGCAAGACCGATCCGATGGTCAGAAGTCCCCTGCCCATGTCGATGCCTCTCCGCGCGTCGCCGCGCCCCGAGGACCGAATATACGTTTTGGATCACGGGGTGCCAGTCCGGCCGGAATCTGCTGTCGCCGGGCCCAAAGACGTGCCCGGATAGTAGTGCGAGAGGATCTGCTTGTAATCGGCTCCGCGCATCGCCATGCCGTAGGCGCCGACCTGGCACAGCCCGACGCCGTGGCCCCAGCCCTTGCCGGCGAAGACGGCCGAAGCGATGCCGCCGTCGGCGTCCCGCTGAAGCTCGATGACCGTCAGGCTCTCCCGGAGGTCGAGGAGGTTCCTGACGTCGAACCCCTTGACCGTCGCGGTGCCGGTCGAGCCGACCACCTTCAGCTCGACGATCCGGCCGCTCTTCCCGCGTCTCTCGACGACGAGGTCCTGCAAGCGGCCGACCGGGACGCGGCGATCGACGGCGTCCTGGAGCTCGACGCCGGTCTTTCTGACCTCCCACGAGTAGACGGCGGCCGAGCGGTCGTCCGAGACGCCCTTGGCGGGTGGGCGAAGCTCGAGGAGATCGATGCGTCCGCCATGATCCTGGTGGTAGCGCACGCGATCGCCGGGCCAGAGCTGGAGGGTGGCGACCGGATACGTCTTCTGCCCTGCCGCCGTGAATAGGCGCGCGGACGGCGAGATCGCAATGCCGGCGCTCCCCTGGCCTCGAACGACGTTGATCGTGCCGCTTCCCGTCGAGAGCACGGTCGCCTCGTCGAGGTCGAGGATCTTGTACGCGTCGCCGATGCGGGCGAGGGCGGCTGCGATGGCCCCCGCCGCCGGCGCGCGATCGAGAAGCCACCGCCCATCCGGTGCGGGGCGGAGCACGCCCTGTTGCGCGAGATACGCGAGGGCGCGGCGCTCGTCCTCGGGGAGGGCCGCCGCGCGCGGCTCGCGTAGAACCGCATCGAGGTCGGCCTCGCTCAGGAGCACGCGGGCGCGCTCGCTCCAGCCGAGGTCGCGAGTCAGCGCGAGCGCCGCCTTTCCGAGCGTCGACGGCGCGATCGGAGCGCCCTGGGGCGCGGGCCGGCCGGCGGCGCGGGCGAACCCGGCGGTCCACGCGCGCAGGGCTTCGGCATCGAGCGGCTTCGCCATTCTTGCGGCGACGGCCTCGAGCTTGGCGGAACCGAAAACGCCTGCCGTGTGGAGCCCCGTGACATCGCGGGTCAGGTCCTCGCCGGAATCGGAGAGCACCGGAACCGGCGCGGCCCCGGAAATCTGCCGCCGCGTGCGCGCCAGCGCTTCGTCCTCGGCGCGGCACGGGACGCCGACGAGGTACGGCGCGGCCTGTTCGGGGAAGATCTCCTGCGCGTCTTCGGTGTGCCCGCCACAGGTCGCGGTGTAGAGGGCGTCGATGGGCTTTCCTTGCCACGTCGCGATCTCCCCCGTCGTCGCAGCGACCGCGCGGTCCGAGAGCGGGTGCTCGGCGGCGGCACCGCCGTACGCCTGGCAGCGCGGCGTGGCGCAGATGTCGAACCCTTCCTCGTCGAACTGTCCGGCGTTGGCGAGCGCGTAGGTCCGCGCGGCGACCGCCTGCGCCTTGAGCGCCTCGAGCTGCGGCCAGACTTCAGGACCGAGCTCGGAGGGAACGACACCCCGGAGGTAGGTCTCGAGCTCCACCCAGTCGATCGCGCGCAGCCGGCCGGAGGCGTCGACACGGATCTCGATCGCGCCGCGGTAGGTCTTCCCCGCGAGGTCGAGGACGGCGCCTTCGGCGGGCAGCGCGACCAGGCGCGTGGATTGGGTCAGCGTGCTCTCCCACGCGGAATCGACGATGCGGATCGTGATCCCGGACGGCGCATCGGCGGACTCTTCGGCGATCCAGATCCCCTTGAACCCGCCGTCGCGCAGCTTGGACAGGAGCGGCGCCAAACCCGTCCGCGTCTTCGACTCGCCCACGCGCACGCGCCACGATCCGCGATCCGGGAGGAATCGCACGACCGCCGGCGCACCGAGGCTTTTTTCGAGCCGCGCCTTCTCCGCGTCGGCCGCTTCAGCCGTCTGGTACGCCCCGACCTGGATGCGGAAGATCGACTCCGGCTCCCCTTCGGGGCCGCCCTGCGCGAGGACCGCGGTCTCCCCCGCAAACGAATCCTTCCACGCGGGCTTGCCCGTCGCGGGATCGATCAGACGGAACGGGCGGGCCGACTTGAGGATCAGCCGGTGGCCGACGTCGAGCCCGACGCGGTAGAGCCGCCCCGGCGGGTTCGCCGCGGCCGCCGCGGTGCGGATCGCATCGTCGGCGGGTGCCGCGAGCGCCGCCGCCGAGACGAGGCCGCAAACGAGCGGGAAGCCGCCGAGGAGTCCTTTACGGATCACGCTTCGCTTGCCGGCCCGCGCCGTACGGGGACGAGCAGGTCGAGGATCTCCCGGCGCGCCGCTGCATCCTGCGACCACAGCCCCGTCGCGTGATACGTCAGCAGCCGGCTTCCTTCCTTGCGAACGCCGCGGAGCGTCATGCACGTGTGCTCGGCGTCGAGCACGACGAGCGCCGCCTGCGGCTTCAGCACCTCGTGGATCGTGGCGGCGATTCGTATCGTCAGGTGCTCCTGAATTTGCAATCGCCGCGCGTGCGCATCGACGACACGGCCGAGCTTCGACAACCCGGCGAGCCGGGCGTTCGGGAGGTAGGCCACCTGAGCGGTTCCGGCAAACGGCAGGAGGTGGTGGACGCACACCGACGCGAACCGGATCCCCTGGACGATGACCGGCCCGCAGCCGGGGGGCGCCTCGGTGTAGGTGAGCTCGGCGGCGGGATCGACGGCGTAGCCGGAGACGAGGTCGTCGGCCCACGCCCGCGCGACGCGCTCGGGGGTGTTGTCGAGGTCGTCCCCCTTGAAGCGCTCACCGAGCCCCTCGAGGAATTGCCGGATGCCGGCTTCCATCTTCTTCGGGTCCATCACTCTCCCCGGTAGACGACCGCGCAGCTTCGCGTCTCCCACAGCTCGACCTCGGACAGGCCGGCGAGCGGCTCGCGCAGGGCGCCCCAGATCCATTGCGCCATCACCTCCGCGGTGGGGTTGTCGATGAGGTCGTTGACGTAGCGATGGTCGAGCTTGTCCACGACCTCGCGCCTGACGATCTGCTTCAGGTCGGCGAAGTCGATGGCCATTCCCGATGTCGCCTGCACCGGCCGGTCGACGCTGATGACGAGGTGGTATGAGTGGCCGTGAAGCTCGCGGCACTTTCCCGGATGGTTGGGAAGCCGGTGGGCCGCCTCGAAGTCGAAAGCGACCTTCACCCTCACGAGCCGTTCCTCCGGCCGCGCTCCCGGGCCATCTCGACGCCGACGCCGTCGACGATGCCGTCGAGCACCGGGGTCTCCTTGCGGACGCGCACGGCCACGCGGTCGATGGGGTACTCGGCCAGGAGATCGTCGATCAGCTTCCTCGCGAAGCTCTCGAGCAGCTTGTACGACTGGCCGCGGCCGATCTCGATGACCTTCTTGTGGATGCCCGCGTAGTCGACCGTGTCGGCCATGCGGTCGGAGCGGGCCGATTTTTCGAGGTCCATCTCGACGGTGACGTCGACCGACAGCCGGACGCCCACCTGCCGCTCGAGCTTGGTCAGCCCGTGGAAGCCGTGGAACTTGATCCCTTCGAGGAAAATTCGGTCGCTCATCGCGGGCGGAAAGTGTAGCAGGCGCGGGCTTGCGCGGGCGTCAGAGCCTCGTCGCCGCGGGCCCGGTCGGAAGCGGCCGAAAGGACGTCTGGGGGGTTCCAGCTCGACACCGGCCAGTCGCTGCCGAAGAGCACCGGGACTCCGGCTGCGACGAACGATCGGAGCGGGTGGACGATGACGCCGGGCCTCTGCCCGAGGCGCGAGTCGATGAACGTCGAATCGTCCCGCCAGTGCCCGGGCTGCACGGAGGCGACGATCCCGGCCTTCGCGAAGCGAGGAATGTCGGAGCGCCTCACGACCTGCGCGTGCTCGATCCGGTGGGCCCCCCACGCGGGCTTCGGCGCGCGCTCGAACGCATCGAGCGCGAGGCTGACCGCGCGATCCCCGATGGCGTGAATCGCGACCGGCCACCCTTCATTCGCCCACCGGCCGATGCGCTCGGCGATGTCGCGCTCCTCGATCCGCAGCGTCCCACGATTCGAGGGCTCGTCGGCATACGGCTCGTGCAGCGCCGCGGTCCTCGCGAACAGCGATCCATCGAGGAAGATCTTGATGCCATGCAGGTTTAGGGGACAGTCCCCTTTTTCTTTCAATTCTTCGTACTCTGAAGAATTGGAAGAAAAAGGGGACTGTCCCCATTCCGGGAGCCAGCAGCCGACGGTGATGGGAAGCTCGCCGCGCTCGGCGAGGCCGGCGTAGAGCGCGGGGCCCCACGGCTCGACGATGTCGTCGACGGCGGTGACGCCCAGCGCTCGAAGCTCGCGGATGCGGGCGACGACGGCATCGCGGCGCTCGGCGTCGGAGCGCTCGGGCATTCTCGACCGCGCGACGTCGAATGCCTGCTCCTCGACGATCGAAATCCGCTGCACGATTCCGAGCGCCGCGCGCGCGGCCGGGTTGATCCACGCGCCGTGTCCATCCTTGCGCGCGAGCCACACGGGGTGCTCGCTCGCGGGATCCTGGGGGCGGTCGATCCCATTCCACCCCCACGCGCGAATCCAGGCGCCCGCCGGGCGCCCTCGCGCGGCGCGCGCGATCGCGTTCGAGATTTCCTCGGCACCCGACACGCCGCGGAGATCGCAATCGAGGAGATCCGCAGCACCCGCCGAGAGGTGCGTGTGCGCGTCGCGGAAGCCGCTCGCCTGGAGGCCTTCCGTCACGGCACGCGCAGGCGGGGGATCTTCGGGTACTTGAGCCCCGTGCCCGTGTTGAACAGGACCACGACGTCCGAAGGAGTGAGCCACCCGGCTCGCGCGAGCTTCCGCGCCGCGGCCAGCGTCGCGCCTCCTTCGGGGCACGCGAAAATCCCCTCGCCGCGGGCCAGCTCGACTTGCGCTTCCGCCATCTCGGTCTCGCTGACGGAGACCGCGACACCTTTCGACTCGCGGACGGCCTGCAGAATGAGGTAGCCCCCGAGCGGCGAGGGCACGCGCAGCCCCGACGCGTAGGTTCGAGCCCCGACCCAGGCTTCGGTCTCGACCGCGTCGCTCTCGAACGCGGAGACGACCGGCGCGCACCCTTCCGCCTGGACTGCGACCATGCGCGGGCGCCGTCCGGGAGCGATCCAGCCGATCTGCTCCATCTCCTCGAACGCCTTCCACATGCCGATGAGGCCGGTGCCTCCTCCAGCCGGATAGACGATGACGTCGGGGAGCACGAAGTCGAGCTGCTCGGCGATCTCGTAGCCGAGGGTTTTCTTCCCTTCGACCCGGTACGGCTCGCGCAGCGTCGACAGGTCGAACCAGGTCGAGGCATCGGCGTGCTCGCGCATCGCCTTCCCGCAAGCCGAGATATCCCCGGCGACGAGGTGCACGTTCGCGCCGTAGACGGCGGCCTCGAGTCGAAACGGCTCGGGCGTGTCCTCCGGCAGGAAGACATCGACCGCGAGCCCCGCAAGAGCGCCGTAGGCCGCGGCCGCGCTGCCGGCGCTACCGGCCGACGGGAGGGCCACCTTCCGGATCCCGGCGTTTCTCGCCATCGTGACCGCGGCCGACATGCCGCGGGCCTTGAACGAGCCCGTCGGGTTTCCCCCTTCGTCCTTGATGAGGACGCGCCCGCCCGAAAGCTGCGGCCCGATGAAGCCGAGGGGCAGCAGCGGGGTCATCCCCTCGCCCAAGGTCACCGGATCGCTGGACCCGGGCAGCACCTCCGCATAGCGCCACATCGACTTCGGCCGCGCGGGGAGCGACTCCCGCGTCAACGTCCGTGCCGCCTGATCGAGCCGGTAGCGCGCGAGAAGGACGCCCCCGCACCGGCACAGCGATTGCGGGCCTTCCGTGCCGTATGCGGCGTGGCACCGGGAACATTCGAGCCATTCGAGGGTCGAACTCAAGTGCGATAAGCTCCCCGTCCTTTGAGTGCGGAAGTATAGGACGGCACAGGGCAGAGAGGTCGCCGTGGCGCGCGTTCACGTTCCGATCGCCTTCACGCGGATCGATCGATGGCTGACGGGGGCGATCGTCGTCGCCGTCGTCACCGTCGCGACCCTCGTGTGGCTGTCCCAATCGATGGTGGCGCCGTCGCGACCGCGCATCTCGGAATCGAAGCGCCCCACGATCGGCCTCGCCGTGCGCTCGGACGGGCCTCGCATCCGCGTCGCCCGAGCGGCGGGACCCTCCCGCGAGGCCGGGCTTCGCACCGGCGACGCGATCGTTGCCGTGGACGGCCTCGCCGTCCCGATCCCCGCGGTCATCGACGACGTCCTGCGGACGAAATCGGCGGGCCAGTCGGTTCACGTCGAGGCCCGCAGGAAGAGCGCCGACGATCAGGAAGAGGCTGTGCTCGCCGAGGTCAAGGTGGCCGAGCGCGACATCAGCCCGGCCGACATCGGCCTTCCCTTCGAGGACGTCTCGTTCCGCAACGCGGACGGCCTGACGCTCCGGGGCTGGTACCTCCCGCCCCCGTCCGAAGGCGGCGGCCGCGCGCCCGCCATCGCCTACGGCCACGGCAGCGAATCCGACCGGCGCCAGTGGCTCCCCGTCGCCCTCGCGGTCCACGAGGCCGGCTTCGCGCAGATCCTCTTCGATTTCACCGGCCGCGGCGAGAGCGACGGCGAGGTGATCACCCTTGGAGCGCACGAGCACGCCGATCTCCGCTCGGCGCTCGACGTCCTGACCGCGCGCGCCGAGGTCGACCCGCTGCGTCTCGGAATCGCCGGTCGTGACATGGGCGCCGTGGCCGCGATCGAGCTGGCGGCCGGCGATGCGCGCGTCAAGGCCGTCGTGCTCGACAGCGCGTACGCCGACGTCGCGATCCTCGCCGACCACATGGTCGCCGCGCACCACCTGCCCGCCGGCCTCATCCGGCCCATCTTGTTCCGGGTCTCCGGCTGGCGCGCCCACTACAACCCCGCATCGGTGCAGCCCGTGGAAGCGATTCGCAAGGTCAAGGTCCCGGTCCTGCTGTTCCACGGCGACCACGACACGCTCGTTCCCTATCAGCACGCACAGGCGCTGCGTGACGCGGCCGGCGGTCCGTTCGAGCTCGATCCCCTGCCCGGGCTCGATCACGACTCGCCGCGACCCGGCGACTACGCCGACCGCATCGCTCGATTCTTGACCCGCACGATCTCAGCCTCCGGGAGGACCCCATGACCGGACTCTCCATCTGGATCGCCGCAGCAGCAGCCGCCGCCGTCGCCCCCAGCGCGTCGCCGCTGCCCGACAGCACCGCCGCCGACCGCTCGTCGGTCGCCGTGACCGTCTACAACCAGAACCTCGCGCTCGTCCGCGAGACGCGCACGCTGAACCTCGATCGCACCGGCGCGGGCACCCTGCGCTTCATGGACGTGCCGTCGCAGATCAACCCACGCACCGTCCACGTCCAGCCGCTCTCCGCCGGAGGCTTTTCCGTGCTCGAGCAGAATTACGAGTACGACCTGATCTCGCCCGAAAAGCTGATGGAAAAGTACCTCGGCCGCGACGTCGAGATCGTCGAGCAAGCGCAGGACCTCACAAATCGGACTGTCCAAGCCACGCTGCTCTCGACCAACGGCGGGCCGGTGTACAAGATCGGCAACCGCATCGTGATGGGACAAACCGGCAAGGTCACGCTCCCCGATCTCCCGGCCGACCTGGTCGCGCGCCCGACGCTCGTCTGGACGCTCGACGCCAGGAAATCGGGCCCCGCCCCCGCCGAGGTCTCGTATCTGACCGACGGAATGAACTGGTCCGCCGACTACGTCGCCGTCGTCGACGCCGACGACGCGAAAGCCGGCCTGTCGGGCTGGGTGACGATCGACAACCACTCGGGCGCCGGCTTCAAGGACGCGACGCTCAAGCTCGTCGCCGGCGACGTGCGCCGTCTGCAACCGCAACAAGTGATGGCGATGGGCGCCATGGAAAGCCTCGCCCGCAAATCGGCGGCCCCGCAATTCCAGGAGGAGTCGTTCTTCGAGTACCACCTGTACACGCTCGATCGACCGACGACCGTCAAGGACAACCAGACGAAGCAGCTCTCGCTGTTCTCGGCGTCCTCGGTCCCGGTCAAGAAGCGGCTCCTCCTGATTGGCGACTACGGCTGGTACCGCAACGCGCTCGGAACCGGCTCGCAGTCCCAGAAGATCGCGGTGGTGCTCGAGATCGTCAACGCCGAATCCGGCGGCCTGGGCATGCCTCTGCCCAAAGGCACCGTGCGCGTCTACAAGAAAGACAAAGGCGGCGCCGAGCAGTTCGTGGGCGAGGACGCCATCGACCACACGCCGAAGGACGAGACCATCCGTCTGCACGTCGGCGACGCCTTCGACATCGTCGCCGACCGCGCGCAGACCGATTTCAAGGTCATCAGCCCTCGCGAGGACCAATCGGCCTGGTCGATCGCGCTGCGGAACCACAAGGACGAAGACGTCGTTGTTGTTGTCCGCGAGCCCATGGGCGGCGACTGGACGCTCGTCTCCTCGAGCCTTCCGGGCAAGAAGGTCGACCAGCAGACGCTCGAGTTCGAGGTCCCCGTCCCGAAGGGGAAGGAAGTCAAGCTGACGTATCGGGTGGCGGTGCGGTGGTAGAGGGCGCGTCGTTCATGCAGCCGTGAACGCGATGTTCAAGAGGCTGGGACCTTCTTCACCGTGATCGAGCCGGTCCGCGACGACCCGAAGCGCAAGCGCTTGCACTTTTGCAAAGGCCTCGTCGCGAGTGGCTCCGTAAGCCATGACGCCCGGAAGCTCCATGACCCCCGCAATCCAGCGGCCGTCGGTTTCCTGCTCGACGTCAATTCGAAACACCATTGGATGCCCTCAGTACGCTTCGGAGAATACGTGTCCGAACCTGGATTAGGAACAGTCCGGCCGTCTCGCGTCACTGCTTCTCCGCCGGATCGCTAATCACGTCCCATCTTTGCGGACGGTGCAAGTTAAAGACGCGCGAAAAGCAGGTACACACGACGTCCGGCTTCGTTGATTCCGCGGCATCCGAGGCGACTGCGTACGTATACCGCAGGCGGTACGCCCCTGCCGGTACTACCAATGCATCGTCACTCTGCCGCTCTTGAACTCCGTTCCAAATGATTTCTTCAGGAAACGTTGTCTCTTCCGGAATGCGCCACCAACCAGCAAGCGCGTCGACTGTCGGCTCGACAGCACGAAAAATGGTTTCTTCGGCGTCGGAAGGGCGGTCGACAGGCGCTCGCTCAACCGTGAAACCGTGAGGCGAGGCTTTTGAGCGAAAGATGTGCGCAATCCCTGGCGCTTGGAACACCGCGGCGACCTCGCCTTCGTTCCGACCTTTCTTTTGGTTCACTACGATTCGCGCCGTGCAGGGCGACTCAATTGTCTGCGCCGACGTCACGGTGAAGAAAAAGACCAAGACCCCAGTGAGACACCTCATTGCGGACCCAGGCTGCCCGAATTCCGCATGGTCGCCGAGCTCAAATCTATTTGCACGGCGGCGCGCCCGGGTGATACACCCGCGACACCTGCGACCCATCGGTGACCACGAGGTCCTTGTTCGACCAACCCACCGTCAGCGTGATCGAGCCGCCCGTGCTTGGCCACGTGGCTGTCAGCTTGTCCCCCTCAAGCTTGTAAGTTCCGACGGTGCCCTGCGGGCCCGCGGGCGTCTGCGTCTTGACTGTGATCGTGC
Organism: uncultured Acidobacteriota bacterium; assembly: GCA_964647625.1. GTDB lineage: Bacteria > Acidobacteriota > Polarisedimenticolia > Polarisedimenticolales > DASRJG01 > DASRJG01. Next base: position 15,939 of record CAZYHZ010000006.1, read on the forward strand.
CGTCGGCCTCGAAGCAGAACCGCTGCGTCACCTTGCCGATCGGACTCTCGAATTCATCGCTCTCCCAGGCGCCGATGATGCGGACCGTCGCGGGTGGCTCCGCGGCCGGAGCCTTCGGCTTGGACTCCGCTTTGGCGGCCGGCTTGTCCCCCGCCCACGCGATTCCGACGCACAGTACGACCACCCCTGCACTCACCCACCTAGCTGCCCGCATGCGATGCCTCCCTCCAGACGACCGTGTACCGCCATTCCGGGTGAAAGAATACGCGACAGCCGGGAAGAAGCGCCTCGTAGGCCGGCTTGACGGCCGACTGATCGAGGTAAGTCTCGCCGTCCCCGTGGGCTTGGTGCAGCTCGGCAATCGCGGCACTCGGCGCGGGCGCTCCATGCAGCCGGCGGAGGCGACGATACAGCCACGCGGCGCCGTTCACGGGAAGGCTCCTGAGGCCGCTGCGCTCCATGACGTCCTGGATGATCAGCGTCCCGCCCTTGGCGACGAGCGAGGCCAAGAGCGGCACCACTCGATCGAGCGGCACGTGGTGCACCATCGCGACCGAGACGACGAGGTCGAATCGTTCGGGCTCCTTGGCGAGCGCCTCGGGGTCCACGACTCGGTATCGGAGGTTCGACCTGCCTTCGGCGCCTCGCTTCGAGATGTCGATCATTCCTGGGGAGATGTCGATTCCCACGGTGTCGATTCCCCGTGCCGCCAGCGCGCGCGTCATCGCGCCGTCGCCGCAGCCGACGTCGAGCGCGGTCTTCACGTTCGGGGGAACGTGCGGGAGGACGAACTTTTCCACCGAAGTCAACGCATCCGGGCGCGCCTCCACGGCCATCGCCTTTGCGATGCGGTCGAAATCGGTGACGACCGACGACAGCGGTTTCATGGCGCGCCGATTCCTGTCCGGAGAGCCGGGATGTAGGCGGGGCTTTCCGAGATCGTATTGTGCCCGGTTCCGGGAATCAGCGTGAGCGACGCGATCCCGGGAGCGAAGCTGCGAAGCAGGCTGTCGGTGCTCGATCGAGGCACGATCTCGTCATTCTCCGCGGCGATCAGTAGCGTGGGCACGCGTAGCTCAGGGGCGAATCTGGACGAACGATAGGTGTCCTTGAGCAACAAGCGTACGGGCAAGTACGGATAATGCTGCGCCGCCAACGATTGCAGGCTGTCGAACGGGGTGACGAGCACGAGACGGGCGACGGGACGGCGCGCGGCGAGCTGCACCGCGACGCCGCTCCCCAGGCTGCGCCCGACGACCGCGATGTTCGCGTGGTCTTTCTGGGCGCTGTCGAAGAGGGCGCTCGCATCCGCAACGAGCGCGGGCTCGGAGGGCTCGCCGGTGCTTCCGCCGTAGCCTCGGTATCGCATGAGATAAATCGCACGATCGGGGAACGCTTTGACCAGGCTCGGCAGCGTCTGTGAGACGTCTTCGGCGTTGCCCCCGAAATACAGGACGGCGTTCGACCACGCTTGGGCGTGCGTGGAGACGACGACGGTCGCTCCGTCGCCTGTCGGTAGGGTCATCGTCGGGCCGGTCGCACGGGCGACGGCCTGCGGGAAGTAGATGAGCGAGCGCTGGGTCCAGAACACGCCGAGACACAGCAAGCCGTAGGCGACGGCGGCACCGATCAGCAGCGCGAGCATCATGCGCTTGCCGGCCGTCAGGCGAACTTCACCCTGGCGAAATGCCGCTTGCCGACCTTGACGAGCACGGTCGCTCCGGACGGCGCCGGGATGTCGCGTGTGCCGGGGGCGACCTTCTCGCCGTCGATGGTCACGCCGCCTTGCGCGATCAAACGCATCGCTTCGCCGTTCGACTTCGCGAGCTGAGTGTCGACGAGGAGCTTCGGCAGGAACGTCTTGCCGTCGGCCGGCGCGATCGTGAACTCTCGAACGTCGTCGGGCTCGCCCTTGTCCGTGAAGATGCGCTCGAATTCCTCGAGGGCATGCTTGGCGGCCGCCTCTCCGTGGAAGTCGGTGATGATGCGCATCGCCAAGCCCTGTTTGGCCTTCTTCGGATGGAGCGTTTTGTCCTTCACCAGGCGCTTCATCTGCTCGATGCCGGAGGGCGAGACGTCGGTGCACAGCAGGTAGTAGCGCCACATCAGGTCGTCGCTGATCGACATGATCTTGCCGAAGACCGACGACGGGGCTTCCTCGACTCCGACGTAGTTGCCCAGCGACTTCGACATCTTCTCGACGCCGTCGAGTCCCTCGAGGAGCGGCATCGTCAGGACGACCTGCGGCGGCAGGTCGTAGCCGGGCATGATGTCGCGGCCGACGTTCAGATTGAAGAGCTGGTCGGTGCCTCCCAGCTCGACGTCGGCCTTCAGGAAGACCGAGTCGTAAGCCTGCGCCAGCGGGTACAGGAACTCGTGCATCGAGATCTGCACGCCGTTGGCGTAGCGCTCCTTGAAATCCTTCCGCTCGAGCATGCGCGCGACGTTGTACTTGGCGGCGAGGCGGATCATCCCTTCGGACCCCAGCGGGGACAGCCACTCGCTGTTGAAGCGGATCTCGGTCTTCTGCGGGTCGAGGACCTTGAAGCACTGCCGCTTGTAGGTCTCGGCGTTCTCCATGATCTGCTCGCGCGAGAGCGGCGGGCGGGTCTTGCTGCGACCGGTGGGGTCTCCGATCATCCCGGTGAAATCGCCGATGACGAAAATCACGCGGTGCCCCAGGTCCTCGAACTGGCGCATCTTGCGGAGCAGGACCGTGTGGCCGAGGTGGATGTCGGGGGCGGTCGGGTCGAAGCCGACCTTGACCGTCAGCGGCTTTCCCGTCGCGATCGACCGCTCGAGCTTCTTCTTCAGCTCGTCGATCGTCACCAGATCGACGGCGCCGCGCGCGAGGATGTCGTATTGCTCTTCGACCGTCATGGTCCGGGGATTCTAGGGACGCGCCTGGGCGCGATCAAGGCTTGGCAGGCGGAGTGGCCGCCGGCCGCTTGACCTGCGGCTTTGCAATGACCGCGATCGATCGGGCGCCGTTTTTCCCCACAGACCGGACGCCGAAGACCCAGTCGTCGATGCGGATCCCTTGAAGTGTCTCGGATTCGGCGTACGGCACCGTGCGAAGTACGGTCCATCGCGACCTGGCCGTGTCTCTCTTCAGGATCTCGAACCCGCTCCGTTCCTGGTCGCCCGAGGCCGCCTCGAACGACACCGTCGTGTCGTTCTTGACGGCGCCCTCGGAGATCGCGGACGTGGGCGGCGCGGGCGCGTTCGCCAACGCAAGGGCCGCCTGGGCGTTCAGGCCTGCGACCTTGGCGAGGAAGTCGAAGTCCATGAACTTCGGGAGATCGCCGTACTCGACGCCGTCCTCCGTGCGCGGGGTCTGGTGCTGGTGCCTGTAGTCTTCCCTCGGCTCGGTGAACCGGACCGCCGGGAGTCCCGCTTCCACGAACGGCAGGTGGTCGCCTCCCCGGCCGAAGCGGTCCTTCCGGAAGTTGATCCGCACCGCGCGGCGCCCCAGCATCTCGTCGAGCCACAGCCCCAGCTCGCGCGCGGGCGCTTCGGCGTCGTCGCCGCAGAACACGCGGGGACGCGTGTCCTTCGAGCCGTTGGTCGCCCCCACGATGTCGTTGTTGAGCACGCCCCCGACGGTGTAGCCTTGCGCCTTGGCCCACTCGACGAGCCGCTTCCCGCCGAGCAGCCCCTGCTCTTCGCCGGCGAGCGCCGCGAGCACGATCGTCGCGCGGTGTGGCTTTCCGGCCAGCCGCCGCGCCGCCGCCACGACGACCGTCGTGCCCGAGGCGTCGTCGTCGGCCCCCGGGGCGTCGCAGGTCGAATCCATGATGTCCGAGCACATCGAGTCGTAGTGGCCGGAGACGAAGAACGCGGTCGTCTTCAGGTCCGGGTCGCTTCCTTCGAGGATCAGATAGACGTTCTGGAGCGGCGCCGGCTGGTCGTGCGTGCGCGGGGAGGTGGCTTCGAACTTGTCGACGACGACGCGGGCACGCGGGTCCCGCGTCGACGCCTTGTTCATCTCCCCGACCAGATAGTCCCGCGCGCAGCCGATGCCGCGCACCGGATCCGTCCACGACGACAGCGCATGGCGCGTGCCGCAGGCGACGAGGTGCGCGTCGATGTCGCGGACTTCATCTGCTTTGGGCCGGGCGGAGCCGGCAACAGCGGCGGCCGCCCAGCCCAAGAGGAGTGCCAAGCCCCCGAGACTCTTCGCCCCCATCAGGCGGCGGCTATTCCTTCTTCATGGCGGCCATCTTCTGGGCGAGGCCGGCGGCGAATTTCTCGTACTGCGCGCTGTCGATCTCGAACGTGCCGTACATGTAGTTCGAGCCGTTCGCGTTCCAGTTCTGGCCCGCGTCGTTGTAGGCGAGCTTCGTGGTCTCGCCCTGGTTGTACTCGTGGTGGAGCGGGTCGGCCCCCGGAGGGTTCGTGATCTTCACCGATCCGCCGAGGCCCCCGTCGACCAGATGCCCCGAGAACGTCCCGTACTTCGCGAGCGAGATCGTGTGCTCCTTGCCGTCGATCTTGCGAACGATCGGCACGATCCGCACCTCGGTCTTCGGCGACGCCCCCCCCGCGAGGACGGTGTTCGCGATGGCCTCGAGGGCCTTCCGCTGCTCCGGAGTTCCCTTCTCGTCGACGTAGTAATAGTTGAAGTTCCACTTCCCGTACGATTCCATCATCCCCTTGCCGTCGGGGCTCTGGGACATCGAGCCCACGGCCAGACCGTCGAGATTGACGTTTCCGTAGTTGCCCTTCGTGATGAACAGGAACTGACCGCCCCCGCAGTTCATCTTCGTCGGCTTCGATCCGAACCAGCACGGGCAGGCGGCGCTGCAGCTGCATGCTTCTTCGAGCTGGCCCGCGAGCTTCCATGGAGTCTTCGGAGCGTCTCCCGCCCCGACGGCTGCGATGGTCGTTGCGGCAACGATTCCCAGTACGGCGGCCTTGAACGTCGTCATGGCTCTCCCCTTCTCGGAATGGAAGCTCCGAGCAGGGCCGAGTGTACACCCCGTACGGATCAGAATGCGCCGCGTTCCCGCAGGCTGGAAAACCCTGCCTTCGCCACGATCAGGTGGTCGTACAGCTCGATTCCGACGATCTCGCCCGCGCGGTGAACCCCCCGGGTGAACGCGACGTCCTCGTCGGACGGATCAAGGCTGCCGCTCGGGTGGTTGTGGACGAGGATGAAGCCCATCGCCAGGTGCGCGATCGCGGGATACAGGATTTCCCGGGGGTGGGAGCGCGTCGTGTTCAACGACCCGATCGAGATCGTCTCGCGATGGATCAGGGCGTTCTGAGCGTCGAGGTAGAGCCCGACCAGGTGTTCTTTCTTCAGCTGTGCCAGGTCTCGCGTGAGGGCGTACGCCGCCTGGGGGCGCGTGATGCGTGGCCGCTTGTCTTCGTCCCGCCCGTGCGCGCGGCGCCCCAGCTCGAAGGCCGACGCCAGCCGGGCCGCGAGCGCATCGCCGATCCCGGGCTCTTTCTTCCATTCGTCGGGGCTCAACCTCGCGAGACGCTCCACCCCGTGGCGGCGGAGGAGCCGCCCGGCCAGCTCGCACGCTCCTGCCTTCGAGGTTCCACTTCCGAGCACGAGCGCCAGAAGCTCGGTGCTCGCGAGCGCCCCCGTCCCGTTGGCGAGCGCTTTCTCACGAGGGCGGTGCGGCCGCGGGACGGCGTCCAGCGCATGCACGATCTCGCGCGGCCAGGCGGGCGCGGACTCGCCGGAGTTCCAGTCGTGTGACACGTCGCCCTTGCGAGGAGAGCGCGGGACCTCAGGAGGCGCGGATGCGGACGCGGCGGCCGTCGACCTCGAGCCGGCCCGCCGCCAGGAGCGCCAGAGCCTCGGGGTAGATCCGGTGCTCTTGCTCGAGAATGCGCGCCGAAAGCGTCTCGACGGTGTCGCCGGGCTGAACGGGGACGGACGCTTGCAGGACGATCGGGCCGTGGTCGAGCTCGTCGTCGACGAAGTGCACCGTGCAGCCGGCGATCTTCACGCCGTGGCCGAGCGCGGCCTTCTGCGCGTCGAGCCCTGGGAACGACGGCAGGAGCCCGGGGTGGACGTTCAGGATCTTGGACGGGAACGCCGCGACGAGAAACGGCGAGAGCCGCCGCATGTAGCCCGCGAGGCAGACGAATTCGACGTCGTATTCGCGAAGGACATCGAGCACCGCGCGCTCGTGGGCCTCGCGCGGCTTGATCTTGGTGTGATCGACGACCGCGTCGGGAACGCCCTGAGAGCGCGCCCATTCGAGCCCCGGGGCGCCGGGGACGTTCGACACGACGACCGCGGGCTCGGCGGGCACGCGTCCATCACGCATGGCGGAAACGAGGGCGATCATGTTCGAGCCGCGCCCCGAGATCAGGATGCCGACCTGCGGGCGCCTCAGGTCAGGCATAGACGACGTTGCGGTTGCCCGGGACGATTTCCCCGATCTTGAAGAAACGCTCGCCCTTCGCGGTCAGGTGGGCCTCGAACGTGCCCGCCGACGCGGGCGGCACCACGCACACCATGCCGAGGCCCATGTTGAACGCCCGGTACATCTCGTCGTCTTGGACGTTTCCTAGCGCCTGCATCACCGAGAAGACGGGGAGCACGGGCCACGTCCCGCGCGAAACCCTAGCGGCGGTGCCTTCGGGCAGGATGCGCGGCACGTTGTCGGTGATGCCCCCGCCCGTGATGTGGGCGAGCCCGTGGACGAGGCCCGACTCGATCGCGCCCTTGAGCGGGCCGAGATACGAGCGATGCTCGGCGAGCAGGGTCTGACCGATCGTCGCCGGAAGGCCGGCCACGACATCGTCTGGCGCATGACCCTTGACTTCGAAGAAGATCTTCCGGGCGAGCGAGTAGCCGTTGGTGTGGAGGCCGGCCGAGGCGAGACCGTAGAGCCGGTCGCCGATCGCGACGGCGCGGCCGTCGATCAGCTTGCGCTTGTCCGCCATTCCGACGATGAACCCGGCGACGTCGTACTCGCCGTCGGCGTAGAAGCCCGGCATCTCCGCCGTCTCGCCACCAAGGAGCGCGCAGCCGTTTTCGCGGCAGCCTGCGGCGACGCCGGAGACGACCGACGCCAGCACGGTGGGCGATAGCCGGCCCGTCGCGACGTAGTCGAGGAAGAACAGCGGGAAGGCGCCCTGGACCAGGATGTCGTTGACGCAGTGATTGACGAGGTCGCGCCCGACGGTGTCGTGGCGGCCGGTCATGAAAGCGACCTTGAGCTTCGTTCCGACGCCGTCGCACGAGGCGACGAGCACGGGCTCTTTCACGCCCGCAAGATCCGGCGCGAACATACCTCCGAACGATCCGAGATCGGCGAGCACGCCGGGCGTGCGCGTCGCCTGGAGCATCGCCTTGATGCGGCGCAGGCCTTCGTCCTGGGCGTCGATGTCGACACCCGCGTCGCGATAGGTCAGCCCCGGATCCTTTGGCTCGCTCATCCCCGCCATCTTATCGCCGCGGCCCGCCCCCATCGTGGCGGCCGTCCCGATCCCAGGGTTACCGCGTCACAACTAGCGCCGCGACTTTTCGAACAGCTTGAGCTGGCCCTCGCGCTCCATGGGCAGCGCCACCGGATGGCGATCGGTCCAGCACGCGGTGCAGTAGTCGTCGGCGCTCCCACCCATCGCCTTCATCATGCCGTCCAGGCTGAGGAAGCCGAGCGAGTCGGCGCCGACGAATTTGCGGATCTGCTCGACGGACATCGAATTGGCGATCAGCTCGTCGCGGCGCGGCGTGTCGATGCCGTAGTAGCACGGGCCGACCGTGGGCGGGCACGAGATGCGCAGGTGGACTTCCTTGGCGCCCGCGTCGCGGCACATCTGCACGATCTTCTGGCTCGTCGTCCCGCGGACGATGCTGTCGTCGATCAACGCGATGCGTCGGCCTGCGAGCGTCTCGCGCACCGGATTCAGCTTCACGCGGACGCCGAAATTCCGGATGTTCTGCGAGGGCTGGATGAACGTCCGGCCGACGTAGTGGTTGCGCACCAGCCCCATCTCGAAGCGGATCTTCGCGGCGTCGGCGTAGCCGAGCGCGGCGTAGGTCCCCGAGTCCGGGACGGGCACGATCAGATCGACGTCGGCGGGCTTCTCGCCCCACAGCTCGGCGCCGAGCTTCTTTCTCACCCCCTGGACCGATTGGCCGAACAGCGTGCTGTCCGGCCGCGCGAAGTAGACGTATTCGAACGCGCAGGGCGCCGGCCGCGCCGGGGCGAGCGGCTTGAACGAGTGCACGCCCCCGACGTCGATGACGACGACCTCTCCCCGCTCGAGGTCGCGGACCTTCTCGGCGCCCAGAAGATCGAACGCGCACGACTCGCTGGCGACGACCCAGGCCCCGTCGACCTTGCCGAGGGAGAGCGGCCGGAAGCCCATCGGATCGCGGACCGCGATCAGCCGGCCCGGCACCAGGAACAGCAGCGAGAATGCGCCCCGCACCTGCCGCACGGCCTCGACGATCGCATCGACGACGTCGGGCACGCGCGACCGGGCGACGAGGTGCAAGAGCACCTCGGTGTCGGTCGTCGTCTGGAAGATCGCGCCGTCGGCTTCGAGATCGCGGCGGATCGTCGCGGCATCGACCAGATTTCCGTTGTGGGCGACGGCGATCGGCCCCCGATGGTGCTGGAGCAGGAACGGCTGCGCGTTGGCCGGGTTCGAATCGCCCGCGGTCGAATACCTCACGTGGCCGATGGCGAGCGTCCCGCGCAGGGTGTCGATGACCTCGCGGGAGAACACGTCGGCGACGTGTCCCATCCCGCCGCGGCGGGTGAGCGCCGGCCCCTCGGCCGAGACGATTCCGGCGGATTCCTGCCCGCGGTGCTGAAGCGCATAGAGTCCGAGATAGGAGAGCTTGGCCGCTTCGGGGTGACCGAAGATGCCGACGATGCCGCACACGCTAGATGTCTCCTCGGCTCGGCGATGACGGACAGGAAGATTGTAGCAACCGCGTCAATGCGTCTCGAACGCCCGCGCGAAGATCGCATCGAGGTGGCGGAGGATTCTCTGCGGGTCGAAGCAGGCGGAAAGCTGCTCTCCGGTCAGCGCCTTCTTGACGTCGGGGTCGGCGGCGAGAAGATCGCGTAATCCGCCCTCCCCCGCCCACACCTTCATGGAATTCCGCTGGACGATCTCGTACGCCTGCTCGCGGGACAGGCCCGCTCCGGCGAGCGCCAGGAGCACGGCCTGCGAGAAGACGAGTCCTCTCATCCGCGCCATGTTCTCCGCCATGCGCTCGGGGTACACGAGGAGGCCGTCCAGGATCGACGTCATCCGATGGAGCATGAAATCGCACAAGCTGGTCGCGTCGGGGAACATCACGCGCTCGACGGAGCTGTGGGAGATGTCGCGCTCGTGCCAGAGCGGGATGTCCTCGAGGGCGGCCTGGACGTACGAGCGGACGAGGCGCGCGAGCCCCGAGACGTTCTCGCATCCGATCGGGTTGCGCTTGTGCGGCATCGCCGAAGAGCCTTTCTGGCCCGCCGAGAACGGCTCCTCGACCTCGCGCACGTCGGTGCGCTGCAGGTTCCGGATCTCGGTCGCGATCCGGTCGAGCGACGACGCGAGAATTCCGAGAGCCGCCGCCAGCTCCGCGTGACGGTCGCGGGGAATGACCTGTGTGGCCAGCGGCTCGGGATTCAGGCCGAGCGCTTCGAGAACCTCAGCTTCGACGTCCGGATCGAGGTGGGCGTACGTGCCGACCGCGCCGGAGAGCTTCCCGTGCGAGACCGCCTCGCGCGCGCGGACGAGCCGCTCGCGGTTGCGCTGCATCTCGAGGTACCACCCGGCGAACTTCAGTCCGAGGGTGTACGGCTCCGCGTGGATCCCGTGCGTGCGGCCGACCATGACCGTGCGCTTGTGTAGGGCGGCGCGCCGCTTCAAGACCTCGAGCAAACGATCGACGCCTCCGAGGAGGTGATCGCACGCCTCGACCAAGGTCAAGGCCAGCGCCGTGTCCACGACGTCCGACGACGTCAGGCCGTAGTGAATGTAGCGCGAGGCGGGTCCGACCTTCTCGGCGACGCTCGTCAGGAACGCGATGACGTCGTGCTTGACTTCGGTCTCGATCGCCGCGATCCGGGCGACGTCGAAGCCGGCCTTGGCCTTGATGGTCGCGAGGTCTTCCGCCGGCACGATGCCGCGCCGCGCCAAGGCCGCGGTCGCGGCCAGCTCGACATCGAGCCACTTCCGGTACTTCGTCTCGTCGCTCCAGAGAGCGGCCATCGCCGGCCGCGTGTATCTCGCGATCATTCTCATATCTCCACGGCGGCGGTGGGCACGCGCCGCTCCGCCACGCGCATCGGAACGCGCCCACGGCCGGCGGCGGCGAGCGCTTCGGCCACGGCACCCCGCGCGCGCTCCGCGGTGTTGTTGCTCTCGGACAGGTGCGCGAGGACGACCGCCTGGCAATCGTCATCGACGGCCGCCGCGAGCAGCGCGGCCGCCTCCGCGTTCGACAGGTGCCCCAAGCGGCCGCCGATGCGCTGCTTGAGCGCCCAGGGGTACGGGCCACCGATCAGCATGTCGTCGTCGTGATTGGCCTCGACGAGGAGCACGTGGCACCGGGCGAGGCTCGTCAGAACGAGGGTCGTCGCGTGGCCGAGATCCGTGGCGATGCCGATGCGCACGCCCTCGCCCTCGACGACGAAGCCGACCGGATCGACGGCGTCGTGAGGCACGGCGAACGGGCGGACGCGGACCTCCGCGACGTCGAAGGCGGTACGGGAGTCGAACGCGTGCCACGCCGGCAAGTGCCGTGGGGCCAGATTGAGCGCCGCGAGAGTCTCCGGGGTCGTGAACACGGGGATCCCGTGCTTGACCGCGAACCGCTCCATGCCGCGGGCGTGATCGTGGTGCTCGTGGGACAGGACGATCGCGTCGATCGTCCCCGGGGCGACACCCACGGCATCGAGCCGCGCCGCGAGGTCGCGGGCCGAAAGGCCCGCATCGATCAGCAGGCGCCGCCGGCCGAATTCGAGGAGGGTGGCGTTCCCCGACGAGCCGCTTCCCAAGGCAACGACGCGGGCCATCAGCGGACCCCGGTGTGCCCGAAGCCCCCTGACCCGCGCGACGATTCCGGCAGCTCGACGACCTCCTCGAGCGCCACCTCCGCGAGCCGGTGAATCACCATCTGCGCGATCCGGTCGCCGCGCTCGACCGTCAGGGGTTCCGTCCCATGGTTGACGAGGATGACGGCGACCTCGCCGCGATAGTCGGCGTCGATCGTCCCCGGGGCATTGAGGAGCGTGACGCCGGATCGGGCCGCCAGTCCGCTCCGCGGACGGATCTGGGCCTCGTACCCCGGCGGGAGCGCGATCGCGAACCCGGTCGGGATCACGACGTGCCGTCCGGCGGGAATAAGGACGGGGCTCGCGATGCACGCGCGCAGGTCGAAGCCGGCGGCGTGCGCGGTCGCGCGCGTGGGGAGAGGGAGGTCCTTGGCGTGGTCGAGCCTCTTGAGCCCGACCGCGATCACAGCGAGAATCCCCGCCGGGCCGCACGCAGTCCGCGCGTGCGCCCCACCGCGGCGAGCGCCGGCGATTTCGGGCGGAAGACGCGCCGCGCCATGCCGTGCACCTCCGACCGGGTGACGCGCGCGAGGCGGCGGAGGATCTCTTCCATCGTGAACTGCCGGCCGTGGTACAGCTCCTGCCGCGCGAGGTTCGACATGCGGCTCGAGGTGGACTCGAGCGAGAGCATCAGGCTCCCCTTGAGGTGCTCCTTCGCGACCGTCAGCTCGTGCTGGCTGGGACCGGCGTCCCGCAGCTCGCGGATCTCCTCGCCGACCACCGACAGAACCTCGTCCCCCTTCTCGGGGCTGGTGCCGGCGTACACCATCATGACGCCCGAGTCGCGGAACGAGTTGATCGCCGAGTAGACGCTGTAGGCGAGGCCGCGCTCTTCACGGACCTTCTGGAACAGGCGCGACGACATCGTTCCGCCGAACAGCGCGTTCAGGACGAACAGCGGGTAGCGGTGATCGTCGCGCTCGGGGACCGCCGGCATCCCGATCAGCAGGTGGAGCTGCTCGAGCTCCGACTTGGCGCGGGTGATCACGCCCCCGCGCGGCTTCGGAGGCTTCGCGGTCACGGCGCCGTTGCGCCCGGGCGCCATGCGCCCGAAAGTCTTCGCGACGAGCCCCGCCAGCTCGCGGTGGTCGACGTTTCCGGCGCCGACGATCAGGATGTTCTCGGGGACGTAGTTCGCGCGGAAGTACGCGAGGAGCCGCGCCCGGCTGAGCTTCGACACCGTCTTCTCGGTGCCCTGGATCGGGCGCCCCAGCGGATGGCCGGGATAGAAGTGCGTCGAGAACAGGTCGTAGACCAGCTCTTCGGCCGCGTCTTCGACCATGCGGATCTCTTCGACGATCACCTTGCGCTCGCGCTCGAGCTCGACCTTGTCGAAGCGCGGGCGCAGGACGATGTCGGAGAGCAGGTCGACCGCCTCCCGGACGTGGGCGTCGAGCACCTTCGCGTAAAAGCAGGTGTATTCCTTCGACGTGAAGGCGTCCATCTGCCCGCCGATCGAATCGACGGCGAGCGCGATCTCGCGCGCCGTGCGCCCTTCGGTGCCCTTGAAGACGAGGTGCTCGATGAAATGCGAGGCGCCGTTCAGGGGCGGCGGCTCGTGCCGGCTTCCGCGGCGCAGCCATACCCCGATGGTGACCGACCGCACATGCGGCATCCGCTCCGTCAGCAGCGTGATCCCGTTCGGCAGCACCTGCTTCCGGATCGTCCCCGCGGTCTTCACGCGCGGACTATAGCAGGCCCTCTAGTGGCCTCCGGAAGTCCCCGGATTCGGCGTCGGCGGGAACGTCGTGCCCGGCGTGGTCCCGGGCTGATTCGGCGTCGAGACGCCGGGCTGTGCCGGCTGCGCGATCGGGGTTCCCTTCTGCTCGAGGTCGAAGATCGTGAAGATCCACTCCGCGTAGGTGTCCTTGTCCTTGTAGCGGCGGAACGGCCGGTCCTTGCACTTCGATTTCACGCCGGCGATCGGAAGGCCGGTCGGGTCGGATCCTTGCTCGCCGGTCTGTCCGATCGGGGGGAAGGTGCCGACGATGCTCGACGGCTGGCCGGTCGATCCGGTCGAGAGCCCGGTCCCGGTCGACCCGTTGTTGAGTCCGCCGTTCAAACCGCCGTTCAAGCCCCCGTTCAGGCCTCCATTGAGGCCGCCGGAGGGATTCTGCGTCCCCGGCAGCGTCCCGCCCGGGGGCATCGTCGTCGGGTCGAGAAAGCCGCCCTGCGGGTTGGCGTAGATCAACTGCCACTTCCCGTCCTTGACGAGCGGATCTTTCCAGAGCCTGCGGATGAAGTACTGAGGCCGCCGCTGCCCGACCTCTTCGAGCTCCTTGAGCTCGTTGGGCAGCCTCCCCCGATCGCCCTGGAATCGCTTCAGCGCCCGCGTGATGTCCTGCGCGCGGAACATCATCTCCGCTTCCGCGTCCCGTCGCGCGATGTCGGACCACGCCTGCATCGCGACCGTCGCGAGGATCGCCGCGATGGCGATCCCCGCCATCAGCGCGACGATCAGGGCGCCGCGCTGCTTCCGTCCGGGTTCGCGCGCCGGGAACCTCACGGCTCGAGGATCACCGAGACCGTGGCCGTCGCGGTCTTCTTGCACGTCCCGTCGGGAAGCCCCGCATCGGTCACGGTCAGCTTGACCGACTTCGTCTGCGGGGTCTGTACCGGACCGGCGTACGTGCAGGTCATCTGGGTGAGATTCGGCCCCGCGTCGGTCACGCCGTTTCCGCAATCCCAGGCGTAGTTCGTGATGGAGGTTTCGGGGTCGGTGGAGCCGCTTCCGTTCAGCGTCGCGTCGAGCTGACCGGACGGAAGCGCGCCGCCGCCGGTGATGACCGCCGTCGGCGCCGTGTTGTTCGCGCACGGGTCGATCGTGTTCTTCGTGACCTTGGCCGTCGCGCTGAGCGTGGAGCAGGTCGCGGTGATGTTGATCGTCGTGCCGTCGGACACCCCGACCGTGAGCGTGTCGTAGGCGTTCCCGCTCGAGTCGGTCGTCACGGCGGACGTGCCGGACGACAGCGCGCCCCCGTCGCTCGAGAAGATGACGGCGTACCCTTTCTGCGGGACACCGTTGCCGTCGACGACGCTGGCGACGAGCGTGCTCGTCGCCGTGTTCCCGGGATTGCTCGGGTCCACGTTGACGGACGAAGGGTTGGCGATCAGGTTGAGCTTGAAGTTCGCGCCGACGGCGAGGGGCGAATCGGTGCAGCCGGTCGCGATCGCGAGACCCGCGAGGAATGCCGAAAGAACCAACGTCGTCGTCAAAGTCCGCTTGTGCATCGTGCGTCTCCCGGGTCAGAAATCGGTGTAGGCCTTGCCGTCGAGCGACGTCCCTTCGGCGCCGCTCTTGACGCTGGCGATGCCCGGCTCGGTCGTGATGTCGGATTCGTCCATCTCGGCCGGAACGGTCGCCCACGTGTCGGAGCTGTCGGTGAACGGGTCTTTCGGGATCGTCTGCAGGTAGTGCGCATCCACGAGGTCCTGGAGGCTCGCGGGGTATTTCCCCTTGTCGGCGAAGTACTGATTGATCAGCGTGCGCATCGTGTAGAGGTCCTGCGCCAGGACGGATTCCTTGGCCTTGACGATGCTCCGCCGGTAATTCGCGACCGCCGCGGCCGAGAGGATCCCGATGATCGCGCACACGACGAGCATCTCGATCAGCGTGAACCCGCGCTGCCCTTGCCGGCGGCCGTTGCTACCAGTCCGCATACTTGGTCCCGTCGAGCGCTATGGCCTTGCTCTTGGTGTGAACGTCGAAGATGTTGATCCCGTCGGTGCCGAACGAGCCCGGCTTGTCCCGCGACGAGCGCGTCGCCCAGTCGGCCTTTCCCGTCATCGGGTCGAGCGGGAGGCGCCTGAGATATTTGACCTTCACCCCCGTCGGATCGCCGATGTCGTACCCCTGGAAGAGCCACTCGAGCTTCTCGGGGTAGCCCTCTTCGTTGGTCGCGTTGAGCTTTCCCGACGCGCTGCGGTAGGCGGCGTTGTGCTCGGCGTCCCACTGGAACTTGTCGATGGCGGTCCGGATCTCGCGCAGGGCCTGGCGCAGCTCGAGCTCCTTGCGCCGCTTGACGTAGGTGTTCGCGACCGGGATCGCCGCCCCGGCCAGGACCAGGATGATCGCCGAGCAGCACACGAGCTCGATCAGGGTCAAGCCCCGCTGCCGCCACGACTGCCGGTTCGCGCACATCATGCCGCTACGGCGCCACCGTGACCGGCGCGGTCAAGAAGCTCGCCGGGACGTTGCGCGCCTGGGGATCTTTCACCGACGCCGCGACCCAGCCGAACCCGCAATCGCCCGGGTTGATCGCCTGGAACTGGAAGAGCGCCAGCGTGCCGGAGCCCGTCATGCCGTCTCCGCCTCCGAGCCGCGACAGCCCGACGACGATCTCGCCGCCGGGCGGGTTGTCGTTGGCGAGGAACGCCGTGTTCGCGCCGTCGCTCGTCAGGAACGGTCCCTGTGCCGCGGGCGGGACGAACTCGAGCACCTGCCGGTTGTAGCGGAGGTGGAACGGAACCGATCCGACGTTGGTCGCGTTCTCGATGCGCACCTCGACCGTCAAGCGGTCGCCGACGCGGTAGGACGGGGCGGAGGGCACGAGCCGCACCGTCGCCGGCCCGGCCTGCGGCTGGTCGGTCGGCGTGCCGCTCGTCCCCGGGTTCCCCGTGTTGCCCGGGTTCCCCTGGTTGCCTTGCGGGTTGGCTTCGCCGCCCGTCTCTCCGGCCGGCGGTTCGGCGGGGGGCGGATTCGGCTCGGGTGTTTGCGAGGGCGTCACCGTGGGCGGAGTGGAACCGCCGGTCGGCGGCGCGGGAACCGGCACGGGCACGACGATGGGCGGTGTCTCGGGCGCCGGGGCGTTCGGACGGTTGTGCTCGACCGACTCGGCTTCTTTCTTTGCGGAGTCTTCTTCCAGCGGAGGCAGCGTCGCCTTGTTCGGATTCGGGGCGATCTCCGGTCTGCCCGCGCCGTCGTTCGGATCGGCGAACGGCGACACACCCATCACGCCGCGGACCGGCCCGCGCAGGCGCATGTTGTCTTCGGTGCCGACCCACAGCGTCTGGAGATCGTCTTCCTGGATGTCGGGGATGCGCACGATGTAGGGCGTGAGGGTCAAGACGATGTCGGTCTCTTCGCGGTCGGTGTTGCGCGTCGAAAACACGTCGCCGACCCCCGGGATGTCGAAGATTCCGGCGACGCCGGCCTTCGAGTTCGTGTCGTCACGCTTGATGAGGCCCGCGAGGAGGTTCGTCTCGCCGTCCCGCAGCCGGATCACGGTCTGGACCTGGCGCGTGCCGATGATCGGCTGCTTGACCCCCGTGCCGAGGTCGACGGTGCCGGCCAAGTTGCTGACCTCGACCTGGCACTTGAGCGTCACCTCTTTGTTGTGGTGGACGCGGGGCTCGATCTGGAGCGTGATCCCGACGTTCTGGTAGGTGAACGACGTGATCGGCACGATGTTCCCGCCGACCGTCTGCGACGAGTTGAACGACGTGTTCGGGATCGGAACGCGGTTCGCGATGACGATCTCGGCCTTCTCGCCCTCGCTCACGCGGATCTGCGGCTGCGCGATCGACTTGGTGTCGGTGTCGCTCTTCAGGAAGTTCAAGACGACCGACGGGATCGGGCCCACGAGCCAGTTCCCCTTCTGGCGGACCGTCGAGAGGTTGTTCAGCGGGACCGACTTCGTCCCGTCGAGGAACTGGACGGTCAGCGTCTTGCTGGACAGGTCGATCCCGAGCGTCGACAGGGTCTTGCGATTGATCTCCAAGAGCTGGACGTCGATGATCACCTCGCCCTTCGACTTGTCGTTCGACTCGATGAGCTTCTCGGCGATCGCGACCTTGTCGGGCGTGTCCTTGATCGAGACCGAATTCAGCGCGTCGTTTTCGGCCACCTGGCGCGAGTTCAAGAGCGTGCGGACGACGGAGACCACCTGCTTCGTCTCGGCCGACGAGAGGTAGAAGGTCTTGATGACCTGGTCCTCGAGCTCTTGCCGCTTCTGCCGGTTGTCGGGGGCGATCAGCAGGGTGTGCTCGTCGATGATCTTGTAGAAGTTCTTCGTCTGGAGCATGAGCACGTCGAGCGCCCGCTCGAGCGTCACGCTGCCGATCTCGATCGTCATCGGCTTGTTGAGGTCGGTCTTCTCGTCGTAGATGAAGTTGATCCCCGACGCCTTCCCGATGACGTCGAAGATCTGGCCGATCGGCCGGTCGCGGAACTGGACCTGGATCGGGATGTTCGATTTCGCGGAGAGCTTGGGCGGGGCGAGCGCGTCTTTCTTGGCCTCTTCCTTGAGCCGCTCCATGTCGGAAGGCTGCTCGTCGCGGCGGCGAATCATCGCCAGGGCCTTGTCCAGCTCGTCGGCGGCGTGCTGGTTTCCGGGATGGAGCAGGAGCGTCTGCTGGTACTCCGCGACCGCCAGGTCCCACTGCGCCGACTTCGCGTACCGTTTCGCCTTCTCGAAGTGCTGCGCGGAGGATTTGAGCTTCGCCCGCGTCAGCGCGATGTCGTAGCGCGAGTTGCCCGGATCCAGGGCGGCGGCCTTGCTGTACTGGAGCACCGCTTGATCCCAGTTGTCGCGGCGGGCTTCCTGCTCGGCGGTGTTGAACGCCTTCTGCGCGGCGCATCCCGACGCGGCGAGGAGGACGATCGCCAACGCCGTCCCTACGATTCGTCTGGTCATCGACACCTGGGTCTCCCCCGTTTCGCCCGCCCTGTTGGATGCGCTCACTTGCCGCTGACCAGCGGAAGCTCGCGGACCTGTCCCTTGAACCGCGGATCGACGAAGCTGATCACGACGGATTCGTACTTGATCTCGTCGATGCGAAAGTCCTTCTGCACGATCTCGCCGGCCTTGGCGACGAACGTCGAGTCGTTCTGCTCGAGCGCGGCGACCCGCGCGTTCGGAGGCCCGACGAACCCCAGGAACTTGAACGTGATGGTCGGCGGCTGCGGCGGGGGCGGCGGCGGCGGATGGAGAGCGACCTCCGCCAGCCGGGCTTCTTCGATCTTCTTCTGCTCCTCGGCCAACTGGCGCGCCCGCTCCTCGGCTTCCTTCTGCGCCTTCGCGGCCGCCTCGGCGGCGGCGCGCATCTGCTTGACCTGCTCCACGGACGGCGGGCGGATGGCGTACTTGAAGAGGTCGCGGCCGGCCGGGTCGTACTTGACGACCGCGCGGTCGAGGAGGTCCATGTGGACGACCGGGACCTTCCCCATCGCCGCCTCCTTGCGCGACTCGCTCGCCTTCGCGGCGGCGGCCTCGTGCGGGGAGCCGGACCCCGACCACGACCGGAAGACCCAGAACACCGCGGCCGCGCCCAGGGCCGCGAGCAGGTACGCCTCCCGCTTGGCGAGCTTGCGCGCCATCAGGTGGCCTGCTTCGGGCGGACGGGCGCCTTGCCGAGCTGGTCGAGCTGCGCGTCGGGGGCGATGAAGTAGGTCGCGAGGGTGATGTTGAGCTCGATGACGTCGGTCGATTTGCCCGTTCCCAGTCCGACGCGCTCGATCACCAGGAAATTGTCGGAGCTTTCGACCGCCTGGATGAACTTCCTGAGGTTCGAGTAGCCGCCGGTCAGCGGCACGACGACGGCGAAGCGCTCGAGCGCGCCGTTGTCCACCTCGTCGGTCTGGTAATCCCGCTTGTCGATCGTGATCCCGAACTGCTTGACCAGCTTTTCGATCTCGAGCTGCACGGCGATCATCCGGCGCTGCTTCGTCGAGAGCACGTCGGTCGCCAGGCGCTTCATGTCGTCCCGCGCCTTCTCGAGCCCTCCCCGGTACGCTTCCTTCTGCGTGACGTCCTTCTCGCGCGTCTTGACGACCTGCGCCTGGGGGCTCGACAGGCTCGTCAGCTCGCGGTAGCGGGCGACCTTCGGACGCACCCACAGCGCGGACACCGCCGCGTTGACGAGGAGCATCGCGACGAGCACGAGCGCGATGCGGCCGCTCGACTCGCGGACGTCGAATCGGGCCGGACGCGGGGTCAATGGAGGCCCTCGAGCGCCGCGGGCGGCGCCTCGCCGCCTTCTTCGGCGGTCTTTTTGGCGGCCTCCAGGAAGTGCGGAAGGTCGGGGTGCTCGCCTTTCAGGCGCCCGTCCGGATCGTAGAGGAAGCGGAGCTGGAACTTGACTTCCTGGGAGCCCGGCGGATTGTCGCTGCGCATCGGCTCGACGTTGGCGAAGTGCGGATCGACGATCAGCGATCGCTCGAGCTCGAGGAAGGACTCGAACGACTGCGCGACGCCCTCGATGTCGACCGGCACCGTGCCCTCGAACACCGCGCCCTTGGCGACCGTGGCCGCCTGCCCCGTGCCGTAGATCGGGCGGATCTGCGTCATGTGGACTTCGTACGGGACGACGCGCTCGAGCGTGTTGAACAGCCGCGTCCACGACAGCCCACGGCGCAGGATGATGTCGTTGGCCTTGTCCGCCTGGACCTGGAGCGTCTTGAGATCGAACGCGCGGGCCCCCTTGGCGGCCTCGTCGTCGCGCTTGCTCAGGTCGGCGAGCTGGCGATCGACGCTGCCCATGTCGGACTGGAGGGCGGCGAGCTTTCGCGAGGCGTCGACCGCCGTATGCGCGTTCCACGCGGAAAACAGGACGACGGCGGCGAACAGCGCGCCGTGCGCGATCCAGATCGGCGTGTTGTTCCGGAACGGCCGCGACGCCAGATTGAGCTCGAGTCCCCTCATCAGGCGGCCGTCCTTCCGTGGGCGGCGCCGAGCGCCGGGGCCAGGCGCTGGCCGTCGACGGGCTCGAAGCGCGTGCCGTTGGGATCGACGGCGGCCGCGGCGTCCACCGCGCGGACCGAGCCGACGCCGAGGCGGTCGAGGACCCCGACGACCTCGTCGAGCCCCGGCGAGACAGCACGCGCGAAGACGGTGCCGATGCCTCCGCCTTCGAGCTTGTCGGTGTAGTACGACAGCGACGACGCCAGCTCGCGGGCCATCACGGCGACGCGCGCGGCATCATCGGCTTCTTCGCCGCCCGCATAGGTCTTGCACCGGAAGAACACGATGCGGTCCTTCCGGAGAATCATGAACGTGAAGTACTGGCGCGTGCAGTTCAAGAGCGCCGCGTCCTCGCCGGAGGCCGCCGCCTTGACGAGATCGGGCCGCACGAGGTTGAACAGGCTCGGCGTGCACAGATCGACGAGGCCGGGGCGCGCCCCCACCGCCTCGAACGCGGCTTCGTAATGATCGATCACCGAGCGGAGCATCACGGCGACGAGCAGGTGCTGCTCGGGCCCCGGGCCCGGAAGCGGATACGACGAGATGACGGCGTCTTCGAGCTTGAACGGCACGGAGCGCCTGAGCTTGAACTTCAAGACCTCGCGGAGCTGCTTCGCGGTCGGCGGGCGCTCGGGCAGCGTCACGATCGACACCTTGGCCAGGTTGTCCGGAAGCACGAGGGAGACCCGTCCGGGCCGCGTCCCGCTGCGCGCGAACAGGTCGCGCGCCTGGGCGGCCAGCTCGTCGATCGGGGCGAGGTTCGGCCGGAACGTGGTGGCCCCGTTCCCGTTCGCGTTGGCCTCGTGGGCGAGCCCGGGCTCGACGGTCGGCACGCACCGGAACGCGTCGAGGACCGGCAGCGCGCGCCGGCGGTTTCTCACGCGGACGAGCGTCATGGCCTCGCGGTCGATCTCGACGGCGACCGGCGGGAAGCTCGGGCGGAACTCGAGGAACGCCTCGGCATCGAAGCGCTTGAACATCGAGACGATGGGATCGAACGCGCTCATTCGACGAACGTCACCTTGTTGACTTCGTGGAGGGTGGTCTTGCCGGCGAACACCTTGGCCAGGGCGGCCTCGCGAAGGAACGTCATGCCCTCCTCCTTCGCGGCCCTCTTGATGTCCGCCGACGGCTTCTTCTCGAGGATCATCTCGCGGATCCGGTCCGACATGTCGAGGAGCTCCGCGATCGCCGTCCGCCCGGTGTAGCCGGTCCCGTTGCAGTCGATGCACCCCTTCCCCTCGTAGAACGTGAAATCGCTGTACCGCGAGGGATCGAGGCCGGAGGCGGACAGCTGCTCGCGCGTGGCCTTCACCGTGCGCTTGCAGGACGCGCAGATCAGCCGCACGAGCCGCTGCGCGAGGATGCAGTTCAAGGCGGAGACGAAGTTGTACGGCTCGACCCCCATGTTGAGGAACCGTCCGAGCACGTCGATCACGTTGTTGGCGTGGACGGTCGTGAAGACGAGGTGCCCGGTGAGCGCCGACTGGATGGCGATCTGGGCGGTCTCGGCGTCGCGGATCTCGCCGACCATGATCTTGTCGGGGTCGTGGCGCAGGATCGAGCGCAGCCCTCGGGCGAAGGTCAGGCCCTTCTTCTCGTTGACGGGGATCTGCGTGATCCCGGGGAGCTGGTACTCGACGGGGTCCTCGATCGTGATGATCTTGTCCTCGTCGTTCTTGATCTCGGAGATCGCGGCGTACAGCGACGTCGTCTTGCCGGAGCCCGTGGGCCCCGTGACGAGCACCATGCCGTACGGCTCCTTGATGAAGCGGCGGATCCGCACGAGCTCCTTGTCGTCGAAGCCGCACACGTCGAGCGAGAGCGACGCGAACTCGCGGTTGGTCGACTCTTTGTCGAGGATACGGATGACGCAGTCCTCGCCGTGAACCGACGGCATGATCGACACGCGGAAGTCCACCGTGCGGCCCTTGATGCGCAGCTTGAAGCGGCCGTCCTGCGGGACGCGCTTTTCCGAGATGTCGAGCTCGGACATGACCTTGATGCGCGAGATGATCGTCTGGTGGAACTTCTTGTCGATCGGCTCCATGGCCTGGTAGAGGACGCCGTCGATCCGGTACTTGATGACGACCTCGCGGTCGCGCGTCTCGATGTGGATGTCGGAGGCCCGGCGCTGCAGCGCGTTGAACAGGGTCGAATCGACGAGCTTGATGATCGGCGACTGGTCGGATGTCAGCCGGTCGATCGTCAGCGTCTCCTCGCCGGTCTCGTCGTCTTCGAGGACGATCTGGATGCGGAACTCCTCGGTCGCCTCTTCGAGCACGCGCTGGGAGGATTCGCTCTTCTTCAAGATCTCCTGGATCGCGCTCGGGGTCCCGACGACGACCTCGATCGACGTTCCGAGCAGCAGCTCGAGCTCGTCGATCATCAGCACGTCGGTGGGATCGGCGACGACGATTTGGAGGCCCGCCGCCGTGCGCGCCCGGGGCACGAAGTTGTAGCGGAACATCAGGTCGACCGGGATCGAGCGGAACAGCTCGGGGTCGATCTCGAAGTTCGCGAGGTCGACGTATTCGACGCCGACCCGCTCGGAGAGCCGCTTCGCCAGGAATTCCTCGGAGAGGATCTCGGCACCCGCCTCGGGGTCGAGCGCCGGGATCCCGGCGGCGTCGCGAGTCTTGGCGTCTTCGGCCACGGTCCGTCCCCTTCGCCCTAGAACTTCGACGTGCCCGCCGCGCGGATCAGCGGCAGGTAGAACGCGAGCAGCATGCCGGTCACGACCAGCGCCATGAAGACGAGCATCACGGGCTCGATCAGCGTGACCATCTTCGAGAGCTTGTAGTCGATCTCCTCCTCCGAGAACTCCGAAGCGTTGTCGAGCATTTCTACGAGCGCGCCGGTCGATTCGCCGACCTTGATCATCTCGATCGTCATTTCGGTGATGTAGCCGATGTGCTCGAGCGACTCCCACAGCGGCTGGCCTTCCCGCACCTTGACCGCGACGCCCATCAGCTCGGATTCGAGGACGGCGTTGCCGACGGCCCGCGCCGACAGCTCGAGCGACGTGACGAGCGGGATGCCGCCTGCCAGCAGCGTCGAGAACGTCCGGGTGAACCGGTTCTGCGCGTAGTCGCGGAAGATGGGGCCGACGATCGGCAGCTTCATCTTGAGGCGGTCGAATCCGACGCGCCCCGCCGGCGAGCGGTACCAGACGAGGAACGCCATGACGGCCGCGACGACCCCGGCCAAGATCGGCAAGCCCTGGGACTTGAGGAAGATCGACCCGTCCATGAGCAGCTGCGTGATCGCCGGGAGGTCGGTTCCCAAGTCCTTGAAGAGGCTCGAGAAGCTCGGGATCACGTAGAAGACCATGATCGAGATCAACACGACCGAGACGCACACGAGGATCGCGGGATAGATCAGCGCTCCGACCACTTTCTTGCGGAGCGTGAGGACGCTCCGCGTGTAGGCGATGTAGCGCTTGAGCACGTTCGGCAGCTCGCCCGAGCGCTCGCCCGAGGCCATGCTCGCGGCGTACAGCGGAGGGAAGAGCGCGCCCTGCGCGGTGAACGCCTCCGAGAGCGCCTCGCCCGAGCGGACGCGCTCGCGGATGTCGGTCAGCGCCCGCTTGAAGATCATGTTCTTGCGGCGATCGATCAGGATGTCGAGGCTCGTCAGGATCGGCAAGCCGGCGCGCAGCAGCGCCGAGAACTCTTGGTTGAAGAACAGGAACTCACGCGCGTTGATGCGCGGGCGGACCGAAAACGCCCCGGTCACCGCGGAGAAGACCGGATTCTGCCGCCTCAGGTCGAGGACCAGCATGTCCTTTTCTTCGAGCTCTCGCCGGAGCGCCGCCTCGGTGTCGGCGACGACCGTGCGCTCGACGACCTCCCCGGAGGGCAAAGCCATGCGGCAGACGAATTGAGCCATCGCCTACCTCGGCTTCGCCTGAAGCGTGAGGAACAGGGCGCGCTTCGATTCGGGGTTTTGCGCGGCGCCGAGCATCAGCATCCGCCCGACCGGAAGGACGACGGACGCGGAGTACACGTCTTGCAGGACGTCCTTCCCCTCGGGCCCGCGCGTCACGCGCTGGAGCAGGAAGTTCGCGAGCTTGACCGACTGGTCGCGCACGGTGTCGATGTCGTAGGAGACGCGATAGGTGTCCGACAGGTTGACGGTCACCCGGCCGCCCTCGACCCCCGTGACCGCCCGGCCGCCGAGCGGCTCGTAGGCGTTCCACTTGGTGAAATCCCCGAGCGTCTCCGCGATGCCGCGGACGTCGGTCGTCATGGCCTGCGACGGGATGCTGCGTCCGGATTCCTGCTCCCTGCGGTCGGTGCCGAGGAACAGGCTCATCGAGATCTCGACGTTTCGCGGCGCGACGTCGAAGCTCGTCAGGAGCGCTCCGACGCGCTCCAAGACCGCGGCGCGGTCCTGGACCGTCAGCGTCTTCAAGCGCGGCTGGAGGGTCACCTGGCCCTGCGGGCTCAGGAGCGGAGAGACGAGCTCCGCCGCGTCCGCGAGCGACTTGTACTTGATCTCGTACGCCCGTGCCGAGATCGCCTCGGACCCGTCGGAGCCGCCGCGCGCCGCCTCGACCGCACGGACGCTTTCGGCCGAGCCGAGCGCGAGAACGAGCAGGAGCGCCGCGGCCCTCACAGGTTGAGGTCCTTGTTGTAGACCATCACGACCTGCGTGTCGCCGACCGTCATGTCGATCACCTGCGAAACCCCGCGTGGGCTATCGACCGCGACGTCGGCATGCGGCAGCGCCGTGGGCTCGACCGGCTGGGGCACACGCTGCGAGATCGCCTCGGGCTCGATCCGCTTCCCTTCGCGCATCACGTAGCCGGCGGCGAGCGCCAGGACCACGACCGCCGCGGCCGCGACCCGCCGAGGCCAAGCTCGTTCTTGGAGCAGCTCGCCGAACGAGCCCCGCTCGCGACCCGCGCGATGCGCGACCTCGGCGGAGACGGCATCGAGATCGGCTTTCGGGATCGGCGCGAGCGCGAGCAGCGCGAACAGCAGCGATGGATCGTGCAGGACGGCGGCCTCGCGACAGGCGGCGCAGGACGCGAGGTGCTCGAGCATTGCGCGCCGCGCGGGCCCTTCGGCTTCCGAGAGCGTCTTCGGCTGAACGTGCGCGCTCACGGGCGCCTCTTGAGAAGGCTGGGGTATTCGGCTTCGAGCCCCGCGCGCAACACGCGCCGCGCCTGAAGGAGGTGGTTCCGCACGGTCGATTCGGTGATCCCCAGCATCCGGGCGATCTCGCCCGTCTCGACGCCCTCGATGTCCTTGAGCACGAACACGGCCCGCTGCTTCGGCGCCAGCCGCGCGGCCAGATGAAGAAACGCCCGCTGGAGCGTCTTCACGCCGAGCACGTCCTCGGCGCCGGCTGCGGGGTCGGCGAGCCGCTCCCCGGCGTCGTCGGGCAGCGCTTGCAGAAAGCCCTTCGGCCCACGCTCCCTGAGATGGTCGATCGCGGCGTTCACGGTAATGCGGTACAGCCAGGTGTCGAACCGTCTTTCGAGGTCGAACCGCTGCAACACCCTCCACAGCCTGAGGAAAACCGCTTGCGCGACGTCCTTGGCATCTTCGAGATCACCCGTGATCTGGTAGGCCGTCCGCACGACGCGCTCGCGCTTTCGAAGGACCAGGTCTTCGAACGCCCGGTGGTCGCCTCCCGCGGCAGCCCGGATCAGATCGCTCAGGTCCTCGTCGTCCCGCATCCTCAGCTGCTTCCGGCTTCGGGACGCCTCGGACCCGCTTCTGTTACGGAATGTCCGCACGAAACGTCTAGCCCGAGTCCGTCCCGGGGGGGTAACTCACGTAGCCGGAGGAGTTTAGCAGCTAGGGGACACTCCTTTTTTTTCGAATAGGGGACAGTCCCCTATTCGAAAAAAAGGGAGTGTCCCCTATTAGTGGATGGGCTGGAGAGGGGCTCGCTTTTGCGGGGCTTTCGATGGGCTCCCGGCACCGCTGAGCACCAAAGGCTCACGGAAGGCGTGACGGAAGACCTCTCGCACGTCCCCGACAAAGATCAGCGTCAGATCCTTCCTCAGGGACTTCGGGATCTCCTCGAGGTTCTTGCGGTTCGCCTCTGGGAGCAGCACGGTCGTGATCCCCGACCGGCGGGCGGCGAGGACCTTCTCCTTGATCCCGCCCACCGGAAGGACGTTGCCGCGGAGGGTGATCTCCCCCGTCATCGCGAGGTCCCGCCGCAGCGGGCTCTCGATGAAGGCCGACACCATCGCCGCGGCGATCGTGATCCCGGCCGACGGTCCGTCCTTCGGGATGGCCCCCTCCGGAACGTGGATGTGCAGGTCCCTCTCCTCGAAGTACGTCGCGTCGAGCCCGAGGTCCGCCGCGTGCGCGCGCGCGAAGGTCAGCGCCGCCTGGGCGGATTCCTTCATGACGTCGCCGAGCTGCCCGGTGAGGATCAGGCCGCCGCGGCCGCGCATCGTCGAGGCCTCGACGAAGAGCACGTCGCCGCCGGTTTCCGTCCACGCGAGCCCGGTGGCGACGCCGACCTGGTCGGTCGGCAGCGCGTCTTCGCGGTTGGCCGGAGCAGGCCCGAGGAACGATTCGAGGCTGGATGCGATGATTCGCATCTTCCCCTTCCGGCCTTCCGCCACCTGGCGGGCCACCTTGCGGCAGACCGCCGCGACGTGCCTCTCGAGATTCCTGAGGCCCGCCTCGCGGGTATAGCCCGAGATCAGGGCGCGGATCGCGTTCTCGGAGAAATCGATGCGGCCGCTCTTCAGCCCGTTTTCTTCGATCTGCTTCGGGACGATGTGGCGCTCGGCGATGATGAGCTTCTCTTCTTCGGTGTAACCCGACAGGCGGATCGTCTCCATCCGGTCGCGGAACGCCGGGTGGATCGGATCGAGCAGGTTCGCGTTCGCGATGAACATGACGTCCGACAGATCCCACGGGACGCCGAGGTAGTGGTCCCGGAACGTGGCGTTCTGCTCGGGATCCAGAACCTCGAGGAGCGCCGCGGACGGATCGCCCCGGAAGTCCTGACCGATCTTGTCGACCTCGTCGAGCATGAACACGGGGTTCATCGATCCCGCTTGATGGATGCCCTGGATGACGCGGCCCGGCATCGCGCCGACGTAGGTGCGGCGATGCCCGCGAACCTCGGCTTCGTCCTTGACGCCTCCGAGAGAGAGCCGGACGAATTGCCGGCCCAGAGCGCGCGCGATCGAGCGCCCGAGAGACGTCTTCCCGACGCCCGGGGGACCGACGAAACAGAGGATCGGTCCCTTGCTCTTCTTCTTGAGCTTGCGGACGGCGAGGTATTCGAGGATGCGGTCCTTGATCGGATCGAGCGCGTAGTGGTCCTCGTCGAGGATGGTCCGGGCCTTGACGAGGTCGAGGTTGTCCTTGGTCGTCTTCCCCCACGGCATGCCGAGGATCCAGTCGAGGTAGTTCCGGACCGTCGAGGCCTCGGCGGCGTCGGGGTGCATGCGCTCGAGCTTCTTGAGCTGGCGCTCGACCTCTTCGGCGGCCTGCGGGGACAGCGGAAGCTCGCGTGCCTTTTCTCGCGCGCGCTCGATCTCTTCTGCGAGCTCGTTGCCTTCGCCGAGCTCCGCCATGATCGCCTTCATCTGGTGGCGGAGGTAGGACTCGCGCTGCGAGCGGTCCATCTCGTCCTTGGCCATCGAGTCGATCTCGCGCTGCATCGTCAGGAGGGACATCTCCCGCTGGACGAGGTCGTGGACGCGCTTCAGGCGCTCGACCGGATCGGCGATCTCGAGAAGGTCCTGCGCTTCCTCGACCTTCAGCTCGAGATTCGAAGCGACGAGGTCCGCCAGGCGTCCCGGATCCTCGAGGTTGCTCGCGATGACGAGCACCTCGGAGGGAATCTGCTTTCCGAGACTCCCGGCGCGTTCGAGCGCCCGCTTGACGGCGCGCACCAGCGCCTCGGTCTCGATGGCCGCGCCGTCGAACGGACGGTCGGGGATCCGCTCGATCGTCGCGGTCAGGTGCGGCCGGGTCCCCGTCAACCCTTTGATGCGGGCGCGGCAGACGCCCTGAACGAGCACGCGGATGCGCTCGTCGGGAAGCTTCAGCATGCGCATGATCACCGCGACGGTTCCGGTCTCGTAGAGATCCTCGGTCGCCGGATCCTCTTCGTCCTTGTCGCGCTGCGCGACCAGAAGGATCATCCGGTTCTCCGAAAGCGCGCGGTCGACCGCCTGGATCGAGAGGTCCCGCGCCACCGACAGCGGCGCGATGATGAACGGGAAGACCACCATGTCCCGGAGCGGCAGGACCGGGATCTCGGACGGGATTCGAAGATCGGGATCGAGCGGAGCGTCGTGGGCGTCGCTCATGATGCCGCGACCTCGATGGCGACTTCCTCGCCCCGTCGGTTCGACACCTTGGGGAACCGGATGCGCAGCGTTCCGTCCGTCAGCGTCGCCTCGGCCTTGTGGGTATTCACGGGAACGCCGAGATGGATGACCCGGCGGAACCTCCCGTAGGCGCGCTCGGCGACGTGGGAGCGCACCGACGCACCGAGCGGCGGCCGCGATTTTTCCCCCTTGAGGATGACGTCGCCGCCGTTCGTCGAGACGACGAGGTTCGCCGGCGCGACGCCGGGCAGCTCGACCGTGACGAGGAGCGCATCGTCCGCCTCGACGATGTCGACGATCGGGATCCAGCTCCCGCCCTCGCCGTTTCCCGTCCCGAGGTCGAGGAGGTTGTCGAACAGCCGGTTGATCTCGCTCTGGATGCGCGCCACTTCGAGCATCGAGCCCAGTCCCTTCGTCATCGGGCGACCCTCACTTCCTCGTCTCGACCAAATTGCGCAGCTCGAACATGAATTCCTCGACGTCCTCGAACTGCCGGTAAACGGAGGCGAACCGGACGTAGGCGACCTTGTCCAGCTCCTTCAATCGATCCATCACGCGCTCGCCGATGACGCCGGCGGAGATCTCCCGCTCGGGCGTGTCCTGGACGAGCTGCTCGATCTCGTCGACGATCGCCTGAAGCGCCTTCGCCGGCACCGGCCGCTTCTCGCACGCCCGGTGAAGCCCGACCATCAGCTTCTGGCGATCGAACGGCTCGCGGCGGCCGTCTTTCTTGATGACGAAATACGGGATCTCCTCGACGCGCTCGTAGGAGGTGAACCGGCGGCCGCACGAGAGGCACTCGCGGCGCCTCCGGATCGCATCGCCGGCCCCGGTCTCCCGCGAATCCACGACCTTGTCTTTCGTATGGGCGCAGAACGGGCAGATCACGGCGTCACCTCGGCGGACCGCGCCCGGCCGAGCTCGCGCACCTGCCGCACCGCCGCCACGAGATCGGACCACGCGACGTTTTCCGTGTAGAGCATCACCGGGCCGAGGAGGAGCACCGGCGTCACGATGGCGAGGTGCATCAGGACGCCCGCGCTCGCCGCGACGGTCGGGTCGACTCCGAACAGGGACGTCAGCCCGAACTGCATCAACGCGTGGTAGCCGCCGACACCGCCGGGCGTCGGAAGCGAGACGCCCAGGGCCAGCAACGGAAGCATGACCAGGACGTCGGCGAACCCGATCGCGGCGCCGACCGCGCGGATGCCGAGCCACGTTCCAAGGGCGATCGTCGTCCATGCGAGCAGGCTGTGGATCGCGATCGGCACGACGAGCCGCGGCGAGCGGAGCGCATCGACCCCGCGGGACAGTCCGAGCACGACCCGGCCACCCCAGCGGATCGGCGCCGGACGCCGCGCGAGCCACGGATCGAGCCGGTTTCCCGCCGCCGAGACGGCGATCAGGAGGATCAACCCGACGGTCAGCCCCGCCAGCGCAAGCCCCGCCGTGAGGCGAATCCGCGAGGACAGCGCCGCGGACCCGGCGGTGAAGTGGGCGCCCCAGCTGCCGGCGACGAAGAGGACGACGATCGCCATGCCGTCAAGCACCCGGTCCGCGACGATCGTGCCGAGACACGGCGCCAGCGGGATGTCCTCCTTCGCCGAAAGCAACGCGGGACGGACGAGCTCGCCGACCCGGCCCGGCATGAGCCATGTGGTCATGTAGCCGAGCATGATCGACGCGAACATCGGTCGAAGCTTGACGTCCGGGCGAACCGGATCGAGGAGCTTCCGCCAGCGAAGCATCCGGAAGACGTTGTGAGAGATGTTCACGATCGACCCTGCGAACAGGAGCGGCAGCGATGCCTGAAGCATCGCAGCCCTCAAGGCCTTGGGGTCCTTGTCGTGGAAGACCCAATAAAGAAGGAGTCCGGCGAGCAGCAGGCCCCCGATCAATTGCAGCGCGGCCTTCATGGCGGCGCCAATCTAGGGCAGCGCACACCCAAGGTCAATCGAGTCTCGTGCGATGTTTGGCGCGAAAGGGCTCATCCTCGACGCGGAACGGGCGATCCTCGACCGATCCCGCCCATTCAGACTTCCTGCGGGGCTTTGGCGCGAGCGCGGACGGTGTCGAACCGCTTGAGGACGACCTTCCCGGACGCCGCGCCGCGCACGCGATGGACGTTTTTTCGCTTGGTCCAGTGAACGTCGGCGGCGCCCTGCTCGCGGGCGTCGCTGAACCACACGGCGAAGGCGGCCGCTTCGGCGAGGGTCGCGGGGGGCGGCGACCCCGCCCGATCGGGGTTGCGTATGACGACGTGCGCCCCGGCGGTACCGGCGGCGTGAAGCCAGAAGTCGTCGGCTCCCGCGATCTTGAACGTCAGGCGGTCGTTGTCCTTCCCGGTACGGCCGATGAGGATCGTCCACCCTTCGACGCTCGTGGCGATTCGCACGCCGGCCAGCCGGGGCGCGGCCGTTCGCGCCGCCTCGCGCGCGACCCGAGTCGGACGGACCAGACCGACGGGGAGCCCGAGCGCCCGCATGCTCGCCTCGAGCGCATCGGCGCCGGCGTCGTCCCGCGCTGCCTCCTGGTCGGGAACGAGCGCCTCGAGGCGCGTCCTCTTCGTCTCGAGGGACGCCAACCGGTTCCTTGCCGCGACGACGCCGCGCTGCGCCCGGCGGTGGCGGCGGAACAGGTCGTCGGCGATCGCCGTCAGCGGCTTGTCCGGTGGTGCGGGGATCTCGATCTCACCCTCCGCCGCATAGGGATCGGGGACGATCACGACTGTCCCGACACGGCGCGCCGCATGGAGCCCGGCGAGGAGCGCCTCCCCCATGATCCGCGAGCGGTCGTCGGTGGAGAATCGATCCCGCTCGCCCTCGACGCGACGGATGGCGTCCGCCGCTCGGTCGATCTCGCGGCGGAGAATTCGACCGAGGCCCGCGAGCCTCGACTCGGTTCGCGCGCGCTCGTCTTGCCGCTCGTAGAACCATCCCGCGGTCTCGGGCGCGCTACCCCTGATCGATAGACTCCGATCCGCGGCCGGCGAAGGCCGCCAAGGCAGCAGGCGAACGTCTCCCTCGGCGACGATCTCGCTTTCGCCGCGAAGAATCGATTCAAGACGAGAGCACAGAACCGTGCCGGGCGATCGCCCGGATTGCCGCGCCTCAGCCTCGGCCAGCTCGATCACAGACTGGCTGATCCCGATCAGCCGTGGCGCTCCGGCACGGAGCGCGGCATCGACTTCCTCTGCACTTGCGCCGAACCCATCCAAGCCGGCTGGCCTAGTCGTCGATCGGGACTGCTCACCCGTGCTCGAACGGCGGAGCCCACCGGTCATCGTCCCCTGGTCATCCAGCGCGAGGTTGGCCCGGCTGGGAGCGAGATCCATGACCAGTGCCTTGCCGCCGTCGAACTCCCATCGAACCGTCCGATCGCTCGACTGCTTGATCACCCGGACCAGACGTCGCCCGGTCAGGTCTCTGGCCACAGCGGCGATCCAAGGCGCCGGAGACCATCGAGGTCCCTTCCAGCGTTTCGTTTCCGCCGCGATCCATGGGCGAACGGGGTCGAGACTGGCGACGATGACGCTCGATGCGTCCGGTCCGGCGAAGACGAGGCGGAAGCGACGGTCCGATTCTTGGACGAACTCGGTCAGGTGGGTCGAGGGAAGCAGCGCCGCCCACTCGATGGCTAGTCGGGTCAGGACGAGGTTATCGATCTCAGTGCGCGACCTTGACCTTGGCGCCCTTGAGAGAGTCGGCGAGCGCCGCGTCGATCTCGCCCTCGACTTTCTCGACCGTCTTGTTGCCCGCTTCGGCGAGCTCGGAGACGAGGAGAAAACGGGCACGATCGAGCATTTTGCGCTCGCGATAGGACAGGGGCTTGATCTCGGCGAGGATCGTCAGGCTCTTCAGGACCTCGGCGACGGCGCGGATATCGCCGGTGCGCATCTTTTCGGAGTTCGCCTGGAAACGGCCCTTCCAGTCGTCGTATGTGGCGACCTCACCCATTTTGAGGACGTCCATGACCCGAGTGACCTCGCGTTTGGTCAGCACCTTCCGCAAGCCGACGGCGATCGTGTTGCCGACCGGGACCATCACCGTGCTGTCGGTAGAGATGATGCGGAGGCAGTAGAACGACGAGACCAAGTCCCCCACGGACTTCTTGGTGACTTGCTCGATGACCCCTACGCCATGATTCGGGTATACGACCTTATCGCCGACCTTGAAGTCCAAGCGGGACCTCCCCATGTACGGATTGCCATGGTACCCGAAACGAATTGAATCTGCAAGACTTCCGGGCCATGGGCCGGTCGCACTTGACACTGCGCAGATGACGACGATACGCTCGGTTCCCGCCGCGCCGGAGTGGCGGAATGGCAGACGCAGGGGACTCAAAATCCCCCGATCCTTGCGGTCGTGTGGGTTCAACTCCCACCTCCGGCACCAGACGAGGGCCCCCGATGAGCGTCACCCCTGCCTTGGAGGAGACCTGGAGTCTCGAGGACCTTTACGCCTCGGACGCCGAGTTCTGGGCCGAGAAGCGCCGGATCGATGAGGCGCTCCCCGGCCTTTCCCGGTACGCCGGGACGCTGGGCTCGTCGGCGGTCGCCATGGTCCTGGCCCTGGAAGCGATCACCGAGGCTTCGAAGACGTTGAGCCGCCTCTTCGCCTACGCCTCGATGAAGTCGGACGGCGATCTCCGGGTCGCCGCGAATCAGGGAATGCGGCAGGAAGTCGAGATCGCGCACACCGAGATGTCGCGCCGGACGTCCTACCTGAGGCCGGAGATCCTGGCCCTGCGCGAGGGGCTCGTCGAAGCGCATTTGGCGGAAGAGCCGCGACTCGCCCCATTCGCGCAATTCTTGAAGAACCTCGTCCGCCAGCGGTCTCACGTGCTCTCCCCGCCCGAGGAAAACCTGCTGGCCGAAGCCGGGCTCATCTTCGGCGGCCCCAACCAGATCTTCGGGATTTTGAACAACGCCGAGATGCCGCGATCGACCGTGTCGCTCGGATCCGGCGAATCCGTGACGCTGACGCCGGCGGTGTTCTCGCTGGTGCGCACCTCGAGCGTCAGGGACGACCGGGAGATCGCGACCCGGGCGTACTTCTCCGGGTATCGCGCCTTCGAGGCGACCTATGGATCGAACTTGTTCGAGTGCCTCAAGACGCACGTCTTCCGGGCCCGCGCGCGGCGATACGACTCGTGCCTCTCGGCGGCGCTCGACGGCGACAACGTACCGTCCAAGGTTTACGTCAATCTCATCGATCAGGTGAAGCTGCACCTGCCGTCGATCCACCGGTACTTCCGTCTCCGCGCGAAGGCGCTCCGACTGCCGGGACTCACGTACTTCGACCTGCACTGCCCGCTGGGCGAAGGCGGGAACCGCAAGTACGACGTCGAGACCGCCAAGCAGCTCGTCATGCAGTCCATGGCGCCCCTCGGGGCCCCCTACCTCGCCGCGCTCCAGCAGTCGTTCGAGCGCCGGTGGATCGACTGGCACCCGGCGCCGGGCAAGCGGTCGGGGGCGTACGCGACCGGAGCCGCCTACGACGTCCACCCCTACATGCTGTTGAATTTCAACGGCGACTTCGACAGCGTGAGCACGCTCACGCACGAAGCCGGCCATGCGATGCACTCCTTCTTCAGCAATCGAACGCAGCCGTACGCGTGCGCGGACTACAGCATCTTCGTGGCGGAGGTGGCCTCGACGTTCAACGAGGCGCTCCTGATCGAGCGGCTGCTCGGCGAGGCCCAGGACCGCCAGGAACGGATCTTCCTCCTCGGCCACTGGCTGGACGGCATCCGCGCGACGCTGTTCCGTCAGACGTTCTTCGCCGAGTTCGAGCTGCGCATCCACGAGCGTGCGGAGCGGGGCGAGGCGCTCACCGGCGAATCCCTGTCGAAGATGTACCTCGAGCTGGTGCGCGCGTACCAAGGGCACGATGACGGCGCCTGCGCGGTCGACGACCTCTTCGCGATCGAGTGGGCCTGCGTGCCGCACTTCTACTATGACTTCTACGTCTATCAGTACGCGACCGGCATCGTGGCGGCGAACAGCTTGGCCCGCGACGTCCTCAACAAGAGGCCGGGAGCGGCCGAGCGCTACACGCGGTTCCTGGGAAGCGGCGGCGCCGACTATCCGCTCGAGCTGCTGCGCGCCGCCGGAGTCGACCTCGAGACCGAATCCCCTTACGACTCGACGTTCCGCGCCGTCGACGAGAAGCTCGATGCGCTGGAAGAGCTGCTCTGAAGACAGTCGAGAGTCTGCAACCCTGAACTCTTGACTCTTAACTCTCGACGCTCGACTCTCGACTAGATCCCGTGTACGAAGAGCCACACCCAGTTGGCGACTACGATCGCCGCAACGAGCACCATGAGACGCGGCTTCGCCCCCGGGTCGAGCGCCGGACGCATCCCTCCGAGCGCGAACCAGACCGGCGCCGCGAGCCCGAGCCCGACGAACCCTGCGGCGGACGTCGTCGTCAACGGATTGGTCGCCAGCGCCCCGGCGACGTCGGCGTGAAGCAGCCGCAACATCGCGCGCGTCGAGCCGCAGCCGGGGCACGGCCATCCCGTCACGGCGTGCCAGACGCACGGGGGAAGGAACGGGGCCGCCGCCCGCCAGACCGGCCCGAGAGCGATCGCCAGTCCCGCACAAACCGCCCACAGGATCGCCACCTGACGATCGTCGCGGGTCGGGGTGCGCCAGGTCATTTCATGTTTTGAATCGCCTGGAGGACCGCGGTCCCGACGAGGGCGGACCCCGCGGCGATGCAGGCGCAGCATAGAACGATGGGAATGATGATGCTCAACGCCGCCTTCCAGGGCTCGGTCTTGTGGACGATCGTCAGGCCGATTCCGTCGAGGATCAGCCTCCAGACCAACCCGACCAGCCCGCCGAGCCCGGGAACGATGGCGCAGATCTGCGTCGTCTCCGCGTAGCAGACCACACGCAGCGAGGCGGCGAATCCCCGGCCGGCCCCGCCGAGCAATGACAGCGTCAGGTGAACGAGCCCCGTCCAGATGAACAGGCCGATGAGCGCGATCAGAGGTGTGACGATCAGGCTGAGGACCAGCTGCAGGCCTCCCGGCCGGTGCATCAACGGCGCGATGCGCTCGAACTCCGATCCCGCGAGACTGCGAACCATTCCGATCAGCGAGTCGAAGAGGAGATAGCTCCAGAGCTGGCCGATGCAGGCGCCGATCAAGATCCACAGCACGAAGTAGGCGATCGGACGAACCAGATCGACGTCCAAGCTCATCGTCGAGTACGCGGCGATCGGCTGCCCCAGGATCTTTCCCGCCGTCGGAAAGATCGAGCCCAACCCCGCAGACGGTTCTTCCCAGGGCAGGCCGGGCAAGGGGGCAGGCGCGGTTGGACCGGGCTCGATGGGGGGAAGCTCGCTCACGGGGACGCCCTCCGCTGACTCGGCGTCAGTCTAACAGCGCCGGAGCGAAATCGATCGCGTCGGCTGCGACGAGGCGATAGCGAATTCCGTCGTGATCGCCAGTCATGGCCAGCGCGTGGTCGGCTCCGTGCAGGTGCCCGTAGACGCAGGTGCGGACTCCGCCCGCTTTCAGCGCCGCGACGACGTCACCGGGGTCACGGCCTTCGATCCACGGCGGGAAGTGAAGCATCGCGATGCGGTGCTTCTCCCGCCCGAACTTCCGGTCGGCGTCCTCGATCGACAGCCGGAGACGGCCGAGCTCCCGTTGGAAGATCGCCGGATCGTTCGGCCCCGAGAGCGGATCGTCGGGAGCGACCCATCCTCTTCCGCCGACGAGCACCGTCTCGCCGAGATCGAACGCATCGTTCTGGAGCGCGAGGCAGCGCGGCGGCAGCGCCCTCCGGACCTTGGCCACGCTGTCCCACCATCCATCGTGATTTCCGCGGAGCAGGTATTTCGTCCCCGGTCGCGCGCCGATCCACGCGAGATCCGGACTCGCTTCTTCGAGGTTTCGTGCCCAGCTCAGATCGCCGGGAAGGAGAACGACGTCGTCCTGCGCCACCCGCTCGTCCCAAGAGACCGCCATCCGGTCGGCGTGGCGAGCCCACACCGCGCCGAATACGTCCATCGGCTTGGCCCCCGAAGACGAAAGGTGGAGGTCGGCGATGGCGAACACCCGCGGCATGGAGGCGATCGTAGCAAAGCCCGTCGTCCGCCTTTATCATGCGGGGTTGCCGCATGGGAGACGCCCGATGATCCGCCGCGTTCCGCGCGCGATCGGCCTCGCGCTGATCGGCCTCGCCCCTGTCCTGGCGCGCGCGCAAGCCCCGAATCAGGTCCCGGACACGATCGACGACGAGCGTCATCGCGGCGTCGAATGGCACGCTGCCGCCGGGTTCTTCATGCTCGGCTCGATGACGGTCGTCTATCCGGCCGGTCCCGGTGAGCCGGTGGAGCTGAACCGGCGCTCGGCGGAGGCGCGGGCGGCGTGGCTCACCACGGTTCACAAGAACAAGGTCGCGGTCGTCGCCGACGATCAGCTCACCGAAGAACAGAAGAAGGGGAACCTGCTGATCCTCGGCTGGAAGAACCGGGCGTTCAACATCCCCGGCCTCCAGGCGCCGTTCGCTCGCGAGGGGTCGGTCACGCGCTTCGCCGGAATGGAGGATTCCGACCCGGCGGCTGATCTGCTCCTCTTCAACCGCAACCCGCTCAACTGGTCGATGTTCGTCTTGTTCTGGTCGCGCATCGATCCCGAGCGCGATCGATTCCAGGTCATTCCACGCCTCGGCTCCGACTGGGCGATCTACCACGACTTTCGTCCGATCCATCAGGGCATGTTCCTGCCCGGCCGCGTCTGGCCGCCGCGGAGGGACGTCGATGCGGAAGCCGATCACACCAGCGAGGGCCTCTCCGCCCCGGGCGCCTCGGCGAGCATGGACTCGCCGCACTACCACGTCGTGTTCGAGCGCAAGTCGTTCACGGATGAAGAGCTCGCGAAGATCGTCAAGGCGCGCGAGGCCGCGTTCGCCAAGGCGGTCGCGAGCCTCGGGCCGGTGCCGCCGGATTTCAAGATCCTCCTTTACCTCTACGAGAATGAAGACATGAAGCGCGAGGGGACGGGCGTCGGCGATCCGACTCATGCCGTTCCCGCCTCACGCGAGATCCACGCGACCAAGCGCTACGCGATGTCCGTCCAGCCCGTCGAGGAGTTCCATGTCATCGCCCGCCAGAATTTCGGCCCGTGCTTTCTCTCCTCCCTCTACGAGGGCGTGCCGTTTTCATTCCTCGATCGGTATCGGGACGAAACCATGGAGGGGCATGCGGCGATCCTGCGGAGCAACGGCGGGCTCCCCACCCTCGACGTCCTGCTCGACGAGGAGCGCTTTCGCTCCATTCCGAGCGACGAGGCGGGAATCATGGCCGGAGTCTTCGTGCTGTGGCTCCGGCAGAGCTTCGGCGAGGGCGTCCTGAAGAAAACCTACGGCGTCGCCGGAGGCACCAGCGCTCCGCTGGCCGCGGCGCTCGGAACTTCGCCGGATGCCCTCTCGAAGTCATTCACGAGCTGGGCCGACGGCCGCGTGGCCGCCCACAAGAGCGAGCTCGACTTTCTCGCCGCCGAGAGGGAAGCCCAGGACAAGCGTTTGAGCTCCGACTGGAAGGGGATGGTGGTCGCGCTCCAGAAGGCGCTCAAGGCGAAGCCCGCCGACCCGCAGACGCTTTTCAATCTCGCCTCCGCCCAGATGCGCGCGGACGATTTCGCCGGCGCCGAGGCGAGCCTCAAGGGGATGCTCGCCGGAAAGCTCGGCCCCGAAGATTCGACGTTCAAGATCTTCGGCCACTACCAGCTCGGCCGCGTCTACGACCTGGCCGGCCGCCGCCGCGAGGCGCTCGCCGAGTACGACACGGTGCTCGCGCTTCCCGACGATCACGGCGCGCACGCGCTCGCTCAGGAGCGCAAGCAGAAGCCCGCGACGAAGGAACAGCTCCAATAGGGGACACTCCCTTTTCCCCCCATAAGGGGACATTCGTCTTTTCCTTACAAATTCAGATCGGCCGACAGATGAATGTCGAGTAACCGCCCTACACGTCTGTCGGCCGATCTGAATTTGTAAGGAAAAGACGAATGTCCCCTTATGGGGGGAAAAGGGAGTGTCCCCTACCTACGCGGCGCGGCTGGCGGGCAGCACGATCGTGAACGTCGCGCCCTTGCCGGGGTCGGATCGATACCAGACGCTGCCGCCGTGGGCCTCGGCGATCATGCGAACCAGCGGGAGGCCGAGACCCGACCCGCCGGGTTTCGTCGTCACGCGCGTATCGAAGAGCTTTTCCGCGAGCCCCTTCGGCAAGCCGGGACCCGTGTCGGTGACGCTGACGCGGACGAGCCCGTCGGACGCCGACGTCTGCAGCGCCACGCGGCCGCCCTGCGGCATCGCCTGAATCGCGTTGAGCACGAGATTGAGCAGCGCCTGCTGCAGCCGGTCGGGAACGCCCAGGACGGCCGGGAGCTTTTCCCCCGGCTCCACGGCGATCTCCACCCGCGCTTTCATCGCCGCATAGGACAGAAGCTGGATCACGCGGCGGCAGACCTCTCCGAGATCGACGGGCACCGGATCGGGTGCCGAACGGAGCAGGCCGAGGTAGTTGTTCAGCAGGTCGGTGAGGCGCCGCGTCTCTTCCTGGATCGTCCGCAGCGACTCGGACATCGCCGCGACGGTCGGCGGCGTCGCCGGATGGCCGACGTACTGCTCGACGACCCCGGCGTTGAGTCCGATCGAATGAAGAGGGTTCCGGATCTCGTGCGCCAGGCTTCCCGCGAGATGCGCGAGCACCGCGAAGCGTCCGGCTTCGAGCAGGTGCGCTTCGACCTTGCTCAGCGTCGCGAGGTCGCGCAGCAGCACGAGTGTGCCCGACGTCCCCGGCCGGGGCTCGAACGGGACCTCGGTGATCTGGATGGGAATCGCATCGGCCCCTTCGCGAGCGATCTCGACCGTGCGCGGCGAGTGCGTGGCGCCGGGCGCCCATCCCACCGCGAGCTCGGGGTGCAGGTCGAGAGCCCCGCGCACCGCCTTGTCGTCGGCCGTCTCGGGCGCCACGCCCAGGATCCGAAGCGCGGCTGCGTTCCAGGCGACCGGCCGCTCCCGCTCGTCGATGGCGATCATCCCGTCCTCGAGCGACTGCGCTAGCGTCCCCAAGAGCGCCTCGCGCTCCCGGCCGCGCGAATCGAGCGCCTCGAGGCGGCCGCCCATCTCGTTGATCGCCGAGACCGCCTCCGCCAGCTCCTGGCCCAAGCCCAGGCTCTTCGCGTCGAGACCGCCCCGGAATCCGCGCTGCCTGAACGCCAGCAGCGCGCGATCGAGCCGCCTCACCGGGATCGCGGTGACGGCGGCGACGACCAGCCCGCCGATGACGCCCGCCGCCACGAACAGCAGGACGGGCAGCATCGAGTTGCGGGGGCTCACCGACGGCGGCCGGAGCTGGGGGAGCCTCGCGACAAGCGACGCATCCGGGGCGAAGTCGATGATGAGGGACCCGAGGCGGCGGCGCTCCCCTTCCCCACCGGGCCGCTGATCGAAGATCGGGATCATCACCTCGGTGATCGAGGCCTTGGTGCCGTTCGACTTCGTGCGCCGGACGATCTGGTCCGAGGCGACGAGCGACGCCTGCTCGTCGCCGGTGAACCCGAGATCGACCGCCGAGGGCTGGTTCGCGTACTGGATCCTGCGATCGCGGTCGAGCACGAGAAACGACGTGATGCTCGGGATCTCGCGCAGGATGGCGTTCAGTCCCGACGTGATCGCCCGCTCGTCACGCTCGCGGACTTCCGGCTCCCGCTCGAGGCGCAGCAGCAACGAGCGCGCGATCTCGCTGGCGGACTCGTCGAAGAGCTCTTCGGCGGGGAGCGTCGCCAAGCTCCGCTCCCAGCGCTCGTAGTAGCGCTGAAAGGCGTCCCGGACGAGGACGAACGCCAGGAATCCCATTGCAACGGTGAAGGCCGCAGTGATCGTGAAGATGCGCAGCGAAAGCGGAATTCTCACAACTCGTACTTCTTCACCTTGTTGTGCATCGTCTTCAGCGAGATGCCGAGAATTTTCGCGGCGCGCGTCTTGTTGCCGGAGGTGTGGAGGAGCGTCGTTCGGATCATCTCGCGCTCGGCGTCGTCCATCGTCATGCCGACCGGCAGCGAGACCGTGTCGCGGTTTCCGGGGTCCCGGGCCATGACCGGGACGCCGCCGGTCACGCGCTGGACCTCGGCGGGCAGGTGCTCGGGGCGGATCGGCCCGCCGGCGGCGATGAGCGCCGCGCGCTCGATGGCGTTCTTGAGCTCGCGCACGTTCCCCGGCCAGCCGTGCGCCACCAGCAGCTCGAGCGCGCGTGTGTCGATCGGCGACACCGCCATGTTGTTCTTCGAGGCGTAGTCGTCGGCGAAGAATCGCGCCAGCATCGGGATGTCGTCCCGGCGGTCGCGCAGCGGCGGCAGCACGATCGTGAAGACGTTCAACCGGTAGTACAGGTCTTCCCGGAGCTTGCGGTTGGCGATCGCATCCATCGGATCGCGATTGGTCGCGGTCAGAACGCGCACGTCCGATTCGATGACGTCACGGCCGCCGACTCGCCGGAAACGCTGCTCCTGGAGCACGCGCAGCAGCTTGGCCTGGAGAACCTCGTCCATCTCCGCGATCTCGTCGAGAAACAGCGTCCCGTGATGCGCCATCTCGAAGCAGCCGATCTTTCGCTGCATCGCGCCGGTGAACGC
The DNA here is from genome assembly GCA_964647625.1 of uncultured Acidobacteriota bacterium. Taxonomy (GTDB): domain Bacteria; phylum Acidobacteriota; class Polarisedimenticolia; order Polarisedimenticolales; family DASRJG01; genus DASRJG01. The sequence goes on from CAZYHZ010000006.1 coordinate 56,633, forward strand.
GCCGCGCTCGTGTCCGAACATCTCGCTCTCGAGCAGCGTCCCGGGAATGGCGGCGCAGTTGATCGCGACGAACTCGTTCTTCCGCCGCGGCGAGAGGTCGTGGATGGTCTGCGCCACGAGCTCCTTGCCCGTCCCGCTCTCACCGACGATCAGGACCGAGAGCGTCGACGGCGCGACCTGCTCCATCTGGCGGTAGACCGCGCGGATCGCCTCCGAGCCGCCGCGGAACCGGCCGAACGCGCCGCGCTCCCGAAGCTCCGCCCGCAGACGCTTGTTCTCGTCGATCAGCTCCCGGGTCCCGGCCAGCTTTTCGAGAAGGATCTTGAGCTTGGCCGGCTCGACCGGCTTTTCGAGGAAATCCTGCGCGCCGAGCTTGACCGCCTCGACGGCGGCCTCGATCGTCCCCTGCCCGGAAAAAACGATCACGGGAATCGAGTATTGGTCCTTGAGGCGCCGGACGAACTCGAGACCGTCGATCCCGGGCATGACCATGTCCGTGATGACGGCGGTCGGAGGATCGTGCTCGATCCTCCCCAGCGCTTCGTCGGCGGATCCTGCCGTGTCCGAATCGTAGCCCCAGGCTTGGAGCAGGCGCCTGAGCCCCTCCCGCGCCCCAGCTTCATCATCCACGACGAGAATTCGGTCACCCATAAGTCGACTCCCCCCCTCGCCTGGAGGTCCAGTGTGCCACGCTCCGTGGCGGACGACCATGTAAGATCTACATAGCGACGACGCGAATTCCACTCGTCGCTGCGTCGGGATGCGGGCGGGGTCAGCGGAGCTTGGACATGACCTTGAGAAGCAGGGAGAGGAACAGCGATGCCGTTCCCAGCGCGGCCCCTACGCTCAGAACGATCGACCCGACGAGTAGGAGAAGCTGCATTTTCTTGACTCCCTGGCCAGGAACCCGACGCACCCGGCCGAAGTGGTCGTCCTTCTTCTAAGGCCGGGGCGAAGGTAAGTGCAATTCATTTGCCATTCAAGTTAGATAATTCGTAGTCATTTTCGGTTTTCGTAATTTTGGGCGGGAGATTGTCGTAACGAGTCCCGGCAAAAGGCACGGTATAGTCCCGCTCCTCCATATGAATCGTCGCTTTGCCTCGATTCTCGCGTCCGCCGTGACGCTCGCGCTCTCGGGCTGCGGGGGCGGCGCGTCTTCCAGATCCGCCGGCCCATCGCCGTCGCCTCAGCCCTCGGCCGCGCCCGTCGTTGCGGTCGGCAGCGCGTCGGGGCGTTTCGTCGGTTCCGAAGCGTGTCGCTCGTGCCACGCGAGCGAGTACGACGCCTGGGCGAAGAGCCGGCACCGCTCGACGCTGAGGGCGGCGACCGATTCCCCCGCTCCTCGAATTCTCGGCGCCAAGCTCCAGGCGCCGTACAGCGCCGCGGCCGACGGCACGATCACCGGGCCTGGAACTGACGGGAAACCGGTCAAAGGGCGCGCGGCGTTCGTCATCGGCGGACACCGCCGGGAAGACCTGCTCGTCCGTCTCGACGACGGGCGTATCCAGGTCTTTCCCGTGTCCTTCGATGTCGATCGAGGGGATACGTTCGAGCCGCTTCGCGAGATCGGCGGAGGTGCGCCCCCCGCGGACGTCGTCGAGTTCTGGACGCGCGTCGGGCGGAACGCGGACGTCGCCTGCTACGGCTGCCACGCGACGGGCCAGACCGTGGAGGTCGCCGCGCGATCGCCTTCCGGGCTCGTTCTCCCCGCATCGAAGTGGGTCGAGCCCGGTGTCGGCTGCGAGGGATGCCACGGGCCCGGCGGCCCTCACATCGACGCCGCCAAGGCCGGCTCGCCCGCGAAGGGGCCGATACTGCTCGGTGCTTCGGCAAAGGGCGCGGCGACCGATGCGTGCGCCGCGTGTCACGGGCTTCGCGAGGTGCTCCCCTCTCCGTTCTCCGATGCGCCGGCGCACCGGTACGGCCAGTCGATCACCGTAGCCGCGGAGCCCGTCCTGTCGATGGGATCGAACGCCGAGTTCCGCGAGCCCTACTTCGCCGACCTCCGTCCTTCGACCTACCAGCAAGAGGCGATCGCCTTCGGCCAATCGGGGTGCGCGCGCAAGGGCGGGATGACGTGCGCCGCCTGTCATGACGTGCACTCCGGAGAGCTGCGCGCGGGGGTCCTCGACGAGAAACCGTCGTCGCCGTGCGCGAGCTGTCATGCGGAGATCGCCGCCGCCGCCCTGAAGCACTCGGGGCACGCGCCGGGCACGCCGGGCGGCCGCTGTCTGGATTGCCACATGGCCCCCATGCTTCGAGGGCCGGGCCACCGGCCGGCGCGCGATCATTCGATGGCGCCTCCGATCGCGGAGCCCCTGCACGTCCCCGCGGCCTGCGCCGCGTGCCACGGGAGCGCAAAAGACGCCGCGAAAGTTTCCGCAGCGTGGAAGCAACGCGTGCCGAGCGCCGCGTCCAACCGCCGCGCGGCGATCGTCGCCGCCGTCGATCAGGACAACGCGGGCAAGGCGGAGTCGTCCGCGAGCCTCGCGAGATTGGCCGCAAGCGACGACCAAGGATGGTTCGTGCGCTGGGCGTCGCTCCAAAAGGTCGCGCTCGGCCGCAGCGGTCCCGCGCCCGAGCCGGACCTCGTGCCCATCCGCAACGCGCTGTCCGATCCGAACCCCGCCATCCGCCGCGCCGCCGCCCGCGCTCTCGGGAACCGTGGCCGGCCCGTCGATGCCGAAGCCTTGAAGCGTGCCTCCGACGATCCGGATCCCTGGGCGGCGATCGAGTCGGCGCATGCGCTCGGGGTCCTCGGGGCGCCGATTGCAGGCGCCCGGATGCTGCAGCTTCTGTCCCGCCCGGATCTCGTCGCCGACGCGCGCGCGCAGTACCTCTACGGCCACGCCTGCCTGGTCGGGCAGGACTTCCCCCATGCGGAGCAGGCGCTCCGCCGCGCGCTCGAGTTGAACCCGATCATGGTCGGAGCAATCAACGACCTGGGGCTCGCGCTGATCGGCGAGGGGAAGAAGGAGCCCGCGATCGCGGCATGGAATCGCGCTCTCGATCTCAATCCCCGCTTCAGCGCGGCCAAGCGGAACCTCGAAGCCGCCCGCAAATCCGACTAGGCGACACCTCCTGTTTGCAACCCACTTCGGGTTCACGGTTCACGGTTCACGGTTCAGAGTCGAGAGTCAACTCTCAACTCTTGACTCTCGACTCTTGACCCTTCACGCTCAACCGTGAGTTGTGAACTCGCTCCGGGCCTGTCGCCCTCATCCGCGCCGGAACAGCCTCGAGGCCCACGAGCGGCGGCGCACCGGCGACTCGTCGGGAGGCGGGACGTCGGGGTCGACGCCGCGGAGAAAGGATTGCGGTACGTCGTCGACCATGCGTCGCGCGTGCTCGTCGCCGGTCCAAGCCGCAATTTTCGAAAGCGCCTTCGTGAGCACCGGAGGGCGGCCGCGCGTGTTGTGCGCGTCCGAGGCCACGACGTGGATCAGCCGCTTGCGCGCCAGCTCCTCGGAGAACTCGGCGATGTCGTCGCCGAACACGCCGGTGACGCTCCCCGTCGTCAGCTGACCATAGGTGCCGAGCCGGATCACCGCTTCGTAGCGCCTGATGTCGTCCTGGAAGTAGCGGATCCGCTCGGGATGCGCGAAGAGAATTTGCAGCCCGGCCAGCCGCATCCGGAACACGACGTTTTCGAGATCGACCGGGTACTGCGTCATCGACAGCTCGAACAGGACCGTGCGTCCGTTGTCCGCGAGCGTCGGCGCGTCCCCCGACTTCACGCGCTCGACGATGTCCGCGCTGATGTGAACCTCGGCCCCGGGAAGCACCGAGATCGCGATTCCGGCTTCCTTGAGGCGCAGGTTGAGCGCCTCGACGCCCGCGAGGACCTGCGTGCGCCCGTTGATGAAGAACCCGTCCCGGTAGTGCGGGGTCGCCACGATCGTGCGGACTCCGTCTGCGGCGGCGACGCGTGCGAATTCCAAGGCGTCTTCCATCGTCTTCACGCCGTCGTCGACGCCGGGAAGGATGTGCGTGTGGAGATCGATCACTTGGGCCTCGTGTCCGCCGGGAGATGCTCGGACCCCTGCGGGCGCATCAACAGCCGGCGCACCGCCTCTCGGGGAGAGCCGTCCTCGTAGAGAATACGGTAAACCTCTTCCACGATCGGCATCTCGACACCCGATTTCAGCGCAAGCTCCCGTGCGCACCGCGTCGTCTTCACACCCTCGGCGACATGGGCCATGCGCCCGACGACGTCCGCGAGCCGCTCGCCGCGCCCGAGCGCGATGCCGACCTGGCGGTTTCGCGACAGGCCGCCGGTGGCGGTCAGGACGAGATCGCCGAGGGCCGCGAGCCCCGAGAACGTCTCGGCGCTGGCGCCGCGCGCGACCCCGAGGCGCCGCATCTCCGCGAGGCCGCGGGTGATCAGAGCCGCGATCGTGTTGTGGCCGAACCCGAGCCCGTCGGCCAAGCCGGCCGCGATCGCGACGACGTTCTTGAGGGCGGCCGCGATCTGGACCCCGACGACGTCGGTGTTGGTGTAAAGGCGCAGCGACTCGCCGCCGAGTCGGTCCTGAAGCTCCCGTGCCAGCCCGCCGTCCGCTGCGGCGACGACCACCGCGGTCGGCACGCCGCGCGCAACCTCCTCGGCGAACGACGGTCCGGACATCACCGCAATCGGCGTTCCGACGGGCAGGCAGGCGGTGGCGACCTCGCTCGGCAGGAAGAGCGTGCCGTCTTCGATCCCCTTGGCCGCCACGACGACAGGAACCGGGCCGAGATCATCCTTCGCGCGCTCGTAGACCGCGCGGGCGAACGGCGTCGGGACCGCGAAGACGACGACCGCGGCATCGGAGATCGCGGCGGCCAGGTCATGCGTCGGCGTGACGGCGCCCGGGACCTCGATCCCCGGCAGGAACACCGGATTGTCCCGGCGCGAGAGCATCCGCTCGACGAGATCCGGCTCGTTCATCCACAGCCGGACGGGAAGGCTCCTGCGCCCGAGATTGACCGCAAGAGCGGTCCCCCACGCGCCTCCGCCGACGATCGCGATCGCCTTGCCGCTCATCCGGACCCGTCCCCCCGCCGACGCGCGCCGCCCCCGAGCCGCGGCTCTTCGTCTCTTCGCATCCTTGCAAAGTTCTCTCTGTGGCGCCACGCGATGAGGACGGAAACTCCGAGCGCCACCGCGGCCGCGCGACGATCGGCACAAAGCAGCCACACGGCCGGCGGCAGCAGCGCGGACGCGGCCACCGAAGCGAGCGACACAAGGCGCGTCGCTGCGAGCACCGATGCAAACACGACAGTGCACGCTGCGGCGGCCGCCGGTGAAAGAACCGCGTACGCTCCGGCTGTCACCGCGACGCCCTTGCCGCCGCGTCCCGAAAGCCAAGGGGTGAACATCTGCCCCAGCGCCGCTCCGCCCGCCGCGGCGATTCCGGCTTCGGGACCGGCCAGCTTGACGGCCGACAGCACGGCGAGAGCGCCCTTGCCGGATTCGAGGATGAGCGCCAGGGCCGCGAAGCCCCAACCCGTGGAGCGTAAGACGTTCGTCGTGCCCGGATTCCCGCTTCCTTCCGTGCGGAGGTCCCGCCCGGTCCGCGCGCGATGGATCAGCCAGGCGAACGGCACGCTCCCGGCGGCGAACCCGATCGCGAAGCCGCCGATCCAGGGGCTCATCGAGAGCTTTCCGCGGGCAGACGGAACACCGCGACCTCGTGATAACGCGAGCCTCCGGGCGAAGGCTCGCTGCTGAAGAGCACCATCCGGTCGGCCGCGAACGGACCGAGCTCCGGCATCTCGTGCACGGGCCGTCGCGAAGGCCGGACATCGCGGCGTGAGCGGGCCAGCGTGATGTGCCCATTGAACGGCCGGTCCTCCGGAGGGAACCCGGTCCGTCGGGCGCACTCCTCGACACGCGCGGCGAGCCGCTCGAGCGCTCGATCGGGCGAGCGGTCCTCGACCGGCGCCCACACGAGCCGCGGCCGGCCCGCGGGAAACACCCGGGGCGATCCGACGTGAAGCGCCAGCGCACCGCATTCGTCCGCCGCGGCCAGCAGCAGCGGACGAAGGGATTCAATCCGATCGGCGCTGGTCGGCCCGAGGAATCGAAGCGTCAGATGGAGCCCGTCGTCTGCCGATGCGCGCCACGCGCGATCGCCTCCGATGAAGGCGTCCCGCGCCCGAGCCGCCACACGTCGCAATTCCTCGGGCAGCGGAAGCCCGATGAACGCCCTCATCGAGCGAGCAGCCGCCGGCGCAGGAGATCCAACGCGACATTGACGGCACGGCGGCGGATCAGCGCGCGGTCGCCCGGCCAGTCGAGCGCCGCGGCGCGTCCTTCGCCGGCGTCGGCCAGCGCGATGTGGACGGTGCCGACCGGCTTACCGGGCGTGGCCCCCGACGGCCCGGCGATCCCCGTGATCCCAAGACCGAATTCGGCGGAGCACGCCGCCCGGATCCCGGCCGCCATCGCCATCGCGACCGCCGCGCTGACGGCGCCGTGCCGGCGAAGCACGTCCTCCGGCACGCCGCACAGCTTGATCTTGAGATCGTCGGAGTAGGCAACGACGCCGCCCACGAACCACGAGGACGCGCCGGGCACGTCGGTGAACGCCGCTCCGAGCAGGCCGCCGGTGCACGATTCCGCGACGGCGACGTTCGCGCCGCGCTCGCCGAGAAGGCCTCCCGTCACGAAGGCCAGCGTGTCGTCGTCCGTTCCGTAGACGTCGATCCCCAGGCGCTCCTTCATGGCGTCGGCGACTTGCGACGCATGGGCCGCTGCGTCGGCGGGGTCGCCGCCTCTCGCGGTCACGAGCAGCTCGACCGTTCCCGCCGACGCGAGGATCGTCGTCGTGGTGAGCGGGGTCCCGTAGAGATCGCGAACCAGGTCGTCGACGTAGGATTCGGGCCGGCCGGCGATCCGGAGCGTGATCCGTGCAATCGCCGAACGCGCGCGCGCGTGGAGCTTGGGTGCGACCGCACCGTCGAACATCGCCATCATCTCGGCGGGAACGCCGGGGAGGACGGCGAGCAGGCGTCCTTCCCTTTCGAGCGACATTCCCGGCGCCGACCCGAGTGCGTTGGGAATCCAATTCGCCCCCGCGAGCCGGTCGGCTTGGAGCGCCTGCCGGTCCGAAGGTTTCCGCCCGCGCGAGAGGAACAGCGATTCGACGTGGCGGACCATCTCGGGATCGCGCGTGAGCGGCAAGCCGAGCGCGAGCGAAAGACCCTCGCGCGTCCGGTCGTCGTCGGTCGGCCCCAAGCCTCCCGTCGTGACGATGATGTCGGCGGACCGAAAGGCCGATAGGACGGCCGAGGCGATCCTCGCCGCATCGTCGTCGACCGCGATGCGCCCGACCGTCTCGACCCCGCAATCGGCCAGGCGCGCGATCAGCCAATCGGAGTTGCTGTCGCGACGGCCCGGCGAGAGCAGCTCGCTGCCGACCGCGATGATGACGGCCTTCATCGCGGGACCGAATCGGGGCGAGAATCTCCCGGGCGCTTGATGCGCGCCGACAGCGAGGCCGGGGTCACGATGCCGCCGCTGACGATCAGCTTCACGCCCTCCTCGATCGTCAGATCGACCTCGAGGATGTCACGCTCCGGGATCATGGCGAGCCATCCCGAGGTCGGATTCGGGGTCGTCGGGAAGAACACGGGAACCGACGAGACGGTCCCCCCTCCAAACGGCATCTCCGCGCGAACGCCGCTGGTGACGAACCCCACGGTCCAGACGCCCAACCGCGGATACTCGACGAGAACCACCCTGTTGAACGACCCCGAGCCGCCCGATCCGAAGGCGTCGAGGATCTGACGGGAGCCGCCGTAGATCGACTTGACGAGGGGGATCTTCAGGATCCCGGCCTCGGCCCACATGAGAACCCGCTGGCCCGTGATGTTCGCCGCGAACAGGCCGATGACGTAGATCGTCACGACCATCAGCACGAGCCCGATGACAGGAACCAGGTAGGTCGCGTGCCAGTCCTCGATCCAGGTGACGCCCATCGCCGACAGGCCGTGCAGCACGAGCGGCGTCACGTTCCGGCTGACGACGACGAAGAAGATGCGCAGCAGCCAGAGCGTGATGATCGTGGGGAGCACGATCAGAAGGCCTCGGACGACGTGCGTCCTGACGTGGTGGAACACCGGCATCGCTTATCCTCTCCTCATGGGCGCCGCCCGGGAGATTACCGCAGCCGCCGCCCTCGCCGCGATAATCGGCGGCTTCGCCTGCGCCCACCGCGCGGCGAGTCCCGACCCCGCACCGGCCGGCGGCTCGCCTCCCGTCCGGCGTGCCGAAAAACATGGGGAGTTCGAGGCCGGCTTTCGTCTTACGCTCGAGGCGGCCGAGCCCACACGCCGGTTCGTCGCGTTGATCGATCTGACCGAGCAGCTCGACCTGCGCGCGTTCGCGCGGGCGCACGCCTTTCGAACCAAGGCCGCGCGGCGCGAGGCCGTCATCGGCGCACTTGCGGCCGTCGCGGAGCGGCAGCAATCGCACCTGACCGAGGTGATCGACAAGCTACGGAGCAACGGTTCGCTCGGGTGGGTGCGGCCGGTTGCGATCGTCAACCGGCTGGTCGTCGAGGGAAACGCGGCGGCGATGCTCGCGTTCGCCAAGTTCCCCGACGTCGCCATCGTCAGGCCCGACTGGACCTCGGAGCCGGCCGCGGGCCGTCAGGCCGGGCGCCCCGATTCCGGCAAGAGCGACCCTGAGCCGGCGCGGAGCTGGGCGATCGACGCCATGAAGGTCGAATCGCTCTGGCGGCAAGGGATCGACGGCCGCGGGGTGGTGGTGGCCAGCATCGACACAGGAGCGTTCGAGGCTCACGAGCAGCTCAAGGACCGGCGCCTCGCGGGCGAGCGCGGGTGGTTCGATCCGGTGGAGCATTCCAGCATCGCCACCGACCGGCACGGCCACGGGACGGCCGTGCTCTCGCAGGCGGTCGGCGGCAACCCGGATGGACGGGTGGTCGGGGTCGCTCCCGGCGCGCAATGGGCGGCGGCCCTCGGCAACTGGAAGAATTTCTATTCGCGATCGCGCATGACGCTCGCCGCCGATTGGGCGCTGCGCGTGGCGCGGCCCGACGTTCTGATCAATGCCTGGTCGCACGACGAGGGAGAATGCACGGCCTTCGACGTCCCGTTCATCGATGCGTGGAAGGCGTCGGGGATCTTCGTCGTCTTCCCCGCCGGAAACGGCGGCCCGGCAAGGTTGAGCGGCGACTGCCCGGCTCAGCTCGGCGGCACCTTCCCGGGCGGAGCCGACGTCCTCTCGGTGGGCGCGCTCACGTCGGCGGGCGTACCCGATGGGTCGTCGAGCCGCGGGCCCAGCCGCTGCGGCGGCCGCCGCTTCCCCACGCTCGCAGCACCGGGAGCGGAGCTGCCGGTCGCCGCGATCGGAAGGCCCGACGCGTACGCGCGAAGCGGCGGGACGTCGCTCTCCGCGGGACTCTTGGGCGGCGGCGCCGCGCTGCTTCTCCAGGCGGCGCCCGAAACCGACCCGGAGACGCTCGAGCGCGTCCTCGTCGAAAGCTGCCGCGATGTCGCGCCCCCAGGACGCGACGACGGCAGCGGCGCAGGTGCGGTGGATCTCGAGGCGGCGCTCGCCCTGCTTCGCCGGCGCGCGCGCCGGTAAAACCTAGTTGAAGAGGGTGACGGATCCGTCGGGCTCGACGCGCATTTGGATCTTCGCGGTCGCCGTCGAAACCAGCTTCCCGTGCGGGCGCTGGGGCGTCCGCCCCATCTTCGCCTGCACTTTCTGGACGTAATCCTGCGTTTCCGCATACGCGGGCACGCCGCCGTACCGCTCGACCGCTCCCGACCCCGCGTTGTAGGCGGCGAGCGCCAGGGTGATGTCGCCCTCGTATTGATCGAGGAGCCCGCGGAGGTGCTTCGCTCCGGCGTTCAGGTTCTGGTAGGGATCGCGAATGTTCGAGACCCCGTACTGTTTCGCGGTCGAAGGCATGAGCTGCATCAAGCCCTGGGCGCCCTTCGACGATTTCGCGTTGGGGTTGAAGCCGGACTCGACGAGAGCGACCGCTTTGACGAGCGTGGGATCCACGCCGTTCTCGCGGGCGACCATCTCGATGTAGGGATCGTAGGGAGTCGACGGAAGCGTCGTGGCGTGCGTCGCCGGGCCTCCGCGCAGCCGCGGCACCGGCTTGACGTCCGGCCGCGAGGGCGTGTTCGTGAACACGACCTGGCCGTCCTTCTCGTAATAGAAGAGCTCGTCCGCGCGGGCGAGGCCGGCGAGCGCCAGCAGTGCCGCCGCCGCGACGAGCCGTCTCACGAGGCGACTCCGGCGCGCTTCGCGATCGCATCCCGGCCGGCCTGCAGCGCCTCGTCCAGACGCGACGGGTTCTTTCCGCCGGCCTCCGCGATGTCGCTCCGGCCGCCGCCCCCGCCGCCGATGATCGCCGCCAGCTCCTTGACGACGTCCCCCGCGCCGATCTTGCCTTTCAGGTCGTCGGTGACCGCGACGAGGATCGACGCCTTCTCGCCCTCCGCGCGTCCGAGGATGACGACGCCCGAGCCGAGCGAGCGGCGGAGATTGTCCGCGATCACGCGCACGTCGGGCGCCGCGAGGCCGTCCACGCGGGCGGCCAGCAGCTTGACGCCGGCGACGATCTCGGGAGTCTCCGCGAGCCGCGACAGGTCGGCAGCGACGCTTCGCATGCGGGCGGCTTCGAGCTCTCGCTCGCGCGCGCGCAGAGCGTCCATCCGCCGGGTCAGCTCGGCGGCGATCTCGCCGCGTGGGACCGAGAGCATCTCTTCCATGCCCTTGAGAATCTGGTGATCCTCCCGCGATTTGGCCAGTGAGCCTTCTCCGCTCACAGCCTCTACACGCCGCGTGCCGGAGGCCACCCCCCGCTCGTGCGTCACGAGAAAAAGCCCGATTTCCCCCGTGCTTCCGCAGTGGGTGCCCCCGCAGAGCTCTTTCGAAAACGAACCGATCGTTACGACCCTGACGGTCTCGCCGTATTTCTCGCCGAACAGCGCCATGGCGCCGGATTTGAGCGCCGCGTCGATCGGCATCTGCTCGGTGACGATCGGCGTGTTCTCCAGGATCCGCCGGTTGACGAGCGACTCGATGTCGGCGAGCGCGCGGTCGGTGACGCCTGCGAAATGGCTGAAGTCGAAGCGGAGGCGGTCGGGAGCGACCAGCGACCCCGCCTGCTTCACGTGGGTGCCGATGACCTCGCGCAGCGCAGCGTGCACGAGGTGAGTCGCGGTGTGGTTCCTCTTGATCGACGCCCGGCGCGCCTCGTCGACCTCGGCCGCGACGTAGTCGCCGACGCCGAGCCGTCCCGCTTCGACGACGATGCGCGAGGCGATGAGGCCCGTCGCCGGCCGGTGCGTGTCGACGACCCGCGCGCGCGAGGCCGGCGAGACGATCCAGCCCGTGTCTCCGACCTGGCCTCCGGCCTCGCCGTAGAACGGCGTCGCCTCGAGCAGAACCTCGCCTTTCTGCCCTTCGCTCAGCGCGTCGACCGGCGCTCCCGCCTCGGAGACCAGCGCGACGACCTTGACGCCTTCGAGCGTCGCGAGCCGGAATCCTTCGAACGTCGTCCGGTAGTGGGAGGCGAGATCGCGCCACGAACCGGTCACATCCTCTTTCTTGCCGCCCTTCCACGAGGCTTGCGCCCGCGCGCGCTGCCGGCCGAGCTCTTCCTCGAAGCCCGCGGTGTCGAGCGCGATCCCCTTCTCCTCAGCGACGTCTTCCGCCAGATCGAGGGGAAGGCCGAACGTGTCGTAGAGCCGGAACAGCTCGGCGCCGGGGAGCGTCTTCGCTCCTTGCGGAAGCTTCCCGATCGCCTCGTCGAGAAGCTGTAGGCCCGCCGCGATGGTTTCACCGAAGCGCTCTTCCTCCCGGCGCGCGACCTCGAGGATCGCGGCCTCGGCGCCGACGATCTCGGGATAAACCTCGCCCAGCGTCTCGATGACGACCGGCGCGATCCCGTCCAGGAAGAACGACAGCCCGAGCTTGCGCCCGTGCCGGATCGATCGCCGCAGCACGCGGCGCAGGACGTACCCGCGCTTGTCGTTGGCGGGAACGACGCCGTCGGCGACGAGGAAGCACAGCGCGCGGACGTGATCGGCGATCACGCGCATCGAGACGTCGGCCTCGGGATCGCGCCCGTAGGTCGTCTTCGCCTTCCGGGCGATCGCGTCGAGGATCGGGACGAACAGGTCGGTGTCGTAGTTGCTTCGCTTGCCGCCGAGCACCGACGTGATCCGCTCGAGGCCCATTCCGGTGTCGATCGACGGCGCCGGCAAGGGCTCGAGCTCTCCGCCGGCTTTCTGGTCGAACTGCATGAAGACGAGGTTCCAGACCTCGATGTATCGCTTCGAGTCCGTCTCGGGATTCGACACGCCCGGAACGGAGGTCAGGTCCGCGCCGAGGTCGTAGTGGATCTCGCTGCACGGCCCGCACGGGCCGGTATCCCCCATGCGCCAGAAGTTGTCTTTCTCGCCGAGCTTGAGGATGCGCGAGGGAGGGACGCCGACGTGATCGCGCCAGAGCGCCAGCGCCTCGTCGTCGCCCGGAACGGCAGCCGTCCCCTCGAAGACCGTGATCCACAGCCGGTCTTCCGGGATGCCGTAGACCTTCGTCAGCAGCTCCCACGACCAGGAGATCGCGTCCTTCTTGAAATAGTCCCCGAACGAGAAGTTGCCGAGCATCTCGAAGAACGTGTGGTGCCGGGGCGTTCGTCCGACTTGCTCGAGGTCGTTGTGCTTTCCCGACACCCGCAGGCATTTCTGGGACGAAGCGGCACGGACGTACTCCCGCTTGTCGGCGCCGGTGAAGACGTCCTTGAACTGGTTCATGCCGGCGTTGGCGAACAGCAGCGTCGGATCGGCGGGCAGGACGAGCGGCGAACTCGGAACGACGCGGTGCCCGCGCGCGGCGAAGAACTGCAAGAAAGCACGCCGGATTTCGAGCGAGGTCAAAGATCGTCCCCTTCAAAGCCGTGGCGGCGGAGCGCCGTTGCGACGGCCCCCGGCTCGAAACCCTCGGAAAGCAGCGCATTGTACACGCGCGCCCATCGCGCTTTGTCCTTCGGAGGCCCCGCCGCCGAGAGCCGCCGCCCGATCGCTCGATCGAGCAGCGCCGCCGGATCGACGGCGCCTTCGAAGACGGCGGCCGACCACGCTTCGACGGCGACGGATTCTTCGACGCCCCGGGCGCGCAGCGTGTCGATCGCGCGCTCCCGGCCGCGGCCGCGCGCGGCGGCGTGCGTCTCGATCCAGTGGCGCGCGAACGCCGCGTCGTCGATCGCCGAAGTCGCGACCAACCGGTCGACCGCCGATTCGACGTCGCGCTCGTCGTGGCCGCGCGCGCGCAGGCGCGAGGCGACCTCGTGGCGCGTCAGCGCCCGCCGGCCGAGCATCGTCACTCCATCGTCGTAGGCGCCGGGCACGCGCCGATGATAGCCCGGCGGAAGGTCAGCTTCGAGAGAACTCGAACGGCGAGTCCGGGTGATGCGGATCGCTGGGGCTTCCGGACGTCGCCGCTTGATCCATCTGCTCCGCGGAGGCGTCCGCAGTCGAGTGGATGCCCGCCACGCGCAGCTTGAACTCGTCGGGGTTCGTCGCCTGGCGCAACGCCTCCTCAAAGGAGATCAGGTCTTGCCGGTACAGGCGATACAGCGACTGGTCGAACGTCTGCATCCCGTACTGGCTCGTCCCCTGCGCGATCGCGTCGCGAATCATCTTCGTCTTTTCCTTGTTCTCGATGCAGTCCCGGATGAACGACGTTGCGCGAAGCACCTCGACGGCGGGCACGCGGCCCTTGCCGTCGGCGCGCGGGACCAGGCGCATGGAGACGACGGCCTTCAGGACCGACGCGAGCTGGAGGCGGATCTGCTTCTGCTGGTGCGGCGGGAAGACCGAGATGATGCGGTTGACCGTCTCCGTCGCGTCGAGCGTGTGGAGGGTCGACAGCACCAGGTGTCCCGTCTCGGCGGCCGTCAGCGCGGTCTCGATCGTCTCGTAGTCGCGCATTTCGCCGACGAGGATGACGTCGGGGTCCTGGCGGAGAGCCGCACGCAACGCGAGGGCGAAGGACTTGGTGTCCACCTCGACCTCGCGTTGGTTCACCAGGCTCTTTTTGTCCCGGTGCAGGAACTCGATCGGATCTTCGATGGTCATGATGTGCTCGGTCCGCGTCGAGTTGATGAAGTCGATGACGGCGGCGAGCGAGGTGGACTTACCCGAGCCCGTGGTCCCCGTGACGAGGATCAGCCCGCGGCGCTCCCCGGCGATCTGCTCGAGCACGGGGGGCAAGAGCAGCTCGCGAACGGTCAGGATCTTGACGGGGATGACGCGAAGCACGAGCCCGACGGTCCCGCGCTGCTGGAAGACGCTGCAGCGGAACCGGCCGAGGCCGGGCACGGAGTAGGCCATGTCGAGCTCGAAGTTGTCCTTGAACTTCTGCTTCTGGCGGGCGCTCATGATGCTGAAGGCCATCGCGATCGTGTCTTCCTGCATCAGGCGCTTCTGATCGGTCAGCGGCAGCAGCTTTCCGTCGACGCGGATGACCGGATGGCTTCCGACCTTCAGATGAAGGTCCGACGCCCCGCGATCCGAGCAGATCTTGAGCAGATCGTTGATGTGCAATTCCATGGGCTCCCCACGTCCGGGTCCGTCACCAGGACCCCGGGGAACATAGGTTTGGGCCGGAACCGAGTCAAATCAGCCGAGATCGGCCCAGGCGTGCAGGATCAGGGCGGCCGCGACGACCCCGGCCGTTTCCGTGCGGAGCACCCGCGGGCCCAGGGAGGCCGTCCGCCAGCCGCCGTTCTTGAGGCCCTCGACCTCGTCGGGCGAAAACCCGCCCTCGGGGCCGACGCCGAGCCAGACGTCCTCGGCCCCCGGACCCGCCAGCTCCTCGCGCAGCGGCGCGGATCCTGGTGAAAGCGCGATGCCCCGGGAGCCGCCAGGCAGGGCGCCCGGCGCGCCGACGGTCACGGTCGGAACCCGCCGCCGTCCGCTCTGCTTGCAAGCCTCGAGCACGACCCGTCGATACCGCGTCATGCGCGACGGTGAGGGCGCCGGGGATTCGGCGCGCTCCGACGGGACGAGCACGAAGCCGGTGATTCCGACCTCGGTCCCCTTCTGCAGGATCCACTCGAGCTTTTCGGGACGCACGAGCGCTTGGCACAGGACGATGCGCACGCGCGGCTCCACCTCGTCCTCGCGGCGTGCGCCGACTTCGACCGTCACGCCGTCCCGATCGACGCTCGCGACGCGCGCCTCCCACTCGGCGCCCCGCCCGTCGAACGCACCCAAGGGGTCCCCCGGCCGCGCCCGCAGCACCCGCGCGACGTGATGCGATTCGTCGGCATCGAGCGAGACCCGATCTCCGGCCGCGGGCGTGACCGCGATGAACACGCGGCGGATGCGATCGGTCATCCGTCCCGCCGCGCCCGAAGGCACGACCACGCGCCGTCGCACGAGCGCGCATCGACCCGAAGCCCCGCGGCGGAGAGCGCGGCGACGATCTCGTCTTCGTCGTCCAAGAGCAGGCCCGACGCGATCAGCACGCCGCCCGGATCGAGCGCGGATGCGAGCTTGCCCGCCTCCGCAAGGAAGAACGAGGACTGGATGTTCGCGACGATCCCGTCGAACGTCTCGCGCACGTCTCCGATCGATCCGGCCTTCACCTGGACCGCTCCCGCCGCGCCGTTTCGCGCGGTGACCTCGGTCGCGACGGACACGCACTGGGGGTCGTGATCGATCGCCAGCACGCGGGCTGCACCGCAACGCCCTGCGACGATCGCGAGGATCCCGGTTCCCGTGCCGAGATCGAGCCAGCGCGAGCCGGGCCGGACGTGCTCTTCGAGGGCGGCGGCACACAAGCGCGTCGTCTCGTGCTCTCCCGTCCCGAAGGCCATCCCGGGAGCGAGGTGGATCGGCTCGCGGCCGTGCATCGCATCGGCCCGTTCGGGATTCGCGACGACGACGAAGCGGCGGCCGAGCGGGATCGGGCTCAACGACGACTGCCAGCGCTCGACCCAGGGCTCGTCCGCGACGGAATCGATCGACAGCTCCGCTTCGGCCGGGCTCAGCCCGTGTGCCAGGAGCACGCGCTCGGCGCGGCTGCCGAGCGCCTGCGCATCGGCCTCGGGCGGCACGTAGACGCGGATCGTGCTCCGGCCGGGACCCGACGCGGCGATCTCGGCACCGAGGGTCCCGGCGCCGAGCACCGCGGCGATCTCGTCGTCCAGGGCGTCGGGCACTCGAAGGTGGACGACCCGGAAACCGCGAGCGGTCAATTGAAGATGTCTTTCACGCGGTCGAACAATCCGCGCTCCGCGGTCTCGTCGCCGTCGAGCTCGGCCAGCCGCTCGAGCAGCTGCCGCTGCTCGGCCGTCAGGCGCCGGGGGGTCTCCACACGGATCGTCACGTGCAGGTCCCCTCGCCCCCCGCGGTCGAGGGACGGAAGCCCCTTTCCACGAAGCCTGAGGACCGTGCCCGACTGCGTGCCGGCATCGACCTCGACCTCTTCGGTGGCCCCGCCGATCAGCGGGACCTGGATCGTCGTCCCGAGCGCGGCTTGGGAGAACGACACCGGCGCGTCGCAGTAGAGGTGCGCGCCCTCGCGCCGGAACACCGGATGCGCGGCGACGTGGAGCACCACGTAAAGATCGCCGGAGGGCCCACCGTCGGGACTCGCCTCGCCCTCGCCGGGAATGCGGAGCCGCATGCCGTCGTCGACTCCCGCCGGAACGCGGACCGTGAGCGACGATTCCGTCCGGATGCGACCCTGCCCCGAGCAGACCGGGCAGGGCGTGACGACCCGCTTGCCGGTTCCGCCGCACGTCCCGCAGGTCCGCGCGATCGTGAAGAAGCCTTGCTGGAACGCGACCTGCCCACGCCCGCGGCAGGTGTTGCAGGTCTTGATCCCGTCCTTCCCCTTGGCACCCGTTCCCCGGCATTCACCGCAGCGCGAAAGGCGCGGGACCACGATCGGCGCTTCGAGGCCGGAGGCCGCCTGGTCGAACGTGATCTCGAGGTCGTAGCGGAGGTCCTGGCCGGCCCGCGGGCCGCGGCGTCCGCCTCCTCCGAAGATGCCGCCCAGTCCGAAGATGTTTCCGAGGATGTCGCCGAAGTCGCCGAAGATCTCCTGGTCGAAGCCGGAGAATCCGGCTTGCCCCCCGAGCCCCTCCCGGCCGAAGCGATCGTACCGCTCGCGCTTTCCGGGATCGGAGAGCACGGCGTACGCCTCGGCGGCTTCCTTGAATGCTTCCTCGGCCGCCTTGTCGCCGGGGTTCTTGTCGGGGTGGTACTGGAGCGCGAGCTTCCGGTAGGCCTTCTTCAGCTCGTCGGAGGATGCGGTGCGCGAGACCCCCAATATCTCGTAGTAGTCTCGCTGCGCCAATCGTTACGCCTCCTCGACGGTCCCCGCCGCCTCGGTCCCCTCGGCTCCGGCGTCGCCCTTGCCTTCTTCCTCACCCGCCGAGAACGCTCCGGGATCGTACAGTATGACATCCGAGAGGATCCGGCCGACCTCCGCGATCCGCTCGAGGGCCGCGGTGCACTCGGCGGCGCTGCCGCTCTCGAGGGCTTTCCGGGCCGCCTCGAGGATCTTGCGGACGCTCGATTGCTGCTCGGGCGGCAGCATCGATCCGAACTCGGCGAACGTCTTCTGGTTCGATTCGACGAGCCCTTCGAGCCGCATCCGGACCCGGATGAACTCCGCGCGGCGCCGGTCCTCCTCCTCGTGCTTCTGCGCGTCCTCGATGATCGAGGTGATCTCGGATTCCGACAGGCCGCCCGCCGGGGTCACGAGGATCTTCTGCTCGCGCTTGGTCGCGAGGTCGCGGGCCGAGACGTTGACGATGCCGTTCGAGTCGATGTCGAACGTGACCTCGATCTGCGCCGTCCCCTTCGGGGCGGGCGGAATGCCGACGAGGTCGAAGCGGCCGAGGGACTTGTTGTGCGCGGAGATCTCGCGCTCGCCCTGGAGCACGTGGACCTCGACCTTCGCCTGGTTGTCCGCCACGGTCGTGAAGATCCGCGACTTGCGCGTCGGGATCGTCGAGTTGCGGTCGATGATCTTCGTGAACATCCCGCCCCGGGTCTCGATGCCGAGCGACAGCGGCGTGACGTCCAAGAGCACCATGTCCTTGACGTCGCCCTTCAGGATGCCGGCCTGGATCGCGGCGCCGATGCCGACGACCTCGTCCGGGTTGATGGTCGCGTTCGGCTCGCGGCCGAAGATCTGGCGGACGGTCTCGACGACCTTCGGCGAGCGCGTCTGGCCGCCGACGAGGACGATCTCGTCGACGTCGCGGGGACTCATACCGGCGAGCTTCAGGGCTTCCTCGCACGGACCCCGCGTCTTCTCGATGAGGTCCTCGACCAGCTCCTCGAACTTGGCCCGCGTCAGCGTCGTGTTCAGGTGGCGGGCGCCGCTGTCGTCGGCCGAGATGAACGGCAGGTTGATCTCCGCCGACTCGATGCGCGACAGCTCGCACTTCGCCTTCTCCGCGGCTTCCTTCAGGCGCTGCAGGGCGAGCCGGTCCGCCCGCAAGTCGATGCCGGTCTCGTTGTGGAACAAGGACAGCAGCCAGTCCACGATGCGCTGGTCGAAGTCCTCGCCGCCCAGGAACGTGTCGCCCGAGGTCGCCTTCACCTCGAACACGCCCTCGGCGAGCTCGAGGATCGAGATGTCGAACGTGCCGCCGCCCAGGTCGTACACCGCGATCCGCCGCGCCGCCGTGCCCTCGTCGAGCCCGTACGCCAGCGCGGCCGCGGTCGGTTCGTTGACGATGCGCAGGACGTTCAGCCCCGCGATGCGCCCGGCGTCCTTGGTCGCCTGGCGCTGCGAGTCGTCGAAGTACGCGGGGACGGTGATCACCGCCTCGTTGACCTCGGCACCGAGATAGTCCTCGGCCATCTCCTTCAGGCGGCCGAGCAGGTACGCGGAGATCTCCTGCGGCGAGTAGTCGCGATCGCGGACATGGATCCATGCGTCTGCGTTGGCCGAGGGCACGATCTGGTACGGCACGATCTGCCGCGCCTTCTGGACCTCGGTCGAATCGAACTTGCGCCCGATCAACCGCTTGACCGAATAGATCGTATGCTGCGGGTTCGTCAGCGACTGCCGCTTGGCGATCTGCCCGATCAGCTTTTCTCCCCGGGGCGTGAACGCGACGATCGACGGCGTCGTGCGGGCGCCCTCGCGGCTGGCGATCACGCGGGGCTTGCCGCCTTCCATCACCGCGATGCAGCAGTTCGTCGTGCCCAGATCGATTCCGATCACTCTAGCCATCGCTGCTCTCCTTGCCGTCGTCCGCCGCCTGATGGCCGTCGGACTCGTCGACTCGCACTCGAACCAGCGCGGGCCGCAGAACGCGTTCGTGGAGGAAGTAGCCTTTCTGGAAGACCTCGGTCACCGTGTGAGCCGGCATCTCCGACTCGTGGTCCGTCGCCACCGCCTCGTGACGGATGGGGTCGAACGTCTCGCCGACGGCGTCCATGGGCCTGAGGCCCTCGGCCTCGAGCTCGGCCAAGAGCTGGCGCTGGATCAAGCTGAAGCCCGCGAGCATGGTGTCCTCGCCCGAGCCCGGGCGCGCGGAGGCCATCGCGCGATCGAAGTTGTCGAGCGCGGGGAGGATCCGGCGGATCAGCCCGGACACCGCGTACTGGTAGTGATCGACGCGCTCGCGATCGACGCGCTTCCGGAAGTTCTCGAAATCCGCCTGGAGCCGGATCAGCCGCTCCTTGAGCTTGAATTCCTCCGAAGGCTCCTCGGGAAGCGCCTCCGGCACCTCCGACGCGTCGGGCGCCGCCGGGAAGTCGAACTCGACCTCGACGTCCTCGGAGTCGGCGCCGGCGATCGGAGCCCCGTCCTCGTCGACACCGACGACCTCGAGGATCTCGATGTCCTCTCCGGCCTCCCCGTCGGGGCGCTGCGGGTTCGTCTCGTCGCTTCGGCTCGATCGCATCCTAGGCACCCGGGTTCGTGAGGAAGCGCGTCAGAACGTGCGCGAGGTGATCCACGAGAGCGATGGTCCGCGCGTATTCCATCCGCGTCGGACCGACGATCCCCACCGTTCCCAGGACCCGGTCCCCCGCGCCGTACGTGGCCGCGACGACCGACAGGTCGGAGAGGCTTAAGACCGGATTCTCGTGGCCGATGACGACCTGCACGCCCTGTCCTTCGAGCACGCTCTCGAGAAGGCCGATCAACCGCCCTTTCTGCTCGAGCGTTCGGAGCAGCTCTTTCGTGCGCGTGAGGTCGCTCGGATCCACCGCGCCGACGAGGTTCGAGGCCCCCTCGACCAAGACCTCCGTCGCGTCGGCATCCACGGCGACGGCGTCCCGGCCCAGGGCCAGGAGCGTCGCGCGCCGCTGGTCGTAGGCCGACCGCTCGGCGGCGAGCTCGGCCGCGATCTCCTCGCGAATCGCCGGAAGCGTCTTTCCGGAAAAGCGGTGGGACAGCTCGTTGCCGATGCGGTCCAGATCGGTCTGCTCGATCATCGCGTCCACGCCGAGGATCCGGTTGTGCACGACCCCGGTGCGGTCGACGAGGATCGCCACGACTCGCGAGGCGTCCAGGCGGACGAACTCGAGCCGCTCGACGACGATGCGGCGCATGTCGGGCGCCAGGACGACGCCGACGTACTGTGAGACGCGCGAGAGCTGGCGCGCGGCCTCGCCCAAAAGCTCGGGGATCTCCCGCCGCCTCTGTCCGAGGGCGTCGTCGATCCGCTGGGCCTGGCCCGCGTCGATCGCGGGCGGGCTCATCAGGCGGTCGACGTACAGCCGGTACGCGAGATCGGTCGGGACCCGACCGGCCGAGGCGTGCGGCTGGCTGAGCAGCCCGCGCTCCTCGAGGTCGGACATCACGTTGCGAATGGTCGCCGGCGAGAGGTCGAGCCCCGCGCCCTTCGAGAGCGTGCGCGATCCGACCGGCTCGCCGGTCAGAACGTGTGCCTGGATCACGGACTTCAGGATCTCTCCCGAGCGATCGTCGAGATCTCCGAGGTCCGGCCTTCCGGTCAGCTCGCGGCTCATCCCGGCAGCCCCTGGGCGAGGGAGGCCTCGCGGCCGCTGGTCAGATAGGCGCGGATGAAACCGTCGATGTCGCCGTTCAACACACGGTCGGCGTCGCCGACCTCGAAGCTCGTACGGTGGTCCTTGACGAGGCGGTACGGCGCCAGGACGTAGGAGCGGATCTGGTGGCCCCACTCGATCTTCTTCTTCTCGCCGAGCTCCTTCGCCATGCTCGCCTCGGCCTGCTCGCGCGCGCGATCGGCGAGCTTGGCGGCGAGCACGCTCATCGCGACCTCGCGATTGCGGTGCTGCGATCGCTCGTTCTGACAGGTCACCACGATGTTGGTCGGCAGGTGCGTGATGCGGACGGCGGAGTCGGTGACGTTGACGTGCTGGCCGCCCGCGCCCGAGGATCGATACGTGTCGACGCGGATGTCCTTGTCCTCGATGACGATCTCGACGTCGTCCTTCACGTCGGGGATGATGTCGACCGAGGCGAACGACGTGTGCCGCCGCGCCTGGGCGTCGTAGGGCGAGATGCGCACCAGCCGGTGCACGCCGCGCTCGGCCTTCAGGTATCCGTAGGCGTTGGCGCCCTCGACCCCGAGGGTGACGCTCTTGAGTCCGGCCTCTTCCCCGGACTGATAATCGAGCGTCGTCACCTTGAACCCGCGGCGCTCCGCCCAGCGCACGTACATGCGGTAGAGCATCTCGGCCCAGTCCTGCGACTCGGTGCCGCCGGCGCCGGGATGAATCTCGAGGATCGCCGCGGCGGCGTCGTGCTTGCCGGTGAGCAGCGTGGCGAGCTCGGTCTCCTCGACGCGCTGTGCGAGCGCCGCCACGGACTGATCGAGATCGGTGAGGACGTCCTCACCTTCCCGCGCGAGCTCGTAAAACGTCCTGGCGTCGTCCAAGAGGCGCCCCAACCCCGCGGCCATGGCGATACTCTCGGTCAGCCGCGAGCTTTTCTGCTTGAGGGTCTTCGTGCGTTCCGGATCGCCCCACACTTCGGGCCGAGCTAGCTCCGCATCGAGCGCATCGAGCTCCGCCTGCTTTCGGTCCACATCAAAGGAACCTCCGCAGCGCGTCGACCTTCTCGGTCAGCGCCTCGATCCGTTGGTTGAGATCCTGCAGATCCGGACCAGCCACGACTCCCCTCCGCCTCGACGAAATCTAGGACCTTAACGGTCGCGCGCAAGTCACTGACGAAAAATAGCATAGGGGCGCAGGATTCCCCGGCCCGGGTCAGCTCGAGACGCGAACCACCCAGGTGCCGGTATGGCCGTCGGCGTGGAGCTTTTCCGCCGCCGTGTCGGCGGCGTCCTTGGTCGGGTAGCCGCCGACCCGCACCTTGTAGAGGCTCCCGGAGGCGCCTTCGGAGACGGCGTCGATGCGCACGGCGTAGCGCTGCTGCTGGAGCGCGTGAACGATCTCCTCGGCGGCACCGCGGTCGCGACCGACGAACACCTGGACGAACCACGGCCCCGCTGTCGGCGCGACGGGCGGCGGAGGCGCGGGCGCAGCCGCCTTCGCCTTCCCGAGCGCCTCGCGCCCGGGCTCGGCCTCTTTTCCGGTTCCGGAGGTGGTGTCGAAGAACGTCGGCTTTTCGGGAGCCTCGCTCGCTTCCGACTCGACGTTTCCCATGGGGTCGGCGGAGGACGCCGCGTGCGCCGGACGCGACCAGCGCTCGACGGCGCGGCCGAGCGTGAAGGCGCCCAGCAGGAGTGCGACGAGGACGCCCGCCGCAATCCAGAGCACGAAACCCTCGAGACGGATCTCGGTCGGCCCGTCGCGCTCGCGGTCGTCAGGAACCATCGGTCTCGGCGCGGCGCTCGGCGGTGGCGATGCCGTTCTTCGTCGTCGTCTTCACCGACTGCATCGCCCGGTCGGCGCGCTGGACCAGCTCTTCCTTGGTGCGCGCGTGGAGCGGGAACGAGGCGACCCCGAACGACGCGGTCATCGCCTGGGCCCCCTTGGGCCCGCGCGTGGCCGTCAGGAAGGGCCGGCTCGAGATGGCGTCGCGCACGCGCTCGGCGACTTCGGTCGCACCGTGCCACTCGGTCTCGGGAAGGACGATGCAGAACTCGTCCCCGCCGAACCGGAACAGCTTGTCGAACTTGCGGATCTTGCCGCGGACGCGCTCGGACACCTCGAGCAGCGTGCGGCTGCCCGCCGCGTGACCGAGCCGCGTGTTGACGTCTTTCAGGTTGTCCATGTCGAAGAAGATCAGGGACATCGGCGTCTTGAACCGGTTCGCGCGCGCGAGCTCTTCGAGGATGAACTCCTCGAAGTACCGGCGGTTGTAGCACGATGCGGTGTCGTCCTTGATGGTCAGCTCGCGGATCGCGCGCACCTGCATCGCGTTGCCGATCGCCGTCCGCACGCGGGCGGCGAGCTCCGTCAGCGCGGCGGACGCATCCTTCTTGGGATCGAGCACCGCGACGGCGCCGACCGTCGCCCCCTCGTCGCCACGAAGCGGGACGGCGAGCGCCCGCACGCCGTCGGCGGCCAGCGGAAACGCTCCGTCGGCCCACTCCGTCGAGTGCCGGTGCCGGACCGCGCGCCGGAGCGATTCGAGCCTCGGATCTTCGGTGCTCATCGTCGCCACGATCGCGGCGAGCGTGGCGCCCTCGTGGTCGGGGCCGAAGGCCGCGCCTTCGCCGGCCCCCGCCCACGTGCGCGCGATGTCGAGAAACGCCGTGAGCTGCCCCTCGAGATCGAGCCGCTGCGAGACGGTGAGCGCGGCCTCGAGCACGTCGCCGGGCGTCGGGGACTCCGCGTCGCGGACGCGCTTCGGCGCCGCCTTCCGCTCTCCGGCTGGCTTCACTCCGGCTCCCGTCCTGCGCTCGCTCATTTGTCTCCGAGAAACGGGCGTATCAGCTCGATCGGCACCGGGAAGACGAGCGTGGAATTCTTCTCGGAAGCCACCTCGGTCAGGGTCTGAAGATACCGCAATTGGAGCGTGACCGGGCTCTGTCCGATGATCGCGGCCGCCTCGCCGAGGGCGGTGGCCGCGAGCTTCTCGCCTTCCGCGTGGATGATCTTGGCCCGCTTCTCGCGCTCCGCCTCGGCCTGCTTCGCCATCGCCCGCTGCATTTCGACGGGCAGATCGACGTGCTTGACCTCCACTGCGGAGACCTTGATGCCCCACGGGTCGGTGTGCTTGTCGAGGATCGTCTGGAGCTGGACGTTGAGCTTCTCCCGGTCGGACAGAAGCGAGTCCAGCTCGACCTGGCCGAGCACCGACCTCAGCGTCGTCTGCGAGAGCTGGCTCGTGGCGTAGTGGAAGTTCTCGACGTCGACGACCGCGCGGCGCGGGTTCATCACGCGGTAGTACACGACAGCGTTCACCTTCACGGACACGTTGTCCCGGGTGATGATGTCCTGAGGCGGCACGTCGTGGACGACCGTGCGAAGCGAGACGCGGACCATGCGGTCCGCGATCGGGATCAAGAAGAAGATTCCCGGCCCGTAGTCGATCGGCCGCAGGCGGCCCAACCGGAACACGACGCCGCGCTCGTACTCGGGAAGGATCTTGATCGAGTTGGCGATGATGAACACCGCGATGACGAACGCCGCGAGAAACCCGGCCGAAAGTGGGAACATCTGGATCCCCCTACTGCCCCGCTTCCGCGGGCTCGACGTCGACCACGAGATCCCGGACCGAAACGACCCGGACGCGCGCGCCCCGCGGGAGCGGACCCCCGGAGGCGGCCGCCTTCCAAAGCTCGCCATGGACGAAGACCGTTCCCTCCGGCGCGCACGGCTCCTCGACGATCCCGATCTCGCCGCGAAGACCTTCGACCCCGGTGGCCAAAGGCGCCCGGCGCGCTTCGATGGACGCGCGCGTCGCGAGGAAGCAAAACGCCGCGAGCGTGAGGCTTCCGGGCACGACGACGAGAAGCGGCGGGCGGAGGCTCCCGCTCGAGCCCGGAAAGAGCATGACGGACCCCGCGATGATCGCGATCGTCCCGAAGACGGCGAAGACTCCGTGGGAGGCGATCTTGATCTCGAGCACGAACGCAGCGACGCCGGCGAGCACGAGGACCAGAGCGATCGCAGAGATCGGAAGCTGCTGGGCGGCGAACGCGAACAGGATGAGGGCGCACGCCCCCACGAGGCCGGGGACCCAGGTTCCCGGGTGGTTGAATTCCGCGTAGAGCCCCGCGATCCCGATGAGGAAGAGGAGATAGACGACGGTCGGGTGGCCGAGGAATCCGCCGACCCGCTCCTCGATCCGGTCCGAGCGCGTGGTCGTCGGCTCGATGACGGCGGCCGACGCGATCGCGAGCGTCGTCGTCGATCCGTCGAACCGCTTGACCAAGCGCCCGTCGATCTTCTTCAGGAGATCGTCCCGGTCCTTCGCAACGAGGTCGACGAGGCCTGAGCCTACGGCGTTCGAGTCGGTGTACGCATCGGCGGAGGTGACCGCCTTTTCGCAAGAGTCGACGTTGCGCCCGCGGTGCTCGGCGATCGATCGCGCGAGGGCCGCGAGATCGTTCGTCGCCTTCTTGAGCAGGATGTCCCCCTCTTCGGCCTTACCCATGCCGTAGATCACCGAGGACGCTCCGGTCCGCGTCCCGGGCGCCATCGCGGCGATGTCGGCCGCGATCAGGAGGAAGAACCCACCCGAGGCGGCCCGCGCGCCCGACGGCCCGACCCAGACGGCGACCGGTGTCTTGGCCGCGAGGATCCTCTTGACCACCGTCTCGGTCGCATCGACCGAGCCTCCGGGCGTATCGAGCTCGACGAGCACGAGCGCATCGCCGGCGGCATCGGCCTGGTCGATGGCGTCTGTGATGCGCTTGGCGGTCGCGCCGTTGATGTCGGTGTCGAAGCGGACCGCTCGGATCGCGGGCGGAGCGCCGTGAGCGGCGGCGGAGAGGCTGACCGCCAGGAAGACACTGACCAGGCGGGACATACACGATGAGTATAAGTGCCGCGATGAATAGGGGACAGTCCCCTTTTTCTTACAAAAATGGCGAACGGTGTGGCTCGGTAGGAAAAAGAGGACTGTCCCCTATTCGCGCATCTTGTCGGCCAGGGCCTTCGCGACGGCTTTCGGGACCAGGCCCGAGACGTCGCCGCCCAGGCGTGCCACCTCGCGGACGAGACGGCTCGAGACGTACGAGAACGTCTCGCTCGGCATGAAGAACGCCGTTTCGAGGTCGGGCGCCAGCCTCCGGTTCATCATCGCCATCTGAAGCTCGTATTCGAAATCGGACACGGCCCGGACGCCGCGCAGGATCAAGCTTGCGCCGGTCCTCTTCGCGTAGTCGACCAGAAGGCCGTCGAAATCGTCGACCGAGACATTGGGGAGGCCGGCCACCGCGTCGCGAAGAAAGGCCGAGCGCTCGGCCACCGTGAAGAGGGTCTGCTTGTCCTCGTTGCGCAGGATCGCGATGATCAGACGATCGACGTGCTTGCGGCCGCGCTCGACGAGATCGAGGTGGCCGAACGTCACGGGGTCGAACGTGCCGGGATAGACGGCGATCCGCATCAAGTCAGCTCCTTTTCCCTGAGCAGCTCGGCGGCGTTTTCTCGGGACGCCGCCGTCGGCTTCCGGCCGCCCAGCATCTTCGCGAGTGCCTCGACCCGGTCGTTCCCGGCAAGCGGCACGATCTCGGTGTGCGTGCGTCCGCCCGCCAGGCGCTTGACGACCTCGAAGTGCCCGTCCGCTTGAGCCGCCACCTGAGGCAAATGCGTCACGCACAGGACCTGGTTGCGGCGAGAGAGCTTGGCGAGCCGCGCGCCCACCGCGACGGCGACGTTTCCGGAAACGCCCGAGTCGATCTCGTCGAAGATCAGCACGCGGCCGGGCTGCGTTCCTTCGAGCGCGACGTGCAGCGCGAGCATCAAGCGGGACAGCTCGCCTCCCGACGCCGCGCGGCCGATCGGCGCCGCGGGCTCTCCGGGATTCGGCGCCAGGAAGAACTCCGCCCGCTCGGCGCCGGTGGGATGGAAGGGAACCGACGGCCCGCTCGATTCGATCGCAGGACCTCGCGCGGGAGCCAGGACGACCTCGAACCGGGCCTTGGCGAAGGCGAGCGGTTTCAGCTCGGCCGCGACCGCGGGGGCGAGGAGAGTCGCCGCTTCCTTTCGCCGCGCGGTCAATGTCGCCGCCGCCGCGAGATATCGCCGCCGTGCGCTCTCGAGGTCGCTTTCGGCCGCCGCCACCGCTTCGTCGAGATGCTCGATCGTGCTCACCTCGCGCTCCGCGGCCGCGGCTGCGGCGAGAGCGTCGTCCTCCGTCGGGCCCCACTTGAGAAGCAATCGCTCGATCACGGCACGGCGCGCTTCGATCGCTTCGAGCCTTCCGGCATCGAAATCGATGCCGTCCCGGTACGCGCACAGCGAATCGCGCACGTCCTCGACTTCGAGGCGCGCCGAGGCCAGCCGCGCGGCGAGCGGCGTCATATCGGAGTCGATGGTAGACAGCTCGCTCACGCGCTTTTCCGCGGCGTGGAGCTCGGCGATGACGGGGTCGTCCCCCTCGTCGAGCCGGGAGATCGCCCCGGCGAGGAGCTCCGTGATCCGCGCGCCATTCTGGAGGATCGATCGCTCGCGGCCGAGCGCCTGAAGCTCGCCGGGCTTCGGGTCGATGCCGCGGATCTCCCGTGCGCGCTCGGCGAGCGCCTCCGCCCGGCGAGCGCCTTCGGCCCCGGAGGCGCGAAGCGCCGCGAGCCTCGCCTCGCCCTCGACGACCGCCCCGTGCGCTTCGGACACCGCCGCACGGAGCGGGGCGTGTCCTCCGAACGCGTCGAGCAGGTCGAGGTGCCGCGCCGGTGCCGACAGGCCTTGCTGTTCGTGCTGAGAGTGAAGCTCGACGAGGCTCTCCCCCATCTCGCGCAGGATGGAGACGGTCGCCGGCGAGCCGTTGACGAGAACGCGCCCCGATCCCGATGACGCGATCTCACGGCGGACGATGATCTCACCGTCCGATGCGTCGATTCCGCGCGCCGCGAGGAGCTCGTCGACCGCGCGGCCGTCCGATTCGAACGCGGCCTCGACGATGGCGCGCTCGGCGCCCGATCGGACGAGTCCCGAATCGCCTCGCTCGCCGGCGGCGAGTCCCAAGGCGTCCACCACGATCGATTTTCCCGCGCCGGTCTCGCCGGTGAACACGTTGAGTCCCGGCACGAACTCGCAATGCAGGTCTTCGATCGTGACGAGGTTCCGGATGCGGAGCGTTTTGAGCATGGGGATGCGTGAGGCCGTTCCGGGATCGCGAGGATAACATGCTGTACCATTCGCGGGTGCAGCCCCTCCTCGCCGCAGCCCCGACCGGAGTCGACGTCTGGGGGCTCGTCGCGGGCGCCAGCTCGATGGCGAAGTTCGTGCTGTTCGTGCTTCTCGGGTTCTCCGTTGTGTCGTGGGGGATCATCGCCGAGCGATGGCGCGCCTTCACGCGCGCGCAGCGCGAATCCGACACGTTCCTCGATCGCTTCAAGAAAGGCGGGGGGCTCGCGGCGATCCAAGATTCGACCGCAGGCCTCCGCTCGAGCCCTCTGGCCCACCTCTTCCGGGCCGGATTCCGCGAGATCTCGCTCAACCCGCCTCCCGCCGAGGGGGCCGATCCCGAGACCGTCCAGGCGCTCGACCGCGTGCTCCGGAAGCATGCGTCCGTTCAGGTGACCGAGCTCGAGCGGAGCCTGGGGTTCCTCGCGACGACCGCCGGCGCCACGCCGTTCATCGGTTTGTTCGGCACGGTCTGGGGCATCATGAACGCGTTCCACGGCATCGGCGTCACCGGGACCGCATCGCTGGCGGCCTACGCGCCCGGAATCGCCGAGGCGCTCGTCGCCACCGCAGCCGGTTTGTTCGCCGCGATCCCGGCCCTGATCGGGTACAACCACTTCATGCGGCGGCTCCGGCTCTTCGAGGCCGGCATGGACGAATTCAGCGCGGACATGATCCACCGGGTGCTCGGCCGGCGGAGCTGACGTGGGCGCCTCGCTCGGAAACGGCGGGGGTCGCTCCGGGCGCCACCGTGCGCTCGCCGAGATCAACATCACACCTCTCGTCGACGTGATGCTGGTGCTTCTCATCATCTCGATGCTGGCGGCCCCGATGCTCCAGAAGGGCATCCCGCTGGACCTTCCGGCGACCGACACCGCCCAGGACATCAAAGATCCCCGGACCGTCGTTTCGTTGGACCGCGACGGACGGTTGCGGCTCAACGATCAGCCGGTCCACCCCGACCTCCTGCAGGCGCGGATGAAAGCGATCGCGAGCGGGATGCCCGGCGAGACGGTGTTCCTCCGGGCCGACAAGCTGATCCCTTACGGAGAGGTCCTCCACGTGATGGACCTGATCCGGAAGGCCGGCGTCACGCGGATCGCGCTCGTGACCGTCCCCACGAACGCTCCGGGGATCTCGCGATGAGCCGCCGCCCGAAGCTCCGCATCGTCGTGCACATTCGCGCGGTCCGTCCGCGCCTCGTGCGATTCATGACCGGCTCGTTTGCCGTCCACGGCCTGCTCTTCGCCGCGATCGTGATCGTTCCCGCGACGCGGAGGCACGCGATTCCCATCGAGGACACGATGGTCGTCGCGCTGGCGGGTCCGATCGGCGCTCCGCCGGCCGCGCGGGCCGCGGCGGCCCCTCCCGCCGCCAAACCGGCTGCGGAGGTGCCGAAGGCAGCACAGCCCCCGC
The DNA here is from genome assembly GCA_964647625.1 of uncultured Acidobacteriota bacterium. Taxonomy (GTDB): domain Bacteria; phylum Acidobacteriota; class Polarisedimenticolia; order Polarisedimenticolales; family DASRJG01; genus DASRJG01. The sequence goes on from CAZYHZ010000006.1 coordinate 86,258, forward strand.
CGAAGGAAGCCCATACCGTCCGCGAGGTTCCGGCGCCCAAGCCCAAGGAAAAACCGAAGAAGCCGGTCAAGCCCGCGGAGACGCCGCTGGCAGCGCAAGCGCCGAAGGAGCCACCGGCCGCATCCTCCGGCCACGCGGGTCCGGCGACCGGAGCCGCGGGAGCCGCGCCCGCCCCCGGGACGAGCGCGGTCACGGCGACGCTCGGCATCGGAGATGCCTCGCTCTCCTGGTACGGCGCGGCGGTGAAAGCGGCGCTCGAAGCCGCTTGGATCAAGCCGGTCCTCGAGGACGCGACCGGCACCGCTTCGGTCGTCGTCGCGTTCGACATCGCCAGAGACGGCGCCACGCGAAACCTCAGGGTGCAGCAATCGAGCGGGATCCCGAGCCTCGATCGCTCGGCCCAGCGCGCCGTGATCGATGCCTCCCCTCTGCCGGGAATCCCGCCGAGCTGGAGCGGCGATGCGATCCCGGTCACGATGAGATTCGACCTGACCCCCGACACCCGCTGACCACGGAGAGCCGATGCGCCGTTATCTGACGAGCCTGCCGCTGATCTGCTGCCTTGCCGCGTCGCAAGTCCCCATCGCGGCGGCGCAGGGCGAGCCGCCGCCTCCCGGGGGTCTGTCCGGCGTGATCTCGGGAAGCGGGTTCACCAAGATCCGCATCGCCGTCCCCGACGCACAAGCCGACGGCGCCGTGCAGCAGGCGGCCGCCGAGATCGTGCAAACCATCCGCGACGACCTGGCGTTCAGCGGCTACTTCGACGTCATCGATCCGTCGCTCTACTCGCTGCAGGCCACCTCGAAGGAAACGAGCCGCGAGATGCGCTTCGCGAGCCTCGGCGCAGCATCGCTCGTGGATTCGAAGCTCGCGATCGCCTCGGGCCGGATCGACTTCCGCGTGAAGCTGTCGAACACCACGCCCGCGACGACGCTGTTCGAGCGGCGGTTCGGCGGAGCGTCCGACCTCGCCCGGCGCGTCGCCCACCAGGTGTCCGACGACATCGTGCAGCAGCTCACCGGCCAGCCCGGAATCGCCATGACGTGGATCGCCTTCGTCTCGAAGCACGAGAAGGGGAAGGAGATCTACATGATGGACTACGACGGCGCCCGCGTTCGCAGGATCACCTCGACCGGCTCCATCAACCTCATGCCGACGTGGTCGCCGGTCGCGCAGCGGCTCGCGTACATGTCCTGGCGGCTGGGCGCGCCGTCGATCGACATCCTCGAGAGCGACGGGAAGATCGTCCGCGCCCAGACGGCGGGGGGAACGATGAACATCGCCCCCGACTGGTCCCCCGACGGCCGCAGGATCGTTTACGCGTCGAACGCCTCCGGGAACTCCGAGATCTACATCCTGGACATCGGAACCGGCCGGAGCACGCGCCTGACCAATTCACCGGCGATCGACGCGAGCCCCACCTTCTCCCCGCGCGGCCGCGAGATCGCATTCACGTCGGACCGTTCGGGGTCGCCGCAGATCTACGTCATGGACGCCGAGGGCCTGAACCCGAGGCGCTTGACGCAGGACGACGAATACGCCGATGCCGCGGCCTGGTCGCCGAAGGGGGACAAGATCGCCTACGCCTCGCGTCGCGATGGACGATTTGACGTCGTCGTGGTCGACGTCGCGACAGGCGCCGCGCAGCGGCTGACCCACGGCGAAGGCAACAACGAGAACCCGCGCTGGTCACCCGACAGTCGTCACATCGTCTTCGCGTCCAGCCGCGCGGGATCGTACGACATCTATTCGATGCGCTCCGACGGCACGGACGTTCGACGCTTGACGCGCGGCGGCGACTCGTTCACGCCGGATTGGTCCAAGAGGATTCCCTGACGCTCTGGTAGACTCGCCTCCACGCCTCGAACCGATAGGAGCCCACCCTCGATGACGAATCCGAACGCTCGCTTGATCGCAATCGCCGCCATCGCACTCGCGATCGTCGGCGCTTCGAGCTGCTCGAACAAGGCCAAGCCGACGTCGGTCCCCGAGACATCTCACGCCCAGGCCGAGGCTCCCGCGCCGGCCCCGGCTGCGGAGGCTCCTGCCCCGGCCGCCGAGCCGTTCCCGAAATCCGACGTGGAAAAAATGCCGGTCGAGCCCGGAGTGGACGAGCTGAATCGATCCGGCGTCCTGAAGACGATCTACTTCGCGTACAACAGCAACGACCTCGACGACGCCGCAAAGACGACCGTCCAATCGAATGCGGCCTGGATGAAATCGCACGCCCGTTACACCGTGGAGATCGGCGGCCACTGCGACGAGCGCGGCTCGATCGGCTACAACGTGGCTCTCGGCGACCGTCGCGCGAGCGCAGTCAAGCAATACCTGACGGGGCTCGGGGTCGACGGCACCAAGCTCGTGCCGGTCTCCTACGGCGAAGAAAAGCCGGCCGACCCGGGCCACACCGAAGCCGCGTGGGCGAAGAACCGCCGCGCCGAGTTCACGATCAAGCCGTGAAGGCCGTGCGCGTCCTTGCGGCGCTCGTTCCGGCCGGGCTTCTGACCGCCTGCGTGATGCCCGATCAGCTCGCGCAGTATCAGAAGGACGTCGCCGAGCTTCAGGCGTCGGTCACCGCCGTCCGCAAGTCCCAGGACGACCTGTCGAAGCGGGTCGCGGCGATCGAATCCGGCGCCGCCGGAAACGACGTCGCGAAGCGCTCGGACGTCGCAGACCTCCGCCAAGGCGAAGATGCGATCCAGCGGCAGCTTGCCGCGACGTCCGACCGGATCGACCAGGTCAGCGCCCGGGTCGAGCGCCTCTCGCAGGACGTGCAGTCCGCGAAAGACGCGGCGCGGCGAGCGGCCCCGCCGGCGAGTCCCGCCGGGGGCACCGATCCCGACGTCGTTCCGTCGGGGGTCCAGCCCTCGCCGAACGCGCCGCCTGCGGTGCCCGTTCCCGTCCCGGCCGGCGGCGGCGCCGGCGGCACCGCGAGCCCGAACGCGCTGTACACCTCGGCTTACGCGGACTTCTCGAAGGGGAACTATTCCCTGGCGATCCAGGGCTTCGAGGAATACGCGAAGAGCTATCCCGACACCGAGCTCGCGGACAACGCCCTCTACTGGATCGGGGAGTGCCATTTCAGCGAGGGGGCTTACAAGGCGGCGATCGACGCATTCGACGGAATGCTCGAAAAGTACCCGAAGAGCGACAAAGCCGCGGCGGCGAACCTCAAGAAGGCGCTGGCGTTCATCCAGCTCAATCAGATCGGCCAGGGCATCGAGCAGCTCCGGTTCGTTACCGCGAACTTCCCGGGAACCGACGAGGCGCGAATCGCCGCCGACCGCCTCCAGGCGCTCGGAAAGCCCTGACGGCGGCGGCCGCCCTTGACGGGGGCGGCGGCGCTCCTCTAGAATCCCGCGTCTTTTTCGGAGGAAACCGCTTCATGGCTTCTCATGCGTCGGCGTTGAAGAAGAATCGGCAAGACCAGAAGCGCAGGCTCCGCAATCGCGCGCACGCCAGCCGGCTGCGCACGCAGATCAAGAAGATCCGCGAGGCCATCGAAGGCGGCGACGCGGCGGCGGCGAGCGGTCTCATGAAAGACACGGTCTCCCTCATCGACCGGACCGCGAAGCACCGCGTGATTCACCCGAACGCGGCGTCTCGCACGAAGGCCCGGCTCGCCAAAGCGATCTCGAAGCTCAAGTAAGAAGTTCACGGTTCACAGGTAAGAGTCGAGAGCGTGAGATAAGGGACAGTCCCCTTTTTCTTACAAATTCAGTTTACGCGAGAGACGAGTGTCACCCACGGCACGCTCCTCGCGCGGCGTTAATCGGCCTGCCGCGTTCTCTCCGATGTTCGAGCGGCCTCTCCACGAAGAACCGGCCGCTCTCCCAGTGGGCAGTCGTGTGACACTCGTCGCTGGTTGAATTGAATTTGTAAGAAAAAGGGGACTGTCCCCTATCTGCCGTTTGGGTGGAAAAAGGGAGTGTCCCCTATTTCCGTTGGAATGAGCCGATCACGCCGATCGCGATGAACGCGAGATTCTCGGCGACCTTCCTGGCGCCGATCACTCCCGATCCCGCTTTGCCGAAGCAGCCGCACTCGAAGGACAGCCCGCGGGCCAGCGCCTGGATCACACCGATCGTGAAGATCGCCATCAGCATCGTGTAGACGACGGCCCCCGCCCGAGGCCGCACTCCAGCGACGAGCGCCAAACCCGCGACCAGCTCCACCCAGGGAATCGTCATCGCGAGGAGGTTCGTCGCCGCCGTCGGGACGACGGCCTCGAGATGGAAATTGTGGATGCTGCCCGCGAAGCCCGGCAGGTCGGCGATTTTCGGCAGCGCCGCCGCGAGGAACACGAGACCCGCGAGAACCTGTGCAATGCGCCTCACGGTGGGATGAGTCAGAACGCTCATGGTCCTAGGCTACGTCCCGTCCGGCGTCGCGCCCTTCGCGGCGGGATTTCCCGAAGTCGACCATTCGGGCCACCCGCCCGTGTAGACGAGCACCTTCTTCTGTCCCGCGTTGACCAGGGCGAAGCCGAGGTTCATCGACAGCTCGCAGGTCCCGCCGCCGCAGTAGACGATGATCGGCTTTCCCTTCGCGTCGAACTTCTCGAGCTTCTCGGGATCGGTGACCGACTGATCGTACGGCATGTTGATCGCCCCCGGGATGTGTCCGTCGGCGTATTCGCCCGGATCGCGCGCGTCGATGATCGTTGCCGATTTGGCATCGAACATCGCCTTGACCTTGGCGAGCTGGATCTGGATCGGCCGGCCCACGTCGGGGATATCCGAGGCGTCGTTTCCTGTCTGGGCCGCACCGAGCTGGAGCGGATCGTTCATGTCGGGAGGGAGCGGATGGCTGCCTCCCGGCTTCGTTTCGGCGCCGCGGCCGTCCGCGGCTTGCGCCTTGGCGACGTCCTCGAGCGTGTCGAGCGTCGGCGGGGTGTAACGCCACGCGAGGCCCGCTTTCGGACCCCCCTGTCGCACGAGCACGTTTTGAGCGATGCCGAGAAGCGTCCCCAGCGCGACGATCGCGATGATCCCCTGCCAGAGCCGCGAGCCGGTCTCGGTTCCGTCCGACCACCATCGTTCCATGGGGGGAGATTCTAGTGGCGAGGCCCGAGCGAGGCAAAAAACGGGAGGAGGTCCCCGGTCAGGCGGCCCGGCGCCGGCGCGCCCGCGCCGGCTTGGGCTTGGGAGCGGGCCTGGCCTTGGCCTTCGGCCTCTTCCCGTCACCGAAGACGCGGAGCACGTCGAGCGCGGAGATGATCCCGGCCACCTTGAGCCCGCGCCGGACGATCACCCGGTGGATGTGCCGGCGCGTCATCATCTGCGCGATCGCCGCAACGGGAGTCGTCTCGACGACCGCGTGCACGACGGGCGTCATGACCTCTTCCACTGTCCCGGTGTTGACGTCCTCGATCTGGAATCCCTTCGCGATCGAATGCCCTTCGACGCGGGCGGTGTGATAGAAGTCGGACGGAAGCACCAGCTCGTCATCGCGCGAGAGCTGGTAGTACATCAGGTCGGTCTGCGACACGACGCCGCACAGGTCACCGTCGCGATCGATCACGGGCGCCCCGGTGATTCTCTTCGAGAGGAACAGCTTGCCGAGGTCGCGCAGGTCCGCGTCCTTCGGCACGCAGATGACGTTTCTCGACATGATGTCGGCCGCGACGTAGCCGTCCTTCTTTTTCATGGCGACTCCCCTCGACGCGTCGAGGGTACACCCGGACGACCGGCGGTGCTCAGCGCTTTCGACCCTTGCGGGTCCCCTTTTTCCTCGGGGCCGCAGGCAGCGGCTCGATCACGCCGAGATCGACACGGCGAAGGACCGGGTCGACACGCTCGATCCTCACCGAGAGCGCGTCCCCCATGCGAAACACCCGCCCGCTCGCCGAGCCGCGCAATTGTTGTCGCACGGGGTCGTGCTCGAACCACTCGGAGCCCAGCCGCTCGATGCGCACGAGCCCTTCCGCGATTCCGCCGGCGAGCTGCACGAAAAGCCCGAATCGTGCGACTCCTGTCACGATGCCGTCGAAGGTCTCCCCTTCCCGGCCGCGCAGGAACTTCACCTTTTTCCAATCGAGCAGCTCGCGCTCGGCGGACTCGGCCTCGCGCTCGAGCTTCGAGCACGACTCCGCCAGCCCCGTGAGGTCACCCTTCAACGCGGCGGTCGCCTTGTGGCGCGCCGCGCGCAGCGCGCGGTGGACGACGAGATCCGGGTAACGCCGGATCGGCGACGTGAAGTGAAGGTAGTGCGGCGCCGCCAGGCCGAAATGCCCGCTGTCCTCGGGACTGTAACGCGCCTGCTTCATCGACCGGAGCGCCATTTGGGTCAGGACCGCGTGCGCGGGCAGCCGCTCCGCTTCGTCGAGCAGCCGCTGGATGTTCCCGGGCTTCACGCCGCTGCGCGAGACCGAAAGCTGAAGCCCGAGCGACGCGGCGAACGCCTGAAACGCCTCGATCTTCAACGGGTCGGGATCGTCGTGGACCCGGAAGAGCGCCGGCACGTCGTGGGCCGACAGCCACGTGGCGACCGCCTCGTTGGCCGCGAGCATGAACTCCTCGATCATCCGGTGCGCCCGGTTGCGCGGCTCGATCTTGATGCCGGTCATCGCGCCCTCGACGTCGAGCAGGATCGTCGGAGCCGGCAGGTCGAAGTCGACGCTTCCCCGGGCGCGGCGGCGGCCCTCCAGCTTCTGCCGCAGCTTCTCCGCGCTTCGCAGCATCGCCGCCACCTCGGCCGGCATCACGCTCGGCGAGCCGCCGCCGTCGAGGAGATCGGCGACCTGGGTGTAGGTCAGGCGGGCGTCCGACCGGATGATGCCGTCCGCGAAGTGCGTCTGGCGCACCTCCCCCTTCTTGTCGAATTCGATGATCGCGGATTGAACGAGACGGTCTTCACCCGGGCGGAGCGAGCACAGGTCGTCCGACAATCGCTCCGGCACCATCGGATACACGCGGTTGGGAAAGTAGACGCTCGTCCCCCGAGCTTGAGCCTCGCGGTCGATGACGTCGCCCGGGCGGACGTAGTACGACACGTCCGCGACGTGCACGATCAACCGGAAGCCGCCCGCGGGCAATGCCTCGACCGACACCGCGTCGTCGAAGTCGCGCGCGGTTTCGCCGTCGATGGTGACGACCGGCACGCGATTGAACCGCTCGCGCCGCGCCTTCTCTTTAGCCGGGATCGCGCGCTCGATCTTCGCCGCCGCGATCCGGACGTCCTCGGGAAAGTGCTGCCTCAACCCGTGACGCCGTGCGACGACCTGGACGTCGACGCCCGGCGCATCGACGGGACCCAACACCTCGGTGACGCGGGCCTCGGCGACGCCGTGGCGTCCCGCGCGAACGACGGACACGACGACCGCGTCGTTCGCGCTCGCCCCATGGCGTCCGGCGGCCGGAACGGGAAGCGGCTCCCCGTCGGCGGCATCGAACGGCACGACGCGGGCCCCCTTGGGGCCGATCTGGAACACACCGAGAAGCGAGTCCTTCGCAGGCCGCGGCAGGCGGGGCGCGCGGTCGACGCGAGGTGCCGCGCGGCCACGTCCTCGCGCGGGATGTCGTCGGCGCATTGAAACTCCGAGATTTCTTGACACTGCGCGGAAGCGGTTGCTAGTGTACCGCCGCCCTCCTGCCGAAGTGGCGGAATTGGTAGACGCGCTAGATTCAGGATCTAGTGAGCTCACGCTCTTCGGGGTTCGAGTCCCCGCTTCGGCACCATTGAAGAATCGACCTCGACCGCGCCGATTCCGACCTCCCCCGCTGCACGATTTCGAATTCGGGCCTGCCACGAATTGACGGTTGAGGTGCCGCGCCGCGGCCTCCCGAAATCAGCGGTCCCGGCCGAAGAACCCGAGGGCCAAGCCGGCGCCGACCCGAGAACGCCGACAGCGACGGAACGGTCGAGGCCGCTCCGCTCGCGCCGCGGTGGAACGCCCTTTGCGATTGAACAAGCGGACCCAGACGAACACCACAGGGTTCGGTTCACTGCAGGAGGGCGAAGAGATGATCCACGACCGACGCGCGCGGACAACGATTCTGGTTGCGCTCTTCCTCATGGTCGCAGCGGCGTTTCCCGCGCATGCGGCCAACAGCCATTCCTGCGGAAACGGAGTCGTGGATGCCGGCGAGGATTGCGATCTCGGAGCGGCGAACGGCTCGTCCGGCTCCTGCTGCACCTCGAAATGCGTGTTCCAGACCGCCGGGACGCAATGCCGCGCAGCGGCCGGCGAGTGCGATGTGGCGGAGGCCTGCACCGGCTCGAGCGCGATCTGCCCCTCCGACGTGAAGAAGTCGAGCGGGACGGCGTGCACGCCGGATTCCAACCCGTGCACGCTCGATCAATGCGACGGATCGAGCACGTCCTGCCAGCATCCGGCAGGAAATGCGGGCACCGTCTGTCGCGCCGCGGTGGGAGCCTGCGATGCTCCGGAGACGTGCACGGGTGCGAGCAGCGTGTGCCCGGCCGATGCCATGAAGGCGAATGGGACCGTGTGCCGCGCCGCCGCGGGCGAGTGCGACCTCCCCGAGACCTGCAACGGCTCGAGCGCCACGTGCCCCGCCGACGCCAGGAAGGCGGGCGGGACGGCGTGCACCGATGACGGGAACCCCTGCACTCTCGATCAATGCGACGGCTCGACCGTCGCCTGCCAGCACCCGGCCGGGAATGCGGGCGCGGTCTGCCGCGCGGCGGCCGGCTTTTGCGACACCGCCGAGACCTGCGACGGTGTGACCTCCGCGTGTCCGGCGGACTCTTTCCTATCGGCGACGACCGTGTGCCGGCAATCGAGCGCGCCTTGCGATTCCGCCGAGTACTGCACCGGCTCCGCCGCCGACTGCCCTGCGGACACGTACGATCCCACCACGGCGTTCTGCCTGGTTCAGAGCCTGGGGACGAGCGGCAACGAGACGCCTTCGACGGCGGTCGCACTCGGACCACTCGCGGGGAGCGTGCCCGTCGGCGATACGGTGATCGTCACCGTTGCGATGGACCCCGACGCCGGCGCGGTCTCGTGCGCCGACAGCCGGGGAAACGTCTACAGCCTCGATGCGGACCAAAGGAACGGCTCGTCGATGGACGGCGTCCGTGCGCTCGTCTTCTCATCGCGGATCGCCAACGCTCTTTCGGGTACCGACACCATCACCGTCATGTTCCAAAACAGCGTCACCGCGAAAGCGATCAGCGTCGCGCAGTTCTACGGAATCCACGGAGTCGACCGGACCGCGAGCGCCAGCGGCAGCGGCATCACGCCGTCCTCGGGAGCGACCACTCCCACGACGCAGCCGGCGGAACTGCTCTTGGGCGCGATCGGAGTCGAGACCAAGCTGAACCAGACTTTCGCCGCCAGCGCCGGATATATCGTGCTCGATCGCGCCCAATCCGATCCCAACGCGGGGAACCCCGGGCGCCACGTCACGATCGACCCCGAATTCCAGGTCGTGAACGCCGTCGGATCCTACGATGCCGACGCCATCCTGGGGGGTCAGCGCCTCTGGGCGGCTTCCATCGTCACCTATCTGAGCGGACAAGTGTGCGGCGATGGCATCGTCGAGACTGGTGAGCAGTGCGACGAAGGGACCGCAAACGGGACGGCCGGCTCGTGCTGCACGTCGACGTGTACGTTCCGGAGCGCGGGCGCGACGTGCCGTGCCGCGGCCGGCGAGTGCGACCTGGCCGAGACCTGCTCGGGGTCGGGCGGTGCGTGCCCCGCGGACGCGAAGCAGGCGTCAGGGACGGCGTGCACCGACGATACGAACCCTTGCACCGCGGACGTCTGCGACGGCACGAGCTCGACCTGCCAGCATCCGGCGGGAAACGCCGGAGCGATCTGCCGGCCGTCGGCCGGCGTATGCGACCTCGCCGAGGTCTGCACGGGCGGAAGCCCGCTCTGTCCGGCCGATGCGAAAAGCACCTCGCAGTGCCGTCCGTCGGCGGGACCGTGCGACGTCGCCGAAAGCTGTAACGGCGCGAGCAACGACTGCCCGGCAGACACGTTCCAAACTGCCGGGTTCGAGTGCCGCCCCGCCGCCGGCGTATGCGACCTCGCCGAGGTCTGCACGGGCGGAAGCCCGCTGTGTCCGGCCGATGCGAAGCGGACTTCGGTGTGCCGCCCCGCGGCGGGACCTTGTGATGTGGCCGAGAGCTGCGACGGCGCGGGAAACGACTGTCCCGCCGATGCTTTCCAAGCCTCTGGAACCGAGTGCCGCCCCGCGACGGGCCCCTGCGACGTGGCCGAAACCTGCTCGGGGTCGAGCGCTGCGTGTCCCGCCGACGTGATGGCGGACGCCGGAACGGTCTGCCGCCCCGCCGCCGGCGCGTGCGACCTCGCCGAGGTCTGCACGGGCGGCAGCCCGCTCTGTCCAGCCGACGCGAAGCGGACTTCGGAGTGCCGCCCCGCGGCGGGACCGTGCGACGTGGCCGAGAGCTGCGACGGCGCGGGCAATGACTGTCCTGCCGATGCATTCCAAGCCTCAGGAACGGAGTGCCGCCCCGCGGCGGGCCTCTGCGACGTGGCCGAAAACTGCTCCGGGTCGAGTGCTGTGTGTCCCGCCGACGTGATGGCAGACGCCGGAACGGTCTGCCGGCCGGCCGCCGGCGCGTGCGACATCGCCGAGGTCTGCACGGGCGGAAGCCCGGTGTGCCCCGACGATGCGAAGAGCACGGCGGAGTGCCGTCCGCAGGCGGGGCCGTGCGATGTGGCCGAAAGCTGCGACGGCACGAGCAATGACTGTCCCGCCGACGCATTCCAAGCGTCAGGCACCGTGTGCCGCCCCTCCACCGCCGACTGCGACCCCGCCGAGAGCTGCACCGGAGCGTCGTCGAGCTGCCCGCCCGACGATTTCAATCAGCCGAGCGAGGTCTCCGGGCTGTGGCTTTCGAAGACCGGCGGGACGACGACGGTCGGCTGGTCGGGAACCGACAACGATTTGTTCAACGTCTACCGCGGGTCGATCGTGTGCGGCCGCACATGGAGCTACGACCAGAGCTGCATCGACCATCAGGTCGCCGGAATGGAGATCGTCGATTCGGTGGACCCGGCTCCGAATACGCTCTTCTACTATCTCGTCTCGCGAACGGCGAGCATCTGCGGCGAGTCCGTGCTGGGACGCAGCGCGATCGGCAACACGTACCAGGATGTGCCGTTGCTCGGACAATGTTTCGATCCGCCGGTCGACGGCGACAACGACGGGATCGAGGACAACCTCGACAATTGCCCTGCGGTTCCCAACTCGTCGCAGCTCGACTCGGACGGCGACGGGATCGGGGACGCGTGCGACAACTGCCCCGCGGTGGCCAACGCCGACCAGCTCGACTCGGACGGCAACGGAATCGGGGATGCGTGCGATACCACTCCCCTCCCCTGAGGGGGAGTGAGCGCCGGGAGAGCATCGATTCAGGCCGGTTGCCGGGGTTTCCGTCCAGCTTGGCCGGCGAGATCCCGGGGGTTCGAGCCACCGTCTCGGCACCGGTGAGACCACCGGTCGTTACGTCCGATCTCCGCTATTGGGGCTAGACAAAGCCGCGGCCTCCGGTACATCTATGAATGAAGTCGTTGTGGGAGTGGGGGCCCATGAATCGACCATTTCGCTTTCGATGCGGCGGGACGCTCTGCATTTCCGCCCTGGTGCTCGTGGCGTGGTCGGTGTCGCCGGCGGCGCCCGGCGCGCGTCCCGGCGTCGTTCCGCTCGACGCCCTTTTGAAGCCTTCGCCGTCGGAGGGCCTGGACGTCGCGACCGAGGCGGTCGATGCCCTTCCCGCCGAAAGCCCGGTGAAGGCGGGCTGGGACGCATTTCGCGCCGCCCACGGCGGCGACTGGCAGATTTATCTCGACCGGCGCTCGGGCGCCCCTCTTCTCGTTCAGGGTCCCGGCATTCCCTGGTCCGTCGACGGCGGAGTCAACGTCGATACGCTCGGCGCATCGCTCGTCGAATTCGCTCGGACCCACCGATCGCTCTTGCTCGCCGATCCGAGCGAGATGACCCTCAATCGCGAAGGATCCGCGGAGATCGGTGACGACGTCTGGCAGATCGTCTTCGATCGTGTCGTCTCCGGGATCCCAGTCGTCGATGAGCGCTATCTCTTCACGGTGAGCCACGGGCGTCTCGCCGCATTCGGCGCTTCGCGCTGGAGCCGGATCGTCGGCGAGCCGCGTCCCACGATCGAGGGCGCCGCCGCCCGGCGGATCCTTCTCGATTACATGGGGATCACCGAAACACCCGACCTGCGCCTGGTGAGCGGACCGACACTCGAGCTGATCCCGACTCGCGCCGATGCACGAGCGCCCGGAAGCGGCCCGTTCGCCGGCGAGATGGGAACGGGATACGGATCGAAGCTCGTCTGGCGCGTAGTGCTCTCCCTCGCGGGCGAGCCGGAGACCTGGGCCGGGCTGATCGACGCGCGGACCGGCGCCGTCGTCGCGTTGGGCGACGAGACGCGCTACGCGCGCATCAAGGGCGGCGTGTACCCGCACACGAACACGAACGTGTGTCCCGGCGGGTGCGAGGCGCCGGGCAGCGCGATGCCGTTCGCCGACGTGCGTGTCAACGGCGTCGCGCAGAACACGACTTCGATGGGGGGCTTTACGTGCTCCGGGCCCACGGCGAGCACCACGCTGCACGGCCCTTACGTCGCGATCATCGACGAATGCGGGGCGCTTTCCGAAACGGTGAGCTGCAACGCCGACATCGACTTGAAGAGCAGCGCGGGCACCGATTGTTCCGTCCCTTCGGGCTCCAGCGCGGGAAACACGCATGCGGCCCGCACGACCTTCTATCACGTCAATCGCGCGGCGGAGCATGCACGCTCGCTGCTCCCCACCCTCGCGTGGCCGGGTCAACGGGTCCTCGCCTACGTCAACCTGTCGGGCCGGCAGTGCTCTTCCTTTTGGTCGTCGCTCGGCCTCAACTTCGGCGCCTCGTTCAACACCGATTGCGGGAACACAGGCGAGATCGCGGGGATCATCGATCACGAATGGGGACACGGCCTCGACGAGAACGACGGCGGCGGCGTCACGAGCCCGTCGGAGGGTTACGCGGACATTGCATCGGTCCTGCTGACCCACGACTCGTGCATCGGACCCGGATTCGGGGATGAAGTCTGCGGCGGCACGCCGAACGACTACTGCGACACGTGTACGGGATACCGCGACGTCGATTGGGCGAAGCGCCAAGCGCACGCGCCGTCCGTTCCCGGAACCTATTTCCCGGCGCACAGCAGCTGCGCGACGCCCTTCGGTCCTTACGGCCCCTGCGGGTACTACGACGAGTGCGAGGCTTACTTCACGGGGGAAGCCATCTGGGATCTGGTGACGCGCGATCTCCCTTCGGCCGGCGTCGATCCCGCAAATGCGTGGGCGCTCGTCGATCGCTGGTGGTTCTCGACCCGAGTCGGCGCCGGCGGAAACGAATACAACTGTGCACTCCCCAGCTCCGACGGTTGCAGCCCGGGCTCGCTTTTTTCGAGGCTGCGCCTTGCCGACGACGATGACGGGAACTTCGCCGATGGAACGCCGCACGCCGCGGAGATCTTCGCCGCGTTCAACCGCCACGGCATCGCGTGCGGCACCGCGTCGGATGGGACCAATCAAGACTTCAGGGCCTGCCCGGTCCTCGCCGCGCCGACGCTCCAGGGAAGCGCCGGGTCCACGGTGGTCGGGCTGTCTTGGACCCCGATCCCGGGTGTCAGCAACTACCGCGTGCTCAGGAACGACCTCGGCTGCAATTACGCGATGACGCGCACGGCGCAGATCGGCGCGGCGTTCTACAACGACGTCGGCCTCCCGAACGGTGTCCCGCTGTTCTATACGGTTCAGGCCATGGCCCAGACGGCGGCGTGCGACGGCGGAGTGTCGAACTGCGTTGCCGTGACGCCCCAATCGGCGATCGGCACGATCAAGCTCGACGATGCGCTTTATGGCTGCGGGAGCCGCGTGTTCGTGACGGTCGTCGACGGAAATGCGGCGGCCGATACCGTGAGCGTGTTCATGACCTCTTCCGTCGAAGCGACGCCGGAGACGATCACGCTGGCGCGCACGCCTCCCGGATCCGCGACGTACTACGGGAGCATTGGATTGACGTCCGCTCCGGCTGCGCCGGATGGTGCACTGTCGGTGGCCGACGGCAGCACGATCACGGCGCGGTACACGGACGCCGACGACGGCGCGGGCCATTTCAACCAGCCCCGAATCAAAACGGGAACGACGAGCTGCGCTCCGGGCGGCTCGCTCGTACGGCCGGTGCCCGACGGCTCCTTCGGGACGGCCGTGACCGCCTCGCGGGCGAGTCCCTTGAACGCGTCGATCACGATCCGTTGGGACGTCACCTCCTGCACGTCTCCCGGCTATCACCTGCTCTACGGCTATCTCTCGAGCCTGGCGACGGGAACCGTGTCCGGCGCTCTGTGCGGGCTCGGGACCAGCGGGACCGTGACCTCATACCTGCCCGACGATATTTGGTTCGTGGTCGTCGGAGACGACAACGCCTCGACGGAGGGAAGCTGGGGGACGCTCACGACCGGGGAGCAGAGGGGCGGCGCCTCTCCGTCCGGTCAGTGCGGCATGACCGCGAGGGACGATTCGGGCACGTGCCCGTAGGCCACGGACCGCACCCGTTTGGAACGGGTGCGGCCCGGCCGTTGTCGGTCAGTTGCTTCCGGTCTTGCCGGCTCCCGAGGGCGTCGACTTCGTGCTCGCGGTCTTCGGAGGCTGGACCGGCACCTCCAGCTTTTTCGTCGGCGACGTCGGCGTGCTCGGCCCGTCGGTCTGCGTGGGGGCCGGATTGCCGAGCGTTCCCTTCGTGATGCGGGGCAGGCCGATGACGGCGGGAATCAGGCCTTCGTTGGCCACCGTGCGCAGGAGCTTCGGTGCGGGCCCGGTGATGCTGCGGAGCGACTGCACGGTCACCTGCAAGAGGTGGCCGCCGTCACCGAGCGGGACGTAGCCGTAGAACGCGACGTGCAGCGTCCCGGCCGTGGCGTTCCAGATCGCGCTGTAGCCGGAACCCTGGTCGACCGCCTGGACGTCGGCGATCCGCACGGAGGCCGGGTCGTACTGGAATGTCAGGTCCATCCCTTGAATGCCGGACGCGTTCTTCGCGGAGACGAAATAGGTCTTCGTGGTCGTGCCGGCGGCGTTGAGGTTCCGCTCGATCCAGACCGACGCCGAGCCCGTCCTGCGCGGCATCTGCGAGAGCTGCTTGCCCGCGAGCTGTGTCGCGGCCTGCCGGTCGCTGTCGATCGCGAGCTTTTCTTCCGGAAGGGTCTTCACCGCGCTCGAGGGCGCGACGAGGCCTCCGGCCTTCTGCCAGTTGCCCGAGACGTCGCCGTACAGGATGCCGTAGAAGTTTGCCGTCGAAGGAGCCGACAGCGGCGAGAACGTGTAGCTCGGTGGCGTGCACGACGGGTAGGAATCGCACCGCAGGAATTGCCAGTCCGATCCCCTCGTCGTGGCCACGGGCAGGTGGTTGGTCACCTGAACCGCGAACTGCGAGACGAGGCCCGCGTCGTACGCGGTGACCACCCCGTTGCCGGAGACGTCTCCGGCGACCTGCTGGTTGCCCGTCAGCGTGATGAGCCCGACGGAGCTGCGCGCGATCAGCAGCGCGTCGAAGGAGGTCACCGCGTCGTTGTGATCCGACGCGCGCGGCGAGCCGTACTTCGGCGTGGGAGTGACGGTGACGTTTCCGGCCAGGCCGGTCAGCGCGTAGTAGCCGTTGGTGTCGGAGGTCGCGTCGGGAGCCGGATCGCCCGTGCGATCGATTCCGACGTTCGGAACCGGCTTGACCGAGGGCTCCGAGCCGCTTCCCGTCGAGTCTCGGTAGTAGTAGACGTTGCCGCTGACGCCGCAGGCGCCGCTCACCTGGAACACGCACTGGTCGGTGGTCTCGTCGCAGCTGCCCGTGATGCAGACGTTGCCGCTGCTGCAGTCGCGAGCTGTGCCGTGGCACGCGCCGCCGCCGCAGGTGTCGTTCACGGTGCAGAACAACCCGTCGTCGCACGGCGCGGTGTTGTTCGCGTGCACGCAGCCCGTCGCCGGGTTGCACGAGTCGTCCGTGCAGGCGTTGCCGTCGTCGCAGCTCGGGGCGGCCCCGCCCACGCAGGCCCCGGAAGCGCACGTGTCGTTCGTCGTGCACACGTTGCCGTCGTCGCAGGGAGCCGTGTTGTTCGCGTGCGCGCACCCCGTCGAGGGGTTGCACGAGTCGTCCGTGCAGGCGTTGCCGTCGTCGCAATTGAGAGCCGGACCGCCGTGGCAGCTTCCGCCGCCGCAGGTGTCGTTCGTGGTGCACGCGTTGCCGTCATCGCACGGTGCGGTGTTGTCCGCGTGGATGCAGCCCGTCGCCGGGCTGCACGAGTCGTCGGTGCAGCCGTTTCCGTCGTTGCAGTTGAGGGCCGCTCCGCCGTGGCAGCTACCGCCGCCGCAGGTGTCGTTCGTCGTGCACGCGTTGCCGTCGTCGCACGGCGCCGTGTTGTTCGTGTGGACGCATCCCGACGACGGATTGCACGAATCGTCCGTGCAGCCGTTGCCGTCGTTGCAGTTGAGAGCGGCACCGCCGTGACAGCTCCCGCCGCCGCACGTGTCGTTCGTGGTACAGGCATTCCCGTCGTCGCATGCCGCCGTGTTGTCGTCGTGGACGCAGCCGGTGGCCGGGTTGCAGAAGTCGTCGGTGCAGACGTTGGCGTCGTTGCAGTTGAGAGCCGGCCCGCCGTGGCAGCTGCCTCCGCCGCAGGTGTCGTTCGTGGTGCAGGCGTTCTCGTCGTCGCACGGCGCCGTGTTGTCCGTGTGGACGCACCCCGTCGACGGATCGCACGAGTCGTCCGTGCACGGGTTGCCGTCGTCGCAATTCCGAGCGGCTCCGCCGTGGCAGCTTCCGCCGCCGCAGGTGTCGTTCGTCGTGCACGCGTTGCCGTCATCGCACGGCGACGTGTTGTCGGTGTGGACGCACCCCGTCGACGGGTTGCACGAGTCATCCGTGCACGGATTCCCGTCATCGCAATCTAGGGCCGGGCCTCCGACGCACGCGCCCGAGGCACAGGTGTCGTTCGTGGTGCAGGCGTTGCCGTCGTCGCACGGCGCGGTGTTGTCGATGTGGATGCAGCCCGTCGCCGGGTTGCATGAGTCGTCCGTGCAGCCGTTGCCGTCGTTGCAGTTGAGCGGTGCGCCGCCGTGGCAGCTTCCGCCGCCGCAGGTATCGTTCGTCGTGCACGCGTTGCCGTCGTCGCACGGCGCCGTGTTGTTCGTGTGGACGCACCCCGTCGCCGGGTTGCACGAATCGTCCGTGCAGCCGTTGCCGTCGTTGCAATTGAGAGCCGGGCCGCCGTGGCAAGTGCCGCCGCCGCAGGTGTCGTTCGTCGTGCACGCGTTGCCGTCGTCGCACGGCGCGGTGTTGTTCGTGTGGACGCAGCCCGTCGCCGGGTTGCACGAATCGTCCGTGCACCCGTTCCCGTCGTTGCAATTGAGAGCCGCACCGCCGTGGCAAGTCCCTCCGCCGCAGGTGTCGTTCGTGGTGCAGGCGTCGCCGTCGTCGCAGGATGCCGTGTTGTTCGTGTGGACGCATCCGCTGGCCGGATCGCACGAGTCGTCCGTGCACGGGTTGCCGTCGTCGCAGTTGGGAGCCGACCCTCCGACGCAGCTGCCCGAGGCGCAGGTGTCGTTCGTCGTGCAGGCATTGCCGTCGTCGCAGGGAGCCGTGTTGTCCGTGTGGACGCAACCGGTGGCCGGATCGCACGAATCGTCCGTGCACCCATTGCCGTCGTCGCAGTCCGGAGCCGGACCGCCGACGCAGGTGCCCGAAGCGCACGTGTCGTTCGTGGTGCAGGCGTTGCCGTCGTCGCACGGCGCGGTGTTGTCCACGTGGACGCAGCCCGTCACCGGGTTGCACGAGTCGTCGGTGCAGCCGTTGCCGTCGTTGCAGTTGAGCGGCGCGCCGCCGTGGCAGCTTCCACCGCCGCAGGTGTCGTTCGTCGTGCACGCGTTCCCGTCGTCGCAGGGCGCGGTGTTGTTCGTGTGGACGCAGCCCGTCGCCGGGTTGCACGAGTCGTCCGTGCAGCCGTTGCCGTCGTTGCAATTGAGAGCCGGGCCGCCGTGGCAAGTGCCGCCGCCGCAGGTGTCGTTCGTCGTGCACGCGTTCCCGTCGTCGCACGGCGCGGTGTTGCTCGTGTGGACGCAACCGGTGGCCGGGTTGCACGAATCGTCGGTGCACCCGTTGCCGTCGTTGCAATTCAAGGCCGGGCCGCCGTGGCAAGTGCCGCCGCCGCAGGTGTCGTTGGTGGTGCAGTCGTTCCCGTCGTCGCAGGACGCCGTGTTGTTCGTGTGGACGCACCCGGTGGCCCGATCGCACGAGTCGTCGGTGCACGGATTCCCGTCATCGCAGTTCGGAGCCGACCCGCCGACGCACGCGCCCGAGGCGCAGGTGTCATTCGTCGTGCAGGCGTTTCCGTCGTCGCAGGGGGCCGTGTTGTCCGTATGGACGCAACCGGTGGCTGGATCGCAGGAGTCGTCCGTGCAGCCGTTCCCGTCGTCACAGTCCGGAGCCGGACCACCGACGCAGCTGCCCGAGGCGCACGTGTCGTTCGTCGTGCACGCGTTGCCGTCGTCGCACGGCGCGGTGTTGTCGATGTGGACGCAGCCCGTCGCCGGGTTGCACGAATCGTCCGTGCAGCCGTTTCCGTCGTTGCAGTTCAGCGGCACGCCACCGTGGCAGCTTCCACCGCCGCAGGTGTCGTTCGTGGTGCAAGCGTTGCCGTCGTCGCAGGGCGCGGTGTTGTTCGTGTGGACGCAGCCTGTCGCCGGGTTGCACGAGTCGTCCGTGCAGCCGTTGCCGTCGTTGCAGTTGAGCGGCGCGCCACCGTGGCAGCTTCCACCGCCGCACGTGTCGTTCGTCGTGCACGCGTTGCCGTCATCGCACGGCGCCGTGTTGTTCGTGTGGACGCAGCCCGTCGCCGGGTTGCACGAGTCATCCGTGCACCCGTTGCCGTCGTTGCAATTCAAGGCCGGGCCGCCGTGGCAAGTGCCGCCGCCGCAGGTGTCGTTCGTGGTGCAGGCGTTGCCGTCATCGCACGACGCCGTGTTGTTCGTGTGGACGCACCCACTGGCCGGATCGCACGAGTCGTCCGTGCAAGGATTGCCGTCATCGCAGTTCGGAGCCGATCCGCCGACGCACGCGCCCGAGGCGCAGGTGTCGTTCGTCGTGCACGCGTTGCCGTCGTCGCACGGCGCCGTGTTGTTCGTGTGGACGCAACCGGTGGCCGGATCGCAGGAATCGTCGGTGCACGGATTGCCGTCGTCGCAGTTCGGCGCCGATCCACCAACGCACGCGCCCGAAGCACACGTGTCGTTGGTGGTGCAGGCGTTCCCGTCGTCGCACGGCGCCGTGTTGTCGATGTGGATGCAGCCTGTCGCCGGGTTGCACGAGTCGTCCGTGCAGCCGTTGCCGTCGTTGCAGTTGAGCGGTGCGCCGCCGTGGCAGCTTCCGCCGCCGCAGGTATCGTTCGTGGTGCAGGCGTTGCCGTCGTCGCAGGGCTGGGTGTTCGGTGTGTGGACGCACACGCCCGATGAATTGCACGAGTCGTCCGTGCAGGGGTTCCCGTCGTTGCAGCTCGCATCGGCGGCGCCGTCGTTGAGCACGCCGTCGCAATTCTGGTCGATTCCGCTGCAGGTCTGGATCGCGCCGGGGTGAACGGCCGGATCGTTGTCGTTGCAGTCGCCGCCGCACGCCGTGTAGCCGTCGCCGTCGGCGTCGGGGCACACCGTGAACAGACCGTCGTCGAGGTTGACCGTCACGCCGGTGTCCGTCGAGCCCGTCGCGACGTCGAGTGCCGACTGATCGCCGTCGCCGCCGGTCACCGTGAACCCGATCGTCGCGACGTCCTCCGTTCCTCCCGCGAGGGCGGGGCCAGACATCGAGAACGTGGCGATGCCCGGAGTCGATACGTCGCTGGTCATCGACCAGCCGATCGCGTTCCCGGCCGTCTGGACCGTCGTCGCCTGCAGGACGTACGGGTTGAACCGCACCGTCGCGCTCAACGTGTCGAGGCCGGAGGTCGGCCCGACGCTGACCGGCACGTGCACGGTCCATCCCGGCGCGCCGTTGGCGTCGTCCGGGATCGAGAACGTCACGTCGCGAGCGATCACGTTGACGTTTCCGTTGTGGGCCACCGAGGGAATCGTCCCTTCGTTCAGCTCGTGCTGCGTGAGCGTCAACGGCGACGACGTACCCGAGGTGCCGATCGCGTGGAAGACGATCCATGCCACCTCGCCGCTCCCGGACAGCGCGAACGAATCGAAGAGCGCGAAGTCGACGCGTCCCGGCACGGAAGTATTCGGAACGAGCGTCATGCCGTGCGTGTAATCGGTTCCGTAGACTCCCGTCGCCGTCAGGACCGTCTGGTCGAACGTGACCGTGACGTTCATGGCGATCACGCCGTCGGCCGGCGTGATCGTGACGGGCACGACGACGTCCATTCCCGGTCCCGTCACGCTCACCGCCGGCAGCCTCACGTGGGCGTCGCCGCAACCACCGATTCCTTGGCAGACTCCCCCCGTGCACGCGTCATCGGTCGAGCACGAATCGCCGTCGTCGCACGGCGTGCCGTCCGGAAGCGCCGTGTAGTTGCACGCCCCGGTGGTCGGATCGCAGACGCCGGCGCTGTGGCAGTCGAGTGCCGGGCACGTCACACCCACGCACTGGCATGCGTCGCCGATGTGGTCGCCGTTTGTGTCGAGCTGGTCCGGGTTGGCGACCGTCGGGCAATTGTCGAGCGCGTCGCAGACGCCATCTCCATCGGTGTCGGCGTTGACGTGCGTGCACGTCCCCGCGCCGTCACAGACGTCGGGTGTGCAGGGGTTCGAATCCGAGGAACAGGCCGTGCCGGCCGGCTTCTGCTGGTCTGCCGGGCATGACGTCGAAGCGCCGTCGCAGACCTCGGCGAGATCGCACTCGCCGGCCGCAGCGCGGCACTGAGTGCCGGCGTGTCCGGCCGGGTGCTGGCAGGACGCCGAAGAGCCGTCGCATTGATCGAGCGTGCAGACGTTGCCGTCATCCGTGCAGGACGTTCCGCTCGCAACCTTGAGATCGGCGGGGCACACCCCGCTCGAACCGCTGCAAGTCTCTGCCGTGTCGCATTCGCCGGCCGAGGCGCGGCACGTGAAGCCCGTCGCCTGGTAGACGTCCACGCACGTGTTCGCCGTACCGGAGCAGTGGTCTGCCGAGTCGTTGTCGCAGCCGCCGCCCTGAGACGCGCCGGTACAAGCGGTCGAAGACGGTTGGAACGCGTTTGCGGGACACGTTCCGGAGCTGCCCGTGCACGTCTCCGCGACGTCGCACTGGCCCGCCGAGGCGCGGCACGTGAAGCTCGCCGACTGGAAGGCGTCGACGCACGCGTTCGCCGTGCCGGAGCAATGGTCCGCGGAGTCGTTGTCACACGCGCCGCCCTGAGACGAGCCCGTACAACCGGTTGACGATGACTGGAACGCGTCGGCGGGACACGAGCCCGAGCTCCCGGTGCACGTCTCCGCGATGTCGCACTGGCCGGCCGACGCGCGACACGTGAAGCTCGCCGCCTGGAAGGCGTCGACGCACGCGTTCGCCGTACCGGAGCAATGGTCCGCGGAGTCGTTGTCACACGCGCCACCCTGAGACGCGCCGGTACATGCGGTCGAAGACGACTTGAATGCGTCCGCCGGGCACGCTCCGGAGCTGCCGGTGCACGTCTCCGCGACGTCACACTGCCCGGCCGAGGCGCGGCACGTGAAGCTCGCCGCCTGGAAGACGTCGACACACGTGTTCGCCGTGCCGGAGCAGTGGTCGGCGCTGTCGTTGTCACATGCGCCGCCCTGAGACGAGCCGGTGCACGCCGTGGCCGATGACTTGAACCCGTCCGCAGGACACGAGCCGGAGCTTCCCGTGCACGTCTCCGCGACGTCGCACTGGCCGGCCGAGGCGCGGCACGTGAAGCTCGCCGCCCGGAATGCGTCGACGCACGTGT
>CAZYHZ010000007.1:0-104473 GCA_964647625.1 uncultured Acidobacteriota bacterium
GTGTCGATCCAGTCGAACATCAACTCGCTCGGCGCGAACTTCATCATGATCTTCCCGGGTGCCGTGACCGCCGGAGGGGCGCGCATCTTCTCGGCGCAATCGTCGCTGACCGAAGACGACGCGCACGCGATCAAGACGGAGTGCCCCTCGGTCGCTTACGTCTCGCCGGGCCTCCGAACCGGCGGCACGATCGTGGCGGGAGAGAACAACTGGTCCACCGAGGTCTTCGGCTCGGACGTCGATTGGCCGTTCATCCGCTCGTGGAACGTGGCGAACGGCTCGTTCTTCTCGGAATCCGACGTCAAGGCGGCGACGAAGGTGGCGGTGCTCGGAAACTCGGTGAGGCAGAATCTCTTCCCCGACTCCGATCCGGTCGGCGCCGTGATCCGCGTCAAGAACGTCCCGTTCAAGGTCCTGGGCGTCCTCGAGAAGAAGGGCGGCAGCACGATGGGGAACGATCAGGACGACCAGATCGTCATCCCCTACACGACGGCGATGAAGCGGCTGTCGGGGGTCAACCGCCTGGGCATGATCCAGGTGTCGGCAAAGTCGCCCGACCTGATCGCCGAGGCGATGAGCGAGATCAAGGCGCTGCTCCGCCAGCGGCACCGCTTGACCGGCAATCAGGACGACGACTTCATGATGCGCTCGCAGGAAGAGATCGCGGCGACCGCCAGCGAGACCACGCGCACGCTGTCGGTGCTTCTCGCTTCGATCGCGGTCGTGTCGCTCGTCGTCGGCGGCATCGGCATCATGAACATCATGCTGGTGTCGGTGACCGAAAGGACGCGCGAGATCGGCATCCGCATGGCGATCGGGGCGAAGTCCCGGCACGTCCTGCTGCAGTTCCTCCTCGAGGCGGTGACGCTCTCGATCGTCGGCGGCGGGATCGGCGTGGCGCTGGGGATCGGGGTCTCGCGGATCATCGCGAAATACGCCGGCTGGCCGGTCGCGGTCGACCCGACGTCGATCGGGATCGCATTCGGATTCTCCGCGCTCATCGGAATCTTCTTCGGCTTTTATCCCGCCCGAAAAGCCGCCGCGCTCGATCCGATCGAAGCCCTGCGCTACGAGTAGCGCGTCCTACTTAGGCGCCGTGCACGGCGCATCGCTCTTCCGTTCGAAGGTGAATAGAAGGCTGTCCGAGACGGGCTTGTAATTCCGCACCTCGGGCCCCCAGATCACGGTAGTCTCGTCACGGGAGACGATGTCCATCACGCCGACCGAGTTGTAACACTGCTGGATGTAGCGCCCGGTCCACTGGATGATGCTCTGGTCGGATTTGGGACGCGGGGCCCACGACGACGCGACCCACGCGACCACGAGGAACCGGGGATGGGCCGCCTCGATCTCGGTCATCATCTCCTTCTGCATCTTCGACGCGTACGGCTGCTCTTCCATCAGCGCATACGTGTAAACGTACCCCGTGGCGCTCGTCCGGTCGGCGTAGAAGTAGATCTCCGGTTCCGAGCCCACGACCGCGATGCGGTCCGTGGGGCTCGTCCGCTCCCTCACGTACTTCGCGACGTCCACCGCCTCGATGAACGGGTTCGTGCCGTATCGGAGCCGGCTCAGCAGGCGCGGGCTCCATTGGAAGAGGTAATGCGAATCCGCCGCCACGTAGATTGCGACGGCCGCAACGATGAGCGCCATGCCCGAGGCCACGGCGGCGGCCGGCTTCATGCTTTTCCCCAGGACGCGCCGGAGCGATTCCGCCGCGATCGCGCCAAGCAGCGCGACGGGCGGCAGAAGGACGATGAAGTAATGTCCTCGAAAGTAGAATCCCGGACAAATCGCGAGGAACGAGGCGACCAGCATCCCCGTGACGACCAGGCGGACCCGCCGGCTCCACACCGTCATCGTCCAGAGCGCGACCAGTCCGCCGAGCGCCAGGAGCCAGAAGGCCCAGTTCGATTCGGCGATGTCCTTGAAATTCCAGAGGAAGCTCCCCCACGCCTCGGACAGCGGCACCTCCGACACGTACGCTTTGGCGTACTGGAATGTCCAGAACCAGAACTTCGCGAATACGCCTTGGGCCGCGAGAAGGACGCCGACCACGGCGGGCGGAATCATGGAGCCGGCCGCGAGCCAGCCGACGCTTTTCAAGCGGTCGCGCAGCAGCCAGGCGTTGCCGGAGCCGTCGTCAAAGACGACGAGGGCCGCGGCCATGGGAAGATAAAAGATCGCGTGCTGCTTCATCAAGACGGAAAGTCCGAACAACACACCGCTGAGAATGAGCGTACGCGGCCGCCTCGAATCGAGTGCACGCAGGAGGAGAATGAATCCTCCCAGGGCTGCGATGACGACGAAGTGGGTCGCGTGCGCGAACACGCCGAACGGTCCGCGGTCGATGGTCAAGATCGCAAACGCGATCGCCGCGGCGGCTCCGGTGAGCTCGCCCCCCAATCGGCGCCCCAGCGCGAAGATCATCACGATCGAAGCCGCATTCACGAGCAGCAACCCGACGTGGATCCCGGAGACCGTGCGGCCGAAGACGGCCATGATCAGGGCGAAGGCGTAATAGACGCCCGGAAACTTCATGTTGTAGGCGATCGAATACGGCGGGATCCCGTCGAGAATCAACCGTCCGGCGTACGCGTACTCCCCCTCGTCCCGCTCGAGCGGGACGTCGAGGTAGCGGATCCGCACGATCGTGACGAACGCGAGCACCGCGAGGAGTCCCAGGAGCGCCCAGGGCGCCGATGCACGAGCGTTTTCGGGCCGACGATTGCGCATGGAGGCGGGAGTATACGGGTTATCCTCCCCGGGTTGAGGAGGTCTCCATGCGCCGTCTCGCCGTCTTGAGCCTGCTCTCCGTACTGTCCGCACCGGCACTCGCGAGCGCCGACGATCTCTGGCCCACGCTGGAGCCGCTCTACCGCGACCTTCATGCGCATCCCGAGCTGTCCACTCAAGAGAAGGAGACCGCGGCCAAGCTGGCGGAGCGGCTGCGGGGACTCGGCTTCACGGTCACGACCGGTGTCGGCGGCAACGGCGTCGTCGGCGTGCTCGCGAACGGCCCAGGTCCCACGGTGCTGCTCCGGACGGAGCTCGATGCGCTTCCGGTCGAGGAAAAAACGGGGCTCCCGTTCGCCAGCACGGTGAAGGCGAAGAATGCCGCGGGAGAGACGGTCTCCGTGATGCACGCGTGCGGCCACGACGTTCACATGTCGGCGTGGACCGGAGCGGCGATGACGCTCGCGAAGGATCGCAAGAGCTGGCACGGGACGCTCATCATGCTCGGCCAGCCCGCGGAAGAGCTCGGCGAGGGCGCCAAGGCGATGCTCGACGACGGCTTGTACAAGCGGTTCCCGAAGCCCGACTATGCGATCGCGGTGCACGACAGCGACGCGCTCCCCTCGGGGACGGTCGGCATCAAGGGCGGGCCGCTGCTCGCCGCCGTCTCGTCGGTCGACATCGTCGTCCACGGAAAGGGCGGTCACGGCGCGCGTCCCCACATGACCGTCGATCCCGTCGTGCTCGCCGCGAAAATCGTTCTGGATCTTCAAACGTTGGTGTCTCGCGAGAACGATCCGTTCAACCCCGCGGTCGTCACCGTCGGGTCGATTCACGGCGGCACGAAGCACAACATCATCCCGGACGAGGTGCGGATGCAGCTCACCGTCCGCGCCTTCAAGCCGGAAGTCATGGACAACTTGCTCGACGGGATCCGGCGCATCGCCAAGGCGAACGCCGAGTCCGCGAGGGCCCCGCAGGAGCCCGAGGTCCGTGTCTCGGACTCGAGCCCCGTGACCGTCAACGACGACGCCCTGGCGGCCCGGGTCGGTGCCGCGCTCCGGAAGCGGCTCGGCGACGCCCGCGTGCGCGAGGCCGTCCCGATCACCGGGTCCGAGGATTTTTGCCTCTTCGCGCAGCAGAACACGCCGATCCTCATGATGTGGATCGGCGCCATCGAGCCGCAGACCTACGAGCGCGCGAAGCGCGACGGGACGATCCTTCCGGGACTCCATTCGGCGCTTTTTGCGCCCGACGCCCGTGCGGCGATCCTCACCGGCGTCGACGCCTTGACCGGCGCGGCACGCGAGGTCTTCGGATCGTCGAAGTAGCCGAACCGGCGCCCCGTACGTATAAAGGGCCGGTAAGCTCGGGCGGCCAAACATTCATGGGGAGGATTGGAATGCGCATCGCGATCGGCCTACTGATTCTGACCGGCGGCATCGCCGCCCATGCCGGCGTGAGCCAGCCGCTCACGATCACGCAGTCCGGCACCTACACGCTGCCTCAAGACCTCGCCGTCGACGCGGCACCCGCGATCATCGTCGCCGCCCCGGACGTGACCATCGATCTCTACGGCTACTCCGTCTCGGTGCAAACCACCGACCAGCCGGCGGTCCTGATGGCCCCGGGCTCCGGGATGCTCCGGATCGCGAACGGCAATATCTCGGGCGGAAGCTCCTGCCTCGGCGGCGACGTCATCGGCACGCGCACGCAGATCGACAACATCCACTGCGCCTCCGCGGTCTCCGGGGTCGCGCTCCGGTCATCGGGCCTTTTCGTCGCGAACTCCGAATTCAGAACGCAGAAGGAGGCATTCAAGATCACGGGCAGCTACCCGCTGCGATTCATCGGGAACACGATCGTCACGACCGACCCCGCGAACGGCGGCGTGTCGTTTCACGGCGTCTGGACGGGGCGCATCGTGAACAACTCGATCGACTCGGCGGCCGCGACCGCGGCGCTCGAGGTGACCTCGGATCGCGCGGTCCGCGTCGATCACAACGACGTTCACGCGCCGGCGGCCACGGCGGGAATCAGCGTGTCGGGCGGCCCGTTCACGGTCGGTCACAACATCGTCCACGGCGGCGTCGAGCGGGGGATCGCGATCGACTCGCCTGCGGGCATGGTCGTGGACAATTTCGTGGTCTTCGGCGGAGGGCACGGCACCGGGATCGCGGTCGCGGGCGACGGCGTCACCGTGTCGTCGAACACGGTCTCCGAGCGCGAGCGAGGCCTCGACGTCGCGGGAATGCACGACCTCGTGATCGCGAACACGGTTCGAGCGTCTTCGGACGCCGGCATTCTCGTGACGGGCGCGTCGAACCGGCTCGCGGCCAACCACATCGCGAGCGCGGAGCCGAACGCGCGTGGGCTCGTCTTCGCGCCGCCCAGCGCGGGAAACTTCTACAAGATCAACCAGTTCGAGGGGAACCCCGGCGGAGACGTCGTCGACGACGGCACCGGCAACGTGGACGGCGGCGGCAACGTCTACGATCTGCTCGAGCGCAGCGGGGAGGAGTGATGCCCGCGTACGTCATCGCGGACATCGAGATCACCGATCCCGAGGGGTTCGCGCAGTACCGGGAGCGCGTTCCGGCGACGATCGAGAAGTTCGGCGGCCGTTACCTCACCCGCGGCGGCGCGGTCGAGGTGCTCGAGGGCGCGTGGTCCCCGAATCGGTGCGTCATCGTCGAGTTCCCGAGCATGGCGCAGATGAAAGCGTGGTGGAACGCTCCCGAGTATCTTCCGCTCCGCGCGCTCCGGGAGCGGACGACGAACTCGAACCTCATCGTCGTCGAGGGTGTCTGAACGACGCCGCGATCACGCGTGGACGCCCGGGGCCTCGCACCCCGTCGCGTCCACGTATTCGGCGTAGCCGCCGAGGTAGGTCTTCGGCCGGCGGTCGCCGTCGTCGGGGTGCAGCTCCAGCACCCGGTTCGACAGTCCGCGCAAGAACGACCGGTCGTGCGAGACGAACAGCATCGTGCCGGAAAACTCGCGGAGCGCCTCGACGAGCATCTCCTTCGTTTCGAGGTCGAGGTGGTTGGTGGGCTCGTCGAGCACGAGGAAATTCGGCGGATCGAGCAGCATGCGGGCCATCACGAGCCGCGACTTCTCGCCGCCCGACAGGGCCCGGATCGGCTTGTCGACGTCGTCGCCCGAGAACCGGAACGCGCCGAGGAGCGCCCGCAGCGTGCCCTGGGATTCGAGCGGAAAATCGTGCTGCATCTGCTCGAACGGCGTGCGCGCCGGATCGATCAGCTCGAGCGATTGCTGCGCGAAGTAGCCGAGCTTCAAGGACGCCCCCAGGCGGACCGTGCCCGCATCCGGGGACGTCGCCCCGCAGACCATCTTGAGCAGCGTCGTCTTCCCGGCCCCGTTCCGTCCCATGACGCACCAGCGCTCGCCCCGGCGGATCGTCAGATCGAAGCCGTCGTAGAGCGCGCGGTCGCCGTACCGCTTCACGACGCCGCCGAGCACCGCGACGTCGTCCCCCGACCGGGGCGGCTCGCGAAAGTCGAACTTCACCGGCTTCCCGCGCCGGGGAAGCTCGATCGTCTCGATCTTCTCGAGCTTCTTGACCCGGCTCTGGACCTGCGCGGCCTTCGCGGCGTGCGCGGCGAACCGCTCGATGAACCGCTGCTCCTTCTGGAGCATCGCCTGCTGGCGCGAAAACGCCGCCTCGCGCTGGGCCTCCCTCAGCGCACGCTCGCGCACGTAGAAGTCGTAGCCTCCCGAATACGAGATCATCTCGCCGCCGTCGATGTCGACGACGCGGTCGACGACCCGGTTCATGAAATCGCGATCGTGGCAGGTCAGGAGCACCGCCGCGCGCGTGTCCTTGATGAACCGCTCGAGCCAGAGGATCGATTCGATGTCCAGGTGATTGGTCGGCTCGTCCATCAGCAGGACGTCGGGCTCTCCGAGCAGCACCTTCGCCATCGCCACGCGCATCTTCCAGCCGCCCGAGAGCAGACCGACGTCGGCGTCGATCTGACGGTCCTCGAGACCGAGCCCGTGAAGCACCTCGCGCGCCCTCGATTCGAGCTCGTAGCCGCCGCGCTCCTGGTACTCGTGCTGCACTTCTCCGAACCGGGCGAGGATCGTCTCCATCTCGTCCGCACGCGCGGGGTCGGTCATCGCCTGCTCGAGCGCGATCAGCTCGTGATGCAGATCCCCCAGCCGGCCGCTGCCGGCGATGGCCTCGTCCAAGACCGGCCGGCCGTGGAGGGCCTCGACGTCCTGCTTGAAGTAGCCGATGGTCGTCCGCTTCGGGACCGAGACTTCGCCCGCGTCGGGCTCCTCCTCGCCGCAGATCAACCGGAAGACCGTGGTCTTGCCCGATCCGTTGGGACCGACGAGCCCGACCTTTTCGCCGGGGTTCAGCTGAAACGACGCATCGACCAGGAGAACGCGGCGGCCGTATTGCTTGCAGATGCAAGAAAGCGCGATCATGGCCCGCGGAAGATAGCAGGTGAACGATGAGACCCTCTGCCGGAACCGTGACGGCGTATCTGGACGAGCTGCCGCCCGAGCGCAAGAAGGCGCTCGAGACCTTGCGCGCGATGATCGAGAAGGCCGCGCCCGCCGCCAAGGGCTCGATGAAGCTCGGCCTGCCGAGCTGGGAATGGAAGGGGCCGCTGTTCGCGCTCGCGTCGAGGCCGCAGGCGATGGAGCTCTACGTGGCCGACCCGGCGCTCGTCGCCGCGAGAAGGCGCACGCTGGGCAACGTGGAAGTGGGCACGGCGTCGATCCGCTTC
Organism: uncultured Acidobacteriota bacterium; assembly: GCA_964647625.1. GTDB lineage: Bacteria > Acidobacteriota > Polarisedimenticolia > Polarisedimenticolales > DASRJG01 > DASRJG01. The sequence continues at coordinate 7,500 of CAZYHZ010000007.1, forward strand.
AAGCGGCTCGAAGATCTGGACCTCGAGGCGATCGCACGGCTTCTCGCGGATGCCGCGGACAAGCGACGATAGTGTCGCGAAGCGGAAGTCTTGTCACGCCGCGTTTGCACTTCTACTCGACAGCTTCAAGGGGATGGCTACAAAAGCTGCCGCGAGTCGCGGCTTGGGGCCTTGAAGCTGGAGAGAGAAGTGGAAAGGCGGTGTGACGACACGTCGGTTACACGACGCTAGAGCCCCTCGATTCGTCATGGCGGGCACGCAGTCGAAGCGCCGGCTTCGCCGTATAGTTAAGGTTAGCGGCCTGACGGCATGGGCCATCACGGGAACCTCGAGGGGGGTGCTATGAAAAGACTCCTTCAATCTTGCGCTGCGTGGGTCGGATGCAGCGCCACTATTTCGAAGGCTTTCATCGTGCTCGTAGGTGGCGCGGCGTTCCTCGGCGCGACCGTCGCCTCGGAGACGCCCGAGCGGCCATCGTTGTCGCTCGAGGAACTCGTGGCCGCCCGGACGGCTGTCGAGCGCGTGTACTGGTCGCATCGGATCTGGCCGGACGTGAACAAAGTCGCCAAGCCCCCCCTCGCCGAGGTGCTTCCTCCGTCGCTCGTTCGCAAGCGCGTCGAGGACGACCTGCGTAAAGCGCGGGCGCTCGAGGCGATCTGGGGAGAGCGTCTGTCCGGTCGGGACCTCCAAGCCGAGATCGACCGAATGGCCCGTGGGACAAAGGACCCGGCGTTCCTGGCGGAACTGTGGGCGGCACTGCGAAACGACCCGGTGCGCGTGGCCGAGGTGCTCGCGCGACCCGCGATCGTCGAGCGTCGGATTCGGGAGCTTTTCGCGGCGGACCGTCGTCTTCATGAGGATCTGCGCGCGACGGCGAGCCGCGCGGTCTCATCGAATCACCGTGGGGTGGACGGGCTCAAGGGGCTCGGTGGCCAATACACGGAACTCCGTTACCGGTTGGACGAGGGCTCGAAGCCCCGCGGTGCGTCGATCGCCCTCCAACCCGCAGAGTGGAGCAGGTTGCAGGCGGACCTTGCGAAGAAATGGCGCGGAAGGGGAAACGCTCCGTCCAGAAGCGTGAGCGGGCTCATCGAGGACGATGACGGTTTCAGGGTGATCGCGATCCTGTCGCGGGACACGAGCTCAATGCGAATCGCGAGCGTTTCTTGGCCGAAGCAATCGTTCGACAGCTGGTGGAATGCGGAGCGAGGCTCTTTCGCTCCCACGCCGGGGGTCGCTGCATCGGGGCTGTCGCTGCCGACCCTCGACGCCGTCGCTTCGTGCGTGCAGGACACCTGGACGAGGATGGATCCGGACATGCCCGGCTCCCGAAGCTTGCATAGCGCCGTATGGACAGGCTCAGAGCTCATCATCTGGGGCGGAGCCGGGGACAACGTCTTGCAGGACGGCTGGAAGTACGACCCGGCCTCAGACACTTGGTCTCGGATCAGCAGCGTCGGAGCTCCGCAGGGGAGGTCCCAACACTTGGCGACCTGGACCGGTTCACGCATGCTCATTGAGGCCGGGTACACGACCGGGGGGCCGACGGAGTCTGCCGGTGGGCGCTACGATCCCACCACGGATACGTGGGCTCCCATGAGCACCCTGAACAGGCCTCCGCTGATCTACGGCGCCGAGGCGGCGTGGAGTGGCAGCGAGTGGCTTCTTTGGGGAGGTTCGGACAACAAAGGCGGGCGTTATGACCCGGTCACCGATACCTGGACCTCGATGTCGACTGTCAACGCCCCGACCGCGCGGTACGCGCACAGCGCGGTCTGGACCGGAAACCGATTCGTCGTATGGGGCGGGATAGACGCGTATAGCGGCATCGAAGTCAACACCGGTGGAGTGTATAACCCGACGTCGAACACGTGGGCACCGAGCCGACAGAATACCGCCCCGTCGCCGCGGGCGTTTCACACGGCGGTGTGGAGCGGGTCGGAGATGATCGTCTGGGGTGGCAGGGCCGAATACCCCGCTGACGGCATCGCGACCGATTATTCCAACGGGAAGCGTTACGATCCCACGAACAATCAATGGCAAACCATGACCACGACGGGTGCTCTCTCTTCACGCGCCAGGCATAAAGCGGTATGGACTGGAAGCCGCCTGCTCGTTTGGGGGGGATTCAGTTCGCAAGGCGGTGTTGGGGTATTTCTCCAGGACGGCGCCCGTTACGATCCGGCGGGAGACTCATGGCAGTCGATCAGCCTGACGGGGGCGCCGCGCGGCCGCGAATACTTCACCGCCAACTGGACAGGAAGCGAAATGATCGTCTGGGGCGGCGAGGGTGACTACGAGATTCTCGACAGCGGCGGTCGATATAACCCCGCCACCGATTCGTGGTCCGCGACTCGAGACACGTCGCATCGGCCGCCGGCGCGCTTCGACCACAGCGCGGTGTGGACAGGCGCCGAGATGATCGTGATCGGCGGCTGGACCGCCGAGCACGATGTCGGCGGCGACCTCGACGCGTTCCGCTACGATCCCGCCACCGACGACTGGACCTCGATTCCGCGAACGTCACTTGGAACGCTCCGCTGGAGGTCGTCGGCGGTGTGGACCGGAACGCAAGTGATCGTGTTCGGTGGGCGATGGTTCGACGTCTCCGCGGGAGAGAACCGGGAGATCTCTCAGGGGTTGGCATTCAATCCGACGACAGGCTCGTGGACCGGACTGTCCCCGTCTGGAGAACCGGCACCGCGCGTGAACCATTCCGCGGTGTGGACGGGAGACGCGATGATCGTGTGGGGAGGCGACCAGGAGCCGGGGGGGGAAGATCCGGGTGTGCCAACCGTGTTTTTCGCCGACGGCGCGGCGTACAGACCGGCGACCGACACCTGGTGGCCGATCGAGTCCTCCGGAGCACCGGCGGCAAGGTCGCATCAGGCGACCGCTTGGACCGGCCGGGAGATGATCGTCTGGGGAGGACAGGTCGATCCGGCCCACCAAACGGCCACGGGCGGACGATATGACCCCGCAGCAAATTCGTGGACGGCGATGGACAACGCCGGCGCACCCGCTGAACGCGCTTCGCCGGTAGCCGTCTGGGACGGCGCCGAAATGGTCGTGTGGGGAGGATGGTCTTACGGCGGCGCCCCGCCCGACGCAGGGCGATTCGACCCGGTGAGTAACGCATGGAGGCCGATGAGCCTCCAAGGAGGGCCCTCCGTCAATACCACCACCGAGATCGGTGCTTTTCTTTGCGGTCGAGCGATGGCTTGGCCGTACCCGATCAACGAGTCGACCCCCGACACCTTGCGAGCCTACGATCCCGGAACGGATTCCTGGGCCTCCAGAACTTCGCTCGACGAATTCATGCGCCGGGCCTTTCCACTGGTGATCGCGGACAACCGGATGATCGTCTGGGGCGGCCATGGATCCTGGAACAGTTCCGATTCCGGGGCGATCTACTGCGCGTGCGCCTCGCCGCCGATTCCAGGGGCGCCGCGTCTGTTCCTCGCGAAGATCGGTGTCGACACCCGCGTCTCCTGGGACGCGATGCCGCACACGTTGCAATACGATCTCGTGCGCGGGCGGCTTGCGGACCTGAGAATTTCCGGAGGGAATTTCGCGCTCGCGACGAGCGGATGCGCGGCGAACGACGATGCGCTGACGTGGAGCGATGATGCGGTGCCGCCGGAGACGGGAGGCAACTGGTACCTCGTGCGTGCGGTCGGGGCGAGCGGTTCGGGGACGTACGACGACGGGTCCACGAGCCAGATCGGTGGCCGGGACACCGAGATCGCAGCGTCGGGGGTGGCGTGCCCCTAGCCTGCAGCCTCGGCGGACCGTGCGGCACGGAATCCGGTCTCGCTCGCTCGATTCGATTCGCGCCTCTCAGAGCCGCAAGTGCCGGAACTCGAATCGCGTTCGCAATGACCTGCGCGCGACGCCGCCCAGTGATTGTCTCGAGCGCGTAGACGGACTCATGCGCGTGCGTGAAGATACCCCAGATTCCGAGAGGTGCCGGACGCGTGGTGCCGCAGCTCCTGCATCAGCACGAAGGCCGTTGCCGTCATCAGACCGCGCAGCTGATTCGCCCAGAAGCGTGTGCGGCTCGTTCGGTCGATCTCGAGGCCGTGATGGAGTTTCTGGATCCGGTTTTCGACGTCTCCCCGCTTGCAGTAGACCTCTTCGTAGACGACCTTCGGCCGTGAAGATAACGCGTCGCTTCCGGTCCCAGGACCCTGCCGCGTATCGGCAGACACCGTAGAGGTGCTTGGTCTTCCCGGTGCGCTTCGATCGCCGCCGCGCCGTTTTCATGAGTGTCTCGGCAAACCGCGTCAGCACGGAATTCCCGGCCACCGCGATGACGTAGTGGACGCTCGCGGCCTCCGGAAACTCGAGGATCTCGGGACAGGCGAAGCCGCCATCCACGCGGAGCGGAAGCTATTGCTTTGTCAGGCTCTACGTATTATCAGGGTTAGTGCGCGTCGGCGTCCGGCTTCAGCGGAAACGTCTCTTGGACCTGCTTCGGCTGCGGTAGGCGCTCGCCCGCGACGGAGATCATCGTCTTCGTCATGAACAACGTCACGCCCTTCGTGCGGCGCGTGTTGGAGAAGTCGAGGTTTCGCTGGTAGCGATCGCGCCGGTCCTGCGGCACGTCGCGCACGGCCTTCGTCGCGTCGTAGTTGACCGAGCCGGTCCACGCGACACGGAACGCGGTGCCGTCGTACATGATGACGTCGAGCCGCCGATCCTGAATGACGCCGTTCTTGAGGTTGTCGTAGTAGAAGCCGATCTCGTTGACGCCGTCGCCGTCGAGATCGAGGAGAGCGACCTCGCCGCGGCCGACGTACCCGCCGTTTTCCTGACCGGCGTCGAGCTCGTAAACGGGAACCAGCTTCCGCCCCTCCGTCCGGTAGACGGCGAGGCGCACCCCGAGCGCGCCGGCTTCGTCTTTCTTTCCGGTGAGGTACGTCACGACGGCCACGGCTTGTTTGGCGTCGCCGGGCAGCACGCGCGCGGTGGCCACCGAGCTGTTCATGACGTCCTGGACGCGGACGCCCATCTGCTTGTAGACGTCGGCCGCGGTGTCCGCACGAAGGAGCGAGATCGAGGCGACGAGGACGGTCGTGAAGATCGTGGGCGTGAGCCTCATGCGATGGCCCTCTTGCTTCGAGCGGTTCGACGCCGGCGGGCGAGCCGCGCTTCGCGCTTGGCGAGCGCCGGCTTCGACCACTTCTCGAACGCGTCCGCCGTATCGAAGAAGAGGTCGTAGCCTCCCTCGCCCGTGAAGTACTCGCAGGGGTCCTCGGGATTCTCCGCATCCGGCCAGCCGTACTCGCGGCAGATCGCGGGCCGCGTGTGGTAGATGCCGCACCGATTGTCGGAAAGCAGGTGCCGGCAGGGCGTCCGGATCTCGAGGTACCAGTCGCCGTCCTGCACCCACACGACGACGTGCTCGTGCAGGAGGTACCACCGGATGAAATCGTGATCCTTCGGCGTGACCGGGGTGTCGATCGACAGGGCGAAGTATTTGCAGCATTTCGCCGAGCAATCGTGGCACGGAGGACCGGCTTTGGGGTCGAACTTGGGCGCTCCGATCTGAACGAGCGTCACGTCGATCTCCGTTGGCGCATGCGGCCGGTTGAGTCTAGCACGCGACTCGGGAGCCCACGGCCCGCCGCGTATAATCGGCATACGAATGATCGTGTATGCGGCTAAGCATCTTCTCCCCGTGGCCGGTGCTCCGATACAAAACGGGGCGTTCACGGTTCACGACGAGAGGATCGCCGCCGTCGGGCGGCGCAAGGATGTGGTCAAGGCCCATCCCGGCGTCGAGGTGCGCGACCTCGGCGATGCGGTCGTCATTCCCGGCCTGATCAACGCCCACACGCACGTCGAGCTGTCGTTCATGAACGGCGAGCCTCCGTCGGGTGGCACGTTCATGACGTGGATCCGCGACCTCGTCGACCGGCGCGGCCGCGTCGCCGAGGACGCCGCGCGCGCCGCCGCGGTGGACGCGGTCGACTCGATGGTCCGGCACGGCACGGTCGCGGTCGGCGACGTCGCGAACGGCACGTGGGCCGGCGGCGTTCTCGCGCGCTCGGGCCTTTACGGGCTCGCCTTCCAGGAGCTGTACGGGTTCAAGACCGCGGACGCGGAGACGATCCTCGATGCCGCCGCCGCGCGGCTCGAGGAGATCAGCGCCGGCCCCGACGTCCGCGACGCCGCCGCGCGCATCACGACCGTGTTGACTCCGCACGCGGCCCACACGACGTCGTATCCGCTGCTGAAGGCCTTGCGGGGGCGCGCGGCCGCGTCGGCCGAGATCCTGTCGATCCACGTCGCCGAGAGCGAAGAGGAGATGCAGTTCCTCCGCGACGGCACGGGCGCGTTCAAGGATTTTCTGATCGAGCGCGGGGCGTGGGAACCGGCGTTCAAGGCGCCCGGACTGACGCCGGTCGAATACCTGGACCGCCTCGGTGTCCTCACGCCGAAGACGCTGGCCGTGCATTGCGTGCACCTCGACCATCAGGACCTGTCCCGGCTGCAAGCGCGCGGCGTGACCGTCGTCACCTGCCCTCGAAGCAATCAGCGGCTCGGCGTTGGCAAGGCGCCGGTGCCGAAGCTGCTGGCGTCGGGCATCCCGGTTGCATTGGGGACCGACTCGCTCGCGAGCGCGCCCGATGTCGACGTCTTCACCGAGGTCGCCCACCTGAGGCAGGAGCATCCCGCGTTGTCTCCGGCCACGGCGCTCCGGATCGCGACCCTGAACGGGGCGCGCGCCCTCGGGCTCGAGAAGGATCTCGGTACGATCGAGGTGGGAAAGCGCGCCGCGCTCGCGGTCGTCGGCCTCAACGATCCGAGCGACGACCCGCTCGAGGCGGCGACCTGGTCGTCCGAGCTGGTGGCGCCGCTGGCGCAAGCGCCGTGGGAGCCGTCGTCCCGATGAGCGCCTCGGCCACCACGCTGGGGACGGTCCGCACGTGGGGGCGGATGGTCAAGTTCTCCCACAGCGTCTTCGCGCTGCCGTTTGCGGGCGCCGGCGCCGCCCTCGCGGCCTCGCATTACGGGATCACCTTCCGCCAGGCGATCTGGATCCTCGTCGCGATGGTCGCCGCGCGGAACGCCGCCATGGGGTTCAACCGGCTGGCCGACCACGCGATCGACGCGCGCAATCCGCGAACCGCCGGTCGCGAGCTTCCGCAGGGGCGCGTGTCCCGACGCGCGGTATGGATCTTCACCGTTCTCCTGTCCGTCTCGTTCGTCGCCGCGTCGTTCGCGTTGAACCGGCTGTGCGGCGCGCTCTCGGGGCCGGCGCTCGCGATCGTGTTCGCGTACTCGTTCACCAAGCGGTTCACCTGGGCGAGCCACCTCGTGCTCGGGCTATCGCTCGCGATGGCGCCGGTCGGCGGATGGCTCGCGGTCGCCGGCCGGTTCGCGGCGACTCCCCTCCTCCTCGCGTGTGCGGTTTCGTTCTGGGTCGCCGGCTTCGACACGATCTATGCCTGCCAGGACGCCGGGTTCGACCGGGGCGCTCTCCTGAAATCGATCCCCGCCCGCTTCGGCATCCCTCGTGCCCTGGCGATCGCACGGTTGTTCCACGTCGTCGCGTTCGGGGCGCTCGCCGCGGTCGGCCTTTCGGCGGGGCTGGGCCCGATCTACTGGGCTGGGCTCGCGATCATCGCCGGAGTCGCCGTGTGGGAGCATCGGGTCGTGCGCGCCGACGACCTCTCGCGGATCGGGGTCGCGTTCTTCAACGCGAACGGGATCATCAGCCTCCTCTACTTCGGCGTGGTGCTCGCGGCCCTTCTCGCCGGACGGAGCACGCCATGAAGAACGAAGAGCCGCACGACAGTTTTCTCCGCGCGTTCGAGGACCCGGGGTTCCTGAAGCGCGACGAGCTTCGCCCGGTGCGCCTCATGCTCGAGCTGATGAAGGCGGACATGCTCCTGCGCGAGGCCGGAATCCGCTCGACGATCGTCGTCTTCGGAAGCGCGCGGCTCCGGGAGCCGGCCGAAGCCCGGGAGATCCTGGAGAACGCCGTGCGGCGCCGTGACGAGCACCCCGACGATCCCGCGGCCCAGCGAGCGGTGCTGACGGCGGAACGGCTGCTCGCGAATTCGGGGTACTACGACATCGCGCGCGAGTTCGGCCGGCTCGTCTCGACGTCGAACCGGCAAGAGGTCGTCGTCACGGGAGGCGGGCCGGGGGTCATGGAGGCGGCCAACCGCGGCGCGCACGACGTCAACGCGAAGACCGTCGGGCTGAACATCGAGCTGCCCATGGAGCAGTTCCCGAACCCGTACATCACGCGCGGGCTCGCGTTCAATTTCCACTACTTCGCGATCCGCAAGATGCATTTCATGCTTCGAGCGAAGGCGCTCGTCGCGTTCCCGGGGGGCTTCGGGACGATGGACGAGCTGTTCGAGGCGCTCACGCTCGTCCAGACCGGGAAAGTCCAGCACCTTCCGGTCGTCCTCGTCGGCCGCGCCTTCTGGGAGCGGGCGATCAACATTCCGCATCTCGTCGACGAAGGGCTGATCTCGCCGGAAGACATCAAGCTCTTCCGCTTCGCGGAAACCGCGGACGAGGCGTGGCGGCACATCGTCGAGTACTACGCGAAGCACGGCGACGCCTGATGGCGCCGACCCTCGCGCTGTTCGACATCGACGGGACCCTGATCGACACCGGCGGCGCCGGCCGCGCGGGGCTCGAAGCTTCGTTTCGATCGGTGTTCGGGCTCGAGGACGTCGCGCGCTCGGCGGCGGGCGTGCGCTACGGCGGCAAGACCGACCCCTCGATCATCGCCGACATCGCGCGCGCGGTGGGCCTCCCCGACGGCGCGGTCGAGGCGCGCTACCCCGAGCTGCAGTCCGCGTATTTGACGGCGCTCCGGTTCGAGCTCCAGCGGCCGAATCCCAGGCGCCGCGTCCTCCCCGGCGTCGCCGCGTTGCTCGAAGCGCTGGCGGCGCGAGGCGACGTCGCGCTCGGCCTCGTCACCGGCAACGTCGAAGAAGGCGCCCGCGTCAAGCTCGACGCGTTCGGGCTGAACCGCTACTTCTCGGATGGAGGCTTCTCCTCCGATCACCCCGACCGGAACGAGATCGCGCGCATCGCTCATCAGAAGCTGTCGCGGCGCGCCGGTTTTCGCTTTCCGGCAGAGCGGGTCGTCGTGATCGGCGACACCGAGCTGGACATCGCATGCGCGCGCGCAAACGGGTTCCGCGTCATCGCCGTCGCATCGGGGAGCACGTCGCAGGCCGAGCTGGCTGCCGCCGCGCCGGATGCGTTGGTTGCCGACCTTACCGAAACGGCGGCGGTGATGGCCGCGATCCGTTGAACGGAATACGGAAGCTTCTTACCAAATGCGCACGCGGTTTTCCGGCGAAAGGTAGAACTTTGCGTCGGGGCCGATATCGAATGCCCGGTACCATGCATCGAGATTTCGTAGCGGCCCGATCACGCGAAAGCGCCGCGGGCTGTGCGGATCGCTGGCGACCTGCGTCTTGATCATCTCGTCGCGCTGCTTGCCGCGCCACGCCTGCGCAAAGGCCAGGAAGAATCGCTGATCGCCGGTCAGCCCGTCGATGACCGGTGCCGGCTTCCCGTTCAGCGACATCGTGTAGGCCGAGTACGCGACCTCGAGTCCCGACATGTCGCCGATGTTCTCTCCCATCGTCAGGGTCCCGTTGATGAAGATGCCGGGCGCCGCCTCGTACGACGAGTACTGACCGCCGAGTGCGTCGGTCAGCGCCTTGAAGCGCGCGGCGTCGTCCTTCGTCCACCAGTCGCGTATGGCGCCCGTCTCGTCGATCTTGCGTCCCTGGTCGTCGAACCCGTGCATGATTTCGTGGCCGATGATCGCGCCCGCCGCGCCGTAGTTCACCGCCGCGTCCGCCGTCGGATCGAAGAAAGGCGGCTGCAGGATGCCGGCCGGAAAGACGATCTTGTTCTCCAACCCGCCGTTGTAGGCGTCGACGGTGGCCGGACTCATTCCCCACTTCTTGCGATCGACCGGCTTGTTGAGATCTTCCATCTGGTACGCCCAGTCGAACGCGGCGCTCCGCCTCACGTTGCCGTACAGATCGTCCGCCTTCAGCACGAGCTTGGAGTAGTCGCGAAACTTGTCGGGATAGCCGACCATCACGTCCATCTTCGAGAGCTTCAGGAGCGCGGCCTTCCGGGTCGCGTCGCCCATCCACTTGTTGCCCTCGATGCGCTGCGCCGCGGCCTTCTTCAGGTTCGCGACGAGGTCCTGCATCGCGGCCTTGGACTTGGCCGGAAAATAGCGCTCGACGTAAGTTCGGCCCAAGAGCTCGCCGAGACGGCCGTCCACCTCACCGATGCCGCGACGCCAACGCGGGCGTTGCTCCTTCGCACCGGAAAGCGTCTTCTGATACTCGAACCGGCTGTCCACGAAACGCTTGGAGAGATAGTTGGAAGCGTCGTTCACGACCTTGAACTTCTGCCAGGTCTTGAGCGTTTCGAGCGGCGTGCCGTCATAGAGCGCCGCCATCGCCTTGATCGCGGTGTTGTCGGAGATCACCATGTGCGGCGACATCACCTTCGCTTCGCCGAGATAGGCGTCCCAGTCGAACTTCGGCGCGTACGTCTTCAGCTGCGGCAACGTCATCGGGTTGTTGATCTTGCTGAGGTCGCGCAAGTCCGTCTGCGACCACGAGATCTTCGCGATGGCGGTCTCGAACGCGAGCACGGTGTCCGCCGCCGCGGAGGCGTTCGGCTCGCCGATCATCTCGAGCGTGCGCTGGACATACGCGCGATAGGCGCTCCGCTGCGGCGCATATTTGTCGTCGAGGTAGTAATCGCGTTCCGGCATGCCCATGCCGTTCGAGCCGACGAAGGCGATGTTCTTCGCGGGGTCGGCGGGGTCCGGCAGGAGGCCGAGGCCGAAAACGGTCGACCCGAAATCCTTGAGCGTTCCGGCCATGAAGCGCGTGAATTCGGCCCTGGTCTTGATGCCGTCGATGCGAGCGAGATCGGGCTTGAGCGGCGCCGTATCGAGCTTTTCGAGCAGCGGCTCATCCATGTAGCTGGCATAGAACGCGCCGAGCTGGGTACTCTTGGGCGCGTCCATGATGATCGAGCGCAGCTGTTCTTGGTTCCGGTCGTTGAGCTCGGAACCAACGCCGTTTTGCGACTTATCGGCCGGGATCTCGTTCGCATCCATCCACTTGCCGCTGGCGTAGCGCTGGAAGTCATCGCCGGGCTTCACCGACAGGTCGCGCGTCGAAAGATCGACGCCCCAGGTTCCGAACCGCACGACTTGCGGCGCGGCAGACGGGGCCGCCGGCGCTTTCGCCGGAGCCGTCTCGGCCCTCAGGGCGCCGCATGCGAGGAGAATGACGCAGCACCGCGAAGCCCGCGCGTACCAAGAATTTGCAGACATACGTCCTCCCAAGCGATCGAGGTTCGTGAAGCTATTTCCGACCAGTGGTTACGGCCTGAGGCGGCGATAGTTGCAACTGTTTGTCGTCGCCCGCCCGACTGGGTCACTCTCGAGTCGTTGAACCGAGCATGGGCCGTGGATCGCAGTAGCCGCGAATCGCCACGATCTTCCCGTCCGACACCTGGATGTGCTCAGCGAATGGGATGACGCCGAATACCGTGTCGATCTTCACAAGCGCAACGCAGTGTTCCCCATCCACGACCAGGCGTGATACCTCGATGCTCTTCATGATCTTGGCGAAGTCGTCGAGGCCCTTCGCGAACTCTGCGGCGCCACGGTAGGTGTTTGTCGGGAACTCACATACTGCGCTGGGGTGGAAAGGCAACGCGGATGGGTCGTTGCGTCGCACCGCGTCGATGTACTGCTCGACGATGCGTATTACGTGATCGCGCATTAGGTGCTCCTTCCGACGTGCCGACGTCCGTCACCGCGGACGGCCGAAGAACAAGACATAGCCATCGACGTCCTTGATCGCGAAACCTCTCAGCCCATCCGCCGTATCTCCCAACGGCTCGACGAACGCTACGTCTTGTCCGGCAAACTCGTCGGCCAAGGCGTCCCTCGCGGAACTCCCTCCGCCATAGCGAAAGCATGTACGGGTGGATGTCCAGCGCTTCAGCGACCGCCTGCGCCTGAATCCCAGGACGGTAGCTCAGCTGCACTGCCGCTTGCTTGAACTCGAGGCCGTAGCTTGGCGTTTTCATCGGGTCCGGTCGCCCCATCCGACACCCCCTAGTTAGGCGGAAGTGTCCTCTTTGCCGAGGGAAGATCCAGCGGCGCGTTCACGCCGTAGTTATTGAACCGGCAGCATTGTAGTTGACCTACGCGGCGTATCGGATGGCGGGATGCTCGAAATACGCGCGAACCCGATTCGGCGATTTCTGAATACTTCGAAGCTGGGAGAGAGCTTGCCGTCTCAGCTCCGCCGCGTCGCGCGGCGGGACACCGGTGTAGACGCCGCGCTTGAAGTCGCCATTGAGGTACTCGTCGGGATTCAGCTCCGGCGAGTAAGGCGGCAGAAAGAAGATTTGAATGCGCGAGGCGTTGGCCTCGACCCACGCAGCGACCTTTCGTGCCTTGTGGACTCTGAGGTTGTCGAGGATCAGAAAGATCGGTCGCTTGCGCCCGTGAATCAGGCGCTTCAAGAAGCGGAGCAGAATCTCCGGGCTCAAGGCGCCCTTGAAGATCATGAAGCGCACGGTGCCTTGGTTGGTGAGCGCGGAGATCACGGACAGGCTCGACCGACGCACGGGAATCCGGAGGATCGGCGTCCTACCTCGCAGTGCGTAGCCCCGATGACGCGACTCGTCGCTGCGGAGCCCGGTCTCGTCGCCCCAATTGATTTCCGCGCCGAGTTCTTTGGCTTTTCGCGCGATCTTCGGATACTCCACGCGCAGCCAATGCTCGACGGCACCGTCGTTGCGCTCGTAGGCCCGGCGCGCCGGTCGCTGCGGCGTCAGTCCCCAGCGTTCGAGATACAAACCCACCGTCCGGATGGGCATCGCGACATCGAACCGCGAGCGAAACAATGCCTGGACGGCGCGTCGGGTCCACAGAGCGAACGGAAGTCGCAGTTGCTCCGGATAGCGTCCACAGACCCACCGGAATGCCTGCGCTTCTTGCCGCGACGTGAGGTGACGCCCGTCTCCCTTCGGCCGACCGCCCCGGTTGACTACGGCTGCAAGCTCCGGACGCTTTTCGAGCTTGCCAGCCAACGTGACGCAGTAGGTCCGCGCGTAACCGGTAACCGCACTGATCTCGATGAAAGTCTTGCCCTCGGCGCGAAGGGCGAGAACCTGCGAGCGAAGCTGGGCCCGAGCTTCCGAACTGGCGCGACGCCGATCGCGAACCGTCACACGCGGACGATCGCATGAGTCCCACGAATAGTCAACTAGTATTATGCCGAGTCAATAGCTATCGCCAGAGCTTTCCCAGCTCGACCGTGAGGCCGTCCCAGTCGGGATGCGTCAGGCTCGAATCGCCGCGCGCGTCGACCAACGCTCGGAAGGCTCCGTGCTCCAGCCGGAAGCACTCGACGCGCTTGTCGTCGGGATCGACGATCCAGTAGTGCTGGACGCCAAGCTCCGCGTACCGGCGCGACTTGAGGCCGCGATCGATCTTCCGCGATGACGGCGAGAGGATCTCGACCATGAGGAGCGGAGGGGCCTCGATTCCACGTTTCGTGATGTGGCTCGGGTCCGCGGTCACGAGCAGATCGGGTTCGAACACATCGTGCTTCGTAAGGATCACGTCGAGCGGGGCGCAGAAAACTTCGCCGATCGATCGATCTTCGAAGTAGTCCTGCAGCTGGCGCAACAATCGCATCGAGACCCTTTGGTGCATCGGGCTCGGTGCCGGGTTGACGAGCAATTCCCCTTGCACCAGCTCGTAGCGTTTTCCGTCCGGCGGGATCGCGCGTATGTCCGAGTAGTCCAGCTTCCGCTTGAGTCCGTGTGACATGCGATGCCTCTCCAAACCAAGACCACCGACCCCGGACGCCTTCGGGGACCGCGCGAGCCGTAGAGAATCTACCTCGAATCCGACGGACGCGGCGACATTCGCGGCACTTGCGACGGTTACGGCAGCGCAACGGCCCGCGGGGTGTCAGATCAGAACTTTGGCGCGCGAAAGGACCGTATCGAGCATCGGCCTGGTGAGGCGGCCGGTGTTCGTGTTCTGGCGGCTGGGGTGATAGCTGCCGAGAAGGACGACGGGCGGGGCGCCGGCGCGGATGCGCACGCGCGTCTCCGCGCCGTGTCCGAAGGCCGGCCTCGGCGACGGCACCGATTCAGGGTCGGCCCGTCGCGCGCAGCCGAGCATCGTGTTCCAAGCGATCTGTCCCAGTGCGACCACGACGCGCACGCGATCGAGCAGCGCGACCTCGGCATCGAGGAACGGCGCGCACGCGGCACGCTCCGCGGGCGTCGGCTTGTTGTCGGGCGGAGCGCACCGCGCGGAGGCGGTGATGAACGCGTCCCGGAGCGCGAGCCCGTCCTCCATGCCAGTCGCGGAAGGCTGCGTGGCGAATCCGGCCCGGTACAGGGCCGCGTAGAGCCAGTTCCCCGAGTCGTCGCCGGTGAACATGCGGCCGGTTCGATTGGCGCCGTGCGCGGCGGGAGCCAGGCCGCACAACAGCACGCGCGCGGCGCGGTCTCCGAACCCCACCACCGGCTTGCCCCAGTACGTCTGGTCCATGAACGCGCGGCGCTTGACGCGGGCTACTTCGATGCAGTGCCGGCGCAGGCGCGGGCAGCGCTCGCAGCCGACGATCGCGCGGTTGAGCGCTTGCCAGGAGTTCGACACCGGCAGGTCTCTCAGTGCGCGGGCGCTCCGAGCGCGACGATCGAGTGGCCCGCGGCGACGAGAAGCTCTTCCCGGCCGTCGCCGTCGAGATCGCCGGCCGCGAGGTCGTGGAGGCTCGTCCACTGGGAGTCGAACAGAATCTTGCCGGAGGCGGCGTCGAGGAGCACGACGCGGCCGCTGTAGGTCGCGACCGCGATTTGCCGGCCGTCGCTGCCGAGGAATTTTCCGGACACGGCGGCGATGATCGAGCGCGGGCCGACAAGGCTGCCGTCGGCGGCCGTGGCCAGGAGCTGCGTTCCGGACTCCGCTTTCGGAGTGCTTCCCGCCTTTGCTTTTCCGGCGCGCGTGATCGTGCCGTCTTGAGCTTGCATGAGGAGCGAGCCGTCCGGCGTGGCGGCGACCGATCGCACCGAGTCGGTCCCGCCGACGATCTTCGCGACGCCGTCTCCGGGTTTGGCCTCCGCAGCACCGCCGAGGGTCGCGAACACGAAGCGGCGGGCGCTCCCGCCGGCCGAGTCCGCGAGCGCGGCGCCCAGAATCGGCGCGGGCACGGTGATGGCGCGCTCGTCACCCCCGGGGAAGGTGATCACCCCCGCGGTCGTTGCGCCCAGGTGGTAGCCGAGCAGCTCGCGCGTCCCGTCGGCGGATTTGCCGAGGTCTTGCAGCCGGCCGGAGGTGTGCTCCGTCATCAGCTTGGACACCGTGTCGCCGTGGGCATCGAACCCGTACAGCTCGTCGCCCGACGACGCCACGACGCGCGGGCTGCCGGGCTTGTCTCCCGCGATCGCGACGACGCCTTCGGCGTTCTGCGGAAGATCCCGGAACCAAGTGGCGGCGAGAGTCCCCTGCCCCGAGTACACCGTGGCGAAATCCTTCGTCGTACCGGACGGATCGTCGGCGAGAAGCTGGGTGACCTTCGTTTCCACCTCTTGCTCGAGGCCGGTTCGATAGCCGTCCCAGCGCACCCGGATTCGCCCTTGCTTGTCGACGAGGAACAGCGTCGGCAGGGAGCGAACACCGAGAAGCTCGTGCAGCTCCGGCTGGTTCGTGCCGATCTTCATGGTCAGACCGATTTGCTTCGCCGACGACTCCGCCGTCGCCGCGTCCTCGTCGGCGTTGATCGCCAGAGCGATGAGCCCGTCCGCCTCGTGCTTGGCGTGCACCTTCTCGAAGTACGGGAGCTCTTTGCGACACGGTGCGCACCACGACGCCCAGTAGTCGATGAGAAGCACCTTGCCGCGGGCCGAGTCGGCGTCGAACGTGCCGCCCGGGGTCAGCGGGATCTTGGCGGCGGGGAACTTCGCGAACCAGACGGGCGCTTTGAGAGTGGAGGCGTTGGCCGGGGCGGCCGCTGGGGAGGATGGGATCGGAGCGGTCCAGCCCGGTGCATTGTCGAACCGGATCCAGGAGATCTCGTCCGCGCTTCCCGCGCGGGACGGACCGGAGAGCAGTGCGAGGAGGGCGAACGCCCAGCGCGCTCGCACGCTAGGCGGTGACGTTGCTGCTCGCCCGCCAGCTCGCGAAGATCGTCGACGCGCGACCGGTCTCGATCTCGACGAACCGGCGGTAGACCTTCTGGCGGTCGGGATCGATCTGGTAGGTCTGGGTTCCGAAGCTGAAGTCGACGACTTTGAACTTGGGCTCGGACTTGGCGGTTGACTTCTTGGCGGCCACGCTGGTTCTCCTCCCCGTTCGGCTCTCGGCGCAAACACGAGAGGTATCAAGAGTTATACCAATGGAGACGTCCATGGATACTTGACGAAAGTGATGCCCGGTTTTTCGGCGAGGCGGCCAGATTGACCGGTCAGGCCCCGCACTACGCCAGCTTGGCCGGTTTGAGCCCCTCTTCTTATATACTGGCTCGGTGAGCGGGTTGGCCCCGGACCAAAAGCGGGTGCTCGTCCTCGATCCCGACCGGTCCCACGCCGAGCGGGTTCGCAGCATCCTCGCGCGCTCGAAGTTCACGGCGACGATCGCCGTCAGCGCGCGGCAGGCGCTCGAGATCAACGAGCGCCGCCCCCATGACGCGGTCCTGATCGATCTCGACCGCTCGGTGTCGGATCGATTGATCGACGCATTCCGCCGGACGGCGCCGACGACCCCGATCCTCCTCATCGTCGATCCGTCGAAAATTCTCGCCGCCGTGCGGCTGCTCCGCGAAGGGGCGGACGACTACGTGGTCCGGCCGGCCGACGCGTTCGAGCTGCGCGCGCGTCTCGTGCGGCTGCTCGAGCGTCACGATCTCGACTCGCGCCTCCAGCTCTTGCAGCACGAGGTCTCGAAAAACTACGGCGTCAAGAACCTCGTCAGCCACTCGCCGGCCATGCGAAGCGTCCTCGACCGGATCCTCCGCGTGTCCCCCCTGCGCGCGACCGTGCTCATCTTCGGCGAGAGCGGCGTCGGCAAGGAGCTCGTCGCCCGCGCGATCCACTTCAACTCGCCGCGCCGGGACTTCCCGTTCCTCGGGATCAACTGCGCGGCGATCCCGGCGAACCTGATCGAATCCGAGCTGTTCGGGCACGAGAAGGGGTCGTTCACGGGCGCACACGCCCGCGCGCGCGGGAAATTCGAGGCCGCGCACCGGGGCACGCTGTTTCTCGACGAGATCGGCGAAACCGACCTGTCGACGCAGGTGAAGCTCCTCCGTGTGCTCGAAGAGCGGGAGTTCATGCGCGTCGGTGGGGATCAGAACGTGCGCGTCGACGTGCGCGTCATCGCCGCCACGAACTCGGACCTCGAGGCCATGGTGGAGCAGGGCACGTTCCGCCGGGATCTCTACTACCGGCTGAAGGTCGTGACCATCCAGGTGCCTCCGCTCCGCGAGCGGCGCGCGGACATCCCGGCGCTCGTCGAGGCGTTCCTGGAAGACCTCGCTCGCGACAACGCCGTTCCGAGGAAGGCGATCTCACCGGAAGCCGTGCTGGCCCTCCAGTCGTACCACTGGCCGGGCAACGTGCGCGAGCTGAAGAACATCCTGGAGAGCGTGCTCGTGTCGACCGCGGGCGACCGGGTCATGCCCGAGGACCTTCCGCCGTCCGTGCTGCGCGAGCGCGCGGTCCCACTGAAGCCGGCCATCGCCCCCGGCACGCGGCTCGACGAGATGGAGCGCGAGCTGATCCGCGCCACCCTCGAGCAATCGGGCGGCAACCGGACGCACAGCGCGCAGCTGCTCGGGATCGGGGTGCGGACCCTTCAGCGCAAGATCCGGGTGTTCGGTCTGGACATCGCCAGCAAGAGACGGCGCCGGAAAGTCCTCACCCCGTGACGCATTTGTAACAATCGAGCCCGAGACTTATTGTTGGGTCCGGCATGGCAGAGCTCGACAACTCAACGAAGCAGGGCATGGTCGACCTCGACCGCTCGCATCTCTATGTCAATCGCGAGCTGTCCCTGATCGAATTCCAGCGCCGGGTCCTCGAGGAAGCCGACGATCCGTCGGTTCCGCTGCTCGAGCGGGTCCGGTTCCTGTCGATCTTCGGATCGAACATGGACGAGTTCTTCATGATCCGGCTGGCGGGGCTCAAGCAGCAGGTCGATGCCGGCGTGCGCGAGGCCGGCCCTGACGGGATGACGCCGGCCGAGCAGCTCAGCGTCGTCCGCCGGATGGCGCACGACATCACGACGGAGGCGCGCAGGATCTGGCTCGAGCGCCTCGTCCCGTCGCTCGCGGCCGAAGGGATCCGCGTCCTCGACTTCGAGGAGCTCCCGATCGAATCGAGGATCGAGCTTCGGACCTACTTCGAGACCGCGGTGTTCCCGGTGCTGACGCCGCTCGCCGTCGATCCGTCCCGGCCCTTCCCGCACATCTCGAACCTCAGCTTGAACCTCGCCGTGGTGATCCGCGATCCCGCGGGACAGGAGCACTTCGCCCGCGTCAAGGTGCCCGGTACCCTCCCCCAGCTCGTCCCCGTTCCCCGCGGCGCGGGGGGCGCCGAGGCGTGGTTCGTGCCGCTGGAGCAGCTCGTCGCGGCCAACCTCGACGCGCTCTTTCCCGGGGAGCACATCCTCGAGGTCCACCCCTTCCGCGTGACCCGGAACGCCGATCTCGTGATCCAGGAGCTGGAGGCCGGCGACCTGCTGGAGACGATCGAAGAGGGCGTGCGGCAAAGGCAGTTCGGCTTCGTGACGCGGCTGACGTACGCCTCGACGATGCCGGCGCGGATCCTGGGCGACCTCCTGGTCAATCTCGACGCCGACCGGGAAGACTCCGACGCCGTGGACGGTCCTCTGGCGCTCGTGAACGTCGGGGCCCTCTACGCCGTCAGCCGGCCGGATCTCAAGGAGCCGCCGTTCCTCCCGACCCTCCCCCGCGGGCTCGAAGGGAAAGACTCTCAGCCGTTCGCCGCGGTCCGGGCGGGCGACATCCTGCTCCACCACCCGTTCGATTCCTTCGGCCCCGTCCTCGACTTCCTCGAAACGGCCGCCACCGACCCCGACGTCCTCGCGATCAAGATGACCCTTTACCGTGTCGGTCGGAACGCGCCCGTCGTCAAGGCGCTCCTCGAAGCGCGCGAGGAAGGCAAGCAGGTGGCCGTTCTCGTCGAGCTGAAGGCCCGGTTCGACGAGGAGCGCAACATCGAGTGGGCCCGCGCGCTCGAGCGGGCCGGCGTTCACGTCGTCTACGGCCTTTTGGGCTTGAAGACCCACGCCAAGGTCGCGCTCGTCATCCGCCGTGAGGGCGACCGGATCCGGCGGTACACGCACCTGTCGACGGGCAATTACAACGTCGTGACCGCCCAGCAGTACACCGATCTCGGACTGCTGACCTGCGACGAGGACCTCGGGGCGGACGCCAGCGACCTGTTCAACTACCTGACCGGGTATTCCGCAAAGACCGACTATCGGAAAATGGCCGTCGCGCCGATCAATCTCAGGGAACGGGTCGAGGAGCTGATCGAGAGGGAGATCGCCCACCAGACGGCCGGCCGCCGCGGGCACATCGTCATGAAGATGAACGCCCTCGTCGATCGCCGGATGATCCAGCTCTTTTACCGGGCCTCCCAGGCCGGGGTCATCGTCGACCTGATCGTCCGCGGCATGTGCAGCCTGAAGCCGGGCATTCCCGGGGTCAGCGACAACATCCGCGTGATCTCGATCGTCGGGCGGTTCCTCGAGCACAGCCGCGTCTTCTTCTTCCGGAACGGCGGCGACGAGGAGGTCTACCTCTGCAGCGCCGATCTCATGCCGCGGAACCTGAACGGCCGGGTCGAGGTGATGCATCCCGTGACCGATCCGCGCCTCGTCAGCGTCGTCCGGGAGGAGATCCTCGGCGCGTACCTCTTCGACACGACGAAGGCGCGGGTGATGGGTTCCGACGGGGCGTACACGCGCGTCGCTCGATCGTCGGACACGCCGTCGCTCAACGCTCAGGAGTGGTTCTTGCGGGAGCGAGCGACGCATCGCCGCGGGTGAATCGGTCAACAACCATCTTGACTTGCAATCCACCTCCTTTATATTCGGCTTCACGAAGCGAAGGGAGGTGAGAGACCATGGCAGCGAAGAAGAAGGCCAAGACGGCGAAGAAGAAGGCCGCGAAGAAGTAACTCGACTCACTCAGACATCGAATAGATCTCAGGGGACGCCGTCATCGGCGTCCCCGTTTTTTTTGCACGCGCAGCACGATCTCGGCGCCGAGCAGCTTCGCCAGGAGGTCGGTCCGCCGGCGCGCCTCCCAGACCTCCAGCGCCGCGTCGTCCCCCTGCGTGATCAGATCGATCGTCACTCGGGCGCCGCGGCCGCGAACCTTGACGTCCTTCACGGCACGGTAGTGGCTGCGATCGAGCCCTTCGGCCAAGCGGAGTAGCGCCGCCGCGGCCTTCACCTCACGGAAGACGTCGGGCGGGAGCAGCTCGGCGCCTCCTTCCAAGGGCTTGGGCACTCCCTTCCGGTGGTGATGGAGGGCGATCTGCCCGATCGCTTCGATCTCATCGGCCCGGAAGCCGAAAAGCTCGGAATTGACGATCAAATAGTACGAGTGCCGGTGGTGCTCCTCGTGCTCGATCAAGTGGCCGATATCGTGGAGCAAGGCCGCCATCTCGAGCCAGTTGCGGGTCTCGGCGCCCATGCCCAGCCGCCCGCGAAGCTGGTCGAACAGGCGCAGCGACAGCGCCGCGACGTGCTCGCTGTGGGCCAGAGGCGCCCCATACCGGCGCGCCAGCCGGACGACGCTCCGCCGCCTCGCGTCCATGATGCGGGCGGACTCTTCGATCCCCTTCGCATGCCGGGCGATGTAGTCCTGGAGCAATCCCTCACGAAGCGCCCAGGTGCACGCCTGGATCGCCGGGGCCTTCAAGCGGCGGAGGACGATGTCGGTCAGCAGGGCCCCCGACGTGATCAGGTCCACACGCTTGGGATCGACACCCCGAAGCGCGAGCCGGGCGTCGCGGTCCGAGCGCGCGAGCGTCCGGCGCAAGCGGGAGATCGCATCCGCCGGAACTTCGAGCCCGTGAATGTTGGCGGGGCGGACGCCCAGACGATGGGACGCCATGGCGATCAGGCTGAGGAGCGTTCCCGACGTGCCGATCACCCGCCTCACCTTGCGCCGCGCGGCGGTCACGAGCGCCGGCTCGAGCTCCTGCCTCAGGAACGCCTCGAGCGTCGCGATGTCCTTCGCGCGCGGCGGATCTCTCGGCAGGAACCGCTCGGTGATCCGGGACACGCCGAGCTTGAGGCTGTGAAGCTCCTCCGCCCGCCCCCCGTCGACCAGGACGATCTCGACGCTGCCCCCTCCGATGTCGAGAAGGACCGTCGGCACCCGGTCGAGGTCCTCGACCTGGGCAACGCCGAGGTAGATCAGCCGGGCTTCCTCCCGGCCGGGGATGACCCGGACCCGGATCCCGATCTCGTCGTAGATGCGCTGGATGAATTCGCCCCCGTTCTTCGACTCGCGCACGGCGCTCGTCGCCACCGCGCGGATCCGGGTCGCCCCGTGCCGCAGCGCGATGCTCTTGAACGTGGCGAGCGTCCGGAGTCCCCGGTCCATGGCCGATTTGCCCAGGCGCCCGGTGGTCAGGGTCTTGTCGGCCAGCCGGACCATTTCCTTGGCCCGGTCGAGCACGATGAAGTGTCCGTCGGGGCGCGCCTCGGCCACGATCATGTGGAACGAGTTGCTGCCGACGTCGATGGCCGCGATGCGCATCATGCGATGCGCATTGTCTCACCGCCTCGTGGGGTGCAACGGAAGTCTTGTCACGCCGCGTCTGCACTTCTACTCGACAGCTTCAAGAGGATGGGCGCAAAAGCTGCCGCGCGTCGCGTCTTGGGGCCTTGAAGCTGGAGAGAGAAGTGCAGACGCGGCGTGACAAGACTTCCGTCACACGACGCTAGCGCTGCTCTTCCGGGTCTTGGAGCCGATATCCGACCCCGCGGACGGTGACCAGCCAGTCGGACGCCTCGCGAAGCTTCGAGCGCAACCGGCGCACGTGTGTATCCACGGTGCGGGAATGAACGTCCGCGTCGTAGCCCCAGACCTCGGACAGGAGCGTTTCCCGCGTCCGCACGCGTCCACGGGCGCGCACGAGATCCTCGAGCAGACGGAACTCGGTCAGCGTGAGGCTGAGCGGCTTGCCGGAGACGACCGCCCGATGATCGGAGGCCTGGATCTCGATCGGCCCCATCCGCAGCGCGCCCTCGCGTGGGTCGGCTCGCTTTTGCCCGCGTTTGAGGAGGCCGCGGATCCGGAGGACCAGCTCGCGCGGGGAAAACGGCTTCGTGACGTAGTCGTCGGCCCCGAGCTCGAGCCCGAGGATGCGGTCGATCTCCTCGTTCCGCGCGGTCAGCATGATGACGGGGACCATGCGTGTCGCCGGATCGGCGCGAAGCTCCTTCAGAACCTCGATTCCCGAAAGCTCGGGAAGCATCCAGTCGAGAACGACCAGCTCGGGGGGATCGCCGCGCAGGGATTCGAGGGCCGCTCGGCCGTCGCGCGCGACGCCGACCTCGAAGCCTTCTTTCGAAAAGACCCGGCGAAGGAGATCGGCGATGTCCGCCTCGTCCTCGACGATCAGCAGATGCTGCACCGGTTCCGGGGCCTCCCTCCCGCGACGAAACGTTACGGAAGCCCGGAATACGCGGCGTTACACGAGAGTAAAGTCGCTGTAACTTATGCGGCGGAACCGGCTCAGAAACCGCCGTCGGCGTTCCGGAGAAGTGCTTCGACCTCGAATCGGAGCGCCAAGGCGAAGCGCGGCTCCCCGTTCGCCTTGAAATCGTCCATCTGCCGGGCGGCCACGGCGATCAGGCGCTCGCGCGCGGGGACGGCTTCGGGGTCCAGCCGGACGCCGAAAACGGCGGTCGCATAAGCGTCGGTCAACCGCCCGGCTTCATAGTCCGCGCGGAACGCCCGGCCCAGCTCGCGCTGGATGCCCTCGGGCCCCGATGCGACGCCGGGATAAAGGCGCTCGGCCGCGAACAGGCGCTCGGCCGCCGCGTACCCTTCCCCTCGCTCCAACGCGCGTGCGGCCTGGTTGTGCCAGACGAACGCGGCACCTTGCTCGAGAGGAACGACGCGGGTCAGCGAGTCGGCTCCCGGCCCGGACTCGCGAGAGCTTCGGAACGGGATGGCGCCGGTTTCCGCGAGCCGGTCCGCGATCATGAATCGTTCCGACGCGGCGGCTCGCCCTTGCGGATCGAACCCGCCGGCGATCGTCGTCTCGACGTCGATCGGGTGGGACGGAAGCGCGACACGCAGCGCGACATGGCTCGTTCCCGATGCAATCTCGACCGGGATGCCCAGGCGCATCGCAAGCAGCCCTTCGAGAATCGTCGACGAGACGCAGTTGAACTCGCCGCGCCCCAGGACGTCGTCGAGGCCGTCGGCGTCGTCCCGGTAGCCGGCGAGCACGTGCTCGTGGAGGTACCGGTGGAGACGCCTGGCGCGGCGCTCGGGAGACCCCGACTCTCCCGCGGACGCCGCGACCCTGCGGGCCAAGGCATCGAAGCGGGCCTCGAAAAACCGCTGCTCGCGGGCGTCCAGACCGGTCGCGTCGAACACCGACCTCAGGATGCGATGGGTCTCGTCGACGTTCGGCTGCGCACCGGCGATCCCGCACCATCCGATTGCGATCAATATCAGGCCGCATCGAGCGGCCCTCGCCGACAGCCGCGCCGTATCCACAGTAAATCGAATGTAGGCCCCGGATCGGGGCGCGGCAACCTTCCGGGGCGGCGGCTGGACCTGGGGTCAGTTCCCCCGCGGCGCCCGCCGTCTCGAGACGGAATCGCGGAGACGCTCGAGTGCTACGGCCTCGATCTGGCGGACCCGCTCGCGGGACAGGCCGAGACGCACCGCGACGTCCTTGAGCGTTCGCTCGGGCTCCCCGCCGAGCCCGAAACGCCACGTCAGGACGAGCCGCTCGCGCGGCTCGAGCCCGAGGACCTCGCGCCGCACCTGAAGCTTCCGCTCTTCCTCCAGAAGATCCGCGGTGGGCGAAGGGTCGGGGTGCGGGAGGCGCTCTCCGAGCGCGCGCGTGCCATCGTGGGCCTCGGGAGCGTCGAGGTGCATCATGCGAACGCTTCGCAGGCCCCGCTCGCGGGCCGAATGCGGCACGTGGATCGTGTGGGGCTGCTCGGCGACCGCGCAGAGAATTTCCCTCCGGATCCAGAACGACGCGTAGGTCATGAATCGTGTGCCGCGCTCGGGGCGGTAGTGCCGGATCGCCTTGAGCAGTCCGACGCACCCTTCGGCAATGAGGTCCTCGAACGGCACGCCACGGCCGCGAAACTCCTTTGCGATCCCCACGATGTAGGAGAGGTTCGTCAGAACGAGGGGCTCGATCGCGTCGGCGTCGCCGCCGACCGCCCGCGCGACGCTCGCCTGTTCGTCGAGAAGCGAGCGCCGGGGCACTTGCCGGATCGCATGAAGGTACTGCCTGACGGTCGAGCTGGTTTGCACGTCGTCCTCCGTGGTCGCAACGGCACGCTAACCGCCGACGCCGACGGAATCCGTACGTTCGCGTTACGGAATGGCAGTTCCGACGATCGGGCAGTTCAACGTTCCTTCGAATACGGGCTTTCCCTTGGCGTTCACGACGCGCGCGAGGGGCGAATAGCCGGGAGCCTTCGGCCACGTCGTGGACTCCGCGGCGTCGGCCGGCGGCCACGCCGCTTTCTTGCCACGCACCGTGAGCGTTGACACCGGCACGTTCCCCGAAGCATCGAGCCTTAGGCTTCCTTCGAAGTAGAGGTACGGCGCCCGCTTCCCCTGGTACCACGCGTAGCGCCGCGTCGCCCGGCCCCCGCGCCCTTCCGCTTTCATGCCGGCGGTCGTCCCCTCGGGAACGACCGGCGCATTCAGGTAGATCCCGGTGGAAGCGGCCGTGTACCCGCTCGTCTTGTCCGCGAGGAGCTTCTCGATCGTGGCCGCGTCGCGCACCCAGTTCGTCTCGACGAAGTCGTCGGGGGTCGTGATCTTCCAGATGTCCCACAAGTCGGAGTAGCCGGGATCCCCGGGGGCTTTCTCGATCACCGGGAACTGTCCGAGCCGGTAGTTCCCGCCCGAGTCGTAGAACACGTAGTAGCGCGCGGGCTTCGACGGCCGGATGTCGAGGTCGTAGCAGCGGGCGGAGAAACCAGCGGGTCCCGACACCGGCACGGCGAAGCGCGGATCGTCCAGCGAGAACGCCTCCCCCGCCGCGGGGAGCCTGGGGTTCGCGGACCGGCGGAGCAGCGTCCCTGCGGCGTCCGAGAACCGGTCCACGGAAAGGAGCGGCGCGTTCACGCCCATCTCGTCCAGGGTCGGCGCCTGCGGCGTGCGATCGGCCGGCGGGATCTCCGGCGGTCCCTTCGGGATGAGCGGGTCGGCCTGGGCGAGGATCGAGCGTCCCGCCGAGGCGGCGAGGAGGAGGGCGATCCAGAGCTTCATCGCGCCCCCCTAGAACGCCAAACGGACGCCGAGACGGATCGTCCTCGGCGCCTCGAGCGCGGTCGACTTTCCGTAGTTCGAGTTCAGCGCGGCGCACTGCGAGAAATCGGTGGGCAGCGTCGCCGGGCAATTCTGGAAGCCGGGGTAAGCGGGCACGGCGCGGTTCACGCCGTCGAGATTGACCGTGACCGTCGCGGCCCGAAGTTGCTCGTACAGCTGCTCGACCGAGCTCGCGCTGCCTTCGAACGAGCCGGCCCATCGGTTCCATTCGTCGGGCGTGAGCTTGCCGTCGTTGTTACCGAAAGCGACGTCGATGTACTTGTCGTAAGGCTCGCCTCGACCCTCGTCGGCGAACACGAACCCGAGCGTCGGGTCGTAGTACGCCCCTCGCCACATCCCGGCCGCGAGGAATTGCGAGTCGACTCGGATGGCCTTCTGTTCGTTCAAGACGTTGAACACGTCGGCCATGAACGTGAGCTTGATCTTCTTCGAATCGCGGACGTCGTAGGCCAGCCCGAGATCGAGGTTGGTCAGATTGGGCGTCCGCCCCGCAGAGCCGCGCGGGAGGAGGAAGATCGCCCCGAGGAACGGCGTCGACCCGCCGAGGGGGTCGGTGGTCGCGTCATAGGGCGTTCCCGAAAGCGCCCGGAGCGTGCCCGAGAGCGAGAGGTTCGGCGTCACCCGGTAGCTGCCGTACGCCTTGATCTGATGCGGGCGGTCCTGCGGAAGACGTCCGTACGAGTTGACCGTCAACGCCGGAACGTCGAACGCCTCGGTCTGGTTCGGATCGCGCTCCTCGCTCTCCGCGAAGTAGCGGCCGCGGTAATTTCCGATGGTGCTCGAATAGAGGTACGAGAACGTGAACCAGAACTTGTCGGTCATCTGCTTCGTGAGCGACAGCTCGTACCCGCGGAACAGCCGCTTCGCTTCGGGGACCGCGCCGAGTCCCATCGCCTTCATCGTCTCGGGCGTCACCGTGCAGGTCGCACCCGCCGCGCAGCCGTACATCTGTCCCAGCCCCGCCTTCATCGTGGGATCCGTCGAGCCCGGAGCGTAGTTGGGATTCCAGAGATCGGGGTTCGACGGGTCGACGTAGAACTCGTACGGGCCGCCGGGGTTCGCGATGATGAAGGTCTTGCCGAGGTCCAGGCTGAGGTCCTCGATCGCCTGGTTGAGGCGGCGGCCGATCATGCGCGCGCCGAGCGTCCAGGAGCGCTTGAACGTCCAGTCGTAGCCGATCATCGCCTCGTCGGTCGAGGCGCCCTTCAGCCGGGGATCGATCGGGGACCGGTACAGCGAGCCGGAGTTCACGACGACCTCCGGCCGGAACAGGCCGCGCGGATTTCCCGAGTTGAGCAGTCCGTTCGGCGAATAGACCTTGTCGATGAACCCCGACGTCTTGGTGGGGTCGGCCACGAGATCCGCGCTCTCGAAGTCCCAGCAGGTCGGCACGTTGTAATCGTCCTGGGGCGTGTTCGTCGCGCACAGGCCGTAGTCGGACTGGGTGGGTCCGACGTTGAAGCTCGCGATGAAATCCTGGTATGCCCAGTTTCGCGTCCGGTAGAGCCGCGTCATCGTGATGCGCGGCGCGAACGCACGGCTCATCACCTGGAGGGGCACCGAATCGTAGTAGCGGCCCGCGCTCCCGTAGAGCCGCGACGAGCCGTCGCCGAACATGTCCCACGTGAAGCCCAGCCGCGGAGCGAAGCTGCCGTCGATGGTGACGAGCTTGTGGCCGTTCGAATCCGAGATCGTCTGCGAATCCCAGCGCAGTCCGTAGTTGAGCGTCACGTTGTCGGTCACGCGCCACTGGTCCTGGGCGTACACGCGCATCGCGCTCGTCTTGGCCTGGGCGTCGACCTGGTGGTTCCAGTCGAGGCAGGCGCCTTGGCCGTCGCCCCAGCACCGGCGGATTCCGACGAGCTCCTCCGGCTGATTGCTGGTGGACGAGGTCGCCTGGCTCCACTCCATCGCGATCCCGGTGCCGTACCCGTAGTCGAGCGTCTGCTGGAAGTCGGAGGGCTCGAACTCGGCGCCGAACTTCGGTGTGTGCTTCCGGAACGACCCTTCGAGCGAGGCCTTGAGGAACCTCCGTCCGCCGTCGGTCGTGCCCGAGTAGGCATACGGGCCGGATTTCAGCGAGAGATCCTGGGCGCTTCCGCCGCCCGACGACGTCGTGTCCTGGATGCGGAGGCGGATCGACTGGTACGAGAGGCGGCGATCGGCGCTGACGGGGTTCGCCGCGCGGCGGTCGATCGTCGGGCCGATCTCGGCGGACTCGTCGTGGACCCCGCCCGATGCCGACAGCACCCACCGGCTCGCGAGAATCGACTGGAAGTCGAGCGACGCGCTCTTTGTGGCCGACTTCAGATCGTAGTCGCCGCCGTACCCGCCGAACTCGTCGCGCAGGCTGGCGCTGCGCGGATCCGAGAAGAACGTCGCCATGAGCCGGTTGCTCGGCGTGATCTGCCAGGTGACCTTCGCCGAGTACAGCCCCGACTGGTCGCTGTCCTCCGCGACCGTCCGGCCGCTCGGGTTCGCCTGGCCCGAGTTCAAGAGGTCGAGGTATTTCTGCGGGGAGAGGCCCGAGACGACCCGCGAGGACACCGCGGCGAAGAAGTACGCCTTGTTCTTGACGATCGGTCCGCCGAGCGTCGCCGATATCTCCCGGCCGCCGGGTTTCGGAAGCTCGGTCCCGACCTCGTTCGCCTGCGGATCGGAGGCGAGCTGATCGGGCGAGAAGAGCAGGTTGACGGTCCCTTCGAAGTCGTTGCTTCCGGACTTCGTGGTGACGTTGACGACGGCGCCCTGAGCGCCCCCGAACTCGGCGTTGTACCCGCCGGTCTTCACCTCGATCTTGTCGATCAGGTCGTAGTTGATGTTGGTCGACGGGCGTCCGGTGTCGATCGACGTCGTGTTGACGCCGTCGATGATGTAGGACGACTCCTGCGCGGACGAGCCGTACACCGAGATCCCCGCCGGAGCGGTCGAGTTCCCGCCGCTCGTGTCCTCGGAAACGCCGGGGGCGATCTTCAGGACCTCGGTGTAGGACCGCGCGGTGGGAATCGATTCGAGCTTCGACGACTGGAACGTCTCGCCGGTCGTCGTGTTCCCCGTGACGGGGACTTCGTCGGCCTTCGCGCTGACTTCGACGGTCTCGACCTCGAGCGAGATCGGCGCCACGTCGACGGACTTGCCGTCGGCGACGGTGAACGGCAGGGACGCGACCGGCTCGCCCCCCGAGAACGACGCGCTCACCTTGTAGCTGCCGGCCGTGACGCCGGTGAACGTGTACCGGCCGTCGGCGCCCGTGATCACCGCCTTGGGGGCAGGGCCGGCTTCGGAAATGACGAGAGCCACGACCGCGCCGACGACGGGGCCGTCGCGATCCACGACGACGCCCGTCACGGCGCCCCCGGCGGCCAGCGCCGGAAGAGCCGCGAGCAGCGCACACAACAGCACCGCGATTCGATTCATGTCACCCCTCGATGCCGACGGGAGCCACCCGCGGCGTCTTCACCCCTCGTGAGCACAAAGGCGGGGCGCGCGGAGAGGAGGGGTGATCCCCCCGCGCGCCCCTGATCGGACGGGCTTATGTCCGACTTTTCGATTACGGGCAGGACGGAACCGTACGGACGGGCCCGTTCTTGCCTTGTCCGATCGCGCCGTCGCCGCACAGAGTCGTGGCGCGGACGATGTAGAGGAACGGCGGCGCTCCGGCCGAAGGCGTCGCCGCGTCGCTCACCGACGTCGTCGTCTGATCCGGCGCGAAGCAGGAGTAGGTCGGATTGGCGCCGAACGACGCCTGCTGGCCGCGGAAGACGTCGTACTGGATCGGCACGGAGCCGTAAGTGACCGCCGCCGACCAGCTGATCGTCGTCTTGTTGGCGGCGACGCCGATTCCCGTGACCTCCGAGGGAAGCGACCCGTACACCGCGGGATTGGCGTCGTTGCAGTCGCAGGGGGCCGCGTAGCCGTCGCCGTCGGCATCGGTGTTGTCCGTGCTGCTGATGCCCGGGCACTTGTCCGCCTCGGGATCGCTGCCGGCGGCGACGTCCGGAAGCAGATCGCCGTCGAAGTCGGGCCAGTACTCGGCGGTCCCGTCCGTGTAGGCCTTGAAGTACCCCAGAGGCGAGCGGCTGGCCGTCCCCTGGGACGGGTTGTTCTGCGAAGAGAGGAACTTGATCTTCGCGGTCGCCGTGCGCGTCCCCGAGCTGTTCGACAGCCGGGTCTCGATGTTCCAGACCAGGTTACCCGCGACGGAGCCCTGCGCGATCGAGTTGAGGGTGTCCTGGTACGAGCCGAAGACCTTTCCCGGAAACATTCCGGCGTTCAGGCTGCACGGACCGCCGCCGACCGGCGATGCGTATTGCGGAAGACCGGAGGACCACGAATCGAGCTGCTGCGCGGCGCCGATCGTGGAGCTGTTGGTCAACGTGAACTGGTCCTTCGGGCCGTTCGCGGCGACGATGGCATCGCGCGTCGTGGGGTTCAGCACCCCCGCGATCCCGATCCAGAGGTTCGTCGCCGTTCCCGAGAAAATCGTCGAGATGTCGCCGGCCCGAATGTCGGGGAACGTCAGCTTGGTCGTGGCGTTCAGGAACTGGTCCTTGGAGCCGAGGTCCACGATGTACTCGGGCCCGGCGGGGCTGTTCTGGTAGAGGATGTAGTAGACGTCGCCCGGATCGGGGGTGATGCAGGTGTCGACTCCCCAGGCCGGAGCGAGCGCCGTCACGAAGCCGAGCGCGGCAACGAGCAGGAACGCCCGTACGCGCCGGATCGAAGAGACGTTGCGGTTCATCTTCATGGCCCCCGTTTACGGCTGGTCGCAGAACGCGTTGTAGGGCGTGCTCGGGAACGGAGCCGCGCCGTCGCGCGCGCGCGTGAAGAACATGTTGCCCAGCGGAACGAGCGTGGGATCGTTCACGGAGTCCGTGATCACCTGGGTGATCAGCTCCTTGACGGCCTTCTCGCGGATGCTGCCGGCCGGGAAGTAGTACCCGGGCCGCCCATTGATCACGCTGTTCGCGTCGTTGTCGTAGTAGTTCTTCTCGATCGACCAGAAGTTGTAGCGGCCGCACCGCACGTTGGCCTTGTTGAACGAGAAGCCCTGATACTTGAGGATGTCGTAGTTATCCGCGACGTTGTTGCGCACGGGGACGTCGTCGAACGGATCCGCCGGCGTTCCCGGATCGACGTTGGTGAAGCGGTCGGCCCCGAGGTAGCCCATGTCGATCGTGTTCGCGTTGGTGCCGGTGCACGACGCGGAGACCGCGCCGCCGCCGAGCGCGCCGGTCGCCTGATTTTCTCCGCACCGGGCCGCGGTGTTGCCGCACCACAGGTTGCCGTTGACGCTCGAAACCATCGCACCGCTGCCCGACTCGTAGATGTTCCCCTGGCCGGGCGCGATGTTCTGGAGGACCGTCACGTTCAGGTTCCGGCGCGTGCCGGAAAGGCGGTTCCGCATGACCGTGCCGATATTCCGGGCCACGCTCGGATCGACGTCCTTGCTGAGCCAGCGCCAATCGCACAGGTTGTTGTTGCCGAAGATCGCCTGCCCGCGGTCGGGGCTCATGGTGATGTCGGGCTGGACACAGTCCGTGCCCGCGTACGGGCAGCCGCTCGCCGGGATGGACTTGCCTCGGGGATCGAGCACCGCTTCGATCGCGCGGTTGGCGATGAACCCGAAGCCGTTCACGAAGACGTTCTGCTCGGTGTCGTCGAAGATGTTCGGCCGCTGGATGACGCCGCCGGTGACGACCGGCTCGCACAGCGAGTACGCCACGTCGGAGCCGGAGTAGTTGGCATAGAGCGGGTGCCCGGCTTCGTCATTGAGGAGACCGGCCGACTTCAGGCCGCCGCTGCCGCTGTTGGGAGCGCCCGCGGCGGCCGGATCGCACAGGTTGAACGCGGAAGTCTTGTTGTCCATCGCGTCGACGCCTTCGCACGAGCCCTTGTTGTCGCCGACGTACGCCCGCACGCAGGTCTCCGGCGTGCCGTTGTTGTCGAGATCGCGCATGCACTGGTAGACCTTGATGACGCTCGTGCAGGTGTTGACCGGATCGCCATACAGGTTCTGCATGGCCAGGTTGATGGACTGGTTGACGGCCGTCGCGCCGAAATAAACGATGTTGACTTGCGGCGTCGTGCACGTGTTCGCGCACGGGGCCGCCAGTGCCTGCCCACCCCACGCCGCCGCCAAGAGCACGGCCGTTCCCGCTACCAGAGTTCTCACGGTGCCTCCTCCTTGAGAGTTTGAGTGATCGGTGCGCGGGCATGAGACATCGCGCGTGAGACGGTTCCTTGAAGGAATTGTGACGGTTGGGAGTCGATCCGCGGAAGTCGAGAGCCGAGAGTTCAGAGTCGAGAGTTCACGGTTGACGGTTCACGGTTTTCGCTCGACTCTCGACTCTCGAGTCTCGACCGTGAACCGTGAACTGTCACCCGACGTTCACACCGCCGTCACACGGAATCCCTAAAGTCCCGCACGCCCGGCCGGATCGTGCTCGCAACGAGCGCCATCACGACCGACGACGAAGGGGTTCTCCGATGACGTTCCGAGGGGTGTGGGTGTGGCCGGTCCTCGTGTGCGCGGTGATGGCGACCGCGGTTCAGGCGCAAACGACGGTCGAGACCGAGCCGGGCTCCGGTGTGACGATCTCATCGCAGGACGGGACGAACAAGATCAACCTGACCTTCTACGGGCAATTCCGCTTCCAGGAGCTCAGCCGCGATCTCTACCAGCGCGCCGACCTCACGCAGACCTTTCCGCCGTTCACGATCGAGAACGCCGGCCGCACCGAGCCGTCGTTCCAGGTGCGCAGGCTCCGATTCATCGCCTCGGGATCGGTGTGGAAGACGTGGATGCGCTATGCGCTCGAGCTCGACCTCGCCGGAAACGACGAAGGGTTGCGCTCGATCTTCATTCCGCCGCAGGTCTGCTCGGGCGGGTTGTGCGACTTCCCCGGAATCAACGTCACGCAGGGAGCGCAGGACCAGGACGGGCGGTCGGTGAAGCTGCTCGACTGGTATCTCGACCTCGCCCCGAAGGCCGCCGCGCGCGCGCGGATCGGGCAGTTCAAGGTTCCCTTCGGACGGCAGGAGCTGGTCTCCGACAAGCAGCTCCAGATGACGAGCCGCGGCATCGCCTCGGATTTCTTCGCGCCCTCGCGCGATCGCGGCGTCATGTTCCACGGCGGGACCGACACTCAGCAGGTCCAGTACAAGGTCGGCGTCTTCAACGGGACCGGGCTCGCCCAGGCGACGAACACCGACAAGAGCCTCGCCTACGCAGCCCGCTTGACGGCGACCTCGTCGGGTCCGTTCATCGACGTCGAAGATGTCATCGACCAGCCGCCGTCCATGGGCGTACGCGTCCAGGGCGGCATCGCGTGGTACCAGTCCACGGACACCCCGGTCCGGCTCAACCCCCAGATCCCCGAGAGCGACGTGCGGAACACGCGCGTCGAGGCCGACCTGGGCATCTTCTTCCGCCGGCGCGCCAATCTCTTCCTCGAGTACTACACGCGCCGGTACGAGGTCGACCAGACGTTCGACCTCCCGTCGTCGTGCTACGGCGCGTTCGTCGAGGGGCGATTCTCGTGCGACCAGACCGGCTACACGGTCCAGGGGGGTATTCGTCTCGGCTCGACCGATCATCACGAGCTGTCGGCGCGCTACTCTTGGATCGACAACGACCACGATCTCGACCGCGACGAGCGCACCGAGGCCACGCTCAACTACGGGTACTACTTTTTCAAGCACACGATGCAGCTGTTCGCCTCGATCTCCTACTACAAGATCGGGCTCAACGCGCAGGGCTCCTCGGGCTTCGCCGTCAAGCTCGCCAATACCGCCGCGAACTTCCTCGATGACACCGCGTTCCCTGGGATCAACGACGACAAGAACATCCTCGGGACCATCCAATTCCAGTGGGCCTTCTGATCGCCGAGGGCGTTCCGCCGGGGATTTAACACGGAGTTAATACCGGCGTTACATGCTGGCAAATGCCAGGCACTCGAATGGTCGCGCGGGCTCCGGCGGGACACGAGGGGTGACCGATCGCGAGCCGGCGGTAGACGGAGGCACCGTGGGCTTTCTCAGGCGTAAGTGCATGGTTCTAGGGCTGATTCTCGGGGCGGCGCTCGCGGTCCCGGCGTTCGCGGCCGACGAGCCGAAGCCGGAGACGACGACAGACGAGTCGCAGGGCGGGGTGACGTTCAAGTCCGGTGACAACTCCCTCACGCTCGGAGCGTGGGGCCAGTTCCGGATGACCGTCGACGACAGGGACGAGTACGACAGCGACACGGCGGGCTCCGGCGTCGGCCAAGCGGATGGGACGTCCGTCGCCTTCTCGGTCCACAAGGTTCGCCCCTACATGCAAGGAACGGTGTACAAGCCCTGGCTGAAGTACAAGTTCGAGTTCGAGATCGGGCCGCTCAAGACCGACGCGACCAACAACGTCAACAACGCCCGCGTCACGGACGCCTTCGTCGAGTTCGCGAAGCTCCCCGCCGCGACGCTTCGCGCCGGGCAGTACAAGGTGCCCTTCGGCCTCCAGGAACTGACGCCCGATTATCGCCAGGAATTCGTCGACCGGTCGATCGTCAATTCGAAGTTCGCGCCGAGCCGCGATATCGGGTTGATGCTCTACGGCGCCGCCTGGGAAAAGAAGTTCGGCTACCAGGTGGGTCTCTTCAACGGGTCGGGCCAGAACAATCCCCAGGAAGATCAGAAGCAGATGTACGCGGCGCGCGTGTGGATCGACCCGCTGGGCGAATACAAGATGTTCGAGTCCGCCAACGACGCGACGGCCAAGAACATCCTCCACATCGGCCTCGCCTATCGCGGCGGTGAGGTCGAGCGAGGCACGGCGACGGCCGGGGTCTTCGAAAACCCCGACAACGAAACCTCGGCCGATTTCGAGATCGCCTGGCGGTGGAGCCGCCTGTGGGCGATGGGCGAGTACTTCGTCCAGACCGACAAGCAGTCGAACCCGACGGCCGGGCCCGATGTCGATGCGCGCGGATTCCACACGCAGTTCGGCGTGATGGTCCAGCCGCAGCATCACGAGCTGGCCCTCCGGTACGCGCAG
Organism: uncultured Acidobacteriota bacterium; assembly: GCA_964647625.1. Lineage (GTDB taxonomy): Bacteria > Acidobacteriota > Polarisedimenticolia > Polarisedimenticolales > DASRJG01 > DASRJG01. The sequence continues at coordinate 42,177 of CAZYHZ010000007.1, forward strand.
CTCGAGCCCGACAAGAACGTGGCGGATGCGAAGCAGCAGGAAACCCGCCTCGCCTACAGCTGGTACATCAAGAGCCACTTCCTGAAGCTTCAGACTGACATCGGCGAGGTCACTTTCGGAAAGAACTTCTCAACGCTGTCCGCCCTGGCCCTCCGGAACGTCTCGCCGACGCTCGACGCGGGGAAGCGGCTCGTGACGCTTCCGGGCACCGAGCTGAAGGACAAACAAGCGCGCGTTCAGTTCACCGTGCAATTCTGATTTTTCGAGGAGAACTCACGACGATGAAGCTCTCACACGCACTCGGGTTTTTCGCCCTGGCCGGGACGCTCGCGGCGCCGCTGCCGGCGTTCGCCGCCCCCGTCGAGGTCGAATCCACCATCAAGGGCTACACGCCCGCGACGAACGTCTCCGGAAACCTCAACGCGATCGGCTCCGACACGCTCAACAACTTGATGACGCTCTGGTCGGAGTCGTTCAAGAAGCAATACCCGAAGGTCAAGATCCAGATCGAGGGCAAAGGATCGACGACCGCGCCGCCGGCGCTGATCGCCGGGACGGCCCAGCTCGGGCCCATGAGCCGCCTGATGAAGCCCGAGGAGGTCGACGCGTTCGAGAAGCAGTACGGCTACAAGCCGACTCCGGTGCGCGTGGCCGTCGACGGGATCGCCGTCTACGTCAACAAGGACAATCCGCTCGAGCAGCTGACGATGCCGCAGGTCGACGCGATCTTCTCGAAGACGCGAAAGGGCGGGGCCTCCGAGGACATCATGACGTGGGGCCAGCTCGGGCTCACGGGTGCCTGGGCCCCGAAGCCGATCAGCCTCTACGGCCGCAACTCGGCGTCCGGCACGTACGGCTACTTCAAGGAGCACGCGCTCTACAAGGGCGATTACAAGGACACGGTGAAGGAGCAGCCGGGAAGCGCCGCCGTGGTGCAAGGCGTCACGGCGGACAAATACGGCATCGGCTACAGCGGCGTCGGATACGTCACCTCGGACGTGAAACCGCTCAAGCTCGCCGCGAAGGACGGCGGGGAGTACGTCGTGGACGAGGCGGCCAACGTTTACTCCGGCAAGTATCCCCTCGCCCGCTTCCTCTACATCTACGTCAACAAGGCCCCCGACAAGCCGCTTCCGCCCCTGGTCCGGGAGTTCCTCGCGTTCGTGCTGTCCAAGGACGGCCAGGAGATCGTGGTGAAGGACGGGTACCTGCCGCTTCTCGGCCAGCACGTCGCCGAAGAGCTGCCCAAGCTGAAGTGAACTTCGCATGAGGGGGACGTCACCGCGCCGCCTGTTCGCTGACCGTGCGGCGCGATGGGTCGTCACGGCCGGGGGGCTCGCGATCATCGCGAGCATCCTCGGCATCCTCGTCTTCATCGTCCACGAGGTCGCGCCCCTCGCGATCCCCGCGCGGGTGACGGCCGGGCCGTCGCGGGATCTCCCCGGCCCTCCGGCGCTTGCGGTCCTCACGGATGAATACCGCGAGCTGATCGCGGCGCTCGGGGCGGACGGGCACGTCCGGGTCGTTCGCAGCGGCGGCGGCGAGACGATCGCCGACGTCGCGGTCGCGGCCGGCCCGCTCGACGCCGGCGCGGTATCCGTCCCGCCGGGCTCGACCGCGTTCGTCGTCGCCGGCAAGGACGGCCGCGTCTTCGTCCAGCGCGTCGTCTTCTCCGCGTCGTTCGCGGCGGGACGCCGCACCTCCGTCGCGAATCTTCCACCGGCCGATGTCGTGACGGCGGATGCAAGTGGCCGGCCGATCGCGCACGCGACGGCCCAGATCGCGAGCGACGGCGAGAACCTCGTGGTCGCGGCCGCGCTCGCGGACGGCCGGGTCGCCGTCATCCGTCAAAGCGCGACGACGAATTCGATGACGGGCGAGGTGACGCGCTCGTCGTCCCGCGGCGAAGCAGGCCTGCCCGATGGCGTCTCGACGATGCTCGTCGACGTCGCCCAGACGAATCTCTACCTGGGACTGCGCGACGGCCGTATCGGGTGGCTGCGATTGAAGGACGACGGCAGCCCTTCCGATCTCATGCTGACCCCGCCGTCGAGGTCGCCCGTCACCGCGCTGACGCTCCTGATCGGCGATCGATCGCTCGTCGCGGGGCGGGACGACGGCTCGATCGAGGTCTGGTTCCCGCAACGGCGCGGAACCCTACGGGAGTGGACCCATGCACGGTCGTTTCCCTCGCTTCCGGGACCGGTGCGCTCGATGTCGCCGTCCCCGCGCGGCAAGGGATTCCTGGCGCTGTCTTCGGACGGGACGATCGCGTTGATGTACTCGACCTCCGAGCGGGTGCTGTGGACCGGCCGCTCGAAGGTTCCCGCGCCGACCTCGCTCGCGTACGCGCCCAAGGCCGACGGCGCGGTCGTCGCCGGCGGCGATCGCGCCGCATCGCTGTCGATCCATGCCCCGCATCCCGAGGTCAGCCTCCGCGCCTTGTTCGGCAAGGTCTGGTACGAGGGCTATGAAACGCCGGAGTTCACCTGGCAGTCGTCGTCGGGCACGGAGGATTTCGAGCCGAAGCTCTCGCTGACCCCTCTGCTGTACGGCACGCTCAAGGGGACGATCTATTCCCTTCTCCTGGCGGTGCCCTTCGGGGTTCTCTCCGCGATGTACGCGTCGCAATTCCTCCATCCGTCGCTGCGGCGCGTCGTCAAGCCGGTCGTCGAGATCATGGCGTCGCTTCCGTCGGTGGTGCTGGGGTTCCTCGCCGGTCTGTGGCTGGCTCCCTTGCTCGAGCGCGTGCTGCCGGCGCTGGCGCTGATGGTCGTCGTCTTCCCGCTCGCCATCGTCGGAGCCGGATTGGCGTGGGAGCGGATCGTCCGGCGGCTCGGATGGGCCGCGCCGCCCGGGGCCGAGATGCTGTTCTTCGCGGTGGTGCTTGCGGCGGCAACCGCCGGGTGCGTCGCGCTCGACCCGTGGATCGAGCGGCACCTGCTCGGCGGTACGTTCCCGACCTGGCTCCTCCAGACGTTTGCGATCCGGTACGACCAGAAAAACGCCATCGTCGTCGGCCTCGCGATGGGGTTTGCGGTCATCCCGATCATCTTCGCCATCGCCGAGGACGCGTTCTCGAACGTGCCGCGAAGCCTGATCTCGGGCTCGCTCGCGCTCGGGGCGTCGCGGTGGCAGACGGTCACCCGCGTCGTGCTCCCGACTGCGAGCCCCGGCATCTTCGCGGCGGTCATGGTCGGCTTCGGACGCGCGATCGGCGAGACGATGATCGTCCTCATGGCCACCGGCAACACGGCGATCATGGACGGAAGCCCATTCAACGGCTTTCGCACACTGTCCGCCAACATCGCGCAGGAGATCCCCGAAGCGCCCGCAGGAGGAACGCTCTACCGGACGATCTTTCTGGCTGCGCTGCTACTGTTCGTCCTGACGTTCGTGGTCAACACCGCCGCCGAGCTGGTACGGCAGCGGCTGCGCAGCAAGTACCAGTCCTTGTAGGACCGGCGATGGCTCGAGCCCAACGACCTTCGGATTTCGCGGGACGCGCGATGACGTGGCTGACCGGAGGCACGCTTGCGATGAACCTCCTGCTGGTCGTGGGCCTTCTGGTGCTCCTGTTCTGGAACGGCGCCGGCGCGTTCTGGCCTCGCCCGGTCGTGCTCTTCAAGCTCGACGACGGGTCGGCGGTGATGGGCGAGATCCACGAGCGCGAGGTCGTCGTCGACGAGAACGGGAAATCCGCCCCGGCGCCGAGGATCAAGATCAAGGTCGGCAATCGCGAGCTCGGCGGCGCCGACTTCCTCTGGGTCGAGGAGGCGCGCATCGTCTCCCGGTCCGCTCCGGCGGACGCGGTCGTCCTGGAGCGGCTCGAGTGGGGCAACTTCTACGGCCGCGCGGTCGACGTGTACGACGACGGAAGCTTGCTCGTCGAGACCGCGGACGGAACGCGCAAGGAAATCCCCGCGGGCACGATCGTGCGCACGGTCCGCCCGAACGCGCTTTCGCCCTGGGGAAAGCTCGCCGTATACGCCTCGCGCGTTCGGGAGTTCGTCTTCGACGACCCGCGGGAATCGAACACCGAAGGCGGCATTTTTCCCGCGATCTTCGGAACCGTGATGATGGTGTTCCTGATGTCCTTTGCGGTGATGCCGCTCGGCGTGCTGGCGGCGTTGTACCTGCGCGAGTATGCCCATCAGGGCCCGCTCGTCCGCATCGTGCGCATCGCCGTGAACAACCTGGCCGGTGTGCCTTCGATCGTGTTCGGCGTGTTCGGCCTGGGCTTTTTCGTCTATCTCGTCGGCGGATCGATCGACCGGCTGTTCTTCGCCGACAGCCTGCCGACGCCGACGTTCGGCACCGGCGGCATCCTCTGGGCCGCCCTCACGCTGGCGCTGCTGACGGTCCCGGTCGTCATCGTGGCGACCGAGGAGGGGCTCGCGGCGGTGCCGCGCGGCGTTCGCGAAGGCTCGCTCGCCCTGGGCGCGACCAAGCTCGAGACCATCGTCAAGGTCGTCCTCCCCGCGGCGGCACCGGGTATCCTGACCGGCATGATCCTCGCGATGGCGCGCGCCGCGGGTGAGGTCGCACCGCTCATGATCGTCGGCATGGTCAAGCTCGCGCCCGCGCTGCCCGTCGACGGCACGGCCCCGTTCGTCCACTTCGAGCGGAAGTTCATGCATCTCGGGTTCCACATCTACGACGTCGGCTTCCAATCGCCGAACGTCGAGGCGACGAAGCCGCTCGTGTTCGCGACGGCGCTCCTCCTGATCGCGATCGTGACGGTCGTCAACCTCGCCGCGATCCTGCTGCGGAACCGTCTGCGCCGCCGGTACGCCGGGAGCGCGCTGTGAGCGACGTGCCGATCTTGTCCGTCGAGAACCTGTCCCTCTGGTACGGCCCGGCGCGGGCGCTCCACGAAATCTCGATGACCATCCCCGAAAAGCAGATCACCGCGTTCATCGGGCCGTCGGGCTGCGGGAAATCCACGCTGCTGCGCTGCTTCAACCGGCTGAACGACCTGGTGGACGGCGTGCGGACGGAGGGCAAGATCCTCTTCGAAGGGCAGGACATCCACGATCCCGACCTCGACGTCAACGCTCTGCGGAGCCGGGTCGGGATGGTGTTCCAGAAGTCGAACCCCTTCCCCAAGTCGATCTACGAAAACGTCGCGTACGGCTGCCGCATCCAGGGGATCAACCGGAAGTACGACCTCGACGCGATCGTCGAGCGAAGCCTCCGCGGCGCGGCGCTCTGGGACGAGGTGAAGGATCGCCTGCACGAGAGCGCACTTGGACTGTCCGGCGGCCAGCAGCAACGCCTGTGCATCGCGCGCGCGATCGCCGTCGAGCCGGAGGTGGTCCTGCTCGACGAGCCGTGCTCGGCGCTCGACCCGATCGCCACCGCGAAGATCGAAGAATTGATGCTCGACCTGAAGAACCGGTACACGCTGATCATCGTGACCCACAACATGCAGCAAGCCACGCGCGTCTCCGACTACACGGCGTTCCTCTATCTGGGAACCCTCGTCGAGACGGGCGAAACGCAGAAACTGTTCATCAATCCGACGAAGAAGCAGACCGAGGACTACATCACGGGACGCTTCGGCTAGGCGGAGGAGTCATGGAACGAACCCAGCGCCACTTCCAGGATCAGCTCGACCTGCTCTCGGAGAAGGTCCTCGTGATGGGCGGTTTGGTCGAGGAGACGATCGGAAACGTCGTGTCGGCCCTGGTCGGGCGCGACTCCGACCTCGCCCGGCAGGTGATCACCAACGACCACAACGTGGACCGTCTCGATCTCGAGATCGACCAGATCGGAATGGAGATCCTCGGCCTGCACCAGCCCGTCGCGCGCGACCTCCGGTTCGTGATCACGGCCATGAAGATCACGAACGACCTCGAGCGCATCGCCGATCTCTGCACCAACGTCGCGGAGCGGGCGATCGAGCTGAACACCGAGCCCCAGCTCAAGCCGTTCATCGACATCCCGATGATGGCGCGGCGGGCGCAGCAGATGGTCCGTGGCGCCCTCGACGCGTTCGTGCAGCGCGACGCCGCGGCGGCGCGCGCGGTCATCTCGATGGACGACGAGCTCGACCGGAGGATGGAGCAGATCTTCCGCGAGCTGCTGTCCTACATGATCGAGGATCCGAAGACCATCACGCGCGCGCTGCGCCTGATGTTCGTCGCCAAGTACTTCGAGCGCATGGGCGACCAGTCCACGAACATCGGCGAGCAGATCGTCTTCATGGCGGAAGGACGTGTGATCAAGCATCCCAAGCTGTCGACGGACGAAGGCGCGGAAACGGCGTGACGAAGCGCATCCTCGTCATCGAGGACGATCCGGACATCGCCCTGTCGCTCCGGCTGAAGCTCGAGCGGGACGGTGGGTTCGAGGTCGAAACCGCCGAAGACGGCTCGGCGGGGCTTCGATCCGCCATCGCCCGGCCGCCCGCGCTCGTGCTGCTCGACGTGAACCTCCCGGGAATGGACGGATTCGAAGTGTGCCGGCACCTGCGAAAGGACGCGGCCACGGCCTCGACGCCGGTGATCATGCTGACGGCGCGCATCGGCGAGGACGACCGCGTCGTCGGGCTCGACCTCGGGGCCGACGACTACATCACGAAGCCCTTCTCGCCGAAGGAGGCCCTGGCCCGCATCCGCGCGGTGCTGCGGCGCGCGAACCGGGCGGAGGAGGGCCCGGACGCGATTGCCGACGGTCCCCTGCGCGTGGACGTCGCCGCGCGGCGCGCGTCGGTTTCGGGCCGCGACATCGGCCTGACGCGGAAGGAGTTCGACCTCCTGGTCGAGCTGATGCGCCAGCGCGGCCGCGTGCTCACGCGCGAGCGGCTGCTCGAGACCGTCTGGGGTTACGACTACCCCGGCGAGACGCGCACCGTGGACGTTCACGTGCGCCGTCTCCGGCAGAAGCTGGGGCCTCCGGTCGACGAGCACGTCGAGACCGTCGTCGGCGTCGGCTATCGCTACTGGAGCGGGGCGTGACCGGAAAGCGGGGGCTGCTCGTGGCGCTGGCCGCCGTGACGTCGCTCGCCGTCGTGCTTCTGGCGTTCGGTGTGGTGAAGCTGATGGGCGTCGCGTCGCGCGAGCAATTCACGGGGATCACGACGTTCGCGTTCGCGCTGGTGCTGGGGGCAACCGCGCTCGTGCTTCCGTCCGCCGTGGGGTGGTTCGCGTATCGGTCGCTCGAGCGGGAAGTCGAGATCCTCGCGACGGAGATCGACGTCACGCCCTCGGACGGCATGCGCCGCACGTTCGTCGGCTCGGACGACAGCGTCTCGGGGGCCCTGGCCTCCTCGGTGTCGCGGCTCGTCTCCGAGCTCTCTGCGCACGTCGAAGAGGGACGCCGCGGCAGCCGGCTGCTCCAGTCGGTGGTCGGCGCGATGAAAGAAGGAATGGTCGTGCTCGGGCCCGACCGGAAGATCCGCGTGGCCAACGACGCGTTCCGGCAGCTCTTCCGCACGCCGTTCGACCCCGAAGGGCGGCTCCTGGCCGAGGTCGTCCGGGACCCGGCCGTCTTCCGCGAGCTCGAAGCGGCGCTCGCGCCGGGAGGAGAGATCAGAGACGCCCTGATTCATCTTCCCGTTTCGGGGCGGTCGTTCGAGCTTCGCGTCTCGCCGCTTCCGACCGATGCCGCGGACGAGCCCAAAGGGCTTCTCATCCTCTTCTTCGACGTGACGCGGCTCGAAGCGCTCGAGCGCGTCCGCCGCGAGTTCGTCGCCGACGTTTCGCACGAGCTCCGGACGCCGCTCACGTCGATCAAGGCGTTCGTGGAGAACCTGATCGACGAGCGTCCGGACGACCCGGAGGAGAGCCTGCGCTACCTCGAGATCGTCAGGAAGCACGCCGACCGCATGGGCGCCCTGATCGACGACCTGACCGACCTATCGCTCATCGAAACGGGCGCGATATCGCTCGACCTCAACGCCGTCGACGCGTCGGAAGCCGCCCGCGAGGTGGCGGCGCAGTTCGCCTTCCGCGCGCAGGCGGCCGGAGTCACGATCTCCGTCGACGTCCCCCCCGGCTTGACGCTGACCGCCGACCGGCGGCGCCTGGACCAGGTCCTGGTCAACCTCGTCGACAACGCGATCAAGTTCAACCGGCGGGGCGGGACGGTGCGCATCGGAGGCGGCATCACCGAGGGACGGCCGCGGATCACCGTGGCGGACACGGGCGCGGGAATCCCCGCGGACGCCCTCGATCAGGTCTTCCACCGCTTCTTCCGCGTGGACAAGGCACGCTCGCGCGAGCTGGGAGGCACGGGCCTGGGACTGGCGATCGTGAAGCACCTGATGCGGCTGCACGACGGTCAGGTGTCGGTCGCCTCCGAGCCCGGTACGGGCTCGACGTTCACGCTGGAATTCCCGCCCGGCTAGAGCGCGGGCTTGGCCTCGATCGTCGTGGCCTCGGGCGTGTACGGGACCGGATCGGGGATCGGCGGCGGGCTGCCGGACTTCACGATCGCCACGTGGCGGATGACGATGGGCTCGAGGGGGACGCCCTTGGGACCGACCCGGGCGTTGCAGATGCGCTCGACGACGTCCCGGCCCTCGACGATCTCTCCGAAGCAGTTATAGGACGTGTTCATCGCCGGCTCGGAGACGATCGACACGAACCACAACACGCCGCTGCGCCGCCTCATCGAGGCGCCCGTCGTGCCGACGCGGTAGGGGTGCAGAAAGTTGTTCGGGCCGGGCTCGCTCGGAACCCAGACCGGCGGCATGCCGTGGCCGGTCCCCGTTGGATCGCCGGCTTCGAAGCGCCTGGCGAAAATCGTCTTGTGGATCGAGATCCCGTCGTAGTACGGAGCCTTCTTCTTTTCGCCGGTGTAGGGATCGACCCATTCCATGCGGCCTTCCGCGAACGCGACGAAATGCGCGACGGTCTGGGGGGCCTGCTCGACGAGCAGGCGGAACGTGAACGTTCCGTAGCTGGTGTCGACGACGGCGTACCAACCCTGCGGGCGTTCCGGAGGTTCCGCGGCCGCCATCGCGGCAACCGCGATGACGACCGTCAGGAGCGCCCGCCGGGCGAGCGTCATTCGATGGTGGCCTTCTTGATCCCGTCGAGCTTCGGATAGTTCTTCTCGAGGAAGGCGTTGCCTTCCTGCGCGATGCGGCCCTGGAGCTGCGTCAGCCCCTCGCCGTATTCGCCGTTCAGCTTGTCGACGACGTCCATCCCCTCGGTCACCTTCCCGAACGCCGCGAAGCCCATGCCGTCGAGACGCGAGTTGTCGACGAGGTTGATGAACAGCTGAACCGACCGGCTGTTCGGAGCGCCGCTCTTCGCGTAGGTGATGAACCCGCGCTTGTTGCCCTGCTTGACCGGGTCGTCCTGGATGTTGGACTGGAGCCACTTGCCGGCGATCGCCGGGTCGCCGTGAATGCCCCACTGGACGACGAATCCGGGGACGACGCGGAAGAACTTGACGCCGTCGTAGTAGCCGTTCTTGACGAGGTTGTAGAACCGGTCGGCGCCGTTGGGCGACCAGTCGCGGTGGACCTCGATCACGAACGTTCCCTTGGTGGTCTCGAACTTCGCCTTGTAAGTGTCGGGGGCCTTCGCATTGAGCTTCGACGGGTCGGTGAGCTTCTCCGGGGCGCCGATCGCGGCGCTACCGGCAAGCAAGGCGGCGGCGACGGCCGCGGCGGTTCCAAGCGATTTGAATCCCATGTTCTGCTTCCCTCCTCTGGACGGCCGGTCATCGTACGCGGGGTGTTGAAACCCCGCAACCACCGGGCTTTCCGGCGGATCTGGCATCCCCGAATTCGAACCCTATATTTGGCCGGGAGGGGGGGACGACCGCGTGGCTCAGATCGACACCATGTTGCGTGCCTTGGCGGACCGAGGCGCGCGGGAACTTTGCCTGCGGGAGGGTGCGCAGCCGTCGTTCAGCTTTCCCGACGGCGACAGGCCGGTGTCCAAGACGGCCCTCTCGCGAGCCCAGATCGTCACCTTGATCTCCGAGCTGGCCCAACCGGGCGGGCGGAGCTCGATACAAAAAGGCGCGGCAACGCAGTTCGTCTACGTGCTCGAGGGTGGGCGGGCGTTCTCGGTCGAGGCCCACGCAGCACCCGACGGCTTCGTCGCACGGATCGTCGCGCTGGATGGTGTCCAATCCGGCGTCGTCGATGAGCCGATCTCCAAGCTGACGCTCGGGAACACGCTCACATCGCCGCCGTCGAAGCCGGCGCCCCAGCCGGCCGCGCCGGCGCCGGCGCCGGCGCCGGAGACGCATGTGAGCTCGACCGCGGCGGGGCACCCTCCGATCGACCTCGGAAACGTCCGCTCCGGCGGGCCGGCGATCGAGGCCTATCTGTCGTACATGGTGCAACTCGGAGCGAGCGACTTGCACCTGTCGCCGTGCGAGGTCCCCATGCTCCGCCTCCACGGCGAGATGGTGCGAATTCCGGGCGCGAAGGAATGCTCCGCCGAAGAGACGGCGCGGCTTCTGTTCCAGCTCATGCCCCCGCGGTACAAGCAGGAATTCGAGGAGACCTCGGACACCGACTTCGCCCACGAGATCCCGGGCACGGCCCGATTCCGCTGCAACGTGTTCGGCGAGCGCAAGGGCCCCGGCGGCGTGTTCCGGATCATCCCGACGAAGATTCCCTCGGCCGAGGACCTCGGTTTGTCCAAGGCGATGCTCGATCTGTGCTTCCTGTCGAAAGGATTGGTGCTCGTCACGGGGCCGACGGGGTCCGGAAAGTCCACGACGCTCGCGGCGATGATCGACCACGTCAACCGCAACCGTACCGATCACATCATCACGATCGAGGATCCGATCGAGTTCGTCCATCCGAACAAGAAATGCCTGATCAATCAGCGCGAGGTCCACGTCCACACGCAGTCTTTCAAGAGGGCGCTGCGGGCGGCGCTGCGTGAAGATCCGGACATCGTGCTCGTCGGCGAGATGCGGGACCTCGAGACCATCGCCATTGCGATCGAGACGGCCGAGACGGGCCACCTGGTGTTCGGTACGCTGCACACCTCGACAGCGCCCTCGACCGTCGATCGCATCATCGATCAGTTCCCCGCCGACCGGCAGGAACAGATCCGCGTCATGCTCTCGGAATCGCTGAAGGGCGTGATCTCGCAGATGCTCTTGAAGAAGAAGGCCGGAGGACGCGTCGCCGCCCACGAGATCCTGATCGGCGTTCCGGCGATCTCGAACCTGATTCGCGAGGGAAAGACGTTCCAGATCCCGAGCATCATGCAGACGTCGCGCAAGAACGGCATGATCATGCTCAACGACTCGCTGATCGAGCTGGTCAAGAAGGACATCGTCTCGGCCGACGAGGCCTACCTGAAGGCGATCGACAAGGCGGGACTGCTCATGCAGCTCAAGAACGCGAACCTCCAGCCTCCCGAGATCGCCGCAGCGAAGTCCTGACGGTCCAGAATTCCTCTCTGATTTCTCTTGACACGGTGGTAGCACCCTCTATATTGGGGCGCGATCTGGTGATACCACCAGATCTTGAGCCCCGTTCCCCGGGCGGAAGCTCAACACGGTACCGGGATAGGAGATGACCGAACATGGCTACCAAGAAAAAGGCTGCGAAGAAGACCACCAAGAAGAAGGCTGCGAAGAAGTAACTCGTTTTCAAGACAACTCAGGCCGTTCGTGGAAAGGGCCGGTGGCGACACCGGCCCTTTTCTTTTTCGGACCGCGGCCTCCATGGTTACGATGATCCGGTGACGTCGACGATGGCGAATGGTTTCCGGGCCCTGCTCGGTGGAGTACTCGTCATCGTCGCAAGCACCGGCGGGCTCGCCGCGGAGGATGCGGCGCCGACGTGGCGGACGGCGGGGCTGATCCGCGCGCACTGGGACTACCCTGCAAAAGCCTCAGCCGGATTCGGGGTGATCACCGGACGCCTGCCCGCGAACTTCAGCTGTCAGTCGTCGTGTCTGTTCCGCGGCGTGACCGTGCAGGGCGCGGCGGGCCTGGGCGGAGGCGAGATTGCCGTCGGCTACGGCAGCTTGGTCGCCGGCGCGGGGAGCGGCCGCTGGCTACTGCGACGGGATTACGTCGGCTACGGCGTCCGGCTCGCGACCGTGAGGACCTGGGGGCGCAGCAACATCGAGCCGGAGGGCGCCACGTTTCTCGGGGTCGAGGGGGCGGGCGCGATCGCTCAGTTCGGATTTCGCTTGGGGTTATTCCACCAAGTCGAATCCGGCGCACACGCGTCGAACTGGAGGGTGTTCGGCGGCTTGGGATGGGGATTTTGAAGTGAGACGCGCGTGGACGGCGATCGCCGTCGCCGCTTCGCTTTCGGCCGCGCCCGCGGCGGCGCTCGAGACCGATCAGTTCTTCGCGTGGGGCCGCCCGCTGGCGGATGCCTCGGCCGCGATCGACGATCGCATCAACGAGGAGATGCGCGAGGCTCTCGAGCACCCGAGCCCGGCCCATCTGCGCATCCGAACGTGCGCGGAGGCGGAGAGGGCCATCGAGGATCGATTGCGACACGCCCTCATCAGCACGCCCGAGGCGTGGATCGTGAACACGTCGTCGATCGAGCGCATTCCCGGAGGCGGCGCCGATGACGACGAGTACCGCCGCACGGACGTGTACAGCGGCGCGCCTCCGCTCGATCCCGTTCGGTTGATGCCGATGAGCCCGACGATCGAGATCGACGGAGTGAGGCTCGGCACGGACAAGATCAGCCACTTCTTCAACGACGGCGCGATGATCTGGGGGGTCTACCGCCGTGCGGCGCGCCGCGGCGATCCGCCCGCGGAGTCCGTCGCGAAGGCCGTGCGCTACGGCATCCGGATGGAACGAACGGTGCTCGGCACTAGCACCTCGGGCATCTTCTCGCTCGCCGACCTCGAGGCCAACTACCAAGGGATGATGTTCTACCGCCAGCTGTGCGAGGGCGACGCGCCGGAGCTGGTCTTCACCCCCGCGGGCTGGCGCGTCGGGAGGCCGTTCGACATCCGCGGCTACGTCACCCCGGAGTGGGACGAATCCTGGCAGCCGAACATCTACGCCTCGAGGCGCTGGGCGTCGGTCAAGGGCGTGATGGAACGGCACTGCGCCGAGCTTCGGGACCCCGAGGTCGCGAGGCGCCGGGCGGACTACGCCGCGCGCGACCGCGAGACGCCGACGGAGCGCGAGGTCTTGGCACTCGTCGCCGCGGGCAAGCTCGACGACCCGATTCGCTTTTCGATCGATGCGGTGTGCGGGACGGGGGTGCTGCGCGCCCTCACGCCGAAGGGGTCCCCTGCCGACTCAAGTCGATGAGCTGGATCCCGAGCCGCGCCGCGACCTCGATGCTGCGCGTGTCCCGGTAGAACTCGCCGTAGTAGATCGTCCGAATTCCGCCGTTCGAGATCAGCTTGAAGCAGGACCAGCACGGCGAGGCCGTGGTGTAGATCTCGGCGCCTTCGATGCGGACACCGTTCTTCGCGGCCTGGATGATCGCATTGGCCTCGGCGTGGACGGTCGCGACGCAGTGCCCGTCCTCCATCAAGTGGCCGACGTCGTCGCAGTGCGGCATGCCGCGGATCGAGCCGTTGTAGCCGGTCGACAGGATGGTCTTGTCGCGAACGATCACCGCGCCGACGTGCTTCCGGTCGCAGGTCGACCGCGTCGCCGCCTGGTGCGCGATGTTCATGAAATACGTGTGCCAGTCGACCCGTTCGGCCATGCGCGGGATGCTAGCATGGCTCCGTAGCGGTCCTCAGCCGACGAGCTTGTTCTTGCTCCAACGCGTGTTCTTGATCTCGTACTTGGCGACCTTGTAGTTCATGACGCGCGACGAGATCCCCAGGAACTTCGCGGCATCCTTTTGCACCCAGTTGCTGATGCGGAGCGCTTCGAGGATGGCCTGCCGCTCGAGCTCGTCGAGCGCGATGCCGGTGGGAGGCAGGCGCAGATTGAGCGACGCGATGTTGTCGGAGGCGGCCCGGCCCGCGGCGCCGAGGTTCAGGTCTTCTTCCTGGAGGAAACGCGCCTCGGCCATCAGCACCGCGCGCTCGATGGTGTTCTCGAGCTCCCGGATGTTTCCCGGCCAGGTGTGGCGCTTCAGGGCGCGCACGGCGGCGGGCTCGAGCCCACGGACGTCCTTCTTCAGCTCCTTCGCGTACCGCTCGATGAAGTGCGACGCGAGGGGCACGATGTCTTCCTTCCGCTCGCGCAGCGGAGGGACGCTGATGTTCACGACGTTCAGCCGGTAGTAGAGGTCTTCGCGGAACTCGCCTCGATGGATCGCTTCTTCGAGGTTCTTGTTCGTCGCCGCGACGAGCCTCACGTCCACCTTGACGGTCCGCGAGCCGCCCAGCCGCTCGAACTCGCGCTCTTGAAGCACGCGCAGCACCTTGGCCTGCGTCGAGGCGGTCATGTTCCCGATCTCGTCCAGGAAGAGCGTGCCTTCGTTCGCCAGCTCGAACCGGCCGGTCCGCTGGCGGTCGGCGCCCGTGAACGCGCCGCGCTCGTGTCCGAACAGCTCGGATTCGAGCAAGCTCTCGTGCAGCGCGGCGCAGTTCATCTTGACGAACGGCCGGTCCGAGCGGCTGGAGTTCCGATGCAGCGCTTCGGCCACCAGCTCCTTGCCGACGCCGGTCTCGCCGAGGACGAGGACCGTCGCGTTCGACCGGGCGACCTTCTCGATCGTGCGGAACACCTCTTTCATCTGGGGGCTCTCCCCCACGATGTTCTCGAACCTCGGAACGATCTCGGCCCGGTCGTAGGCTTCGATGCGCGCGAGCAGGCGGCGGTGCTCCACCGCGCGCTCGACCTTCAGCTCCATCTCCTCGAGATCGAAGGGCTTGAGCACGTAGTCGTAGGCGCCGGCCTTCATCGCATCGACGGCGGACTCGACCGTACCGTACGCCGTCATGACCAGCCCGACGGTGCCCTCGTTGATCATCTTCGCGCGCTTCAGGACCTCGAGGCCGTTCTTCTGAGGCATCTGGTAGTCCGTCACCAGAACGTCGAAGACCGACTCCTCGAGGCGGGCGAACGCCTCCGCGCCGTCCGCCGCTTCCACGACGTCCCAGCCGCGCTCCCTGAAGGCCGTCGCGATCCCCTGACGAAGCGTGGATTCGTCCTCCGCCACCAGCATCTTCTTCATGCGTGCATCTCCACGCTCCCTACGGTCACCATGGGGAGCCGGACTGTGAATTCGGTGCCGCCGCCCGCCCGGCTCGCGACGTCGATGAGCCCGCGGTGCGAGTCGACGATCTTCTTGGCCATCGACAAGCCGACGCCCGACCCCTGCTTTTTCGTCGTGAAGAACGGGTGGAACAGCTTGTCCAGGTGCTCCGGAGGAATCCCCGGGCCGGTGTCCGAGACCCGGATCACCACATACGCGTCGAACGAGGGCCGGGCCGGCTCCATGCCGGCCGGCCGGTACGGCGTGGTCGAGGCGACCGGCGCCTTCGCGGTCGTAACGTCGATGGTGAGCGTCCCGTGCTCGCCCATCGCTTCCATCGCGTTCAGGAACAGATTCTCGAAGACCTGGCGGAGCTGTCCGCGGTCCATCATGAATTCGGGGCACGCCGTCGTGGTCGTGCGCCGGATCTGCAGCCCGGGCTTTCCGCGCCGTCCGATGGCGACGGTCAGCGCGTCGTCGAGGACGCCGTCGATCAGGGCCGGCGCCAGCGTCGGAAGCGTCGGCTTCACGAACTCGAGGCTCGAGGTGATCGTGCGGTTCAGGCGGCGCACCTCGGCGATGATCTTGTCGAGCAGCTCGCGCGCCTGGTCCTCTTGCGGCAAGCGCCGCTTCAGCAGCGAGGACGACACCTCGATCGAGGCGAGCGGGTTCCGGATCTCGTGCGCGAGGTTTGCCGCCATCTGCCCGAGCGCGGCGAGGCGGTCCTTCAGGCGCTCCTGCTCTTCCTTGTGCTCGACGTGCGTGAGGTCCTTGAAGAAGAGCGCCGCTCCCGCCGGCGCGCCGTCTTCGCCCGGCACGAGCGACAGCGTGAAGCCGATGGTCTTGCCCTGCTCGGTCCTCGCCTTGAGGTCGATCTCGGCGCGGTTGGGAAGGAACGACATCGAGAACGACTCGCGCAGGATCGTCGCGAGCTGGGGATGGTCGGCGAGCGCGTCCTCGATCGCCGCGCCCCGCGGAGGCAGAGCCGGAAGCTCGAGGATCGTGCGCGCGTGCTCGTTCACCATCACGACGCCGCCCGACCGCTCGATCACGAGGATCCCGCAGCGCATGCCCTCGATCAGGCGCCGATAGAACTCCGCGGCGCCGGAATCCGTGCGCATCGTGGTCGCGGCGCCGCTTCGGGCCGCATCGTGTGCGGACATGGCTCGATTCAAGTTCGATCCCCGTGCTGACGAGGCGGAATCTAGGTTCCGGATCGGTCCGGGGCAACCAAGGCGGGGCCGGATTTTTCGCCTGGCGGCGAGGTTTTTACGAGCCGGTCACCGAGCCCGCAAACCACGAGATGCCGCCGATCGGCTGGGGCGTCGACTGGCCGTCGTAAACGACCGCGTTCTGGATCGACAGCGGGTAGGACCCCGCCTGCTTCACGCGGAACTGGAGCCCGACCATGGTCGCCGTTCCGCCGACGTTGGACACGGTGTTCTGCGTGTGCGAGATGCCGGCGACGATGCGATTCGGATTCTGAGGATCGACGCCCACCGTGTAGTTCGGGGCGTTGTCGTTCTGCTCGAAGACGGTTCCGTGCGTGAACCCGACGAAGACCGTGTGCGCGTTGTCGAACACCACCTCGAACGCCGTACCGAACGCTCCGTTGACCCCCGTCAGCGTCACGTTCACGGTGACGACGTCGTTGTTCGTGGTCCCTTGGGCCATGGCGGCGGTGTCGGCACCCGGCGAGGCCTGGGCGGGCGTGAAACCCGCTGCGACGGGCGTCGGAGACCCGGCCGGATCGGAGCCGCCGCCCCCTCCGCCTCCGCACGCCGGAGCCGCGATCAGGACCGACAGCAGGACGATCGACGCGAATCGCATCTGGCTTCTCCGGCTACTGGAGCGCCGATGGGCAGGCGGAAACGGTCCAGGACTTGGTCGTCGAGGACCAGCACTTGCCCAGATTCGCCGCGATGTAGGACAGGTCGTTTCCATCCACCCAACCGTCTCCGTCGAAATCGTCGTCGGCATTGTAGTTGGGGTCGGACTCGTTGATGCCGAAGGCGCGAGACAGGAAGACCGTGTCCTTCCCGTCGATGCGGTTCGTCGTCGTGGCGTCGGTTTGATTGATGTCGAATCGCGCCGGATTGATCTGGACCTGGAAGACCTGCGACTTCGCCCCGAAAATGGAGTTGAGGTTCGACACGACCACGTCGACGGGACCGATCGGGGCCGGGCGGACGCTCTTGGCGGTCGGCTCGACGGTCGCCAGGAGCTGGATGTGGTTGCATCCGAGGACGGCGACCGACGCCAGCACGATCTGCGGGTTGCCGAACTCGACACGCGCGCCGCTCTGGAAATTCGCCCCGGCGATATCCATGACGACCTGATCGCCCTGCATGATGCTCGATGGCGTGGTGGAGGCGATCGTCGGACGCGACCAACCGGAAAGCTCGTTCGAAAAGTCCGGGGACTCGCCGGCCGAGTTGAAAGCCTTGACGGCCACGAAGTACGTCCGGCAGTCCTGCAATCCGTCGATCGTCGCCGACGTGCCGTAGGTCGTGATCGGGGTCGAGTCGTACGTTCCGGAGCTGGTTCCGTAGTACACGTGATAGCCGGTGGCGTTCGGAGTCGGGTCCCACGAGAGCACGATGGACCCCGCCTGAGCGCTGTTCATGGCAACCCAAAGAGCGACCGGGGTAACCAGAAAACCAAGGCGTCTCCCTAGGATCACGAATACCTCCCAAATCAGCGTCCGTCGGGGGAAAAGCAAGCGCGGTGCCATCCGCAACGACGTTTCGGCGGGCCGCGTATTGCTATAACTATTTGCTTACAAATGACTTATGTATGGAGTTGGGGTCCTACCCCTGACGTCCCTACGCGACAATTGGGACATCGGCTTACGCCAATGTAAGATTTTCACCTAGAGAGCAGGCGTCCAAGACAATCCAGACAGTCAATAATTGTCACGCTTGGTCGGAAAATCGTCACCGTGACGCATATTTGATATTGCTAATATAAAGATTGTATCTAAGGATTTTTGCATTGCCTGATTTGGCAACTCGTCATAAGATTTCGCTGCACGAGTCGGGGAAAGGTCACCGGGTGCTCAGGCAATCGGCGGATCGTCGAGATCTCCCCGAAGATGTCTCTTCCCGCGGTCATCTATTCTTTTCGTTCGCGTGGTTGGCTTCGACCTAAACGTCGGGAGGTCAGCATGGACGTACCGATGCGTATCGGAGGCGCGGAAACGCATCCCCGCTCGCACGGGCGGACGATCGGAACTCGGATCGGCCAAGCGATCGCCGCGTCGCTGTGCCTCGCGGCGCTGTCCGCGACTTCTGCCCGTGCGCAGTCGGACGAGACTTATGTGTCGAATTACACGGCCGACACCATCACCGTCTATGCGAGAACGACGAATGGAGACATCGCTCCGACTCGGACGATTCGCACCGGGCTCAGCCGGCCGCACACGCTCGGCATCGACTACCGCAACCGCGAGCTGTTCGTCGCGAACAACCGAGTCTCGGACGAGAACCCGTCCATCACCGTCTACGACTTGACGGCGAGTTTTCCCGGAAACGACACCCCGAAGCGGACCTTGCAGGGGCCGGCGACCGGCCTCAACCGCCCGGCCGGAATCGCCGTCGACACGGTCCATCAAGAGCTCTACGTCACGAACGATCTCGATTCGGGCTCGTTCATCAACGTCTATCCGCTCGGCGCCAACGGCAACGTCGCGCCGATCCGCACCCTCTCCGGCTCGGCGACCGGAATCGAGGGCCCGATCGGGATCATGGTCGATCTCGTGCATGACGAGCTCGTGATCTCGAACTACAAGGTCGCCGGAAACGGCTCGATCACCGTCTTCCCGCGGACGGCGAACGGCAACGTGGCGCCGCTGCGGACGATCCAGGGGGCCGCGACCGGATTCGACAAGCCGCAGGGTCTGGCCGTCGACCTCGCGCATGACGAGCTCATCGTGGCCAACAGTTTCTTCTTCACGGCGAGCGCCGGGAGCATCCTCGTCTTCCCCCGCACGGCATCGGGCAACGTCGCGCCGATCCGCCAGATCGGCGGGCCGACGTCCGGCGTTTGCAATCCGATCGGGCTCGTGTTCGACGCGGTTCACGACGAGGTCGCCGTCAGCAATTCGCACGCGAGCACGGCATCGTGCCCCTTGACGGTCGCCACCTACGCCCGCACCGCCAACGGAGACGTCCCACCCATCCGCGAGATCGGCCCGGGCCCGAACTCGGCGCTCTCGAGCTCGGAGGGCGTCGCGGTCGCGACGCGCGTCAACTGCTCCGATCCGTCGATCGTCGATGGAACACCGTGCGACGACGGCAACGCGTGCACTCCGACGGACGTGTGCCAGGCGGGCGTGTGCGTCGGAAGCGGATCGGTCGTTTGCGTGGCATCGGACCAGTGCCACGTCGCGGGCACGTGCTCGCCGGCCACGGGGTGCTCGAATCCGGCCAAGCCCAACGGGACGAGCTGCGACGACGGCAACGCCTGCACGCTCTCCGACAGCTGCCAGAGCGGCACGTGCACCGGCGCCAACCCGGTCGTGTGCAGCCCCGCGGACGTGTGCCATCTGGCCGGCTCCTGCAACCCGGCGACCGGCCAGTGCGCCACCGGCGTCGCCATTCAATGTTCCGCGATCGACCAATGCCACGACGCAGGGACCTGCGATCCGGTCAACGGCTGCTCGAATCCGGCCAAGCCCGATGGGACGAGCTGCAGCGACAGCAACGACTGCACGCAGGGCGATTCGTGCCAGCTCGGCGCCTGCGTGGGCGGGAGCGCGATCTGCGCGGCCGAAGAGCTGTTCGTCTCGAACTACTCCGGCAACATGATCACCGTGTATGGGCGGCTCACGAACGGCGACGTCGCTCCGACGCGCACCATCCAGACCGGGCTCGACCGGCCGCACACCCTGGGTATCGACCTGCTTCACCGGGAGTTGTTCGTTCCGAACAACCACCCGGCCGAAGAACAGCCCGCGATTCACGTCTACGACCTGGCGGCCAGCTACCCGAGCAACGATCAGCCGAAGCGGACGATCGTCGGGACGACGACCGGCCTCGATCGGCCGGCCGGCCTCGCGGTCGACTCGGTGCACCAGGAGCTCTACGTCGCCAACGACCTCAACTCCGGATCCGCGGTCAACGTGTTCGCCCTTGGCGCCAGCGGCGACGTCGCGCCGATCCGCACGCTCTCGGGGGCCGCGACCGGAATCGAAGGGCCGCTCGGGATCGCGATCGACCTCGTCCACGACGAGCTCGTGATCGTCAGCTACAAGGTCGCCGACGGGGGCTCGGTCACGGTCTTCCCACGAACGGCGAATGGAAACGCGACCCCGCTGCGGACGATCCAGGGCCCGTCGACCGGGTTCAGCCAGCCGCAGGGCGTCGGCATCGACCTCGCTCACGACGAGATCTACGTCGCCAACAGCTCCTTCCTGACCGGCGGGGCCGGTGCGCTTCTCGTGTTTCCCCGAACGGCGACCGGAAATGTCGCCCCGACCCGGCAGATCTCCGGGCCGAATGCCATGCTGTGCTCGCCCACGGGCGTCGTGTTCGACGCCGTCAACAACGAGATCGTCGTCGCCAACGCGGACTTCGGCTCGAACCCGTGCACCGAGACCGTGACGACCTTTGCCCAGAGCGCGGTCGACAACGCGTCTCCGGTTCGATTGATCGGGCCGGGACCGAACTCCCTGCTCGCGCATCCCCCGTCGGTCGCGATCAAGACCCACGTGAACTGCGCGGATCCGGCGGTCGCCAACGGAACGCGCTGCGACGACGGCAATGCGTGCACGCAAGGCGACACCTGCCAGTCCGGCGCATGCGTGTCCGGGCCCGCGGTCACGTGCTCCGCGTCCGACCAGTGCCACGACGCGGGGGCCTGCAACCCGGCGACGGGAGTCTGCTCGAACCCCGCGAAGGCGAACGGAACCGCGTGCAACGACGGCGTCGCCTGCACGGTGAACGACACGTGCAGCGGCGGGACGTGCTCCGGGACGGCGATCTCCTGCGACGACGGGAACCCGTGCACGACGGACTCGTGCGGTGCGAGCGGCTGCCTGCACACGAACAACACCGCGGCCTGCGACGACGGAAATGCCTGCACCTCGTCGGACGTCTGCAGCGGGGGCTTATGCGCCGGAACGCCGATCACCTGCAACGACAACAACCCGTGCACCGACGACAGCTGCAATCCGGCGAGCGGGTGTGTCTTCGCCAACAACACCAACGCTTGCGACGACGGATCGGTGTGTACGACGGGCGACACGTGCTCGGGCGGCCGATGCACGGGCGCGCCGATCTCGTGCAACGACGGCGACCCCTGCACGGCGGATAGTTGCAACCCCGTCACCGGATGCGTCCACACGCCGCTCGGCGCGCCGGAGGAGATCGATGACCTCGTCGTCAACCGTCCGTCGAAGCTCCAGTGGAGTGGAGCGGGATCGTCCGCGGTCTACGACGTCGTAACCGCCACGATCTCTTCGCTCGCGCTCGCCGGTACGACGACGGCGACCTGCCTCGCGAACGATCTGGCGAATCCCAACTACTCGGACGGTCGCCCGGCCCCGCCCGCGGACGGCTATTACTATCTCGTCCGCGCGCAGGCGATCTGTGGCACCGGGTCGTATGGGCAGGATTCCACGGGGACAGAGCGGTCTCCGATTCTCGGGTGCCCCTGAGGGCGGACGCGGTCAGTTCCACGGTGGCCGCGAGCTTGTTGATCTCGTGGGCTGAGCGGCGGGTTCCGGCGACGGTACGCTTCAAGTGGGAAGGGAATTGCGCGGCTATTAGGCCGCGTGTCTTCGGGAAAGCGCCGGCAGGGTCGTCGTCCACCGTTTCTGGTATATCGAGCGCCCAACTTCGGTCACGGGTTCGCGTCCGGGGAACAGTCGCCTCGACAGGATGCGCTCCCATCGCCATGGATGTTCGGCAAGGCCCACCACCATCGCCGGTGTGGTCCAGCACGGCCTTCGCTCCGTCCGCCGCTTGATGAAGTTCTTCCAGACCGCGATCAGGTGTGCACGCCCAACGATCGACTCGAGTCTCCGGCCGAACGAAATCGTCTCCCTCTTGTGATCCGAGCACGTGTGCCGTAGAAGCTGGTGGAATTGGTCGACCGGAAACATCGCCTCATCACGCGCTCGAGCCTCCGGAGCCCGTGGCGATCCCTTCGGCCCACGCTTCGGGTTCGGGTAGATCCGCAGCGTGATCCGGGAGCGGAGCTCGGGCAGTCTCAGCGCGAAGCGGTAGTCAGCCCGCCCATCCACACAGAACGTTAAGCGCTCGCCATCGGAGGTGTGTTCGATCAACGCCGCAAACGTGCGCCGGATACTCTTGATGTACGACCGATTGGCGGCGGTTGGCATCACCGGGACGGGCTTTCGGTCCGGACGCCGCCCGCTGCCGTCGTGCGGAGCGGGATCGACGTCATAGACGAACCAACTGGTCGACCCCACCGCGGTGCCGATTCCCAGCGCCTTGTCCTGCCGCGCGATGAACGTCTCGAAGTGATCGTGGACCAGAGGCTCGTCGGTCGTTCCAAGCTCGCCAAGACACCGCGCGTGAAAGAGGATCGCATGCCGGCTGAGTCGTTCGGCCATGCGGGTCACGGTGGTCTTGGCGCAGTGATTCGAGCGGGCGATCTGCCGGTGGGCCGAACAGGCCGCAAGTCCCGACGCCACGGCGGTCAGAAGGGCGGGGCGCTTCAGATAGTAAGTCGTCGAGAACGTCGCGCGGGAGCATGTCCGCCGGCATTCGCGACATCGATATCGCGGGATCGTCCGGATGGAGCTTGGCTTGCGGTACCAGCCGTTCCTCTGGAAGCCCCGGCCCGGGCTCTTGTGAGCGAGGCAATCGGGCCAGGGGCAGAACGGCGGCATGAATCTGGACGGGTGCACTGTTTCGACGGACGCGCTGGGCCAGTGCATGCACTGAACCACTGCAACTGCATGGCCGATCGGAATTCAACGAAATCCGTAGCGTTCCGTGTCCGAGAATCGTCCGGAGCGTCCGAATTGGACGGGGCAGAAGGCGTTCTCAGAACCGACCGATCAACAAGCTTGCGGCCACCGTGGGTCAGTTCACTCGGTGATCGGCGGGGGCACCGTCGGCGGCTCCCAGGTTCGATTGGCGCATGCGGCTTTCGGAATCGAGGAGGAAGTTTCCGGAGACCGCCACTTTCTCCCCGGCCGACAGCCCGGACTTGATCTCGACGAATCCGGCCCGGCTCCAAC
Source organism: uncultured Acidobacteriota bacterium (assembly GCA_964647625.1). Taxonomy (GTDB): domain Bacteria; phylum Acidobacteriota; class Polarisedimenticolia; order Polarisedimenticolales; family DASRJG01; genus DASRJG01. Next base: position 65,465 of record CAZYHZ010000007.1, read on the forward strand.
CGGTGGCGAGCGCGCGCCGCTCGAACGATCCCCCGGCCCGCGCGACGAAGGCCGTCTTTTGAAGTCCGGAGTCGAGCACGGCGCCGGCGGGGACGACGAGCGTCGCGGGGAGCGTCACCTCCGCGTCGACGTCGACCAGCATGTCCGGCCGAAGCGTGAATCCCGGATTGTCCGCCTCGAGCCGCACCTCGAGCGACCGCGTGGCGGCATCGACCTGCGGCAACACCGTGCTGACGGCCGCGGGGATCGTGCTCCCGCTGCCCGTCGCGGAGACCTTCACCGTGTCTCCGGGCCGCAGATAAGCGGCGTCGTCGCCGAACGCCTGGGTGAGAATCCAGACCCGGCCGAGATCGGCGATCACATACAGTTCGCGCGTCCGGTCGATCCGCTGGCCGACCGACACGTTGCGAGCGAGGACGAACCCGTCCGCGGGGGAACGGATCTCGATGGCCGGCGCGGCCTTGCGCGCCGCTGCGATCGCGTCGGCCTGCGACTCGGTCATCCCGAGGTTGAGCAGCTGCTGCCGCATGACCCGGGCGTTCCGCCGGCTGATCTCGACTTGCTCGTCTCCCCCGTCCTTGGACCGCTGCACGCGGTCCAAGGCTTCGAGCGCGGAGATGTAAGCCTGCTGCGGTCCCGCGAGGTCTTGACTCGAATAGGACGCGAGCAGCTCGTCGCGGCGCACGAATGTCCCCGTGACCGCTGGCGAAAGCCAACGAATCCAGCCGTCCGTGACGGAGTCGATCCGGTAGATCCGAGTCTCGTCGGCCGCCACGCGGCCGAGCAGCCGAAGATCGAACGTGACGGCTCTCACGCTTGCGGTCTCGACGCGAACGCCGGTCCGCTGCTGAGCCTCGGGACTGACCGCGATCGATCCCGCGCGATCGTCCGCACCCCTGCTTCCGTCGGCGTAAACCGGCTGGTACGGCATTCCGCACGGCGCCGTCCCCGGCCCGTCCACGTGCACCGCCGGGTTCATCGGGTCGGCCCAGTACAGGATCTTGCGAGACCCGGCGTTCGCGGGACGGTCCGGGCGGTGGCGCAGCGTGAGGCCGGCCCAGAAGGCTCCCGCGGCGATCAAAACGACGGCAGCCCCGATGACGCGCCGGCTCATGCCCACAGGTTACAAGATCCGACCGCCCTTACGGGCAGGACCCCTTGGTGTCGACGAGGTACTCGTACGAGAAGCCGTCGGTCGCGGGCGCGGGGTCGGTGAAGCTCGTCCCGGAGACGACCCAGCACGTCGCCGTCGCGAAATCCGCCGGCGCCGGACCGGTGGCCCGCCGCACCCGATAGACCCCCGTCGCGGCCGAATCGATCCAGCCGAGCGCAATGGCCCCGGTGACCGGAGCTTTGGTCAAGGTGAACTGCACCACGCCGTTCTGGACCGGCACCGCCATGTCGGACTGGATCTCCGTCGCGGACAGCGCCCGGTTGTAGATGCGAATCTCGTCGAGTGTGCCCTGGAAGAACTCGCCGTAGACGTCCGCGCCGATCGTCAGCGGCTGGCTCGACGTCGTCAAGGGAACCGTTCGCGGGGTGGTCGCCACCTGCGTTCCGTTGAGGTACAGGCGGAGCCTGGTTCCGTCGTACGTTCCGGCGAGATGGCTCCACACGCCGACGGGAAGCGTCTGCGTGCCGAATACGTTCAGATTGCCGGACGTGAACGTCGCCCCGATCGCCGGCAAGCCGTTCGTGTCGGACGAGGCCATCAGGTAGTAGCGGTCCGTATTCTTGTGGACGATCGCCGTCCACGACGGCGAGGCGGCCGCGGGCTTCACCCACGCCTCGACCGTCATCGCGGCGGCGAGATCGAGCGACGGCGCATCCGGTACGTCCACCTCGGACGTGCTGCCGTTGAACGCCATCCCGCCGCCGAATTTCCCTTGCCCCGTCCAGGCGGCGCCGTTGATCGCTCCCACGTTCGCAAGGCCCGACAGGTCCACGGCACCCGTCCCCGCGCCCTCGTTGAATCCCCACGCGGCCACGAGCCCCCCGGTCGCTGGGCTGGATGCCGCGGAGACGACGTCCGAGTAACCGCCCTGGTTCCCGCGGGCGTCCTCAGCGCGCACCCGGTACGAGTAGGCCGTGCTCGCGACAAGGCCGAGATCGTCGAACGACGTCCCCGTCCGCTTCCCGATCTGGAGGAAATTGGTGCATCCGTTGCCGGTGCAACGCTCGATCGAATAGTCGACGACGCCGATGTCGTCCGACGAGGCTCCCCAAGAGAGGCTGATCTGACCCGGCCCGGCCGAGACGATCATGATCCCGGGGATGGGATTGGGAGGCGTGTTGTCGGCGACCGCAATCACCGTCACTTGATTCGACGGAACGCTCACGTTGCCGGCCGCATCCCGCGCGCGCACGACGTAGTAGTAAGTCCCCGAATCCATCCCGATGTCGGTATAGCCGGTGTCCGTCGTCTGCCCGATGCGGTTCGCGGCGGCCGGAGCGAAACCGGACAGGGTCGAGCGATGGACGTCGTACCCGGCAACGGCGACGTCGTCGGTCGCGGCCGACCAGCTCAACGCCACCTGCCCAGGCGTCGGCATCGCGGTCAAGCTCGCCGGAGCGCTCGGCGGTTGAGAGTCGGACGAGGGCGATGGAAGACGGGTCATCGCCGCCACCGACGGAATGCCGTTCGTGTCCACGACGAACAGCATGTAGGGGCCGGGCGGCGCGATGTTGCCGTTCGGAGGCGCATGCGCGGTCAACGCGCCCGTGCCCGTTTCGAACGCGATCGGGACGTAGCGCTGATTCTCGTTGAACGAGTGAGTCACGGCACCCAGCCCGACGAGCGCCACCGACCCGATCCGCGCGGCATCCGGCGTTGTCACGCTGAACGCCGCGCCGTAAGGAATCACGGACGGCGCCGAGGTGATCGCCGGGCGCGCGCCCTTGAACAGATAAGGCGGGGAAAAGATTTCGGCGTTCTGCTGATCGTTGGGGACCGGGACGGGACAGGGATGCGTGCAGGCTTGCCTCCCCCCGCCGGCGACGAGAACCGTCGCGTCCGGAAGCAACAGCGCCGTCGAATGGTACTGGCGGGGATTCTGGGCCGCGCTCATCGTCGTCCACGTTTTCGTCGCCGGCGACCACAGCTCCGCCGGATTCACGGCCACCGCGGGATTGGCCTTGTCGGTCGTCGTTCCTCCTCCGGTCGCCAGAACCTGGCCGTCGGGCAAGACCGTCAGGTTCAAATACGAGCGCGGATACTGCATCCAAGCGGTCGCCTGCCACGCGGGCGTGGGTTGCGTCATGTCGAGAACGTACGTGGAGGCGAGCGCCGGCTGACCTTCAGCGTCCTGGGTCGCCTTTCCGGCCTTCATGAGCTTTCCCGGCGCGTACATCACCGAGCTGTGGCCGTCGACGAGCAGCGGATCGACGGTGGTCCACGTCTGGGTGCCGAGGTCGAGCACCTGCGCGACCGTCGCGCTGTCGTCCTGCCCCTCGACGAGGATGCGTCCATCGGGAAGCACGAACGTGTGCGGGTAGTACTTGAAGGTCTTCCGCGCGCTGTCGGCCATCGGCGTCCAGATGTTCGTGACCGGATCGTAGATCTCGGGGCGATCCGCGATGCACGAGTTGCAAACCGTGGTCCCGCCCTGAACCAGGACGCGTCCGTCCGGGAGCGTCGTCAGCGTCGGGTAGTAGCGCCCCTGGGTCATCAGCGCGGCGGCCGTCCACGTCGCGCTCCTCGAATCGAACGTGCACGATTCCCGGGGACCGAGATCGTCCTGGGACCCGACGATCCCTCCGGCCACCAGGAGTCGCCCGTCCCCGAGATAGGTGTGGCCCGAGCAGAACATGTTCACCGCAGGGTACGGGGTCGGCGTGAACGTGCCGGTCGCGGGCCGCCAGACCTCGATGCCGTTGCCGTCCGAATAGTCGGTCCAGGTCAGGACGTCGCCGCTCGGCAAGAGCTGCATGTGGACGGCCACGAGCGGCCAATTCTGGACCGGCGACCACTGCCCCACATCCGAGGGTGAGCCTTGCGCGCGCGCGAGGCTCGCCGCGGCGAGCACGGCGAGCGCGATGCGCACGGCCCGGGCCGGTGCATTGGGTTCCGCGCGCCGCGACATCTCGAAAGTCCTACAGCGATTCGAGGAAAGCGATCAGCGCATCGCGGTCGCGGAAATTGATGTTCGTGATCTGGAACTGGTTGTAGTGATCGATGACGTCGCGGAGCGTCGCAGCCGAATTGTCGTGGAAGTACGGAGCGGTGTGCTTGATGCCGCGAAGCGAAGGAATGTCGAACGCATTGAGATCGGACAGGTTCCCCGTGATTGCCGCTCGCCCGGGATCGGGGGTCGCAACGATCGTCACCGTGCCGTTTGGAGCGCGGAACGCGAGCCGGATCAGAGGCAGCTGAAGCCGGTTGGCCTCGCTGACGGAGACGTTGCTGAACGGACGGGCCTGGGCACCCGGGACCGAGGCCGTCTCGCCCCCGTGGCAACGTGCGCAATTCCTTTGGAACACGTCGCGTCCGGTGACGGCGGCGGGGCTCGTCACCGTCATGCTGAATCCGGGCGGGTTATCCGCCGGATCATCCGCCGGCTTCAACCGCTGGGGGTTGAAAGTGCCCGCCTCGAAATTCGCGAGGGCGGCCAGCTCGCGCGGGTTGGGGTCGCGGCCCGGCTGGAAATGCGACCGCACCGCGCCCAAGGCTTGCTCCTCGAGCGTCGCCGCGCGCCCATCCGCCTGATACGGCGCGGTCAACGCGACGTTGTCGATCGAGGGAACCGCCCGCCGGACCACGATCGAGCGCCTGAGCGGATCGTCGGGAAGGACGACGTTCGGCGCGAGCGGGATCTCGACGTTGACGAGCGCGTGCTGGAGCAGGCTCGTGTAATCACGCCCGGCGCCGTCGTCGCTGTCGATCGGGCGGAAGAGCGGGTCGTCGGGCTTTCTGTCGTGCACGGCCTGGACGGCGTCCGGGGTCAGCGCGTACTCCGCCTCGGGACGATGACAGGTCGCACACGTGCGGCCATTGCCGCCGAACGTCTCCGACCTGAAGATCTGCTCTCCCCGCGAGCCGTCGGCCGCCGGAGTGTCGTCGACGAACGAGGCCCGCTTCGCGTCGCCGGCGAGCGCGGCGATCCAGGCCAATGCCCCGCACAGCGCGAGGACGGTGAGGGCAATCCGGCCGAGGCCTCGGACTCTCATGGGCAGGACCCTTTGGTGTCGACCAGGTAGTCGTAGGAGATGCCGTTCGTCGTCGACGCCGGATCGGTGAAGCTCGTCCCCGAAACGACCCAGCACGTCGCCGTCGCGAAATCCGCCGGGGCGGGACCGGTGGCCCGCCGCACTCGATACACGCCCGTCGCGGCCGTATCGGTCCAGCCGAGTGCGATGGCCCCGGTGCCCGGCGCCTTGCTCAACGTGAACTGCACGACACCGCTCTGCACCGGCGTCGTCATGTCGGCCTGGATCTCGGCCGCCGAGAGCGCGCGGTTGTAGATGCGGATCTCGTCGATGGTGCCCTGGAAGAATTCGCCGTAGACGTCCGCACCGATCATCAGCGGATCGGTCGACGTCGTGAGGCTGGGCGCATGCGCCGTGCTCGCGATCTGAGTCCCGTTGAGATACAAACGGAGCCGGCTTCCGTCGTAGGTTCCCGCGAGATGGCTCCACACGCCGACCGGAAGCGTCTGAGCTCCGTAGACGTTCAAGTTGCCCGAGGTGAACGTCGCGCCGACGGCCGGGTAGCCGCTCGTGTCCGACGAGGCCATGAGGTAATAACGATCGGTATTCTTGTCGACGATCGCCTTCCACGTCGGTGAGCTCGATGCGGGCTTCACCCAAGCCTCGAGCGTCATCCCCGACGTGAGATCCAGGGAGTTCGCGTCCGGAACGTCCACCTCGGAGCTGCCGCCGTTGAAGGACATCCCGCCCCCGAACCTCCCCTGCGTCGTCCAGCCTGCGCCGTTGATCGCCCCGCCGTTCGCGAAGCCCGACACGTCCGCGGCTCCGGAACCGGTCCCTTCGTTGAAGCCCCAGGCCGCGACGAGACCGTTCGAGACCGCAGCGGTCGAGCCCACGACGACGTCGGAGTAGCCGCCCTGGTTGCCGCGGGCGTCCTCGGCGCGCACGCGGTAGCTGTAACTCGTGCCGGCGAGGAGCCCGAGATCGTCGAACGACGTGCCCGTCCGCTTTCCGATCTGAGCGAAGTTGGCGCACGAGCCTCCGGTGCAGCGCTCGATCGAGTAATCCATCACGCCGACGTCGTCCGACGATCCGCCCCAATCGAGGCTGATCTGACCCGGCCCGGTCGAAACGATCACGAGCCCGGGGATCGGGCTCGGAGGCGTGGTATCGGCGACCACCGTCGCCGACGCTTGATTCGACGACAGGCTGACGTTGCCGGCCGCGTCGCGCGCGCGCACCACGTAGTCGTACGTCCCGGAGTCCATCCCCACGTCGGTGTAGGCCGTCCCGGCCGTTTGCCCGATCCGGTTCGAGTCGGACGGCGTGAATCCGGACGTCGTCGATCGGTGGACGTCGTAGCCGGCGACCCCGATGTTGTCGGAGGATGCGACCCACGAAAGATCGACCCGCCCCAGGGAGGGGGCCGCATTGAGCGTGCCGGGAGCCGACGGGGCTTGCCCGTCTTCCCAGGGCGCGGGCAGCCGAAGCCACGCCGCCGGCGACGGCACCCCGCTGCCGTTGACGATCGACATCATGTAATAGCCCGGCGGGGCCAGGGCCGCATTCGCCGGGGCGGTGACGCTCAACCCGCCGGCAACCTGCGTGAAGCTCAGCGACACGTATCGCTGGTTCGAGTTGAAGCCGTGCGTCACCGTGCCCTGACCGATGAGCGACACACTCTGGATGCTCGCGGCATTGGGCGTCTGAATGACGAAGCTCTGGCCGTACGGCACGACGCTCGGCGATTGGGTGATCGACGGGCGGGTTCCATTGAACAAGTACGGAGGCGAGTAGATTTCGATGTCGAACTGCGGAATACCGAAGCTTCCCGGGTGCCCGCCGCCGCCGATGAACACGCGGCCATCGGGCAGGAGAAGTGCGGTGGAGTGATACAGGCGGGGCACCTGGCCGCTCGCGAGCGTCTTCCACATCTCGGTGTCGGGGTTCCACACCTCGGCGGGGTAGACCGCGTTCGCCAGGTCGGTGACGTCGGAATTGTGTCCTCCGCCGATCGCGAGGACCTTTCCGTCCGGGAGCATCACGAGATTGTGCTGGGTGCGTGTGTTCGCCATCGATGCGGTTTGCCGCCAGGCCGGGGCCGGAGCGGTCATGTCGATGACGTACGTCGTGGCGGCCGAGCTCTGCGGGTTGTAGTCGGGATTTCGTCCCGAGCCGGATTTCATGATCTTCCCGGGGCGGTACATGACCGAGCTGCCGCCGTCGTATTTGTGGGCCGAGTCGACCGCGCTCCACGTTCCGGTGGTCAGATCGAGCACCTGGCTCACGATCGGGTCTTCCTGGGAGGCGGCAACGAACACGCGGCCGTCGGGGAGCGCATAGAGGTGCGGAAAGAGCGGAAGCCGCAGGCTCGCGGTCGTGATGGGGCTCCACGTCGCCGTCTGGGGGTCGTAGATCTCGGGAATGTCCGCGATGCCGAGGTGCGGCGCGTTGGGCTGCGTGCAATCGGTGCAGTTGATCGCGCCGGAGACGACGAGGATGCGGCCGTCGCCGAGCCGCACGACCGACGGATACCATCGCGCGTAGGCCATCGCGGTGGTGTCGGTCCAGATCCCCTGGACGGGATCGTAGATCGTCGAGCCGTTGATCCCCACGTAGCCGGCGACGTGCCCGCCCACGACGAAGATGCGCCCGTCGGTCAGCGGAACGCTGTCGGAGCAGAACAGGTCCGGGTTGTCCTCGTAAATGGCCGGCGAGCTCGTCAGCGACGCCGGTGAGAACAAGCGCGGCGGGGACGTCGAGTCGGTCACCGAGTCGTAGATCAACACGTTGCCCGTGGTCAGTAAGTTCGAGTGGATCGGGATGATCGGCAGCGTGACCGTCGCGCTCCACTGCCCGACTTGTGACGGATCGTTCCCTTGAGCGACGGCGGCACCGATGGCGAGCAGCATCGCCGCCCCGGAGAGCGTCAGCGCACGCGCGAAGGAGACGGCCTTGAATGTCCTCACCGGACGCGACACGGTCGACCTTTCACCCGTCCCCGGCCCCGACTCGGGCACTCGCCAAAGCGTCAAGAATATACGCAGATCGGGGAGCGCCGCCGACCCGATTCAAACGACCGGAAAACGCCGTTTCTCCCGAAAGATGCCCTAGCTCGCGGCCGGCTGCGTCCCCTTCCCGCCGAGCAGGTCGTCGAAATACTCGATTGTCTTGCGCAATCCTTCGGAGAGCGGCGTCGTGGCCTTCCATCCCAGTTTCGATTCTGCAATCGATGTGTCGGGCCGTCTCTGGCGCGGGTCGTCGGCGGGGAGCGGCTTCCGGACCAAAGGCGATCTCGAGCCGGTCAGCTTCAGGACCAGGTCCGCCAGCTCGGCGATGGTGAATTCTTCCGCGTTGCCGAGATTGACCGGTCCGGTGAACTCGTCGCCCGTGTCCATCAGGCGGATGATCGCATCGACCAGATCCGAGACGTAGCAGAACGAGCGCGTTTGCGATGCGTCGCCGAACAGGGTGATCGGCTCGTTGGTGAGCGCTTGCACGATGAAGTTCGAGATGACGCGGCCGTCGTTCGGGTGCATGCGGGGGCCGTAGGTGTTGAAGATGCGCCCGACCTTGATGCGCAGCTGGTGCTGGCGGTAGTAATCGAAAAAGAGCGTCTCCGCGCACCGCTTGCCCTCGTCGTAGCACGAACGAAGGCCGGCCGGGTTGACGCGCCCCCAGTAGCTTTCGGGCTGGGGATGAACTTCCGGATCGCCGTAGACCTCGCTCGTCGAGGCCTGGAAGATCTTCGCCTTCACGCGCTTGGCGAGCCCCAGCATGTTGATCGCCCCGTGAACGCTCGTCTTGGTCGTCTGCACCGGATCGCGCTGGTAGTGGATCGGCGAGGCCGGGCACGCCAGGTTGAAGATCTCGTCCACCTCCACGTACAGAGGGAACGTCACGTCGTGCCGCATCAGCTCGAAACGAGGGTTGCCGAGCAGGTGCGCGACGTTTCGCTTGGTCCCCGTGTAGAAGTTGTCCACACAGAGCACGTCCCGGCCGAGCCCGACGAGGCGGTCGCACAGATGCGAGCCGAGGAACCCGGCCCCGCCGGTCACGAGCGCTTTGGTCATCTTGGGATCCTTCACACGCACGTCCTCCGGCACGACGCCACGGCCCAAGTAGACCGCACGAGCGAGGCGCCCTTCAAGGGGTTTCCGGGCGCGCGGGCTCCCGCACGAAGAGGAGCGCCCACTCGTCGGCGCCGGGAGGCGGCACGACGTGCGCGTCACCGGCCTCCGTGCGGTCCGATGGGACGCGACGTCCGGTCTTGGGGTCGAGCCACGTCCCGCGAAACGTTCCGGGGCCGAGCCGGACGGTCACCGGCCCGCCCTTCGGCAGATAGACCGCGTAAATCTCCCCGGGCTTGGCCAGACAGTAGCTGCCGGCGTCGACGAGCTCGTCGTGAGGCTCGGTTTCCCACCACGCGAAGCTCTCGAAGAACGCCTTCATGTGCGCGTATCCCTCGAGCATCGTCATCGATTCGTCGCCGCGCCCGTTCAGCCATCCGCCGCCGGTGTCGGGCCAGACGTTGGTCCCTCGACGCGCCGACTCGCCCGTCGTCTGGTATCCCCCGGCCATCGCGATGTCCCACGCCACGTGGCGCAGCGCATCGGCCGATTCCCCGTCCGGTCGCGGCGCCCAGAGCGGGTAGTGGTCTTCGTAGCCGTACTCCTCGTTCGTCTGCGGGATGATGCGACCCGTGCGCCGCTGCGCGTCCCGCTCGGCGAGCATGAACGCGTGCTGGTTCCGGTTCCAATCCTGAAACGACGTGAAGTCGAACCACGGCGCGGTTCGATCCTGGTGATCGTTGCCGTGGTTTCCGGGATGGCTGGTCGCCAGATGGCGGTACGGGTCCAGCGTCTTGATGAGCGTCCCGGTGGCGTGCGTCCAGGCGTCGTCGCGGTATTCGGACAGGTCGTCACCCAGGTCCCACGTGATGTTCGAAAACGCCGAAAAGCGGGCGACCGCGTACTGGATGAAACGCCGCTCGTCCTGGCTTCCGGCCACGGGATGAACCCGGCCGTCGTTCATGTCGAGCACGAGGGAGACGATGATGTCGTTGTCGCGGGCGCAGCGCAGCGCGTGATCGAACTTCGTCCAGTACTCGAGGTTGAAGCGGGTGTAGTCGAATCCGGGGTGGTAGACGTCCTCCGGGTGCGCCGCCGGCCACGGCTCGATCAGGTTGGTCCAGCTGTAGCCCGCGATCGCGGGCTCGCCGTACATGAGGTAGGACCGCCCGGCGATCGTCACCCGCACGCGGTTGACCGAAAGGCGGTGCAGTCGCCCGAGCGCCGCCCGGATGATCGCCTCGTCGCGCCAGCCGATCAGCCAGTACGCGGTCGTTCCGTTGAAGAAGTAGTGCTCGCCCGTCCCCTCCCAGACGAAGTGGAACGGGTGCGCGGCATCGACGCGGATCGGACCCCGCCTTCGGCCGTCGGTCGCGCGAAGGGTCCCTCGGAATTCGCGCGTCGACCGTCCCTGGCGGTACTCGACGGTGTAGGCGTAATCGCCGGGAGCGGGCGGCATGAACCGGATACGGAAAACGTCGCCGCCGGCCGAGTCGCAGAACCCCGGCACGTGCCACTCGTGCTTTCCGTCGGACGAGCGGAACGTCCCGCTGAGCGCCGCATCTTCGAACGGGCTCCGCGCGCGAGGCCAGGACACCTCCGCCGTGATCTCGACGAAGTCGTAGGCGTCGACGGTCGCGGACGACTGCGAGAACGAGACGCGCGACGGCGCGGCGCTGCAGCCGGCGATCGCGGCCACGATGAGCCCGGCGCCGGCCGGAAGCGCGATCCCGCGGCGGGCCGGCACGCGCTCAGGACCCGTGGCGACGAAGGCGGGCCGCCGTGTTCAACGGATTCAAGACGCGGTCGATCAGCGCGCGAACGGCCGCGGTCGCGATCCGCCCGCGACGGAGCTCGGTGGGGACGACCGCGAGGCCTTCGACCTGGAGGCTCCAGAAGGCTCGCGGCATGAAGCGCCAGACGTAGTCGCCGAGCGACCGGTAGTACGCGTCGTCGAGGGCGCGCAGCCTCGCGGCGTACTCGGCTTTCGTGAGATATCGGGGCCCGAACTTCTCGATCATGATCCGCTCGGTCAGCAGGCGGCTGTTGAACCCTTTCCGCCGTGTCGTGATCGAGTCGTTGCTGCGGCGCGTGAACGTGAGGACCTGGTGGACGAATGCGAAATCGGATTCCCCCAGCACCTCCATGCACGCCTCGACGTCGCAAAACGTGTTCTGCTCGTTGTAGAACGCCGGCCGCGCCCGGACGAGATCGGCGCGGATGAGCGTCGCGGTCGGCGACCCCGTCACGTAGAGCCCGTCGAGCAGGTACCGCCGGCAGATCTCCCGCCCCGCCAGCACGGTCTCGGTGTACGGAAGGCCCGTGAGGAACACCTGCTTCTCGAGGAGCGTGTAGGCGCCGACGACCCCGACGTTCGGGTGAGCCGCCGCGAGATCGACCATGCGCTTCAGACATTCCGAGAAGATCCAGTCGTCGGCCTGCACGATCTTGCAGTAGTCGGCGCGGGGGTCGATCGCCCGGAGCGCGCGGTTGTGGTTCTCGATCTGGCCGACGTGATCGGCGTTTTCGAGGACGCGAATGCGCGGATCGTTCTTGGCGAACGACTCGACGATCTCGCGCGAGCGGTCCGTGCTCCGATTGTCGAGGAGCACGTACTCGAAGTTCGGATACGACTGTTCCAGGACGCTGCGGATGCACTCGGCCAGGTAGTCGGCCGTGTTGTAGAACGGGGTGACGACCGAGACGAACGGCCGGGCCGTCGAACCCGAGGCGTTCATCGGGGTCTACGCCGGACCGGCCCGTCGCGAGGGAGCGGCGGCGGCGATCGGATCCGGGTCCCTGGTTTCGATCTCGCACGAGAGCAATTTGGGGTGGAGATCCAGGAGCCCCCGGACTTTCGGCGCGCCCACCACGAAGAACGTCGCCGCGCCGACCCAGCGATCGTACGGCAGGTTCGTCACGTAACGGTGCAGGAACGCGTTGACGTGATAACCGCCCTCGGCGAGCCCGAGGTCGAGCTCGAACGTGCAGGTCAACGAGTCTCCGGCGTCGAGGGACAGCGCGCCGCGCCCCAGCCGCTGCGTGCACGTGTCGAAGATCGGGTACTGGTTGTCGTCGACCACCTGGATGACGACGCTCATGTCCTCGAATCGCTTCTTTGCCCGCGCCTGCACGGTGACGCGGATCTTGCCGCTCGAGTCGAACTCGATCCGCGGCCCGGCCCCGTCGTGGAGCGTCACGTGCGTGATCATGATGTTCCGCTCGGCGTTGGCCCGGTCCGCGCGCGCGTGGCCCATGTATTCGCGGATGACCTCCGCGGTCGGCCCGAGGGCCCGGACGGCGCCTTTCTCGATGAACACGCTCCGCTGGCAGAGGTTCGTCACCGCGCGGAGATTGTGGGACACGAAGACGACCGTCGCGCCGTTCGCGATCACCTCGTTCATCCGCTCGACGCACTTGCGCTGGAAGAGGTAATCCCCCACGCTCAGGACCTCGTCGACGAGCAGCACGTCCGGATCGACGTGCGCAGCGACGGAAAATCCCAGCCGCGCGAACATCCCCGACGAGTACCGCTTGACGGGTGTGTCGAGGAATTCCTCGAGACCGGAAAACGCGACGATCGCGTCGAAGCGCTGCCGGATCTCCTCGCGCCGAAGGCCGAGGATCGTCCCGTTCAAAAAGATGTTCTCCCGGCCGGTGAGGTCGGGATGGAAGCCCGCGCCGACCTCGATGAGCGCCGACAATCGCCCGGTCACGCGAATCGAGCCGGAGGTTGGGCGCATGATCCCCGTGAGCAGCTTGAGCATGGTGCTCTTTCCCGCGCCGTTGGCCCCGACGATCCCGAACGCCTCGCCCCGGTTCACGTCGAAGGAGACGTCCCGGAGCGCCCAGAACTCGCGCTCCTCGAGGCTCTTCCGGTCGCCGCGCCGCCCGATCCGTTTCGCGATGGCGGGCAGGAGGTCGCGGAGCGAGTCGTACAGCTCGCCTTTCTTGAACTTCTTGAAGACGTTCTGGACCTGGAGAACGGGAGATCCCACGGCCGGCCTCAGACGCTCTCGGCGAACCGGGGTTCGAGCCTCTTGAACACCAGGATGGCGCCGACGAGCATCACCACGGAAAACGTCAGGCTGTACGCCAGCCAGCCGTCGGCCGGGCTGCTGTGGTGGATGACCGCCATCGACAGCGCCTCGAGCAGCGGCGACACGGGATTGAGGAGCAGGAGCGGCGCCCAGCGGCCGAGGAAGGACGCGTCGTAGAACACCGGCGTGAAGAAGATCGCGAAGGTCAGGAGGACCTCGACGATGTACTTGACGTCCCGGAAGAACAGGCTGGCCGCGGACAGCAGGATCGCCGCGCCGACGGCCAGCATGAGGATGCCGAGCAGCAGGAGGGGCACCCACAGCAGGTGAAGGCTGACGCCGTTGCGCGCGATCGCGAGCAGGATCGTGATGACGACGGACGCCACGAGAAAGTCGAAGAACTGCGACGCCACGGCCGAAAGCGGGAAGATGAGCCGCGGCAGATAGATTTTCGTCACGAGCGTCGTGTTGGTGACGAGGCTGTTCGTTCCGAACCGGACCGCCGCCACGATGAACGCCCACGGCGCGGCCTTCACCGTGACCGAGCTCAAGTCGCTGATCTGGATCGGCTGTCCGGAGAGCGTCGCGAATGCCGTGCGCACGATCACGCCGGCCGAGACGATGACGAGCGGCATGAGGATCGCCCACAGGATGCCGATGACCGATTGCTTGTAGCGGATTCGCAGCTCGCGCCAGGTGATCATGTAGAGGAGGTCGCGGCGATCGACGATCTCGCGCACGGCGTCATGGAGCACGCGCATCGGATGAAACGACTCGTCCAGCTGCATCGTGGCGACGGCGTTGTGCGTGTCGGCGGCGGGCTTCATGATCGCACCGGATCGGCGGCCGGGGCCGGTCCCGGCTCGTCGACGCGCTCGAGCCAGATCTCCCGCCAGAACGGATAGAGGTTGCGCGAACAGAACAGGCGGTCCTTGCTGAGGTATCCCCCGCAGTAGGCGCCTTCGAGGATGATGCAGTCGCGGAGCGAGAGCATCTTCCCGGTGCGGTCGTGAATGATCCGGTCGGCCCGCCTCAACACTCGGAACTCCCGCCCGCAGTACGGAGTCATCTCGACGTCGAACCGCATTCCGCGATTGCGGCATTCCCGATCCAGGGTCGCCAGGATCTCCCGCTTCGGCTTCACCCGGACTCGATCGCCTGCAACGAGATTGAGCGTTTCGCTCGGAGTCTTCTTCAGGCGACCGGCGACATGAGGATACAGCCGGACTCCGAATCGGCCGAATCGCCGCGCCACGACGTTGTAGGCGGCGATCGTGATCGTGCGGAGAAACACTCCGATTCCGACGTTTCCGGTCCGCAGCTCTCTCAGGTACTGGCCCGGATCCCACCACGGAATCGGCGTTCCGAAGCGCTGCAGCTCCGTGGCCTGGCAGACGTAGCGAACGCCCTCCTCGGGAGGGGTCGCGGGGCGGCGCGTCGTCCGCAGGAGAGACTCCGGCACCGATGGGGCGGGAGCTGCGACGGGTATCGACCGAACGGCCGTGGCCGCACCCTCGTCGACCCGCTCGAGCCAGGCTTCCTTCCAATAGAAGAGGCAGCCGTACTGGCACCCGTCGTGGAACTCGCCTCCGCAGCGCAGGTTCTCGAGGTGGACGACGTCCTTGAGGCGGAGCGACGTGTACTTCCCCACGGTATCGCAGGTCTTGTCGGCACGACTCTGGACCCGGAGTTTCCGCCCACAGCTCGCCAGCATCTCGGGCATGAAAGGAAGCCCTTCGAGCCTCCCCTCGGCGTCGAGCGTCGCGAGGATCTCCTCCTGGGACTTGACCTCGACCCATTCCCCGGCGCGCAGCGCCAGCGCCGGTTGCGTAGCGTCAGCCATCGCCCCTCGCTCCGATGGAATCAATGAAAACCGCGGTGAGACGAAAAAAGTAATTCCTCGCCATTGTAGGTCAAGCGAATATAGAACGAAGATCCGGCGGGCTCAATGAGCCGCCTTGAGGATTTCGGCCGCGTTCGCAGCAATTCGTCCCCAGTCGTGGGCCGTGCTGAACTCGCGCGCGGCGCGTGCGGCCTCCCAGGGGTCGAGGCGGCGCGCGGCCGCGAGCGCCTCCGCGGCCGAGGCATCGCCGCCTTCGGGATCGAACGTCAAGACGAAGGGCTGGTCCAAGAGCGAGCGGAACAGCCCGAGTCGCGGCGCGACGATCGGCTTTCCGAACGTCGCCGCGAGATAAACGACGCCGGACGTGTAGACCTCGCGATACGGCGCGGCCACGCAGTCGCATGCGGCGATCCACATCGCCACGCGATCGTCCGGCACGCTCTCCGCAGTCAGCTCGAGACGAACGCGGGGATCGCGGGCCGCGATCGCTCGCAGCTCGCTCGAGTGGGCTTCATCCTTGCTCTGCCCGACGATGTAGAGCCGCGAGTCCGGATCGTTCGTGCGTGCGAGAGCACGCGCCGCGATGTCGGCGCCCTTGTACGGCCGGACCTGCCCGAAGACGAGAAACACGTAACCGTCGGGCGGAAGGCCGAGCTGCCGGCGCGCCACCCCGCGGTCGAGCCGGTGCGGATACACGGGCTCGTAATTTCCGTGCGGGACGACGTGGACGCCCCTCTTGCGCAGGAAGTGCCTCCGAAGGTCGTCGCGCGCGGCGGGAAAGGTCACGAAGATCGTGTTGACGTTCTGCGCGAAGACGAACCGGCACATCCACTCGGACAGCCGTCCCTGCCTCTCGTGCGGGTAGAGGTTGTGCATCGTCCACAGAATCCGGTAGCCCAGGGCGCGCGCGAGCCTCATCTTCATGAAGAATTTCGTCATCGCGATCGGCGACCGGTTTCCCTGGGCATCGGAGTAGTCGAACGACGGCCAGTGAAAGTGGAGAAAATCGATCCGGCCGCGTTGCTCGCGAAGCCAGTGCTGGCCGAAGTAGTCGCTCCGGACGTAATCGATGCCGTGGTCCCTCAGATGGTCGTAGAAGAGGGTCAGATACGGATTCCCCGGGAACGGATTCGGGAACGCGCTGATCGTCGGACGGCGATCGGTCATCGATGCCCGCGCCGGACGCCGGATTCGGTCGCGTAGATCTCGAGAAGGCGGTCGACGGTCGATTCGATCGCGTAACGCTCGAGAAAGGTTCGACGGATCGCCGCACCCCATTCCTTCCGAGACTCGTCGCTCGCGAGCAGCTCGGCGATCCGATCCGCGAGCAGGCTCTCCGCATCGGGGGGAACGAGCCATCGGCACGAGCCCAGCGCTTCGGGCAGCCCTCCCACGCTCGTGCCGGCGACGGCGACGCCCGAGCGCATGGCTTCCAGCATGACCATCGGGAGACCTTCGGAATCCGAGGGAATGACGAGGATGTCGAGACCGGCCACGAGACGATCGCCGTGAGGCACCGGGCGCACGAGGGCGAGCTTCGGCCCCGACGTGAGCGCCGCGGCCTGGGCCGCCACGGCGGATTCCAGCGATCCGGCTCCCACGATGACGGCGGCGACAGGCCGGCCGACGACGCGCCCGGGCAGCCGGGAGACGAGACGGAGAAATCGATCCGGACGCTTGACGTGCTCGAGCCGTCCGACGAACCCGACGAGAAGCGCGTCGCCGGCTCCGCACGCGTCGAGCAGCTCGTCCCGCGCGGACGCGGGCGCCGCCGTCGGGATGCCGTTCGGAACGACGTAGACGCCGCGCCGGACGCCCCGGAGGGATCGCGCGAGGCTCTCGGAGACCGCGATCCAGGTCGACCCCGCCCAGTCCGCCACGGCGGCGTCGGCCCAGGCTCCGATCGTCGTGCGGGCGGACGTCCAGTCCCTCGCGGGCTGCAAGCCGTGCGCGGTGCGTACGTGAATCGAGCCGGCTCGTGCCGCCGCCCACGCCCCCAGGACGTTCTCCTTGTAGCGGTGCGTGTGAATCACGTCGGCATCGAATTGCCGGGCGATCGCCGAGACCGAGCGAGCGATCTCGACGAAGCCGCGCTCCGCCTCGGGGAGGACGTCGGTGCGCACGCCCGCCGCTCGCAAGGTGTCCGCGAGCGTCCCTTCGTTGAGAAGAATCGCACGCACATCGTGGCCTTTGCGCATGTTCGTCTCGCGCACGATGTGGCCGATGGACACCTCCGCCCCCGCCCAGAGATCGCCCGAGGCGACGTGCAGGATTCTCACGGTGTTAGCATCCGCCGGCGATGCCGAAGGTTTCCGAGATGCTTCGCGAGCGTGGGATCGTGGCATTCGGGGACGTCGACTGGAACGGCGTCTGGTATTCCCGGCACCAGATCCTCTCCCGGCTCGCGCACGAATGCCCGGTCCTCGTCGTCGGCCGGCCGTTCGAGGCGCGCGCGGTCGTGACGTTCAAGGCCGAAGGCGCGACCGGGCCGCAACCGGTTGCCGACGGGCTGTGGTCGTATCGCGCGCCGCGTCATGCGGCGCAAGTGTACCGGCCCGCTTGGCTCGGCCGCGCCACCGCCCGTCTGAGATCGGCGGATCTTCAATCGACCTGGCGGCGGCTCGGCATGCGCCACCCGGTCTACTACGTCTTCCTTCCGGAATTCGAGCGCGAGCTGTCGCAGCTTCCGCCGTCGGTCGTCTGCTACCACTGCTACGACAAGTACGACGCCTACGTCGGAGGCGATCCGGCGGCTGCCGAGCGCGCCGAGGCGAAGCTCCTCGCAAGGGCGGACGTCGTCTTCGCCGCCTCGACGGCGCTCGCGAGCGACCTTTCGGCGCGCGGCGGCCGAAACGTTCACTTCGTCCCACACGCGGTCGACGCGCGCGCGTTCGCGACGTCGTCCCCGGCCCCGCTCGATCTCGACGCGATCCCCCGCCCGCGGATCGGCTACGTCGCGAGGATGGACGAGCGGATCGACGTCGCGACGCTCGAGGCGGTCGCCTCGCAGCGGCCGGACTGGTCGGTCGTGATCATCGGCCCGGAGGCCTTCCAGACGCCCTCCGGCTGGGAAAGCTGGCGGCGCCTGTCGGCGCACGCGAACGTGCATCGTCTCGGGGGAAAGCCTCAGTCGTCCATCCCCGCATACCTCGCCGGGCTCGACGCCGGGCTGCTCTGCTACCGACGGGACAACTGGGGGCGGTGGGTGCAGCCGATCAAGGCGTACGAGTATCTCGCCGCGGGAATCAGCGTTCTCTCGTCGGACATCGAAGCGGCGAGCGGATTCGGCGACCTCGTGCGCGTCTGCCGGAGCGAAGCCGATTGGGTCCAGGGGATCGAGGCGGCGCTGCGAGAGGACGGCCCCGAAGCGCGGGAGCGGCGATTGGCGTTCGCGCGGGACAACTCCTGGGAGGACCGCGCCGCGTCGATCGTACGCATCCTCGGGAGCACACTCGCTCATCGGGCGCCGCCACCGAGAAGCTCCTGGTAGATCCCTTCGATCGCGCGGACGTTGCGTGACGAGTCGAACTCCTCGGCGCGGCGCGCCGCGGCGGCTTTCATGGCTTCGAATTGCGCCGGCCCGGCCGCGATGCGCTCCAGAATCGCGGCCAGCTCGCCGGGATCGCGGGGATCGAACAGAAATCCCGCGTCGCCGGAGACGGTCTCGACGGGACCGCCGAGTCTCGCGGCCACCACGATTTTCCCCAGAGCCATCCCTTCGATGACCACGAGACCGAACGGCTCGGGATCGGTCGACGCGTGGAGGACGACGTCCGCCCCCGACATGAGAGTGGGAACGTCGTCGCGAAAGCCGAGGAAGCGGACGCTCCTCTCGAGCCCGTGGCGCGCCACCGTCTCGTGGAGCGCACGCTCGTAGCCGGACTCCGCGGCCGTCGCCTCGCCGGCGAACGCGATGACGATGCGGTCGTGCACGGCAGCGGGGATCTTGGAGAGCGCGTCCAGGACGACGTCCTGCCCCTTCCACGGCCGGAGATGTCCGGCCATCAGGACGAGGAGCGTCCCGTCCGGGATGCCGAGAGCGCGCCGCACCCCGGCTCCGTCCCCGGCCTTCGCGCGCCACGCGCCGACGTCGATACCGTCGTGGATCGTCCGGGTCCGACTCCGGTCGATCCCGTGTGCCGCGAGGTCCCGCGCGATGGACTCGCTGATCGCGATGATCCGATCGAAGCGCCCGCTGAGCCTTCGGCCGATCGCCGAGCCGGGAGGGGTGAACGGTCCTCGGGCGTGCGCGATGATCGGAATCCCGGTCAGCCGTGCGGCGGGAAGCCAGTCCTCGAATCCGATGCCCGGCGTGTTGTTCAGGTGGACGAGGTCGATCTTCCCGCGCCTGAGAAAGCGCGCGCGCCGGAGAATCGAGGGGCCGGCCCCCGCGAGGAGCGCCGATTTCGCGGCGAGCCCGCGCCGCGGCTTGTGCTTCGTCTCCTTCGCGCGATCCCAGATCGTGACCTCCGTGCCGAGCGCGCGCACGGGCTCCACGAACCGGTTGTTCTCGTAGAACACGACCGACGGAAGAAACCGGGCGCGGTCCAGCCCGCGCACGATGTCGTGGAGACACTGATGCGATCCGCCGACCGTTCCGTCCTCGTTCATCTCGACGATGAGGATCTTGCGCATGAACCCGCTACGCCGCCGCGTCCGCGAACGCGTCCCCGATGCGATCGATGTCGGCGAGGCTCAGCGCGGGGAAGATCGGCAGCGTCACGAGCCGCGAGGCGATCTCGCGCGCGCCGGTCAAATCGGGCGACGGCCCAGCGAGGCCGGCTTGCAGCTCCGGGATATCCGCGATGGGTCCGGGATACATCGTGCTCGCCCCGACCCCCCGGCTGCGAAGCCCCGCGACGACGCGCGAGCGTGTGGCGCCATCCGGCGCCAGTGCCGCGAGGCGGATCGGGGCCTGTGGACGCGCGGGGCCAGGTACGATCCATCCCGGGGCACGCCGGACGCGGCCGGCGAGCCGCGCGGCGTTCGCGCACCGGGACGCGGTGAGCGCCTCGATGCGGCGGAGCAGCCGCAACCCCAATCGTTGCTGCCACGTGTAGAGCCCTTCACGCACGGTGAACTGCGCATCGTAGACGGTCCCGCCGACTCCGAGGAACGGGACCGACTCGGCGAGCCGGAACAGCGACGGCCGGGAGAGCGCCATGGCGGCGACGAGCCGTGCCAACGCCACCGCTCCCCCGCTTCTCGCGGAGCGCGCTGCGAGCGGCTTTCCCTCGCGATGGAGAATCGCTCCGCCGCCTCCGAGGGGCAGGGGTTTGCCGCGGTCGAACGACAGCAGCATGGCGTCGGCGGCTTGGGCGCCTCCGGCGGGCCAGGTCTGCGCCGAATCCTCCACGATTCGAACCGCCGGATCGACGTCCCGGATCAAACGACAGAGCTTCTCGACGTCGCACGTGCGATCGAGCAGATGAGGAGCGACGACGGCGCAAACGCGGCTCCAGGGGATGTTTCGGAGCGCGGCCTCGGGGATGTCGAACGTGTGGGGATCGACGTCCACCAATCGCACCTTGAGGCCGGCGCGGACGACGGACGCCGGGACGCTCCAGCACGTATATCCGGCGACGACGACCTCGTCGCGCGCCGGCGTCGACCACGAGCCGAGAAGCGATGTCAGGCCCGCCCGGCCGCTTCCGAAGCAATCGACCCGCGAGTACCCGGTGGCCTCGCAAAGCGCCTGCGGAAAGCTCGACGCTCCGGAGGCCCTCTCGCCGCGCAGCGAGTCCGCGACCTCGGCGAGCGAGATCGGCATCGCAATCGGTGGAGTGAGCGAGCGCATGGGCGTCAGGACGCGTCCGCCAGGACGCTGTCGTAAAGATCGAAGTAGGCGCCGGCCATCCGCTCGGATCTGAATTCGACCGGAAGCTCGGCGAGCGGGACCCGTCCTTCGAGCGCCGCGAGCAGCGCTTCGGCGAGCGCGTCGGGATCTCGAACCCCGACGGTTCGGCCACCCCGCGCCTTGGCGAGGACCTCGGAGATGCCGCCGACTGCCGTGCAGACCGCGGGCCTGCGGGCGGCGAGCGCTTCGATGAGGGACAGCGGCAGCCCTTCCGAGACGCTCGACAGGCAAAACACGTCGATCGCCGCGAGAACGCTTGCCGGATCCGAGGCAAAACCCGCGAACACGACCCGATCCGACGTCCCGAGCTCCGCCGCGAGACGCGTCAGCTCCGTCATCAACGGCCCCTCGCCGGCGATCACGCACAGGACGTCGGCCGGAAGGCGGGCATGCGCGCGCAGGAGAGTCGCGTGATCTTTCACGCTCGTCAGCGCGCCGAGGGTGCCGATCACGCGCGAGCCGGCGGCGATTCCGAGCACCGCGCGGGCCGCGTCCCGGTCCGGCCCGGGCTCGAACCGGACCGTCGAGATTCCGTTGTAGATCACCCGGGTCTTCCCGACTCCGAACGGGATGCGGCGAAGCAGGGTCGTACGCGTCGTCTCGGAGACCGCGACGATGCGATTCGCCAGCGCCTGGGTCACCGCGAGCTTCAGGGTGAAGCGAAACCCGGACTTCGCGTTCATCGCGGCATCCCCGTGCTCGGTGGCCACGCAGGGCGTGCGGGCCCAGAGGGCGGCGAGAGAGCCGTAGAACCCCCCGTCCAGCAGATGGACGTGAACGATGTCGGCGTGAAGCTCCCGCAGGCGCTTCGCGCATGAGCGCACCCACCGCCAATCGAACGTCCCCTGCGTGGGCAGCACGATGGGCGACAGCCCGCGCTCGCGGGCGGCCCGGGCGAGCCAGCCTTCGTTGATCAGGAGCAGCTCCTGCCGGATGCCGCGCCGGGCCAGCTCTTCGATGAGGAGCAGGATGACGTTTTCCGCGCCGCCGGGGTCCGCCGAATCGGTGATGTGGCACACGCAGCGCGGCGTCACGCTTCTCCTCCCACGCCGGGAGGAGTATAGACGCGGCGCCTCGGGCCGCTCAGTGCTTGTCGGCGCGTCGCAGCTGCTGAACGCCGGCGGGCGGCGTGAGATCTCCTCCGCTCGCGGCGCACCCGATGCGCTGGGTCGAAACCATGAAATCGTCCATGTACCGGTATTGCGTCTGCGGGGACGCCCCACCGTTCCACCAGTTCTCGAGCGCGATGAGATTGATTCCGTACGACGTGTTCGAGCCCCGGAAATTGAGGTTGGGCGATCGGGCGTCGAGTGTTCCGTCGACCCACTCCTCGAGCACGCCGTCGCTCGCGCCGGGCGTGTTCAGCTTCATGTGCGCCTCGACGCACTGCCAGCGCCCCTGGTGCGACGAGTCGTATACGTTGGACGCCCCTTCGTTCAATCCGAGCCACCGGTAGTGATTGAAATCGTTGAAGCCGCACGTCTGAATCGTTGAGCCGTCCGTGCCGATGCCCGTCGCGGGGTCGGTGGCCAGGTTGAGGCTCGAGCCCTGCCATATGTGGCCCGTCGCGATGTCCGTCATCGAATACGACGGTGTGCAGCCCGACGGATCCGGAATGATGACCCGCGCTCGAGTGAACTTCTGGGGGTTCCCCTGGAAGCTCGGTGCGACGTACATCCAAATCCGCCAGTAGATGTCGGTGAAGTCCGTGCTCGACGCGGTCTTCGATCCGTGGGGGTTCCGACCGAACGCATACCAGAGATACCCGGAATTCTCTTGACCCGGATCGTACCGCGCCGACATCGCGTGCGTCCCGCTGTGAGCCTGAGTCGTCGAAACGACGAACCGCCCGCCTCCGTCGTCGTAGTCGGTGTAACGGGACGAGAGCGTCGTGGACGTATCCTCGAAGTCATCACAGAAGATCGTGCCCGGCGGCGGGGACGCGCACGTCGCGGGTGATGTGGTGCTCGTGACGGAGAACGTGATCGCGTAATCGTCCACGTTGGCGTTGCCGCTCGTGTCGGAGCATCGGACGTAGTAGTTGTACGTCCCGCCGTTGGCGAGGCCCGTCACCGTCGTGCTCTGGCTCGTCCCGCCGGTGGTCCCGAACGTCTTCGTCATCGCGGAATACGACACGTTGGGCGTCGTCGAATAGCGGCAGGTGGCGGCCTCGTTCGTCGTCAGCGAGAGCGTGGCGGAGGTCGTCCCGAACGGGAGCGAGCCGGACGGCGCGGCGTTGGATCGCACGGGCGGGGTCGTATCCGGGCCGGAGCTTCCGGAGCACGACGCTCCGGTGGATGGGCAGCCGTCCCAGACCTGCACGTCGTCGACGTACCAGTAATCGCCGGGCGCCGCGAGGTCGAAGTTCGTCACGACCTTGAACGTGGTCATCGGAGAATCCGGGCCCGACGAGCCGACGTAGCTCTGGCCCGTGTCGGGGACGCCGCCGTGCGTCGGCCAGGCGTGGACCCCGGCGCTGTCCGTGTACCAGACCATGAGCGACCCGTTGGCGCCGCCCGGAGTGCCTTCGTCGAACAGGACCTCGACGCGCGTCCAGGCTCCACGCTGAAGCTCTGCGGCGTGCAGGTACGCGTCGGTGCCGCTGCCCGGCTCGTATCCGCCGAACAGCGGATCGAGGTTCAGAACGACGGGACCCGTGGCGCAGCTGCTGCCGGTGCCGCTGTTGATGTTCGTGTCGAACTGACGGTAGGTGTTTCCGCCGGTCGGGACCGACGTGAAGAACCGGAACGTGTGGTGCCCCGGCGCGTAGCAGGGATTGATCGTCGGCGACACCCAGAACCACATCGACAGGTAAAACTTGTGGAGCGACGGAACCGTGTGATTGCAGTCGCCCGTGGTGTCTCCCCCGTTCGGCGTGTAGAGCAGCGAGTGCCCGGGGCTGTGCGACTGCGCCGTCGTCACGGTGACGGCATTGCAGTTCCCCAGAAGGTGGTCCCAGTTCGTGTCCAGCGGCGTCGCGCCCTCGAAGTTGTCCGACAGGATCTGGGTCTGACTCCACGCGGCCCCGGTCGACAGCACGGCAATGCCGGCGACGATGAGCGCAGCCGGGAGCCCGAAGACGCGAGCGCGGCGCGGGCGAGGCGGTGAACTCCCGTCATGTCTTCCGGCGACAATCCGCATGCTCGATCTCCAGAGGGGCCGAAGGCTGCAAGATGGAAGCCACATCAACCTATCCGCACATACGTGTTTGACCGATGCCGAACTTCTCCACGTTCTTAGCAAAGTTTCAATTCTGTAAGGTGAATGCCGCTCGACGCATCCTCCGGCGCGGGACCATGCGGAGCATCAGCAGCGTAGGGATTTTTCGCATTGAGTACTTCCTCAACGTCAAAACGGGTCGATGCCAGGCGACGACGCGCGCCGCCACGCGTCGATCAAGGCACTGCCGATGATCGGCCAATCGTACCGCTGGATCACGAGGTCTCTAGCCGCATCGCTGAGGCGCCGTCGAAGCGAGGCGTCCTCGAGGCACTGAACGACACCATCGACGAACGGTCCTCCGAGCTCCCGAATGAGCATCTCGCCTCCGTCGGTGACGGTCAACCCCTCGGCGGCCAATGGGGTCGCCACGATCGGCATTCCGAGGGACATGGCGTCGAGCAGCTTGAGCCGAGTCCCGCCTCCGTCGAGGATCGGACAGACGTACACGAGAGCTTCGGTGATCACCGGCCGGATGTCCTCGACGAATCCCGTGACGCGAATCGAACGATCCGTTTCGGCGGCCCGCACCAGCTCCGGCGGCGGATTCATGCCTGCGACGATCAACTTGATGGAGCTCACCCGGCGGCGAAGCTCCGGCCAGCACCGCCCGAGGAACTCGGCCACCGCGTGAGAGTTCGGGTACCAGTTCATGCGGCCCGCGAAGATCAGCGTGGGGTCCGCAGGCTCTTCCTTGCGAGCGCCGAAGTAATCCGCATCGACTCCGTTGGGGATGACCGAGATCCGAGCCTCGGGCACGATGGCCCGCAGGCTCTCCGCATCGACGTCGGACACCACGAGATGCCTCCGGAAGCGAGATGCCGTCGTCCTCTCGTACCGGCGAAGGAGGCGGGCTTCGCGGCTCCAGACGACGCGCCGGAGTGACTCATCCGTGCGTGCGCGGCGATCCATCATCGCGGATTCGATGTTGTGATGGTTGAGCACCGCGGGGCCCTGCCATCGAGGCGGAAGCAGATCGGCGGCCATGATACTGTCGACGTGCACGACCTCCGGCCGGATCCGGTCGAGATCCTGTTCGATCTGCCGGCGCCAGTCCGCGCGAATCAGGAGGGATTCCGAATACGAGCGGCCGGAGAGCACGCACTTCGCGAACGCGGCGACCTTCCCGGCGCGGCTCGTCCTCGAGCCGGTGTCGATGACACGGGCCGATGCACATACGTCGGAGAGCGCCCGCTCGGCCTCGGCGACGTCCTGCGCCCGAGGCTGGTGCCCGCGCTGAGCGAGCCCGACGAAGTGAACCTCGGCGTGCCGGGCGGCCTCGCGCAATAAATTGAAGCTGCGCTGCGGCGCTCCCCCGCGCGGCGGGTACGGCGTGAAGTGCCCGATCCACACGACCTTCATGGCTTGACGCTCTCAGCCGCGCCGGGTCGGTACCCAATGAACCGCTTTTCGGCCGACCGTCAGATCGACGAGCGCCGTCGCGACCGCGGCGTGGCCGAGCAGCAGGAAACCGAGGGCCCGCAGCGGGGCGAAGCGCCGGGCCGCCGCCGACATCAAAGAGACCGCGGCGATCGTCAGCACGATCCCGGCCGCGATGGAGATCAAGATGGCCGGCTCGTTCCCCAGGGCCGCCGCGGCGACGACACAGGCGACCGAGAGCGCCAGGAATACCGGCGAGAGGAATCGCAGGACCTTGTGGGACACGAGCTCCCAAGTCGCGACGGGGCGGCGAAACGAGAACGCCCGCGGGTGGGCGAGAAGCCCGCGCAACCCGCGAAGCGCCGTCCGCCGCTTGCGCGCGAATTCTTTCTCGACGCTCGGGGTCGTCGAATACACGCACCGGGCGTCCTGCGCGTGCACCGCGCGTCGATTCACGGCGAGGCACACGAGCGCCGCGCCGAGATCGCTCGGGACGTCGGTCTTCAGGCCGGCGGCGATCTCTCTCCGAACGGCGAAGAAGCAGCCGCTCAGGCCCACGAGCGATCCGGCCAGGCTTTCCGCGCGGCGCAGCCCCATCTCGTAACGAACGTAGGTTTCCTCGCCGCCGTGCGCCAACCCCTCGACGACGTCCATCCCGCTGACGGCCCCGACGGCCCCGTCCGCGAACGGCGCGAGCAGACTCTCCACGGAGCCGGGCTCCAGGGAGGTCGAGGCGTCGCTGAAGACGATGACCGGCGCCCGGGTTGCACGAATCGCCGCGAGCTGCGCGAATTCCTTTCCTTGTCTCGGGCAGGGAAGCCAGCGAACGCCGCGGCCCGCGAACTCGGCCACGACTTTTTCGGTCTCGTCCGTCGACCCGTCGCTCGCAACGATGAGCTCTGCACCCGCGGTCGGGTACCGGGCCGCCAGCGCGTTTTCGAGCTTCGTCCGGATCCGCCCGGCCTCGTTGTGGACCGTGATCACGTGCGCGACGTCGAATGCGGGGGATCCCGTGCTCCAGGGGCGCGGGCGGATCCACGCGAGGATTCTCACCAACACCGGGTAGACGACCAAGGGGTAGGCGGCGATCGCGGCGGCGACGAGCGCAATCGTGAGCAGGACTCGGTCCACGGGCGTTCCTCGGATTGCGACGCGATCGGGCTCTTAGAGAGAGCGCGTGAGACAGGCTTCGAACATCGGGATGAAGCGGGTCATGTCATCGTGAATCGAGATGCGGGGAATCGTGGCCAGCGGTTGCCCGGTCTTCCACCAGCCGCCGCCGACGACCACCGCGCCGCGGAAGTGCCGGGCGGCCGCCGCGACGGCCGATTCCGCGAATCGACCGTAAGGGTACGCGAAGGTCTCGCACGGGCGGCCCGTGAACGACTGCGCGGCCGCCTTGGAGGCCGAAAGCTCGAGCTCGATCCGGTCGGGTGAAATCTCGTCCAAGCGCGGATGGGACATCGTGTGCGCGCCCATTTCGATCCCTCGGTCGGACAACGAGCGAACCTCGTCGGGAGAGAGAAACTCACCCGCGGCGGGCCCCCGGCCCGCGATCCAATCGGCGACGAGAAAAATCGTCGCGCGCGCATGATAACGCTCCAGGATCGGCCACGCCTCGGTCAGGTTGTCGCGCCAGCCGTCGTCGAACGTGATCACCGCGATCGGTCTCTCCGCGTCTTCGCGCCGCGCATCGAGCGCCTCGGCGAGCGTAATCAGCTCGAATCGTTGCGAGAGCCAGCGCACGTGCCGGTCGAACGTGGACGCCCGAACGAACATCCCCGGCTCGATGCCGGAGACCTCCGCGTCGTCCGGGCGGACGCGGTGGTACATGAGCACCGGGATCAGGCCGCGGCTGCGCTGCCAACGTTCCGCGGTGCGGCCGGAGACGCGCGCAAGGAGCGCCTCGGCCCCGCGAGCGGCGATCGACCCGGCCCGCCGCAGCCGCCCCTCGTTCATGTCGTGTTCCCCGCGAGACGCCTCGCGAAACGGCCGGGAGCAGGTCGCGACTCGACGCGCTGTGCCTTGCCGTTCGAAGCTTCGGCGAAGTTCGTGGTTCGATCGAGGGCCGCCAGAAAAGCAACGAGAACCCAGAGCACGGGGTAATAGAGGACGGTGAGAAACGCCCCGGTGACCAGGACCCCGACGACGCCTGCCGTCAATCCGGTCGCGAGAAATTGCGTCGTGACGGCGGCGGGGTCTTCGGGATGGTCCGCTGCATGGCGCTTGAGCCTGCGTCCCGTGGAGAACGTCCATTTCAGCGTAAGCACGAACAGGATGACCCCGATGAGCCCCTGCTCCGCGATCAACGTGAAGTACATCGAGTGACAGACCCGCCCCCAGACGTGGTAGCCCCCGGTCTCGGCGTACTCGACATCTTCGTAGAACGGCGCCTGGATACCGAAGTTTCTCGTTCCGACGCCCCAGACCGGATGGTCGAGAAACATCCGCCACGCCATCCCCCACAGGTACAGGCGCTGCCAGCCGGTGTCCGTCTGGTCGGTCGAGGTTTCGATCGAACGCACCTCGCTCCAGTACTGGGCCGGAGCGAAGATGAACAGGCCGAGGATGGCGAGCACCAAGCAGGCGACGACCAGGAGGCGGCGACGCGGCGGCGAGACGACGAACACATAGGCGCCGAGCGTCGCGAGCCCGACGAATCCTCCGCGCGACAACGTCGCGACGACACCCGCGAGAAGCAGACCCATCACGCCGAGCAGCCACGCCCGTCGCACGAGCGAGCGCGTTTCGAGGAAGAGGAACACGCCGACACCGAGAGCGGCGTTGAGGGCGAGCGCCAGAT
Organism: uncultured Acidobacteriota bacterium; assembly: GCA_964647625.1. Taxonomy (GTDB): domain Bacteria; phylum Acidobacteriota; class Polarisedimenticolia; order Polarisedimenticolales; family DASRJG01; genus DASRJG01. The sequence continues at coordinate 93,822 of CAZYHZ010000007.1, forward strand.
CGTTCTCGTCGCTCACCCACCCGCCCTGGCCGGTTCCCTGATGCAAGAGCCCGTGCAGGGCCATCGGCACGTGCAGCGCGACGTACGCCGTCATCAGAATGCGCACCGCGGAAAGCCGCGAGGGGATCATGGCCAGCGGAACCACGCCGCCGAGGAGAAGGATGGCGTAGTCCTGCAGGCCCCAAAGCGCCCAGCGATTGTTCATGGCCCAAGGGACTTCCCAGGCCATGAGAGCCAGGAAGACCAACATGTATTTCACCGGCTTCGGGATGCGCGGCCGATCCTTCATGAAGAGGACCGTCGCGATTCCCCAGATCGCCGCCAGCATGCCCGGCTTGATGAAATCGAGCACCGTCACCCACGCTTGCGGACGCCCGAACTCGATCGTGAGGTAGGCCAGGCACGGCCAGATGTAATTCCGCTCCGCTGCGGCGGATTTGTCGGGCGCGGCGGGAATCGCCTGGGCTCGCGCTCCGGGGATCGCGCGCGTCACCATCAGTAAGGGATTCTCGAAGCGAGGAATGGACCCAGCCGAGAGGCGACGAGCGCCGGAAGCCGGCGCCACGCCGCCGCGACGACGCCGCGACGCGCGTCCCCGGACTCCGAAGCGCGGCCGCGCCCGCCGCGTACGCGGACGTTCCAGCTCAGGGGGAACTCTTCGGCGCCCCACTGCAGCTTGAATCGAGCGGTGCCGGAATCCGGAGTGGACCGGCCGAAGTCGAACGCGGCCGCTTTGCGGGCGATCGCGCGCTCGAGCGCCGTCCAGTACAGCAGCATGTTGACGCCGAAGCGATCGTGCTCGTTCGAGGACGCCGCCCATGGAATCTCGACGGTATCGCCGACGGCGAGCAGGACGCCCGCGGCCGCGGTCGTCCCGTCCCGCTCGACGACGACGTAGTCGAGGTGGCCGTCGAACCGCTTCTCGAGCGCCTCGAAGAAACTCTCCGGAAGGACCGGTGAGCCGAGCTGGTGCCAGCGCCGCGCCAACAGGGGGTAGAAGCGGGCGCGCCCGTCGCGCTCGAGGACGCGCCCTTCGAAGCCTTCTTTCTTCGGCCGCTTCACCTGGGATCGAACCTTCGCGATCAGATCGGTCCAAAGCGTTTCGGAATCGCGAGGGAGAGACAGCCGGTACGATGATTTCCCGCGCCAGACGTCCAGCGGGAGATCGGACCCGTCGCGCCCGCGAATCTCGAGTCGATCGGCGCCGAGCCGCGAAGCGACGTCGGCGGCCGCATTCGCGAGTGCGGATCGCGCCTCGGCGTCGTCGGCGAGGACCCCGGCGTAATTGAGGTAAGGGACCGAAGTCAGGAATCGGCCGACGAAGCTCCTCTGGTAGACGAGGGGAAGCACGCCCACCCAGGTCGTCCCGCGCCGCGCGGCGAGACGCACGACGCGCTGCCCGAAGACGTCGTCGAGCAGCTGATGAAACGACCAGAGGTGCCCCGCCTCGAGTCCCGGCCGGTCGCGCGTGAACGCGTCCCAGTCCGGCTGATGCTTCGGCTCGGGCTCGAACACGGTGACCGGATCGCTCACGCGACGGCCTTTTCCGGAAGGGCGGCCGTCGCATCGATGAGCGAGGCCATCGTGCCGAAGCGATGCGATGCCGCCATCGCGCGCAGCTTGGAGATCGTGGTGTCAAGGCCCACGTAATGGCGGAAGCGGCTCACGAGCGGCGCCGCGACCCGCGGCTGCCCGGGATCCGTCTCCCACGGGTGGACATAGACGATCGCCGGGAGCCCGTCCTTGCGATTCACGCGCCGGATCGCCCACTGCGTCACCGACTGCGGGAACAGCCGGAGGTAGCCGCCCCCGCCGAACGGGAGCACCAGTCCCCCGACGCGGAGCGTCGAGGGCGGAATCTCGATCAGCCGGCGGCCGGTCGGCGTCTTCACGACGTGAATGTGTCGCGGCGCGCCGGGAATCCCATAGCGATCGTGAACGATCGGAAAGAGGCTCGAGTCGTAGTCGAAACCCGCATCCGCGAGGACGTCGAGCGCCCAGAGATTGCGCCGGCCGATCGAGAACGACGCCGCGCGGTAGCCTCGAACGCGGCTCCCGGTGATGTTCTCCAGGAGCGACTTGGCTCGAACCGTCTCCGCTTTGAATTCCTCTTCGGTCTGCGTGTACACGAGCCGGTGGCTGTAGCCGTGCGAGGCCACCTCGTGACCCCGGTCGGAGATCGCGCGGACCATCGCGGTATGGCGCTCGGCGACCCATCCGAGCACGAAGAACGTCGCGCGGATGCGCGACTCATCGAACAGATCGAGAAGCCGGGACGTGTTGGCCTCGACGCGGCTTGGAAGGGATTCCCAGTCGTCGCGGCGGACGCTGGACTCGAATGCCGACACTTGGAAGTGCTCCTCGACATCGACGGTCATGGCGTTCAGGATGTCGAGTGACGGGGATTTCGACATCGGAGACCTAAATCCGGTGCTCCTCGAGCCAGGCGAGGAGCTCCGAGCGCTTGTACCTCAGGCCGGACGTCTTCCCTCCTCCCAATCGGTACGCGGGCACCACGGATCGGCGGGTCAAATCCCACAGCTTGGTTCGGCCGATCCGCAAGAACTCTCGCGCCTCGCGGCTCGTGAGGATCTCATCCTGTTCGTCGGACCGAACGAGATTGGTGTTCTCCCTCATGGCATTCCTCATACACGCCCCGCGGCGGGGCGACCGTGGACATCGAGCGCTTCCTTGTGGTCGGACCACAGCTCGAACAGGCCCCGGCACGTGGCTTCGGGATCGTGGCGGAGCTTCGGCCCGTCGGCGGCGAGCCTTCTGCGGAGGATGCGGACGCCGCGCTCCCGCTCCCCCGAGCTCCGGAGCGGAGCGGCGCCTTCCTGCCGGTAACGGGCCGCGACGTCGGAGTCGATCGGCCCGTCATGCACCAGCGCGGCGTCGAGGAACGGCCCCCCAGCGTGATCTTCGAGAACGCGAATGTGGTCTGCGAGATCGAGCCCCGCGGCTTCGCCGCGCTCCGACACGAGGTTCGCGACGAGCACCACCAGGGCTCCGGTTTCACGGAGCGCCGCCCCGATCTCCCGGACGACCACGTTGGGGACGAGGCTCGTGAACAGGCTTCCGGGACCGAGAACGACGAGCTCCGCGTCGAGGATCGCCTCGGCGGCGCCCGGTGTCGCGCGAGCGGCGCCGGGACGCAGACCGATCCGCGCGATCTTCCGCTCGGATGCCGCGATCGCGGTCTCCCCGCAGATCGTGGTGCCGTCCTCGAGCTCCGCTTCGAGCACGACGTCGTCGGAGGTCGCGGGCAGGATGGTTCCGACGATGCGCAGGACGCGGCTCGTGACCTCGACCGCCTTGAGGAAGCTGCCCGTCTGCTCGGCGAGCGCGGTCAGGATGAGGTTCCCCAGCGTGTGGCCGCCGATTTCCTCGGCGCCGTCGTAGCGGTGCTGGAACAGTCCGGCGAGCAGGTCCTCTTCGGGGGAGAGCGCGACGAGGCAATTCCTGACGTCGCCCGGCGGTGGCAGGCCCCGCGTCCGTCTCAGCCGGCCCGAGCTCCCGCCGTCATCGGTCATCGTGACGATCCCCGTCAGCGAGGCGATGCCGCCGCGCGTGACGTGGCGGCGCAGTCCTCGGAGGACGGAGGGCATGCCGGTGCCGCCGCCCAGAGCGACGACGCGGCGGGGGCGCGGGAGCCCGTGAATCACGACTCCCTCTGATGGTGGTAGTAGCGCTGGTAGTAGCCGTCGTAATTGCGGTAGTGATCGGCCCAGCCGTGGGTCGCGTCATTCAGCACGACGCCCAGGATGCGCGAGGCGGTGACCGAGTTGATCGCCTGGTCGAGCAGCGGCCTGGGGGTCGTCTTGCTCCGCGCCACGATGATCACGCCGTCGCTGAACGACGCCGCGATGTCGGCGTCGGTGAACGGGACGATCGGCGGCGTGTCGATGATGACCTTCTTGAACCGCTTGCGGAGCGTGTCGAGCAGCGTACGGGCGTCGTCCGATGCGAGCAGCTGAACGGGGTCGCGCGCGGGCTGTCCCGCTGGGAGGATGACGAGGCGCTGCGCCTTGATGTCGAGCAGCCCGTGGTCGAGCTCGGCCTCGCCGGAGAGGACTTCCTTCAGCCCGATCATCGGCGCCGGCTTCAGCCATCGATTGACGCCGGGCCGCCGCATGTCCGCGTCGATCAGGAGCACCTCGTCCGGCAGATCGGCGGCGTAGTCGATCGCGAGGTTCAGCGACACGAGCGACTTCCCCTCCGCCGGCAGGGCGCTAGTCACGACGATGACGTTGGGCTCTTCGGTGGCGTCGTTGACGAGCAGCGTCTTGAGCCGCCGGAAGCGCTCGGCGGCGGCGGAGCGCGGCGCCTCGACCATCACGATCTCGGGAGTGATCACGAGCTCCCGCGGGAAGATCTTTCCGAGAGGCACGCCCGCCGCGACCTTCTGCGCCGGCGGCGCCGGCTCGGCTTTCGCGGTCTCGACGCGTCCGAGCCGCGAGAACGTGTCGAATCGGTCCGGCGTCTTCATGCGCGCCTCACCTCGTGTAGTTGAAGACGCAAACGACGACCAGGAACGCGACCGACAGGCCGGAGAGCACGAGATTGCCCGTTCGACGGCGGAGCGCGAGACGGCGTGTCGATTCCGTCTCGATGCGCGGGATGCTCACGAGCAGCGGAACGGGCAGCGACGCGCGCAGCCCCTCCTCGGATTGGACCGTGGGATGGATGAAGCCGACGAGGAGTACCGGCCCTACGAACAGGATCAGCCCCAGTGCCACGCCGACGCCGAAGATCGCGAAAGGCTTCGGCTGGATCGGGAAAGCCGGCGGAACGGCGCGCTCGATGACCTCGAACCGCTCCCCTTTTTGCGCCGTCTCGATCGTTTCCGCTCCCTTCGCGGCCTGCGCTTTCATCTGGTAGTCGTTGTATTGCTTCTGGAGGACGTCGTAACCCTTCGTGCGCTCCTCGAGCTGAAGCTGGACCTGCGGGGCCGCCTCGATGCGCGCCTTGTAGAGATCGATGTCGTGCTGGATTCGGACCTGATCGAGCTGGAGCCGCGCGACTTCCTTGGTCTGGTTCTGGATCTCCTGCTCCAGGGGAGACAGGGCCACGGGGCTCTTTCCGGGAGGTGCCGAGGGGTCGACCGGACGGACCGCGCCCATCGCCTCCTGCACCTCGCGTTCTTTGGCGCGCACTTCGGGATGTTCGTCGGAATAACGCGATTTCAAGCCGGCGAGCTCACGCTGGAGCTGGGCCAGCCGCGCGCTCGACGGATCGAGCGGCATCGAGCTGCCAGCGGCCGATCCGGCCAGCGACGCCTGAAGCTGAGCCTGGAGGAGCTGGACGCGATCCTGGGAGCTCTGGACCGCCTTCTGATTCGCTTCGAGGTCCCGCTGGCGACCGTTGAGCAGTGCGACGTTCGTATCATTTCGTTCGGGCAGTTCGTAGAGGTGCGCCGACCGGAATTCGGAGATCGCCCTTTCTTTCTCCGCGAGCTGCTTTCGAACGTTGCCGGCGAGATCTTCGAGCGTCGAGGTCGTCTCTTCGGCCCGGCTCGTGCGGTGTTTGGTGTTCTCGCGGATGTACAGGTCGGCCCAGTCGTTGACGACCTGAGCGGCGCGATCGGCGTCGCTATCCAGGAATCCCAGGGAGAACATCCCCGCACGGTCCCCGTATCCGCCGCCCCCGCCGTAGCGCTCGACCTTCACGGTGACGCGATTCCGGATCTGCTGGATCAGCCGTTCCGTGTTCGCCTGAGTCTTCTGCGGTCCGTAGGTCTTGTCGATGAGCGTCAGCATGTACGGACGGCTGAGCACCGCTTCCTTGAGCGCGGCGAAGCGGAACTCCATGTCATCGCCTGCGGTGCTCTTCACGAGGTCCTGAGAGATCGTCGGCGGAGAGACGAGGATCTTCGTCGTCGCTTCGAACGTCTTGGGGAGGTAACGCATCGCCAGCACGGAGCCGGCGACGCCGAGACACAGGCCGGCGACGACGGTCCACCACGAGCGCGCGAGACGATCGACAAGCTCGAGGATCAGCGACATTCCGCCCGTCTCGGTCATCGGTACGTCCCGTCCTCTCACCGCTCCCCATCCGCTCGCGCGGCGGGGCGCTCGACACGTGCAGATGGCTTCTTTCGACGGTGCTCGACGCGCTCAACAATATGAGCGCGCCGTTGCACCCTCGCAAACAAGATGACCAACCTGTTCTCGACCAACCGACCCCTAGAGAACTACAGGGGACCCCTGCCGGTGTCAAGCGGGAGAACTGAACGACTTCGAACGAGATCCAACGCTCGCGTTCGAGATCGGGCAAGCGATTTTGTAAGCTTGAAAATTTATATAATTTTGCAATCTGGGGGGAATACCTGACTAAAAAGGCAGAAATTAATTTCGCCCGTTTAATTCAAACAATACAAAGGGTTTGTTACAAAATTGTCTTCACTTTCGCATTGATGAATTCCGTCGGCGCGCGTATGCTCAAACCGTCCGCCGAAAACAATTCGGTGGCAGGCACGCGTAGACGCTAAGTTCGTGGAAAAGAAGGGGCTGTCCGACTCGTGTCATGACACGAGCCAGAGGTCGTCAGCGTGAGCGTATTCAAACTCACCCACCCGAGGTATCTCACCTCGATCGCTCTCGAATCAGGTCTTGTCTTCGGCGTGCTCTACGCGCTGGTCGGGCTCAATCGATACATGTTCCCGGATCTTCCGAGCACCGCGAGCCAAGCACTCGTCTCGTTGAACGGTTTTCTCTTCGTCGGTTGCCTGCTCGTGACGCGCCGCGCGATCCTCGGCGAGGCCGCGAACTTCCGTCGGGAGATGGTGATCCTCGGAATCATGGCGGCCTCCTTCGGCCTGGTCGCGCTGCTCGGCTGGTTCGCGTATTTCGGATCCCCGATGCAGCCACTCACGCTGCTGTTCGCCGAGGGCGTGCTCGCGGTGCCGTTGTCCGTCGCCGCATGGCGCTGGTTCGCCCTGCGCTATCAAGTGCTCGATTGCTATCGGGAGCGAATCCTGATCGTCGGCTCCGGCGAGAGCGCGCGTGCCCTCGCACGGTGGATGGGCGAGCACCTGGGATCGGAATACCAGCTGATCGGATTCGCCGAGCAGGACGGATCGCGCATCGGCGAAGTGGTGGCGATGGGCGCCCGGATCCTCACTCGATTCAGCGAGCTCGAGCAATACAGCCTCGGCCGCATCGACCGGATCATCGTCGCCGTCGACGAGAAGCGCGGCCGGCTCCCGATGAACGAGCTGATGCAGCTTCGTCTGTCCGGCCTCGAGATCGAGGACGCCGCATCGTTCTTCGAGCGGACCAGCGGACAGCTCGCGGTGGAGACGATGCTGCCGTCCTGGCTCGTTTTCTCGAACGGATTCAAGGTCTCGGCCATGCGCCGGATCTACAAGCGCGTCTGCGATCTGGTGCTGTCGTTCCTCGTTCTGGTGCTCGCGTCGCCCGTCATGCTGGTCACGGCCGCGCTGATCGCGCTCGAGTCGGGCACCCCGGTCCTCTACCGGCAGCGCCGCATGGGGCGGCGGGGCGTCGAGTTCGACATGCTCAAATTCCGGTCCATGGTCAAGGACGCCGAGAAGAAGAGCGGACCGATGTGGGCCGGCCAGAACGACCCACGCGTCACGCGCGTGGGCCGCGTGATTCGAAAGCTGCGGATCGACGAGCTGCCCCAGTTGATCAACGTGTTTCGGGGCGAGATGAGCTTCGTCGGACCGCGGCCCGAGCGAAAGCACTTCGTCGAGCAGCTCGAGCGGCGGCTGAGCTATTACGCGCTGCGGATGACGGTTCGCCCGGGGATCACCGGCTGGGCGCAGGTCCAGTACGGCTACGGCGCCACGGTCGAAGACGCGCTCGTCAAGCTCAAGTACGACCTATTCTACATCAAGAACAGCAACGTCCTCTACGACCTGTGGATCCTGATCAAGACGGTGAAGGTCGTCCTGATGGGGACGGGCGCGCGCTGATCGATTGCGCAGCGGCCGTCAGCGCCCGCGCATGGCCCAACGCAAATTGACGCCGTACGACGCGTAATCCGCGTCGAGCACGCTGGGCGTCGAGCTGTCGGTGCTCTGATTGACGTAAGCGACGTTGGCGCCGATCGACAGAAATCGGTTGAACGTCCAGCCGACCGAGCCCACGACGTTGAACGTCGACGTCGCTCCCGATCCGGTCCCGGCCAGATCGAGGCTCTTGCGATACCAGTACGAGGCGTCCGCCGCGGCATGCAGCCCGCGCAGCGGCGCGTCCCGGTGGTACGAAACCCACGCGCCCGAATCGCGCGTGGCGCCCTGGAAGCCGCTCCCCGCAGTGTCGTGCTGGCTCACGCCCGTGGCCAGCTCGGACGTCTCTGAGAATCGCTCCGTGATCGAAAGCAGCGCCTCCCCCCCGACGTTCGACTCGCCGTTCGAGACCGCGACGGTCGCCCCGGCGTCGTAGTGCAGCTCCGTCTTTCGGCCCACGCTGTAGGAGCCGGTCAGGAGGAGCGATTCGTCCGTGACGCTGTCGAGGTCCTGGTAAGCGAATCGATCGACGACCACCGCCAGCCCGATCGTCCCCCGCTCGCTGTACGCGAACCGCCAGCCGCCGCGCGCGCCGAACGAGTTGCTGTCGTTCAACGTGAGGCCCACCACCTGGTCGTAGTGATCGAGCTCGCCGTGAACGTCCCAATCCAGGAGCGAGCGCTGGCCCACCGCGACCGCGCCGCCGACGTTCGCGTGGGCCCGGGTGATCGTGGTGCGCGGGACGAACGTGCTCGGCCGGTCCGCGGTGTACGAGCTGACGCCCTGGAACTCCGTCCGCTCCCCGTAGACGTTCGTCGAAAAGCCGGCTTGCCGCGACTTGTCTTTTCGGTACGTGAGCGAGACGACGTTTCCGAAGTAGTCGAGGTCGGTCTGCTGCCGGTAGGCGACGTACATCGGCCGGTAGTGGAACGTCAGGATGCTGTCGATCGTCTTCCGGTCGCAGTCGAGGTCGAGCGCCAGCGCGGCCAGATCGTCGCCCACGGCCTTGGCGGGCTGGCCGGACACCGGGTCGTACCCGATCAGAAAGACGTTTCCGCTGTGGAACAGGCCGAAGGTGAGCGCCGGCCTGAAGATGACCTCGGCGGCGAATGGGGACGGTGCGAGCGCGGAGATTCCCGCCAGCAAGAGCGCACTCCGGCCGAGCGCCCGTCGTCGATCAATTGACAATGATGGTGTCCCCCGGCTTCAGAAAGACGTTCTGCTCGGGCTTCTCGCCCGACACGATCTTTCGATAGTCGATGCGGGAACGCGACTCCTTGTCGTTGTTGACGCGGATGAGCACGATGTCCGACCGGTTCGCGAACTGCGTCAGCCCCCCGGCGAGCGCGACCGCCTCGAGGAACCGGGTGCGGCGCCGCAGCACGAGCGCGCCCTGATGCGCCACCTCGCCGAGCACGTACACCCTGAAGTTGTTGATCTCCTCGACGATCACGGTGACGACAGGCTCCTTGATGTACTTGGCCAGCGCGACGGTCAGATCCGCGGTCAGCTCCCTCGCGGTGCGGCCGGAGGCCTGAATGTCTCCCACGAGCGGGCACGTGATCTTGCCGTCGGGACGAATGGCGACGGTCCGCGTGAGGTCGGGCTCTTTCCACACCGACACCGACAGGCGGTCCTCGATCCCGAGCACGTAGTCTTCCGTTCCCGACGTGGGCGACTCGTTCTGGGAGAACACCGGCGTCGAGACGGTGAGCGCGACACCGATGACGAGGGAAGCGAGCGGAGCTTTCGTGAGAAGTGCCACGATCCGGGCCTCCCTTCCGGCTCAGTATGTCACAGGCGAATCAGGCGCTGGCCGCCTGCCCTCGGGAGGCCTCGTTGAGCAGCCGCAGAACCTCGAGACGGAAATGCTCGAACTGGATCGGCTTCATCAGGCAGAGATCGGCTCCCGCGTCATACATCTTGCGAATCGCGTCGTGCTCGGGAAACGCGGTGATCGCGAGCACCTTGATGCCGCGGGTGTCCGGGTTTTCCCGGATGGAGCGGCACAGCGAGAGTCCGTCGACGCGCGGCATCATCACGTCCATGATCACGAGGTCGGGCTGCATCTGGCCGATCTTGATTCCGGCCTCGTACCCGTCCGACGCCTCGTCGATCCTCAGGTTCGGCTCGAGTTCCTTGAGGACGCGCCGGACGATCTCGCGGATGTCGGCCTCGTCATCGACGACGAGGACCGATCGGGCCTTGGATGCCCCGGAGAAGAACGCCTCGTCGATCGGGATGTCGTACTTCTGGAGGAACTCCCGGAAGTCCTCGGAGCTGACCCGGTAATGCCCGCCTGGTGTCGAGAAGGCGCGCAGCTTCCCGGACTTGATCCACTTGAGGACGCCGTCGTTGGTGACCGCGCAGTACCGCGCGACCTCGGACGTCGTGAAGAACCGCCGACCGGCTTCAGGCTGACCCGTCATCGCTCATCCCCTCGGCTTACGTCTTTCTGCTTTTTCGGCCCTGTCGTGGGAGCAATATAGGTTCCTTTTTGGGCGGTGCAACTTCGTGGCAGGGGGCTCACGAGCCCGATCGTTGACGCCGTCAAGATCGGGGTGCTAGACTCGCGGTTCGTCGGTTTTTTGGCAGTTTTAGGCACCTTTCTCTGATCAGCCTCGGACGGACCGTAGCTCAGTTGGATAGAGCGACTGGCTACGAACCAGTAGGTCGG
>CAZYHZ010000008.1:0-98950 GCA_964647625.1 uncultured Acidobacteriota bacterium
GCGCTGGAACGGGTTGGGCGCGCAGCCGGTCGAGCCGGCGCCGGTTTCGAACCCGTTGTTCGCGACGTCCTCGAAGGGCGTGCCGGTACCGCCGGTGCAGACGCCTTGCCGGCACGTGTCGCCCGTGGTGCAGGCGTTCCCGTCGTCGCAGGCGGTGCCTGTGACGCTGGTGTGCACGCACCCCGAAGCCGGGTCGCAGCTATCGGCCGTGCACGCGTTGGCGTCGTCGCAGCTGAGCATGGTGGCGGTGCCCGCTTGCAGCGAGACGTCGTCGAAGTTCAAGAGGTTGAGCCCGCCGCCGCTGCAGTTCGGGTTGCCGAACGTGACCGAGGTCGTTCCCGTGGGCACCGCGATCGTGGGCGCCGCGATCATCGCCCCCGGCAGCTGCACGTTGACGGCGACGACGGCGTTCGAGGGTCCGAAGGTCACCGTGTAGCTGCAATAGGTCGGCGCGTCCGATCCGTGCGTGTAGCTCAACGTTCCCGGGCCCTGGGTCGGTGGGAACGTCTGTGAGATGGTCCCCGGCGCGTTCCCGCCCGGGTAGCCGATGCTCGCGACGACGCTCGTCGTCCATGGGCACCCGGCGTTCTGGACCGCCGAACCGGTTCCGGTCCAGTAGTCCCGGAAGAACGGAACGGGACCGCAGCCCGGCGCCCCGCTGCCCGATTCGAAGTTGCCGTTTTGAAGCTGCTCGAACGGCGCGGTCGTGCCCCCGGTGCAGATGCCGCCCCGGCACGCATCCCCGGTGGTGCAGGGATTGCCGTCGTTGCAGGCGGCGGAGTTGTTCACGTGACCGCATCCGGCGACCGCATCGCACGTGTCGTCGGTGCACGGGTTGCCGTCATCGCACAGCGCGGTGTTGCTCGTGTGAACGCAGCCGGTCGCCGGCGCGCAGCTGTCGTTGGTGCACGGATTGGCGTCGTCGCAGTTGAGCGTGCCGGTGCCGGTCAGGCAGACCCCGCCCGAGCAGGCGTCCCCGGTCGTGCAGGCTTTCCCATCGTTGCACGTCGCGGTGTTGTTCGTGTGGACGCACGCGGAAGATACGCAGGTGTCGTCGGTGCACGGGTTGCCGTCGTCGCAATCCGCGGCCGCCGCGCACACGGTGGACACATCGTCGAACATCGTGAAGGTTTCATCCCCGCCGAGGTTGTCGTCGTGGTTGAAGAGCGAAAGGATGTAGCCATGCCCGGCCGTCACGGGGGTCAGGACGTGCGTCCAGACGGAGGTCGCGGCACAGGTTTTCGCGAGGATCGGGATCGTGACCGGAGAGGTCGTGTCCGACAGCGTCGCGGTGGCCCAGTCGAAGCCGACGTAGTCGTTACAGGTGTTCTTGTACCAGAACGAAAGCTGCGAGACGCCGGCCTCGGCGACGAACGATTGGACGATCGTGCTGTCGCCGTTCGTCGGCTGGGCGCTTCCGAGCCGGGCGCAACTGGTGCCGGAGTGGCAACCCGAGTGAAGAATCGTCTCGATCGCTCCGGCCGTCGTCCAACCGCCGAAGCTGCCCGCCTCGAAAGTGCCGTTGACGATCGGCGCCGCCGCCGTCGTGGGGACGACGAGTGTGCCGGTCACCGAGTGCGCGCCCGAAGCCGCCGTCCCCGTGACCGTGAAGGTGGACGACCCGACGGCCGTCGCCGGCGACACGACCACCGAAAGCGTCGAGCTGGCTCCTGAAGAGACGGGGCTCTGACTGAAATTGCCGAACGCGCCGGACGGGAGCCCGTTGATCGAAAGCGTGGTGGACTGAGCGCTTCCGCTCGTGGTCTGCGTCAGGACCGTGTCCGGGCCGCCGCTGTTTCGCGGAATCACGAGGACGTTCGACGTCAGGTCGATGAAAAAGTCGTTCGGGGTCGGGCGCGTGATGATGCAGGCATTCGCGTAGTTCGAGTAGATCTTCTGGACGACGTAGGTCTGGCCGTCGCTTCCCACGAGGCTTCCCTGCTGCGCGTTGCAAATGTCGGCGAGCTCGCCGTCCACGTCGTCGTACCATGAGATCAGTGGCCCGAGCACCGTCGCGAGGCCGACCTCCGGATCGGTGATCGTCTCGACCAGCTCATGCGACGACACGGACGTGACGTTCCCGAACGTGGTGGCCGCGCCGCCGCATCCTGTTTCGCAGCCGGACCCGGTCTGAAAGTCGGGGATGATGCCGTAGTACATCTCGGGTCGAGGCCCACTCGCCGCGATGGTGCCGTGATAGCCGCAGAACCCTCCGGCCTGGCAGGACACTCCGCCGCCGTTCGGGGCCGTGATCGATTTCCCGTGGGGAAAGTAGACCATGTAGATCGTGTTGGTATTTCCCGCGGCATCGGTCGTCGCTGCGGGCAGGTGGCCGGCCGCGATCTGGTTCACGATCTCCGTTTGAACCTGCGCGTCGGAGATCGACGAGCCGGTGATCGACGGCGTGATCGTGACCTGCTGCACGAACGATCCGCGTCCGATGGTCTGGTTCGTTCCTCCGGTCATCGTCGTGTTGTACTCGGTGAGCCAATCCATGTAGGCGCTGTTGAGCACCTGCTGGTAGAACGTGGCGATCGACGGGGCCGTCGTCGCGGTCACCTCGGGGCTGTAGCTTCCCGTTCCCCACAGCACCTGGACGATCTTCGCGCTCGAGATGACCCGGCCGCCGTAGTACTTGGCAAAACCTACGGCGAGGGGGTCATCCGGCGATGGCTGCCGGATCTGCTCCGGAGGCGGGTTGCCCGGGCCGCCCACGAACTTCGGATTGGAGTGCGACGCCCGCGCCGGAACGGACGCCAAGACGGCGAGCGCGACCGCCGTAAGACAAGCCTTCCGCAGAATCGACCCGTGTGAGCCCATATCCCCCCCGAGGCGCCCGGATCCAGCGCCAAGAGAGTACGCAGGGAAGCGGCGACGGACAAGCACTCGCTGCGTGCTCTACCCTGTTCGCCCGAGGGAGGCCGTGGGAGGAGCCGGAAAGCTCCGTGATGCGGCCGCCACAAGGAGCACGCGATGCCGGAAGGGCCCGAGATCGAGGCGGAGAAGCTGCACGAGCAGATCGTGGAGGAGTTGGAAAAAGAGGGAGGCGCGCTTCTCCGGAAGATCGCGCTCACGACGGCGCTCCTTGCGGTCGTCGGTGCGGCGGCAGCGCTCGAGGCCGGCGCGACGGTCAACGAAGCGCTCATGTTGCGGACCGACGCGTCCCGGCTCCAGGCGGAAGCCTCCGACCAGTGGGCGTTCTATCAGGCGAAGGGGCTCAAGGCCTCCGTGCAGGAGGCCACGCGGAACGCCTGGCTCGCCGCCGGCAAGGAGCCCTCCCCCGATTTCGCCGCGACCGAGAAACGCTATGCGGACGAGCAGTCCGAGCTCCAGAAGGCGGCTCGTGAGAAAGAGCACGAGCGGGACGAGAAAGTCGCGGAGTCGGACCACCTCCTTCATCGGCATCACCGATTTGCAGCGGCGGTTGCGCTGCTGCAGGTGTGCATCGCCGTCGCCGCCGTCGCGGCGCTGACCCGCCAGAAGCTGATCTGGGTCGGCTCGCTCGCGCTGGGAACCGTCGGGACCGGAGTGTTCCTCGCGACGTGGTTCGGGGGTTAGTCCGGCGAACTGAGAAGTGGACGCGACGCCGACCTAGATCGATCGCGTTCGCTCGTACTCCGAGATTTCATCGATACGACGCTGGTGACGTCCCCCCTCGAAAGGCGTCGACCTCCACGCGTCGATGATTTCGAGCGCGAGCTGGGGATCTATCACACGCGCGCCCATTCCCAACACATTGGCGTCGTTATGGCTACGCGCCAGTTTCGCAAGGAACACGTCATTGCACAGCGCGGCGCGAACGCCGCGGACTTTGTTCGCGGCAATCTGCTCACCTTGGCCGCTGCCTCCCAAGACGATGCCCCAATCCGCTTGCCCTCGCGCAACCGCTTCGCCCACGGCAATGCAGTACGGTGGATAGTCCGTCGGCTCCGGGGAGCTCGTGCCCAGGTCGATCACCTCGACGCCCGCGTCTTGTAATTCGCGCACGAGAAATAGTTTCAGCTCGAAGCCCGCATGGTCGGAACCGATTGCAACGCGCATCTGTCTTAGCCCTCACACCGAGCCATCCCCACACAAAATAGTCCCAGCCGTCTTCGACCGCCAAATGTCCGGGTCGGGCGCGCATCGGATCGTCCGACTGACCTATACTCGGCCCATGTCGGCCGGCGATCCGCTGTTCTGGCACCGCCTCCAGTTCGCGTTCACCATCGTGTACCACTACCTCTTTCCCCAGCTCACGATGGGACTGGCGCTTCTCATCGTCGTGATGAAGGCGCTCGGGCTCCGGACCAAGGACGCGCGGTGGGACGACGCCGCGCGGTTCTGGATCCGGATTTTCGGAGTGAACTTCGCCGTCGGCGTGGTGACGGGAATTCCGATGGAGTTCCAGTTCGGGACGAACTGGGCGCGCTTCGCGGAGATCGCCGGCCCCGTCGTCGGCCACACACTGGCGATGGAGGGCCTGTTCGCCTTCTTCCTCGAATCGAGCTTCTTGAGCTTGCTCGTCTGGGGAGAACGGAAGCTCGGGCGTCAAGGTCACTTCCTCGCCGCCGCCGCATTGTTCGCGGGGAGCTGGCTTTCCGGATACTTCATCGTCTGCACGAACGCGTTCATGCAGCACCCGACCGGGCACGCCGTCGGCCCCGACAACGTGCTGCGCCTTGCGAGCTTCTGGGCGTTCCTCCTCAACCCTTGGGCGATCGCCGCTTACGTCCACACGATGATTGCCGCGGTCGTCACGGGGTCGTTCGTCGTCGCCGCGGTGGGGGCCTACTACACGCTGCGCGGGTTGCATGAAGATGCCGCCCGGCGCTTTCTCCGGGTTGGAACGACGGCGGGGCTGATCTCCGCCGTCCTCGTCGCCTTTCCCACCGGAGACCACCAGGCCAAGCTCGTCGCGCGGCATCAGCCGGTGGCTCTCGCCGCGATGGAAGGTCGCTTCGAAAGCGGACCGAGCGCCGGAATCACGCTGATCGGCCAGCCCAACGTCGCGCAGCGGCGTCTGGACAACCCGATCGAGATCCCCGGGATGCTGAGCTTCCTCGCTTACGGGACGTTTCACAGCGGCGTCGCCGGCCTCGACGAGTTTCCCCAGAGCGAATGGCCGGACAACATCGAGCTGCTCTACTACGCGTTCCACGTCATGGCGGGGCTCGGTACACTGTTCATTGCGCTTATGATGGTCGCCGCGCTCCTTTCGTGGCGCGGCGTGCTCTCGCGGGTGCGCCCCGTCCTGTGGGCGCTGATGCTGGCGTTCCCGTTCCCGTACATCGCCAACACGGCGGGTTGGATCACGGCCGAGCTGGGGCGCCAGCCCTGGATCGTCTACGGGATCCTGCGCACCCGGGATGCGGCCAGCCCCTCGATACACGCGGGGACGGCGCTGTTCACCCTGATCGGATTCACCGGGATCTACGTCGTTCTGGGACTGCTCTTCCTGTTCCTCGTGCTCCGCGAGCTGGAGCACGGACCGGATGCTCTTCATGGTTGAGCTGTGGTTCGGCATCGTCGCGGCCATGCTCGCCGCATACGTCGTCCTCGATGGATTCGATCTCGGGGCGGGCGCGCTGCACCTCCTGCTCGCGCGCGATGATGGCGAAAGGCGACAGATCCTCGCCGCGATCGGCCCGTACTGGGATGGCAACGAGGTCTGGCTCCTCGCGTCGGGCGGCGCGCTGTTCGTCGCGTTCCCGAGAGTGCTTGCCTCGGGATTGTCCGGCTTCTACCTGGCGATCTTTCTCGTGCTGTGGACGCTCCTGGCGCGCGGGATCTCGATCGAGTTCCGCAGCCACGTCGCCTCGCCGCTGTGGAGGACTTTTTGGGACGTCGCATTTTGCGTCTCGAGCGGCCTCTTGTGCATTCTTCTCGGCGCGGCGCTCGGCAACATCTTGCGAGGCCTTCCGCTCGATGCCGATGGCTGGTTCTCCCTCACGCTGTTCACCGATTTCACGGCGAGGATGCCCGTCGGCATCCTCGACTGGTACACCGTGCTCGTCGCGGTCTTCACGTTCTCGGCGCTCGCCGCGCATGGGGCGGCCTTTGTCGCGTGGAAAACCGGAGCGCCCATCCGCGACCGCGCGCGTTCCCTGGCCCGCAGGCTCTTCCTCGCGGTGGCCGTCGGCTGGCCCATCGTCACGATCGCGACCGCCCGGGTCAATCCCGGCTTCTTCGCCGGGTTCGCAGGACGTCCGCTCGCCTGGCTGTCCGGTCTTCTCGCCCTCTGCGGCCTCATCACATCGAACGTCGCCATCCGGCGCGAGCGCGACCTGACCGCGTTCCTCGGCTCCTGCGCGTTCCTCGCCGGCGTGCTCGCCGCGACGGCGGCCGGGATGTTCCCTGTGCTACTGCGCGACCCGGACGGCCGCGCCTCGATCACCGCGTACGCCGCCGCCAGCGATCCTGCCGGCCTACGCACGGCGCTTGGATGGTTTCTCGTCGGAATGCCCCTCGCGATCGCCTACACGACGATCGTGTTCGCGCTGCACCGGGGAAAGATCGCCGCCGCGGCCGAGGGCGAGGGCTACTGAGCGCGCCGCCTCGCCGCAACCGCGCTCGCGGTCCGGTACGTCGCTTGCTTCCACTGCCGTCCGCCGACCGTGACTCCGTCACGGGGCCGAGCATGGTAACTTCGCTGCTCAGGAGGTGGGCGATGAGGAACAAGACCAGGTTGGCCGCTGTCGTTGTCTTTGCAGTCGTTGTCGCCACGGGAATGGTCGCGCTGCTGGCCACGCCACGGGCATCCGCCGGCACGTGCTGGAAAGTAGACTGCAATACCTGTTGCCGGGTTGGTAGCAAGGTCATCTGCACGCAGCACGTCTGCTCGTAGTGCCGGTGGAGTTCCGAGTCGCGCGGCGGCTCGACAGCGTTGTCTTGCCCGCCGGACTCCCGAAGCGCGAGTTCGTGCTCGCTACGCCAAGCCTCTCACGGGGTGCGACCGCGACTCTTACGTTCGAGCGTGTCGAGTAGCGCCGCCAGCGCACGACTGCCCACGACCGACGTCGGCACGAACTTCGCGCCGCAGGTCGTGCTCCCCGGGACGTCGGAGAGGGTGTAGATGATTCGCAGCGTACCGCCGATTCGAACATCGTTTACGTGAAGGACGACCGAGTCGATGCGCGAACCGGGCGCGAGTTCGGGGCAATCGTTGTGGAACAACGCTTTGATTCCGCCTTCGCTGAGCTCGATCACCGCAGCTTCCCAATGGGACCCACCCGGGAGATTGAACTCGATGGAACCCGCGTCTCCCGCACCGAGCGGAAATCGCCGCTTACGCCTTCCGCTCGAGTGGGCATCGTTCGACACGGTTTCGCCCCCCCGCGTTCAAAAGGTCCGAGAGACCATCTCAACGATTGATGTGTCGGTGTCGAGACCCGGTCTCTGCATGGGTGCCCCTCATGGAGCCGACAGACGCGGGAGACTAGGCGATGCCGCCATCTACTACCAGCGGTCGTAGTTCGTAGAGTCTCGGAACGGCCCGGTGCCCAAGATGCCGCATTTGGGATGGGACATGGCGAGTGAGACCGGCAGATTGGCCGAAGCGCGCGGCGCGCGTTGCGACCCTACGGGCAGGTCGCAACCGTGCTCTGCACGGTCTCGGTACAGAGCGCGTTCCACCCTGTAAAGGCTTCGGGCGAGCCGTTCGATGTCCGCCCGAACGACGAGATGGTGGAGTGGATGTCGTCGGTGCCGGCGAGGACGAACCAGATCCCGCTTCCTGCCGGCGGTGCCGGAAGCGCCACGTTCGTCGCGGTGCCGCTGGTCCCGAGGTGGCACGACGCGCCGGTGATCGTCGCGAAGCCCGAGGGCGATCCGGTCAAGTTGCCCCAGAAGAGGTCGACGTCGGGGTTTGGGCAGGACGAGGGATCCCACGTGAGATCCACGTTGGCGGGCGTCGTCGTGTTCCGCTTCGCCGTCATGGTCGCCGGGACCTCATGCGGTGGGAAAGAGCTGGTCGATCCGGGGAGGCGGATCGCGTACGCGCCGCGCCCGAACGTGAAGGCGGTCAGCGTCGTGCTCGCCAGAGGAGAACCCGCCGGTCCGCGGTCGACCGCCAGGTAATTCACTCGAGTGTCCGGCATACCGTACTGGTAGCGGTACCAGACCGGCGGCGTCGCGCCGATGGCGTCGGTGTAATAGAAACCCATGTACGTGCCGACGAACACTTCGTTGATATTTGCCGGGTTGACCATGACGCTCGTGGCCGGGATGTCGGGCAGGTTCCCCGTCCTGTCGTACCAGACCCACGAGCTGCCGTTCCAGGCCCCAAGGAACACGTGGCCCGGCGTCGACGGTGTGTTCTCGTTGAACCCGCCGACCGCCGCGTAAATCCTGCCGTTGACCGTGGGGTCGAACGTCACGCCCAGGATCGCTCGGTTCGGCAGCACCGCGTTGAAATTCGTCGCGTAGAACCACGACGGGTTGGCGTTCGCCGCGCAGGAGAACGACGCGGTATTCGCCGCGGCCGCCGTGCAGTTGGCGCCGGTGAATACGCCGGTCGCGACGTTGACCTCGCCGTCGCTGGTCCCGACGATGACCGAGCCCGGGTCGCTCCGCGCAATGTCGAGAGCGGTGATCGATCCGGCTCCCTTCGTCACGTCATAGACGCCGGCGACGTTCCAGCTCGCCGCACCGTCGACACTCGACCACAGGTGGGCCGAGCCGAAGATCACGTTGCTGCAGTTCGTCGCGCTGCAGTGGAGCGTATCGACGCGAAACGGGGCGGCCCAGGCCGGCCTATCGTTGGCGGTGATCCAGGGAAGTGCCCCTGACGTGAACGCGCCGGCGGCACCGGTCGTCGAGCGCACGAAATTGCCGTTGGGAGCCTCGGCGTACCAGTTACCAGCGGTCAGAGTGCCGGCGAGCGCGTCGAACGCGGTGAAAAAACCATCGCCTGTCGTCGTGCGGGATTGCCAGACCGTGACGGGCTGGCTGCTGTCCCAGCTCGCGTGGCCGTTGTCCTGGGCTCCGGCGAAGACGATCTGCGCGGCGCCTCCCGCGAAATTCGGGCCCGTCTGCCCCGCGTAAAACTGCGTGGCATTGATCGTCTGGTTCAAGTTCTGGAATCCGGTCGGCGCGCCGTTCGACGTGTAGATTCCGCCGTCGTTGCCGACGAGGAATTGAGACGTCGCTCCGGTACCCGAGATCCAGGCCACGCCGTGCTGGTCGGGGTGCAGCCCGCCTTGCCCGGGGCACGTCGGCGTATACACGTTGGCCAGGTTCTGGAGGGTCACGTTCGCGTAGCCCGCGTCGACCGTCGCCTTGTAGAGGCTCGTACGGCCAATGTAGAGCGTTTTGTCGTTTCCCGGGTCAGCGATGAGGAACAGGTTGTACCAGTCTTGCCCCTCGTTCGTGGCCGTGGCGGTGCAATCCTTGTAGTTCGCGTCGGCGCTTCCCCCCAGAAGCGTCCACGATGTGCCTTGGTTCCGAGTCACCCACGTGCCGAGCGCGTTACCGGACGCCACGTTGTGGACCTGCGCGTAGACGGTCAGGCTGTTCGTGCCATTGCCGCGCGAGCCCGCGAGCTTGATTCGGCCGACGGCCGTGGCACCGCCCGTGCCGTTTCCCGTGTTCGCAGGCCAGCCGTTGGCCATCAGCGTCAGGGAGGGACAACCCGTCGCCGGGATGGTGCCCTTGTAGACGCCGTTGTCGCCGTTGATGCTCGAGTTCCGAACCCCGACGGCGACATAGACCACCGTGGGGTTGGCGTTTGAGTCCAGGAGAATGTCGGTAATCTGGTTGGCCGCGCCGCCGGCGCCGGTCACGGGATTGACCGGATTGGCGCCAAACGAGCAAATCGCCCATGTCGCGGCCGCATCGTGCGAGATGTAGAGGTCGTGCGACGTGCCGGCGAGAATGGTCTGGCTGTTGTTCGGATCGACGCGCAGCACGCTGATGTTCGAATCGCCGTAGATGGGCGAGCCCGCGGCGAACGGCGTGAAAACGCTCGACGCGAGCTGCGTCCAGGTCGCGCCGCCGTCCGTGGAGCGCATGATCCCCTCTCCGAACTGATCGCCGCTGGATCCGGCGGCGCCGTCGTAATCACCGGTGCCCGCATAGACGATGCTCTGATTATTCGGGTCGAGCTCGATCGCTCCGGCCGCCTGCGTCGCGGCCACGCCGTTGTCCCACAGCGGCGACCATGTGGACGCCGAGCTGCAACAGTTGGTCGACTTCCACACGCCGCCGGACGCCGCGGCGGCATACGCGACGATCGCGCCCGGCGTGCCGGTCGTACGCTTGTCGATGGCGATCCCGTTGAACCGGCCCGACACGAGCCCGAACGAGTAGCCGCCGGCCGGCTTGGTCGACTCGTCGATCGGCCGCGGACCGAGAAACGTCCAATCGCCGGAGTCGACGGTCAAGCTGGACTTGGTCGTGCCGGACGACTGGGGTAGTCCCTTCTTCGCGTCCGGCCACGGGCGGCCGTCGGTGATGTTCGAGCGGATCCACCCGCGCGCCTTGGTGAATGCCTCGGACGGGATCGTGGTCTTCGGGTATGTCAGGAGCTTCCAGCCCCAAGCGGCTCCGGCCTGGACGTCATCGGACTCGTTCGTGGCACCGGGCGGTGGGATCGACTTGGTGAGGTTCGCATTTTTCCGTGCGGATTTGGCAGGCTTGGTTGCCGCCCGTTCGCCGCCCGGCACCGTGACGCTCGCCAAAGCGGTGGCGACAAGCACGGCGAAGACAAAGAAAACCTTTTCGTGTACGACCACAGGTCGAGCGTTCATCGGTGTTCCCCTTCGCGCGGCGCCAGCGCCAGATCCTCGCGAGCTGCGAAAAGGCCCCCCGGCTCGTATTTTACGGTGAGGACCGTCCGGAAACGACCGGATTCTCGGCTCGGCCTCGCGGACCGAGGACTACGGCAACCGCGGGCGCTCAACCGTGCACCGCCACCAGCTGGTGCCTCACGGCACGCAGTACACGGTGTAGACGTCGGTCGCCGAGCCGTTTCCTTGCGCGATGGAAAAGTTCGGGCAAGCGAGGCCGTCGCTGCACGAAGGACGCCCGGCCACGACGGACGGGTTGGAGATCTCGAGCTCGGAGCAGTCCGGCGGCTGGACGCCATCGCCGTTCGGACCGCCCACGCCGACGCAGCTCGAATAGCCCGAGCCATGGGAACTGACCTGCCAGTGATCGCCGAGGGCTCCCACACGGACGATGTCGCCGGTCGGCGCATTGACGCTGACGGTGCAGTTACCCGATCCCGCCGAAATGGTGCCTTGGTGCGTCGTCCCGTCGGGCGCGTGATACGTGGGCCACTCGGCATCCTGCAAACACTCCGCAAAGTGCCACTCGTCGATGCTCGTGCTGCAGCTCCCGTTGTAGGGGACGTCAAAGCCTCGCGCGGGATACACGTCTTGACAGGGTGGGTATGGAGAGACGCACCCCGGGTCGTTCGAGAAGCAGAGTATGAAGCACGAAGGGTGGGCGAGCGTGCACTGCTGAGGATGCGTGGAGGGGTCGCAGCCTTGCGGGCTATTGAGAAGCACGCCCGCGGGAACCGGCTGGTAGACTCCGGAATGTCCGGTCTGCACGTTGTAGTTGTCCGGCTGGCATCCGCCGCTCGTGCAGCAAGCCGGTGCGCCCGGAGTCGAGCACGATTGCGGGTCGAATGTCGAGGTGGGCGGGGGTCCGCTTCGCCCGCAGCCGAAGCCTCGCGTGCTCACCAGGAACGAGTACATCTGAGCCGTGCAGCCGCCGGTGCTGATGTCGAACGACCGGTTCGCCGTGAAGCCGAAGTGGTTGTCGATGGCGTGCAAGACCGCGCCGGGAACCGCGGCGCCGGACGTGCCGGTAAAAACGCAACCGCTGAACGTCGCCGTGCCGTTGGTCGTGAGCTGGCTGAGCGGGCAGCCGGAGATCGTGTATTGATACGTGTCCGGCTCGCAGCAGAAGACTCCGAAAATGTAGTTCGGGGGCGGGCAGGTTCCGGTGTTGAACGTGCACTGCCCTTGCGTCACCGGACCGCCCGGGCTGATCGTGACGAGATCGCCGGTGAAGCCGGTGCCCTGCCCGGCGCTGTCCACGACGGAAACGGTGAAGGGCGGGGCCGCGTGGCCTCCGGGCACCGGCGAGAACCCGTCCGGCAGATTGAACGCGAGCTGCGCCGGCACCGGGGTCACGCAGCTGCCCGCTTCGCAGGTCTCCCCCGCCGCGCAGGCGCTGCCACACTGACCGCAGTTGGCGGCGTCGGTCTGCGTGTTCGCGCAAGAGTTCGAACACTGGGTATATCCGCTCGCGCACGTTCCGCAGTTGACGCCCAGGGCCCCGGTCGGGCAGAAGCACGAATAGCCGCCGCTCGATCCCGACGCGCAGGTACCGCCGTTTGCGCAAGGGTTTCCTGCACCCGCCGTGCACACACCCGCCAGGCAGAGGTCGGGCTGCGTGCAGCCGTTGCTGTCGTCGCAGCTCGTCCCATCGAGGGCATTCGGGTTCGAGCAGCCTCCCGTCGCCGGGTTGCAGGCGCCGGCGACATGGCATGGGTCGGACGGGGTGCAGATCACCGGGTTCGTCCCCGTGCAGGCGCCGGACTGACACGTGTCGCTCTGCGTGCAGGCATTGCCGTCGTTGCAGCTCGTCCCGTCGGCCGCGTTCGGGTTCGAGCAGGCTCCCGTAGACGTGTTGCACGTGCCGGCGACGTGGCATGGATCGCTGGCGGAACACGTGACGGGATTCGCCCCGGTGCATGCACCCGACTGGCAGGTGTCGGTTCGGGTGCAGGCGTTGCCGTCGTTGCACGACGTTCCGTTGGCCTTCGCCGGGTTCGAACAGACACCCGTCGCTGTGTTGCACGTGCCGACGACGTGGCACTGATCGCTGGCGGTGCAGGCGACTTGATTCTCGCCGGTGCAGGTGCCGTTCAGGCAGTAATCGATTCGCGTGCAGGCGTTGCCGTCGTTGCACGAGGTCCCGTTGCCCTTCGCCGGGTTCGAGCAGACCCCCGTCGACGCACTACACGTCCCCGCGAAATGACATTGATCGGATGCCGCGCAGATCACCGGATTCGCCCCTGCGCAGACGCCCGCCTGGCACGTGTCGGTCCGGGTACAGGCATTACCGTCGTTGCATGACGTCCCGTTCGCCTTCGCCGGGTTCGAACAGACTCCGGTGGAAGAGCTACACGTCCCGACGTTGTGACACTGATCGGCCGCCGTGCACACGACCGGATTCGCCCCCGTGCAGGTTCCGTTTTGGCACGTATCGGTCCGGGTACAGGCGTTGCCGTCATTGCATGCCGTGCCGCTCGCCACGCCGCTAAACGCGGTCGTGCTCACCGCCGGCTGGCAAGACTGGCACTGGTTTGCGGGGTTGAGCGCGCCGCTCGTGTAGAACGTGCCCCCGATCCGACAGCCCGGCTCGCATCGATTAATACCACTGACCGGCTGGCAGACGAGGCCCGCACAGCACTGGCTGTCCTTGGTGCACTTCGATTGCGACAGCGGAGCCGCCGGCTTGCAGAGATCCTCGGCAAGCGCAGGGACCGCCACAACGAAAGACAGAACACCGAGCACGAGCAACCAAGGCTTCCGCAGCATCGAACGGACCTCCCGCGCGGATCTTGCGTCCGCAGCCCTGTCCCCAATCCGTAAACCGGGTGAAACTACGCCGAAAAGCGTTGGATGCACAGGTAATTCCGTCGCGGCACATGAACTCGAGGGAACTTGGACTTGTTTCGAACAATTCGTGCGTTTCCACACGTTCAAGTCTCGTGAGGATTCCTCGATGGCAGCAAACACTCCCACGCCGTAATGTCGTCTTCGATGATCGCGACGCTGCGCCTGCGAATTGAGGACCCTCGTCACGAGACAAGGAGAGCTCCCATGACCACCATGATTCGCCGAGCCGTCGAGCTGGCCAAGATCACGAAGGAGGCCGCCCTCCGTGTGCGCTCCGCCGTCCGCCCCATTTTCATCGTGACGTCGTTCTCGGTGATGACGTTCGCCCCCGGAGCGCTGGCCAACGATCCCGTGAGCATCGTCGTGTCGTTCAACCCGGCGGCCAGACAGCTGCCTGAGGGACTCACCACGGACAACCGGGGCAATTTCTACGTTACGTTCGTTGCCCCACGGTCGGAGGTCGTCCAGATCAGGCCGGACGGATCCGAGTCGGTCGTGGCCGATCTGGGGTTCGGAGGACTGGGCCTGCTGGGTTTGGCCACCGATGCGAGCGGACACATCTACGTGTGCGCTTCGACGTTCGACCCCGCAACTCGTGGAATCTACCGACTCTCCGATGGCACCGCGACGAGATTGCCAGGCACCGGTTCGATCTTGTTCCCCAATGGAATCGCGTTCGATCGGCAAGGCGACCTCTTTGTCGCCGACTCGATCGGCGGGGCCGTGTGGGAAATCCCGCGTGGAGGTTCGGCGAAAATTTGGGCGCAAAGCCCGCTCCTCGAGGGCACCGGGATCTTGAACTTCGGTTTCCCGGTCGGAGCGAACGGGATCGCAATGCGAGATCATTCATTCATCGTGACCAACACCGAGAAGGGTCAGTTGATAAGCATCCCTGTGCGTTCGGATGGCACTGCAGGAGATCCGAGCTTGCTGCTGCAGGATCCGGCCTTGTTCGGAGCAGACGGCCTGGCGATCGACGTGTTCGGGAGAATCTACGTAGCGGCCATCTTCCAGAGCACCATCGTGGAGGTCGACGGGAGCTCGATCCGGACGATCGCCGACGCGAGCGATGGGATCAATCAGGCATCGAGCCTGGCCTTCGGCACTGGCGTCGATGACCACCTGAGCCTTTACGCGGTCAACTTCGGCGCGTTCTCGCCAGCGCCGACGCCGGCGCTGTTGCAAATCGCCGTTGGCGTGCCCGGAAGACCGCTGCCCTGACAGCGGACACGGCCGGTGTTCGCTGCACTGAGTGCAAGTTCGACCTGTGGGCTGGTAGCGAGGGACCGCTATGAACCATTACCAATAATAATGAGACCGCTGAATCGATACTTGGCAGGAATGAGGTGGGCGGCCTAGGAGGCGCCAGGGGTCGGCTACCCTCCCGAGCATCATTATTGGTGTGGCCGACATGTGTCGACACCGTGCCAGCCGCCCGGCTGCCCGCCTTGCTGGGCCGCGGATCGGCCACGGTGAAAGCGACGCGAATCGTCCAGATGCCGACGCTCACAAGTCAGAGCGAGGCGTAAGCTCTGCGAGGACTGATTTCAGGGCCGGGGTGCTCCGGCGCGCGCCCCACAGCGGCGGAAGGAACCCATGAAGACGGCCATCGCATTTGGGATGCTTGCGTCGAACATTGTCTGTGCGGGGCAGATCTATCTCGTGATGCACCGGCGCGATTGGGATTCCGCGACGACCCACCTCCAGTACATCACGCTGCTGTCGTGCGTCGTGATGGGCGTGGTCGCGGCACGATTAGGGCTTGAGAAATCGCGCGGCCTCATTCCACCGACAATTGCGTTGTTGCTCACTTGGATTTCGTATGTTCCCGCAGCAACAATCTCTTTTCGGCAGTTTTACTCGGGGTATTTCGCCAACGTGGCGCCGTTCATCATGCTGCTCCCAACCACGGTCCTGGTGCTTCTTGCTTGGTTTTTGGCTGCGCCAGGCCACGCGATACCGGCGAAGTTGATCGGGCCGTGAGTGCCGCTGTGCCGGATATCGTGGATCTCCAAGTGGCGGCGGCAAAGGGCGGTGTGGTCGTGATCTCAGGTGTCGTCTCCTCCATGGAGGAGCAGCGACGCGCGGAAGCCGCGGCGCGAAGCGTCCAGGCCGTTCAGCGACTCATCGTCAAGCTCACCGTGAGGTAGATTCCGCGCCGCGGGCACCGAGCTGCGGGGACGGCGGGCGTTCCGGCTATGCCTTCAGGCGACGCTTTCCGAGCGAGGCCACCGCCGTGAGGAGGTCGGATGGATCGATCGGTTTGACGAAGTGCTCCGCAAATCCGGCTTCGAGCGCCCGTTCTCGATCCGCGATCGTGCCGAATGCAGTCAGCGCGATCACGGGAGTCGTGCCGCCTCGATCGGGAGAGAGCGCGCGAACGGCTCGCACGAGCTCGTAGCCATCCTGATGCGGCATTCGAATGTCGCTGACGACGACGTCGGGGCGCTGGTGGTGGATGGCTTCGATCGCCTCTCGAGCGGATCTCACGGACGCCACCTCCGCCCCATGGTCCTGAAGGATTCGACGTATGGGCTCGCGAGCCTCGGCCTGGTCATCCACGACGAGAACCTTCGTCCCGCTCAGGGCGAGTGACGGAACGCGCCGCAGGGTGGAGACCGCCGGCTCGGTCGAGCACGTGCCGGCGACGAGGGGCAGCGAAACGGTGAAAGTCGCCCCGTATCCCTCTCCGGCGCTTTGCGCGGAGATCGTCCCTCCATGGAGCTCGACGAGCTGCTTGGCGATCGCCAGACCGAGCCCGAGGCCGCCCGTCCCGTGGCGCTCCGCGGAATCGCTCTGCCTGAAGCGATCGAAGATATATGGGAGCGCTCCCGGGTCGATGCCCTGTCCGGTGTCGCTCACGCTGATCTCGGCGTGGGAATCGACGCGGCACAGTCCGACGCGGATCGTGCCGCCTGCGGGAGTGAACTTGATGGCGTTCGACAGCAGGTTGTCGAGCACCTGCTGGACGCGGGCGGCATCCCCCGAGATGACGAGCGGATCGAGTCCACACCCGGTATCGATTCGAACCGTTTTTCCTTCGGATTCGAGCCTGGCGGAGCCGACCGCGGCCTCGATTTCGCTGCCCAGGTTCACCGCGCCGAGCCGGAGCGACAACTTTCCCGTCGAGATGCGTTGAACGTCGAGCAAATCGGATATCAGTTGGGCCTGCATTCTCGCATTCTTGGAGATGATCTCGACGCCCTCGCGCCGGTCGTCGTCGCCGAGGCCCGGGCGCTTCAGAAGCTCCGCCCACCCGGCGATGGCGTTCAGCGGCGTCCTCAACTCGTGGGAGAGCACCGCAATGAACTCCGTCTTGCGACGGTTGGAAGCATCGAGCTCGTCGGAGTGCTGGCGCAGCTTGCTCTCGAGCTCACGAAGCCTCGTCGAGTTGAAGTAGTAGCAGATCACGCCGAACCGGCCATCGGGCATCGTGATGCGGTGCAGCTCCCATTCGTAGCCTTCGACCGTGCCCGTATCGGCCCGACAATGCAAGAAATCGGTGGAGAGGAATGGCTCGCCGGTCACCAGCGCCTCGCGAAACCGGGCGATGATCTGAGCGGCAACCTCCTCCGGCCACAGGACGTGCATCGCCTCCTCGAAAGGACGACCGATCACCGGGCGCACGTTGATGAAGGCGCCCTCCTGCGAGGCGGTATTCATGTGGGCTATGCGGAAGTCGGCATCGACGATGTACATCCCGAAGGGACAGCGCTCGACCAACTTGGCCAGCGTTGCTTGCGTGTGACGGGCGGAATCTTCAACGCGACGACGCTCGATCATGTCGGCGGCCAGGCGGGCCAATACATCGAGCAGCCGCAAGACCCGCTCGTCCGGGCGGTGCGGTCGGGAGAAATGCGTCGATATCATGCCGACGACTTGTCCCGAGGTGGTCCGTAACGGCGTCGATTGGACGGCGCGGACTCCGGCGTCGATCAACACACCGAGCGAGGCTTGTCCGGTGAAGATCTCACTGCGGGTCACATCCTCCACGATCATGCGCGTGGACGCCCGAGCAGCCGCGCCGCACGCGGCGGCACTATCGGGGCGCACACACGCAAAATGGTTGAGGAATGGTTCGCTGAATCCCCGGTGCGCCGCAATTCGCAGGGCGCCGGATTCATCCAGCAACTGAACGTTGCCCTTGTCCGCTCCGGAAAGCGCGATTGCCGCTTCGAGTATCTCGTGGACGCAATCGCCGAACGATGCTCCCGCGGCGGAGCGCAGGGCAACCGCCTGCAGGTAATTGATCGCCTCCAGTTCGGCCTGTCGCTCGGTGCCAGAATCGTTCATGATCGGAGACGTTCCGCCTTGACAGCAACTCCCCGCATGAAAATACCCCCAAATCGCCTCGATGCCACCGCCTCGGTTCTCGGCAGGGTTTGTCCGCCCTTCTGCTGGGCTGCGCCCGAACAACGACTGTGAAAAGTGGACAGCGAGCTGGGGTCCGAATCACTTCGACTTCGGTGCCTTGAGCTTTTCCATCGCTTGCGCCATCCCGGACAGCAGCGATGCGGGGTCGGACTCGCTATAGAAATACTTGTAGCGGTCCGCGTGCGCCTGGATCGAGGGATCGAGGGCGCCCGCCGGCGAGAGGAAGTACGTGCGCGGGATGTACTCTCCGTCCGGATTGAACTTGCCGCTCATCTCTCGGTTCTTGTCCCCGTCGATACGGATCATGACGAAGCTCTTCGATCGTTTTACGACCTCCGGATCGTGGAACACCTGGCTGTACCGGGCGCAGTGTGGGCACCACTCGGTGTAGAACAGGAGACAGACCGGCTTGTTTTCCTTCTTGGAGGCGGCGAGCCCTTCGTCGTAGGTCCGCCACGCGATGTTCGCATCGTTCCAGTCCCCTCCCGCTCGTGCAGGCTGCGCCGCAAGCAGGATGAGCAGGGACGCCATCGAGATCTTCGTGGCTAGGCTTCGCATGTCTCCTCAGGCTCGGCGATGCTAGCAGGGAACTCCAACTCGCGGCATACCGCGGTGACGACGTCGACACGCACCCGAGCGACGTGGAGATGTCGGGACGATTGCGTCGCGAACTCGGCCGGTACCGCCCCCCCAACGACTCCGCCCTTGACGCGCCGGCCCCCCGAGCGTACAACCTCGATGGACACGTTCCGGGGCCGATGGGCAAGGCCGCCGGAGAGTGGGCATGGCGAAAACGGCCTTCACAATCGTGTTGACGATCGCGACCCTCGCGATAGCGCTCGCGGTCGCGCCGGTCCACGCCCAATCACAATCCCAGAGCTTCGTGTTGCGGCCCGCGGTGATCGATTCCGCGGGAGGTCCGAGCGTCTCCGCCGGCCACAGGCTCGACGGCTCGCTGGGGCAAGGTGCCGTCGTCGGCTCGTCGGCCTCGCCCCATTTCATCGTGCAATCGGGATACTGGGGGATCTTCGGATCGACCGTGACACCGGTCGTCCTCGCGGCGAACAAGACGCCGTCGATGGAAGGCGCCGTCGATCTGAGCTGGTCCGGCAACAACGCCTCGTACGATCTCTATCGAGCCGCGGGCTGCGCGACCGTATTCGCGGGCACGTTCGCGACGAGCTCGAACAACGCCTACACTGACGCGTCGCCGCCCGCGAGCCCGTTGACTTGTTACAACGTGCTCGCGGTGGCTCCGGGGCCGGTGCCTCCCGCAGGCGCCCCCGCGCCGTGACTCGCAGACCGGAAAAGGAGCGCCTCATGATCACCGCTCGCTCATCTCTCCTCCGTCGAGGCGCCGCCGCGGCGATCGTGTCCGCCGCCTGCGCCGTGGGGCTCGCCGCGAGCGCGGCGGTCCCGACGGTGATCAACTATCAAGGACGCCTGACCGACAACACCGCGCAGCAGAACCCGATCGATGCGACTGTCGCGGTGGACTTCTCCATCTGGGATGCGGCGACCGGCGGGGCGTCGTTGTGGAGCGAGACGCAATCGGTTCAAGTCTCCCGCGGCCTCTTCAACGTTTTGCTCGGCTCGTCCAGTCCGGTCCCACCGTCGGTCTTCTCAAACGGCGCAGCGCGGTACCTCGAGATCCACGTTTCGGGCGAGACGCTCTCGCCGCGGCAGCGGATCGCGGCCACCCCGTTCGCGAACGTCGCGTCCGCGGCCGACGATTCAACCGCGCTCGGAGGCGTGGGAGCCGCCGGATTCCAGCGGCGCATCTCAGCACCTTGCCCCGATGGCTTCTCGATCAACGCGGTCGCCGAAGACGGAACCACGACGTGCATCCAGGGTCAGCAGGGGCCGCCTGGGCCGCCCGGACCCGGACTCGACACGGGCGCCATTTCAGGATCGCTGACGAGCTGCGGCGCGTCGGCCGCGGGGTTCGTCGTCTATGTGCCCGGCCGATCGACGGTGGCCTACACGGCGAGCGACGGGTCGTATCTGCTGAGCTATCTTCCCGCCGGCACCTACAACGTCCAAATCGGCCCTCCGGGAAGCGGCGCGTCGACGACGCTCACCGGATTGACCGTCGCGAGCGGAGGCACCACGTCGGCGGGAACCGCCAATGCCCAGAACTTGGCGACCGACGTGAACAACTGCGGGTCATGCGGCTCTGCCTGCTCGACCGCCCAGATCGCGAGAGCGTGCAGCGCGGGTTCCTGCGAGTCCGGCGTGTGCTCCGGGAATTTCATGGACTGCAACTCCAACAAGCGCCTCGATGGATGCGAGATCGACGTCAGCAAGAGCATCGCCAACTGCGGAGGGTGCGGCATGGCGTGCTCGTCCAACCACGTCCCCACTCCGGCCTGCGCCGCGGGTGCCTGCACGGGCACCTGCGCGACCGGGTTCGCGGACTGCAATAACGACAAGCGAACCGACGGATGTGAGGCCGATATCTCAAACTCGCCCGTCGACTGCGGCGGCTGCGGCCAGGCGTGCTCCTCGAATCACGTTCCCGCCCCATCGTGCTTCCTGGGATCGTGCAACGGAGCGTGCGCGAACGGATTCGCGGACTGCAACCACAACCTGCACACGGACGGTTGTGAGATCGACCTCAGCAACGACCCCAACAATTGCGGTGCGTGCGGCCTCTCGTGCGGCGCCGGGCATACGTGCGTCGGAGCGGTCTGCAACTGATCCACGGTCGGCGCTCGAGAACGCCCACGGATGCCGGTTGACAACGGTTGATTCCGTTTCCGCCAACGACCATGTCAATGCCGTAGCGGCTAGCCAGCCGCCAATTGCATCGCTGCCCCGTCCAGGCCGACGGAATGAGGAGTAGGCTGGAGCGGCGGTGGACCTCGCGCGTCCCGCCCGAGGGCGGCCGGGGCGTTCACCGTCACCGTTGGGCCCATCCCGAACCGAGGGAGGCGCGGATGAGACGAAATACCCGCTGGCCGTTGCTACTCATGCTGACCGCTGCACTCGCGACTGTGACAGGCCTTCCAGCCGAGAAAAGCCCGAGGGTTGAGTTCGTCGAAGTCAAGGGGCAGCGATGCCTGCAACCTGTCGCAAAGGCCGCGCATGTCCTCCTGGGGGATTATCGTGAGGCCGAGTCTCGCTGGCTCGCGAGCAATCGCCCCGGGACGAGTCCGTCGCGGTGGGAGACCGAGCTCGTGCCTATCACACGACATGTTGCCGGCGGTCAGCCGGCCGGCTCAACCGTACAACGAGAAACGGCACACCTCGACGGTGTCGTTGGCAGCAGCGCCACGGTTTGCTTTGACATCAATCTGAAGGGGGGCCAAGCGCACGCGCATGACTAGTCTCCAGCCGAGCTCGGCATACGCCGTCCCTCGCCCCGCGCCCCTTGCGTTGTCTCCGTTCCAGCCGACGAAATGAGGAATAGGCTTGGACGGCTTGGGCTTCAGGAATACCACAATGGAGAACGCAGCATGAGCCAACTCAACAAGATTCAGCTGACGGCGATCATGATTTCCCCTCCGGACCACGTGAAAGAGGGAGACCGAATTTTCCAGGGTCACCCGGCGTGGATGGTTGCGACGCACCACCGTACCGGCGCAAAGGCTCTCTTAAGCTACAACGTCGCCAAGGCGCCGGAGCTTACGAATCCGATGGATCTCAGCTCCGCCCCGACAGGAAATACCTGCTTCGTCTTGACCGAAGTCTACGAGACCGAGGCCGGCGTCGCCGACCACATTCAGCAGTCCGTGGCGAGCTGGAAGGATTTCCCAGCTCTGGGTCAGTGGATGGAAAAATGCAAGGTAACGATCGTGGCCGCAGCTCCGATCATCAACTCACTCTGGTGACCGCCTCGCCAGGACGGTTGAAGCGGCCGCACGCAGCACGGGCGAGTCGATTATCTGCCCCTGCCGCGTAAGCTAGCCCGCGGCGTATCAAGACGGCCTCAAGATTGCTGCTGACGCGCCGCAAAGTGCAGCTACGTCGTGCGTCTCACGGACAAGTCGTCGTGGTGCGCGGCGACCCGTTGCTCCGGTTGCCGAACGTCCCGATCGCGCAGGCGTTCTCTCCGCGTGACAAGAACCAGAGGCCGTTGCCCATCGCGGGAACCGTTGGGTCGTTGAGCGTCGTGCCGGCAATGTTGTCGAAACCCACCTCGTCGCCACCGCCCGGACCGACCGGGAACGCTCCAAGCCCTTGGAGATCGTCGTCGGCTTGAAAACCACCTCGGATCGGCCTCCCGGTTGGGTTGCGGGGATGGGAACACCGATCGATCGATAGCTCGGCGGTGGTTCTCGACGTATCATTCTTCGAAATTTCAAGCATGGGGTTGGAGAAGTTCGCCTCCGCACGGAGCGCATCGAGGGTGCCATCCTTGAAGAAGTTCGCGGTCTGCTTCGCTCTCACGATCACGACATGGCTTGGTCCGACGCTCGCCGCGACGATCACCCGGTTCATCCCGTTCACCGCGACCACGGGAGGGGACCCGCTCGCGCCGCTCCTCGAAGCGTCCGACGGCAACTTCTACGGCACGACGGCGCAGGGAGGAGACGACGGTCTCGGCTGCACCCAACCGTGCAACGGGACCGTCTTCAAGCTCACGAAGCAGGGACAGCTTACGGTCCTTCACACGTTCGCTTACGAAAGCTCCGCAGCGCCGTACGGGAACGGCAGCGAGCCGGAGGGCGGTCTAGTCGAGGGACCGGACGGCTGGCTCTACGGTACGACGTACATGGGCGGCGTTCCGCACAGCAACGGCATCGTCTACAAGATCAGCAAGGGAGGTCAGTTCCAGAAGCTCTACGATTTCTGTTCGACGACGCCCTGCTCCGACGGCGCGAACCCGCAGGGTAGCCTCGCGTTCGGCGCCGACGGCTACCTCTACGGCGTCACGACGAGCCCGATCATCAACCCGTACCTCTTCCGGATCAGCACGAGCGGCGCTTACACCCCGCTGTTCGGGCTCTACAACACCGGGCTCGGCACGCCCTCGAACGGTCTGATCCTGGGTTCCGACAGGAACCTCTATGGTCTTGCGGCGGGAGGCGTCTTCGAGATCACGCGGGGAGGAGCGTTGCAGATCGTGCACCTCTTCGGCACCGGCGAGGGGTTCTACGGAACCGGTCCACTCATCGAGGGGGTCGACGGCAGGTTGTACGGCGCGACCTACCAGGGCGGCGCCGCCAACGTGGGAATCATCTTCGCGCTGGATCGGGACGGCAACAACTACAAGAAAGTCCTCGAGCTCACGACGGCCGCGGAGGGCCAGCGCCCAAACGGAGTGATGCAGACGGCCGATCAGAATCTCTGGGACACGACGACTGGCGGGGGAACACAGTCCGGCGGGATGGTCTTCTCGGTCAACACGAGCGGGACGCTCCTGCAATCCGCTTCGTTCACGGTGGACACGGGCAAGCTCGTCATGGGCAGTCTCGTGCAGGCGAGCGACGGCAAGCTCTACGGCACCGCGTCGAGCAGCGGACCCAGCGGGTACGGCACTGTGTTCATCGTCGACGGCGGCCTGACTCCCCCCGCACCGGGAGAGGCGGCGGTCTCGGAGGCGATGGTTGTCACCGCCTACGACAAGGCCACGGGCAACATCACCGTGAGCTACGGGTCCGCCTGCTTCGCCACCGATCATCACATCGTGTACGGGCCGTTGTCGAGCGTCTCCACCTATGGGTACAACGGGCAGGCGTGCAGCGTCGGAAGCCACGGCACGGCGACCTTCAATCCAGGGACGGGGAGCTTCTTCTGGGTCATCGTCGGGAACACTCCGACGCTGGAGGGATCGTACGGAAAGGCCTCCGGCGGGGGCGAGCGCCCCGAGGCGATCGGGCTGCCGGGGTGTGACTACCCGCAGAACCTGTCGGGAGGCTGTCCGTAGCTCGATTGGGTTTTGGGCTGAGAATCCTCAGCTCGGCGTTTCAACCGATCGACAGCTCGATCACGGTCCGCCACGCACCGCGCGAACGTAGTGGGCGGTGTACTTGGTGGCCGCGTACACGAACAAGGGCCCACCGGCGAAACCGACGAACCACCCGTCGTAGGGATAGCCGGCCTCGGTGCACGACGACCAGTAGCTGTCCGGCGCGGTGGGCCCGAAGATCGGATCGATCGCCGGGTTGTTGCTTGGGACGACGATCGACTCCAGCTCCGCGGGTTGCCCGGTCGCAGAGCTACCCTTACCCGCGCTCGTGGGCACCCGCCAGTCGGAGTGCCCCGCGAAGTTCTCCGTGTTGACCGTCGAGATCCAACTGCCGTTCGAGGTGAACCAATTGCTCGTGTATCCCACGAGGTGTATCGAGGACTCACCGGGCTGGCTCTTTTTCTCCCACTCCAGGCACGTTTGCAGGTCGGTGAGCGTAAGCCCGTGATCGACGTACCGCGGGGATGCGTTCACGTTCACGACGCAGCCCTCGCGCGGCTGCCGCTCGACCGACCCACCGCCGTTCGTGGTCTGGAACCCCCACGGCCCCCCTCCACACGACGTCCTCCCGCGCACCAGGTACCAGAAGCACTCACCCGGCGCGGGAACGGTCGAATCCTGATAACTGGTCGAGCCGGTGTCTCGGACGAGAAGGGTCTCGCCCGTGTCCGTCGGACTGACGGGCAGCGCGCTCACGAGCCCTCGGACGACGTCCGATCCGGTCGCGCCGGGCGCGAGGTTCCACGAGATGGCCGCCGTCGGATCACCCGGCGCGAGTCGGGTGAGCTGGACGCCGTCGTCGACGATCATGGTGCCGGCGCAGCCGCCCGCAGTGCAGGTGTCGGTCCCATCGCACCCGTTCCCGTCGTCGCACAAGGTGCCATCCAGCGCCCCGGTGCAGTCGATCACCTGGGCATGGGCTGCCGGGGTCAGCCACGACACGGCGACGACGACTGCAGAGCAAAGGAGGATCTCCGTCCGTCGCATGTCCACTCCTTCTCATCGGCGCGGACGCCGGTGGAGTCGCGCGGTCCTAGCCCACGAGCTGACTGAATAGTACGCCGATTTCGGCTGGGGGTGGCTACCCCCGCGGTTGCTGCGGTTGGAATGCTGACGGACTGCATTCGATTTCGTCCCCATTTGCCCCACGATTCCGGCGTATAAGTAGCCCCAAGGTCGTGGTCGGAGGGCTCCCGTGCGCCCGCTTGTGATCGCTTTCGTTCCGCTGCTCGTCGCCGGAACGGCCGTTGCTGCAGCGCCGACTCAGCGCACCCTCACGTTCGAGGACCGCGTCAAAGCGCAGGAAGCCATCGAGCGCGTGTACTACGGCCACCAGATTGACGCGACGCAGCCGTTCGAAAGGACAGTGCCCCGCGCGCTTCTGGAACGCAAGGTTCGCGTTGCGCTCCTGAAAGAAGCGGCGCTCGGGCGGTATTGGTCGACAGCGGTCACCGCGGATATGCTCGAACGCGAGACGCTGCGGATCGTCGAGCAGACCCGCATGCCGGACCGGCTCCGCGAGCTGTTCGCGGCGCTCGCCGACGATTCGCTCCTCGTCCAGGAATGCCTCGTGCGGCCGGTTCTCGTCGACCGGCTCGTCCGCGAGGCCTTCACGGAGGACCCGCGGTTTGCGGGGATGTCGTTCGCCGATTGGCTGCGCGACGTCGACCAACCTGCCGAGCCGCTCGAGTGGAACGTCCCGGCACAACCCATGATGCTTCCGGCGATCGTCATCGAACCGCACCGGACGACCGCTGACGCGATCGATTCCTCAACGAGCGCCTGCGCCGCTCCTCCCGGCGATTTCTGGGCATCTCTGTCCGATGTCGGGGCGTCCCCCTCCGGAACCGCCGTGTGGACCGGAAACCTGATGATCGTTTGGAACGGCGGCTCCGGGGGCCGCTATGACCCGGCCCTCGATGCGTGGACTCCGACGTCGACGACCGGTGCGCCGAACAATCAGGGACACACGGCCGTGTGGTCCGGCGCCGAGATGATCGTCTGGGGCGGACAGACCACGAACGGACAAACTGTCTTCTTCAATACAGGCGGGCGGTACAACCCGACGTCGGATACCTGGACGCCGACGGCGACCGCCGGCGCCCCGCTGGCGCGATTCGGCCACTCCGCCGTCTGGACAGGACACGTCATGGTCGTGTGGGGCGGCATCGGTCCGGTCTCGAGCTTGCCTTGCGACGGCGCGGGCGACGACTTCCAGGATTCCGGCGGCCGTTACGACCCGGTGAGCGACACCTGGAGCGCCACGTCTCGACTGGCGGCAGCCGGTCGTCGAGCGGGACATGTCGCCGTGTGGACGGGGTCGAAGATGGTCGTCGTGGGGGGCTTCTACCACTCGCTCTCCTCCCCGGAACCACCGACCTGCACGCCGAATTACTACTTTCTCGTGGGAGCGCGATACGACCCCGTCGCCGACGCTTGGTCGCCGATGTCGTCTCCTGGCTTCGCGATAGGAGCAGGAGGTACCGGGTCCGCCGCGGTCTGGACCGGATCGAAGGTTCTTGTGTGGGGAGGGTACCTCGGCGGGTACGGCGAGATATCGAAAGTCGGTGGCCGCTACGACCCGGCGACAGACGCGTGGTCGCCGATGACGGCCGCGGGCGCCTTATCCGGACGCACCGCACACACCGCCCTATGGACCGGCTCGACGATGATCGTGTGGGGAGGCGGAGCGAACGGGGTTCAGTTCAATACGGGAGGTGCGTACAACCCCGCAAGCGACGCGTGGAATTCGACGACAGTCAGCGGAGCGCCCGCTGCGCGCTGGGGGCACACGGCGGTCTGGACGGGAACGCAGATGATCGTGTACGGAGGGACGCGGAGCGGGTCGGCCGCCGGCCCCGGGGGTCGGTACGTTCCCGCTCCTGCCGACACGGACGGCGACGGGATTCCCGACGCCTGCGACGACTGCTCCGCTGTGGCGAACGGAAGCCAGGTGGATACCGACGGCGATGGCGTCGGAGATGCCTGCGACAACTGCCCCCTTGACGTCAACCCCTCGCAGTCGGATTTGAATCACGACGGGATCGGTGACATCTGCGATCTGAACGACGGGCTCATCTACATCTACTCGACCGACCGGAACCACTGCGCGTGGCAGCATGAATCGGGTTACACATCGTGGAACAGCTACCGCGGCTCGCTCTCCGTCCTCCGAGCGACGGGCCAGTACACGCAGGCGCCGGGGTCGAATCCTCTTGCCGCCCGCGACTGCGGCCTAAGCGACCCCTACGTGGCAGACCTGGACATCCCCGCTCCCGGCGTCGTCGCGTTCAACCTCGTCACCGGCATCGCGGGCGGAGTCGAAAGCAGCCTCGGGATGAACAGCGCTGGGATGCCGAGGACGAACGCGAATCCGTGTCCGTAACGCGTCCGATGCGCCCGGTAACTTTCTGGGTAGGCGGCGAACCAGCCACGTTCGCGACTTCAGGGGAGGTCGCTTGGAAGGAGCGGCTGCGTAAATCGACTCCGCCCCCTACGCTCGAAGGGCGCGGAATGGGGAGACCGGAGGATTGGCGCGTCGAAACACTCGATGTCGAACGCGGGCGCGATCATCTTCCACCGGGCACCATCCACATTCGCCTGTCGGAAAACGATCGCATACGCGCGAAGCTGTGCTCCTCCCCGAAAATCCGTCGGGCGTTGCGTTTCCTCCTCGGTGCGGCGATGCAAATTCCACTTGTGGGCCGGGTAGAGGGGGCCCGCTGTGAACCAGTACAGATGAGGCTTCAGCCCCTGAACCGGTACTTGGCGGGGATGAAGTGGGCGGCGTAGGCGTTCCTGGAACCGCTCCGTGGCCAACGGCCATCATTAGTTATAGCGCCGACATGGGTCGGCCCCGAAAAGCAGGGTCCCGACCCCGACGAAGCCGACAGCCGCGGTGCGGCCGACGCGGAACGACGTCTTGCGGACACCCAAATCGACGGAACGAGGCGTAGGCTGGGGCATGGTCGTTTACCGAATGAACCGGTTGATTGCGGTGCTCTGCGTCGCTTCCGCCTTCGTGCTGGTCCTCTCTGGACGCGCGGCGGACGGCGCACCGGCCCAGGCGGCTCTCACTCTGCAAATCAACTCAGCCGTGACACACGTGGATACAGATGGGACGATCCCGATTTCTTGGAAGCTAACAAACAACAGCGGGAAGGCAGTTACGGTGTGCACGTGGCCTGGTATCGCCTTTGCCGGAGGCTGGGTCCTCGCCGACGGCTCGGTCGACGGGTTCGGCCCGGGATATCCAGACACACCGGAGTTGGCGCTATTCGATTTTCGCGAACTCCGCCCTGGTGAGAGCATCGCGGGAGACGCTTCCGAGAGCGCCTACGCAACCTCTGCAGGTTACATTCGCTACCACGCATACTTTCGATCTGGGAGCGATGGCAAGAGCCTCGGGCTTCGGGCCTGGCACGGCGAGATCGATTCGAATCTTATCGAAGTGCAAGTTCCCAAGAAGGTGCCGAACTAATGCGGTGCGGCATGTCTGCCCCGCCCCGCTCGGCCGTCGCGGCTATGGGAGACGGCGGCACGCGCGTGAGTTCGCTCGTTGGCTGCTCATCAGTCCAGGGGAAGCGATGAACGTTCCCGCCTATCGGTTGATACTCTTTGCAACGAGTTTGATTCTCGCGGGCTCGTGCGCGTTCGCGGCGGGCCCAGAGTCACGAACCGAGACAAAGGTCGGCGAGTTGGGTGCGCCGCCGAGCCAAACGGAAGAATGGCGTGCCGGTGCAGAACGTGGCGAGGCGCAGGCGCAGTACAACCTTGGCCTTGCGCTGTTGGAAGGGTCCGGAGCCACGCCCGACGTGCCGCTCAAGAAGGACAACAAGAAAGCCGTCTCGCTCATTGCGAAGGCGGCAGCACAGGACTTCGAACCGGCGATGTACTGGTTGGGAATTATCTATACCGGTGGCTTTGGATTCGATGCCGATCTCGATCGATCGTATTGCTGGTTCGAACGAGCAGCGCGTTTCGGATACTCTCGAGGGTACTTCGCACTTGGCCGTATTTACTTCCAAGGAATCGGAAGGCCCAAGGATCTGATCAAAGCCCACGCGTTCCTCACGCTGGGGCAGGGGGCCGGCCATCAACCCTCGGTCGAGCTCCTCAAGCAGGTACTGGACGAGCTTTCCAAAGAAACGCACGATGTGAGCTTCGTCGATATGTCCATCGAGTTCATCAACAAATGGGGTGGAACCGGAGCTCCGGTGCCGAATTGCAGCGCGCCGACTGGCGAATCCCACCAGTGATGGAATCCAAGTTCGCACCCACCCCGCCCCCCTCCGCGGCCGCGGCGGGGGCCTTCCATACTGCTCTAGCTGGAACGAATTGAAGTCTCGACACTTCATCGGTTGCGTCGCGCTGTCGTCAGCATGTAGCTGGCTATTTGCCGTGGGTCAAGTCGAGAATGCCGAACCACGTGCCGAATTACTCAGAGTCCGAAACGACACGGTTGTACCTGTGCGCATCGACGCGGGCACCACTCCAGTTGTGGTGCCAACCTGCAACGCGGCAGAGAGCCAGGACCCAGAGCTGTGCATCCTCGCGGTGGAGCTCGAAGTTAAGTCAACCAGTGGTTGGGCCCGGGCGCAGCTTGATCCGACTATTTGCTGCCTTCCTGGGGGCCATCCGATTGAGAAGGGCCCGGTCAGAATCGTTCAACCAGGCACCGCCGTCGGATTTACCTACACGTTCGCTAGGGACGACTACCTTTTGAAGCGAGGCCAGCAGGTGCGTCTGCGAATCCATACGTGGCCGACCGAAGAGTCGATGCGCGCAGGCGGCCCGGAGCACGACTTGATCACCGCTCCGTTCAAGGTGTACTAGCTGGTCGTGCACCTTCCGGTTCTTGCGAGGACCCGACCGCGGGCGCGATTGCCTGTGACGAGTCCATGGCCACGTCCTCCCGCCAGCAAGTCACCTTGGCTTCCTCCCCCACCTCGACCCCCCTGTCCGCGCGCCGCACCTCTCCCCCACCACGCTGACCGTCGACGAGCAGCGGGCGATTCTTCGCGCGGCCGAGGTCGACCGACGACTCAGTGCTTGAAGTCGTCGTGCGGCGCGGTTGACTTGTCCGCAGTGTGAAGTAGGCGATGGGCATGCCCGGTCTGCTCGGCGAGAAAGGTTGCTATCGCGCAGAACTCACCGGCCTTCCGATCGGTGTTGAAATGCACAGCCTTGTGGATGAGGGCGCGGACCAGCGCCCAGTCGCTGTCCCGGCTTTGACCGCCGATCGCTCGCAGCAACTCGTCCAGCTTTGCTTCGTGTTTCTTCTGCAACTGCTCGACCGTCGCCATGCCACGCCCTCCTTCTTGCGCCGTCGCCTACCAGTGTATTCGATGGCCTGATCGCCTGAGGCCCCCGGACGGCTCCCCTTGACTTCCTCCCCCGCCTCGTCCCTCCTGTCCGCGTGCCGCACGTCTCCCCCACCACGCTGACGATCGACGAGCAGCGCCTGATTCTCCGCGTCACGGAGGCCAGCGTCCGCCGCGGGTCTCCATACTTGGCGCCGGCTGTCGAGCCCGGCGCGCCCCACCGCCGTGATCGGCTTGAACGAGGTCGTTAGGACGCGCAGGCAAGCACCGCCATCGTGTGACACGCGGTGCCCGCGACGACGAACAGGTGCCAGATGAAATGACCGTAACGGAGCCGGCGCGCACCGTAGAACACGATGCCGGCCGTATAGGCGACGCCGCCGGCGGCGAGCCAAGCGAGCGAAAACGCCGGGAGCGCGCTCGCCAGCGGGCGCACTGCGATCAGCGCCAGCCATCCCATGACCACATAGAGACCGCCCGAGATGATTGGATGCCAGGCCCGGCCGATCGACTTCATCACGATGCCGAAGATCGCGAGCCCCCAGACGATACCGAGGAGCGCCCATCCCCAGGCTCCTCGAAGGACGCCCAGTGTGAACGGCGAGTAGGTTCCGGCGATCAGTAGGTATATCGAGCCGTGATCGAGGACGCGAAAGACTCGCTTGGCCCGGCTCTCGGCCAGCGCGTGATACAGCGTCGAAGACACATACATGAGCACGGTCGTGGCCACGAAAATGCTGGCGCCCACGATGAAGAACGGGTCGCCTCGGCGCACTGCGGCAACGATCAGTACCGGGCCGACGATCGATGCGGCCAGGGCACCGACCCCGTGGCTGATGCTGTTGGCGATCTCCTCGCCCAGCGACTGGCGGCGCTTCGGGAGCGTGATCAGGCGGCTCATACGCCTATCGTAGCGTCCCCTGTCCTTGACTTCCTCCCCACCTCGACCCTCCGGTCCGCGTGCCGCACCTCTCCCCGACCGCCTCGTCGCGAAGCTGGAGCGGTTCTGGGCCTCGAAGAAGCGGCGAGGCGAGGACCTCAATCCCGACGCTCCCCCTCTTCGCGAACCAGTCCGGCCGCCGCATCTCGAAGCGTCGGGTTCAGTTCGCATGGGCGACGTGGAAGCGGATGACGGGGCTCGACCGGGTCTACGGGTTCCACGCGCTCCGGCACACGGCCGTCGTGATTCGCTGCCTCGGCAGCGAGCTTGATCTCCGCGTTGACCTGGTCGAGAAGCTCTTCGGCTTTCCGGGTGTGGCCGTCCAAATCCCACTCGTTTGCATGTTGCGCGGCCACGAGTTTCTCGTAGGCATCGCGAGACAGTCTCTGGGCGGCCGCGAGATTCGGGTGGTGGTTGGGGCTCACATTTTAGGCTGGCGGCGCGGCGGCGACACCGACGACGAGACCGAGAGCCAAGCCCGCGATGCCCAAGACAAGCGGCCCGACGATCCTCTGATGAGCTGGCATGGGGTGCACGCACCCATCGGACCACGAGATGGCCGGGAGGGTGCGGGGGTTGGAATGCTGAGGAGTCGTGCCGCCCAGATCAAGACATCGAGTTTGAGAGCTTGCAGTCAACGCGGGGTGGCATTGAGTTCGGCGATCGTGCGTTCGACCTTCTTGACGTTGCGATCTCGGCTCGAGGGGTTCGAGATCGCGCGGGCCGCCGCAAGGGCCTGCGCGTAGGCATCGTGCGCGTGCGGCAAGTCGCCTTTCGCGACCAACGCCTCCCCCTTGGTCCGGAACAGCCAGCACCGCCCGACGGGCCCCGTGACGTGTTCAAGGCCGCGATCGCACGCCGCGACCGCATCGTCGAAGCGCTTGACCTCGATCGCAACCTGGGCGACGCGGAGGGAAGCGTTGTAGTTGCGCGGCATTGCGCGCTCCGAGGCGGCCAACGCGGGGAGCACCCGGGCGTACCCTTGGGCATCGCACGCGGCATCGACGCGCGCGATGTCGAGCGCGGCGCGTTCGTCGTCGTCGCGTGGCGTGATCGCATCGATTTCGTCGAGCCATCGATGACTCCAACGGGAGGCGACGTCGGCGTCGCCGCGCGCCCGCGCCGACGCCATCAGTTGCTGGAGGAGCTGAAAGTGATGGTCGCGCAGCACGCCCGGAAGCTCGACAGCTTCTTCGGCGAGCGGCACGAGGCTCTTGCGACCAGCCTGCGCCCACGGAGCATCCCCCCCCGCGTTCGCCGAGCCGAGCCCCGCAAGCACCGCCCGCGCAAACTCTGCCTGGCGTGGCATGGCCGGCGCTTCGGCCGCGACCAGCTCAACGCACGCCTGGTCGTCCCCTCCTACCCAGAGCGACCAGGCGAGCGCAGCGACGGCGTGCGT
Source organism: uncultured Acidobacteriota bacterium (assembly GCA_964647625.1). Lineage (GTDB taxonomy): Bacteria > Acidobacteriota > Polarisedimenticolia > Polarisedimenticolales > DASRJG01 > DASRJG01. The sequence goes on from CAZYHZ010000008.1 coordinate 32,567, forward strand.
CCGCTCCGGCCAGTCCGGCGGCGCGAGACGGAGAGCCTCGCGATAGGCTGCGGAAGCTTCGGTGAACCGGCCGCGTCCGAAAAAGTCATCGCCCCGGGCGAGCGATGCCGCCGGCGACCCGCCCTCCGATGCCGTTCCGCCAAGCGCGGCGCCGTCAAGGAAGCGGTTCAGCTCCGACACGGTCATCCCCCCCACGTGAGTGGCCCGGGCTCGCTCGGTGGCCGGGTCGAGCACATAGAGGGACGGCGTGTACGCGACGCCGTGGCGGTCGAGAAAACTCTGATTGACCGGCTTGTCGTAATCCAGCTCGAGCCAGACGAACCGCCCGGCCTGCCTTGCGAGAGCGGCGTCGCTCATCGACGCTCTCAGAAGGCGGCAGGAGTATCACCAAGGCGCCCACACCTCGACGAATAGCGGGACGTGGCGGCGCGTGGCCTCGGCCCGGGCGTGCGCGTAGTCATCCGTGATGAACGGCAATCGTGTCGTGTTGGATGGTGACACGCCGGATGCCGCCGCGGTCGCGATGAGAATGCCCAGGAGGAGGGAGATCATGACCGGTCCTCCATGAGAGGAGCGTGCCGGGCAAGTTTGCCATGATGTCGATTGCGCCGCTTGGCGGGTGGAATCGACGGTCGCCCGGCATCACGACCCGGGCGACCGTCTCATGAAATACGACGTCGCGTCTAGATGCCGCCGCTCGGGACGCAACCTGTCGCGTGCGCGCAGCTTGCCAGGCAACTATTCCCGTAGGTGACGCCGTTCGAACAAGTCACCGGGGCGTAGATGTCCGGACAGATGCAGTGGCCACCGCCGAATGAGGCGTGAGCGGGCGCGATGAGGGCCGAGACACCCACGATGGAGGCGGTCGCGATCATGGCACCGATGGCGATCTTCGCGGTTCGACGGATCATGGTCTCCTCCTTGATGTGGTAGCCGTTTGCAGTCGGTACGGGTTCGACCGGCGATTCTACAGGATTCTTTCTGCTCGCGGGCCTATGCGACCGTCGAGCCGATCAGCGCGGACGAGGCCGATTGGGAGATGTTCCGCGCGCTGTCACGGGACGTAACGAAGAATGCCAGGACGTGACGCTTCTCAAGCGTCTCGCGAAGACCTGAAACCGAGCGCGAATAACCCAAGCGCCACGCCGAAGCAGAGCCCGCTCAGCAAATCCTGTCGGAAGCGCAAGAACACTCCGGCAGCGGCAAGGGCAACCATGCCGGCGACGATGAGAGCCGGCTTCTTCGCTCGGGGCGGCTGAGTCACGTGCGTTCTCCTGGGATGCGCATCCCTCTGGCCATCTTAATTGCCGTCTCGAACCACCGCTTTGTGGGTTGGTAGCGGGGGCCCGCTATGAACCATTACAGATGAAATTGGAGCCCCTCAATTGGTACTTGGCGAGGATGAGGTGGGCGGCATGACCGTCCCCGGGACCGTCCACGGGCTCTCGGGCATCACTTATGATGCCGCCATCCGTCGGCGCCCGGCCGCGCCGCGCGCCGAGAGCCCCGGACCGCGGTGTACGCGACGCACGAGGGACCGCTGTCCCCGGCCTGGCCACCCAAATGGGGCGTAGGCTTGGCGTGGGTTGGATTTCCGGCACCCGGCCGTTGGTCGGTCATGATGTCTGGGACGCAAATGAAATCACACAGGCTAAATGTCGCACTTCTGGCCGTAGCGATCTCAGCATCGGCCTTTGCTGCAGAGCGTATTTCGATGAGCGAGCCCGATTTGTCCCTCGAGGCAGACGCCTACGCTCGTGCTGCCGGACTTGCCCCTTTTGTCGCATCTTCTGCGCCTGCGCTGCGTCTTTGGGAACTGGCCTACATGTCCGGTCAGGTTACCGGTATCGAAATCACGGAACACTCTGTCAAGTGGTTCAAAACGTTCGCGCATTACGGCGACGACTTAATGATCACAATCGACACGGCAACGATGACGAGTAAGAGGTCGGTTGCTCAAGCCCCACAAGCATTCATGACGCTGGCAAGCCTCGTTATGTTCGACAAGGCCCGGATCTCCTGCCGTGGGGTGGAGGACGGCACTGGCGTCCTCGTGGACTTCGTCGATGGGAAGCAGCGCATCGTGTTCGATCTAGCCCATCCGGGAGTGTGCGAAGATGCAGCGTCGAAGGCCATTGCTCCCGTTCTGCGCGAATACGAGAATGCTCCCTAGCTCCGCGCTCCCCGCGCTGCCGTCGCGGGGCGGGCTCGAAGCCGCAACCGCGAGGTATCGCCGGCGTTGATCCGGTGCCAGAGATGAACCAAGCCGCATTGGAAACCATCTACATGTTCCTTCTGGACGAGGGCGTGGACGTTTGGCGTCCAGTACAGGCCAGGCATCTTGGCACCGATCAGTACGAGATCGTCTCCACGAATCCCAGCGACAGCACGGAACAATGGGAGTTCACGACGGGCGATGTTGTGCGATGCAAGCTGCGTCGGCTCTCCGACGGGGAGGAACTCGTTGCATACGAGCTGGTCCAACGGTCCACCTAGCATGCGCGTCACTCCGCCCCCCCTCCGCCGTCGCAGCGCGGGCGCGCGGGCGCGCGAGCCGAAGGCGTCGCACGGCTCAGGCTGACAGGGCCTCGCAGCGTTTGGTGTGAAAAAGAGAACTGTCTAATTCCAGGTTGGGCGGCGCAGCGCGGCGCACGGCAGAGGTCTACGAAAGTGTAGCAGGCGCTCGGAGAAGGCCCGGCGTGTCGGAGATGGAAGGCGAGAAAGAAGGGCCGAAATGAACGCAAAGTCCTGGGTGGGTTACTTTAGTCTTGCAGCACTGGCCATGCTTCTCACCGGATTCGCCACGACGAACTCGCCACCGGCTGCGGCGGGCGGCGACTCGACCAAGGCGCAGATCACCGTTCTCTACGACGCCTTCGGCAAGCCTTCCGCCATGCAGAAGGACTGGGGGTATGCCGCGCTCATTGAATATGGCGGCAGGCGCATCCTCTTCGACACCGGCAACAACTCCGACATCCTGGCGCAGAACGCAAAGGCGAAAGGCATCGATCTCTCCAAACTCGACTTCGTCGTCATGTCCCACCGCCATGGCGATCACATGGGAGGCATGGCCTATCTCCTGAGCGTGAATCCCAAGGTGAAAATCTACGCGCCCAAGGAGGGATTCGGCGTGTATGGCGGCGAGCTGCCGAGCACCTTCTATCGCAAGGATGCCTCTCTGCCCCCTGAGCAGCGCTACTACGACGGCGCGCCACCGGCAGTGATGCGGTTCGGAGCCGCCTGGCCCGGCGTCAACTTCGAGTTGATCGACAAGACCACTGAGGTCGCGCCCCGCATCCATCTGATCGCGCTGGTCTCGGACAAACCGGGGACGCTCGAGTTGCGCGAGCTGTCGCTCGCGATCAACACGCCCGACGGCATGGTGATCGTGGTGGGCTGCTCGCATCCGGGCATCGACAAGATCGTCGCCGCCGCGGCCGCGATCAACCCCCGAATCCACTTCATCGCCGGCGGTTTCCATCTGGTGGTATCCGACGACCAGGAAATCGAGAAGATCGTCGCGACTCTGCGCGACACCTTCAAAGTGGCCTTCGTGGCACCTGGCCACTGCACTGGCGAGCCGACCTTCACGGCACTCAAGAAAGCATTTGGTGATCGTTATCTTTTTGCTGGGCTAGGTACAACCCTCGCGCTGGGCGCCACGCCGCGCTCCATCTCCGACACCGGTCACAACGCGCCGACAGCCATGGACGACGATGATCTAAAGATTTACCGGACGTTCTTAGCGACGCGCGACGACGACGGATACGCTGCTGGCGCACGACACGCGTCCGGTCACCCATCCCCCTCCGCCGTCGCGGGGCGGGCTCGGCGGTACCGGGCGTCGGGGTAGCAGTGACCATCCGATGAACGCCGACGAACTCCTCGACTCACTCCGAGACGATGCAGAGGGCGTGTCGACATTCGGCCTCTGCTGCGTCGCAGTGGGAGTCGCTTCCCGCCAAGTGGGAAGGTCGCGTCTGTCCACCGGTGGCGAGCGTCCTGTTGAATCGCGAATCGGCGATGGTCGGTTTGACGGTCCGCAGCGGAACGGACCAGCAGGTCCCTTGAATCAAGCGCAGCCGCTCAACTCCGCGCTCCCCCCGCCCCCCGCCGCCGTCGCGGGGCAGGCAGGGAGCCACCAGACACTAAGTGGTCGCCGTGGGTAGCAGGGGGCTTGGGGCTCTTTTCGTCGTGCTCGGCATGGCGACGCTTATCTGGGCGAGATCGTGGAATGTCTCGAGCGACTATGGAAACATGAGCGACGACGAATTCTTCGCCGTTCGAATGCGCCGGATGAGACAGATCAGGCTTTACGTGGGGGGTGGCCTCCTCCTCCTCCTCGGCTTGCGATTGCTCTTCGCGTGACACTGGGTATGAAAGTGATCTTGTGCGAAGGAATCCTGAACGACGCGGCTCACCCAGCCCCCCCCCGGCCGCCGCGGGGCAGGTGCGGAACCGCGAGCGGCGAAGAAGCGCGGGTTTTGCTGGGCGGCCAGCACGGCCTTAGACTTCGAGGACTAGATGCTCGAACTCTTCTTGGCGGCGGCAGCGATTGGTCACGGCAGCGCGTTACCGACCTTCGCCGGTGTTGTGTTGACGCCAGAGGGTGGGCGCCTGGCCGGCGCCAAGATCACCGCTAGCACTGCCTGCGAGGGTCAGAGAGCGATACTGCTGACCGACGCGATATCGGGACCAGACGGCAGGTTTTCCATCGAGGCGCCAGCGTCGGATTGCCGTAGGGTTCAATTCCAAGTTCAGAAGGACGAGGACCTCTGGCTGCAAACTGGGGAATGGAAAGAGTTCTTTGAAGAGGGCGACTCTTTGCCAATCGTGGACACTGCGCCCGAGATGACCGGTCCGTTGGTTCTGCACGTGCAAGAGCGGGGAGCAGAGTTGACGGTACGAGTGACTGACGGCTCTACCGAACGACCGGGGCGTGTTGCGATCATGCGTTGCGCTGGCCGTGCCACCAATTGGGAGATGGACACGGATACCGTGGACGACGCCGGCGCCCCCTTTTCACAAGTCGTTCCCGGCGGCAGCTACTGCGTAGCATTGATGTCCGCGGATCTGCCGTCTGGTCGATTGTATTCAAGAACGCGGACTTGCGTGCCGATTGAATTGTCGGTTGGGCAGCGACGAATGTATACGATTCGCTTCAATCCTCAAGAGATGCAAAGTACCTGGAAATGGCAGCCGGTCAACTGCCCAGGGGGACAGCCACGGCGGTGACTTCTGATTACGCGCCCATCCCGCCGCCCTCCGCCGTCGCGGGGAGGAAGATGCCCTGCCACGGTTGTGAGGAAACGTAGGGGTGCAGATAGGATCAGAGCCAGCATCCGTGCAGCCTCGGGTCGGGATTTTCCAGACCCGGGCTACCCTGATTGCGGCCCTGTTGTTCTGCGTTTATGAGGCCCTCCCCAGGTCACTCACGACGCTTCGAATCGGTGGTCCACCTGAACCACATGAACGTCCGGTTCTACTCTTTGGAATTGTCGCGTCGATGATCATCTCGACATTGATCGCGAGCAGATCTCCGGCCATCGGAGATCGTGTCGTCTTTGGGGCAGGTGCCGTGTCCTCGGTTTTGTGGCTACTGCGGGATTTTGTCTTGACTGCTCCCCGAGCAGCCGCAGCTATCAACGGGTTCTTATCGCTGCTGTGGGCCCTCGCTGCGGTCTTCACGGTTGTGCTCATGACGAGGACTGCGGGTTCTCCTCGGGCCTCTCGGCAATGAACCGAGAACTCGCGAAGGTCTCGCTACGCCCGTCCGCCGTCGTGGGGCGGGAACGGAGAGGTGGCGCGCTGACGAACGCGCAACGTTTCGCCACCGGACGACAAACGCCACTGCCGCTGGGGCCGTGAACGCAGCGATCGCTTCTACACGGCTGACTCTTCGCAAACTTGTCTTGGTTGCGGTGGCTGCCTACAAGGCGGTTGCTTTTCCTGGCGGCCAGAAGATCAATCCCAACGCTTGGCCGCGGGATTCTGGTCTCACCCGCCGCGTGCTCATGCCGAGTCTGCGCCGCACGTCGTCCCTCTACTGCGTCACGACATGCGGCACACGCTCAGCAAGAGCCGGGCTCACAAATGCAGACGGCCACGCGACGAGTCACTGATTCCCGTATGCCTTGCTGAGCGATGAGTCGCGCCAAGGACGGCCGGCTCCGTACGCGTGGAGCCTCTGGGCGATGCCTTCCGCTAGGTCTCCCTGGCCGCCGGTGGTTGCGATGATCGAGAGAGCCTTGCGTGCGGTTTCGATGGCCTCGGGAAACCGACCCGCTTCCGCGTAGGCTGCGCCAAGGGTGTCGAGCGCGCGCGCCTGCGAATAGCCGGTCAGCCAGCAAGCCTTCTCGGCGAGACCGATCGCCTCCGTTCCACTACGCAACGCGGCGATTTCGTGCGTCGCTCGAACCCAGGCTTCGAGACGGAACACCTCTGCCCGCTCCTCGATGGCTTCCTGCGTGCGTCCCTCGCGTTCGAGGGCTTGCGCCAGCTGCTGGTGGGCCGGGATCAGACTTGGCTGGTCGTGGAGGATCAGTTCAAATTGCTCGATCGCCTCGCCGTTGCGGTCCATCCGAATGAGGGCGCTGGCGAGGTGAAGCCGAGCGACGACGAAGTGCCCCTCGAGACGCACCGCCTCCGCGAAGTGCGCGGCGGCCTCCTCGGTCCGGTCCTGCTTGTAGAGTATCGTGCCGAGGTTGTTGTGGGCCTCGATGGACCGCGGATTGAGCCGAAGGGCCTCCTCGTACTGGGCCGTCGCCTCCCGTGTATCACCGCGTTGCACGAGAATGTTCCCGAGATTGCAGCGTGCAGCCCACGAGCCCGGCTCCTTTGAAATCGTGTCGCGCCAGAGCGTCTCCGCATCCTTGTACGCGAGCGCGTGTCTCCACGTGAGCACGCCGAGCACGGTGAGGATGAGCCCCGTCATTCCACGGCGCCACGCCGCGGGTGCAACGCCAGACCCAGTGAGTGTGGCCGCGAACAGCGCGATCAAAGCGGCGCTGGCAAGGTACTGAAAATGGTCCGCGACCCAGGAGTAGCGCATGGGAAAGACATCGAAGAACCCGAGCGCCGGCGCCAGCGTCACCACGAAGACCAGCACGGCCGCAAGCGGTCCCTTCCCGATCCGTCGCCGGGTCATCCATAGAGCCAGGACGGCGCCGAGAGCCGCAACCGGAAATAGCCACTGCCACCACACCCGTGGATCGACGGCCCACCGCGAGTAGAAGAAGGCGAGCTTCGCGGGCCAGGCCAGCTTCCACGCGTAAAACCAGAGGGCGCGTCCGGCGACGAGAAGTCGGCCCGGGAAGTCGAGCGACCAGATCTCCCCCTCCGCCCAAACGTGGTGTCTCTCAATCCAGACCGTCACGAACCCGAATGCCGCGCCGACCGCGAGCATCGGCGCGAGAGGGACCACCTCCTGCCACTCCAGGCGGTCGCGCTTCCACCAAAGTACGAGCAGGAGCGCCACGGGAAGCGAGGCCGTGACTGTTTTCGAGAGAAGGGCGGCAAGGAAGAGGAGCATGCCGGCGGCGTACCAGCCCCACGCACGGCGTTGTTCTGAGGTCGATGGTGCTTCCGCTTCGCCATTCGAACGCCGTGGACCAGCGTTGACAGGAATCGCTTGCTCCCGCACCCGAAAGAACCGGAGGAGGGCGAGGACGCTAAGTAGGTAGAAGAGCCCGGAGAGGACGTTTTTCCGCTCGGTCACCCAGGCGACTGACTCCACATGCACGGGATGGAGCGCGAAGATCGCCGAGGCGAGCCACGCACCTGGCAATTCGAGCCGTCGCAGAACCAGCCACAAAAGCAGCGCGTTCAAGGCGTGGAGCAAGACGTTGACGAGGTGAAACCCGAAGGGGTTCGTTCCCCAGAGCCGGTATTCCATCCAGAACATCGTGTGGACCAGCGGGTAGTACTGAGGGAGCTCCAGCGGCTCGAGCCAGATCCGCCGCAACCCGTCCACGGATTTCAGCGCCGCGTTGGCGGTGATGTGGGCGTCGTCATCCCAGACGTAGCCGGCATCGATCGCCGGCACATAGGTGATTAGGGTGGCCACGACGAGCAGCGCCGCGAAGAGCACCGGAGCCCCCATCGCACGGCTGCGGCCCGATGCTGCCGCGGCCTGCCGGGAGCCGCGTCGCCTGCTCATGACGAGGAGTGTAGTCCAGGACGCCGCCGTATCCTGCGGTTGGACAAGTCATCGCATTCCGGCGAACCAATGGACACGATGTATTGACGCGAGCGTTGAGCAACGGCGCCCGGGCTGTGTCGGTCGGAGTCGAAGGAAGAGCGGAACTACTTCGCAAGCTTCGTCGCCACCCCAATCTCCGCCTCGAACCCTCGCTTCTCCTTCACCGCTTTGACCCGCTTCTTTTGCGCCGGCTTCAGCTGCCGTATCTGGCCCATGGATGCGCCCTGGAGCTTGAACTGGGCGCGTCGGGAGCTCGTTAACGCTTGCGAGCCGGCGTCAGTGCCCGCCATCGGTCGTCGGTTTGGTCATACGCTCGTTGTAGGCGATCGAGCCCCTACGAGGAATGCTGAGGGTGCGCCAATTGGGTCCGGCGAAATGCTTGCAGAGAAAAACTATCTGTCCTGTATGAACGCCGTAGTGTGTCAGTTGGCGGTTGATGGCCTCGACGACCGTGTGTGGCTGGGAACGGATCGTGACCGTGCGTTCAAGGTCGGAGTCGGTGAGCGGCACAATGGCATTGAACAAGCATGCCCAACCCCGTTCCCATCGCGCCATGAGCGCGTCACGGGACGACGACTCCGGATCTTCGAACTCCGAATCACGGTCGCGCGTTGGTTTTTCGCCGTCGGTGCTCAGAAAGTCCGTCCAACGCGAGAGCATGTTGCCTGAGAGATGGAGCATGAGCGTGACAACGCTGTTCGACCCGGCATCCAGACGAACGCTCCACATTTCGTACGGCACCTGAGCCATTGCCCGGTCGCACTGCTGTCGTAGTTCTTGGAATTGCTTGACGACGTCTGCGAGGTAGGCGTTGCCATTCATGCGCACCTCTTATAGACCGGGAGCGTAACACGGTTCGGCCGCATCGACATTGGCTACTGTTCCTCGTCGAGAAGCTCGATCCCGCTCAAATCCCCTACAATTTCCCGATCTCCGTCCACCACCACCCGCACATTCGTGGCGCCGAGCTTCCGGCCGTCCTGGCCAGCCGCTGCGATTCCCTTCATGACGTGGAACCGGACGGCGTCGACGAGCTTGGCCTGGCACTCCACTTGGAGTCGCGGGATGACGGGCACCTCGGCGCCCCTGCTTGCGACACTCCGCCCTGAGAATTTCCGGTAGCTGTGTGACGATGTCCGCACGCCTTGGTCGCTTTTCGTCCTTCTCGATATCGCCGAGTCGGCGTATACCTTCGGCAACACAGGGGGGCTGCAATGCGATGCGTCAGGCGCGTTGCGATAGGGTTTGCCGTTGTTCTCACCGCTGCCGGCCGGGCGGCCGTGGCACAGTCATGCCCTGGCGATCCATTCGAGCAGGACGACGCGTGCACGCTGTCGCGGACGATGATTGAAGGCGGCGCCTTCCAGACCCACGATTTCTGTGACGACGCGGCGGACTGGCTTTCAATGAACGTGTGCGCGGGTCGGAGCTATACGATCGAGACCAGCGGGCTCGGATCCAGCGCGGACACCGTGCTCGAGCTCTACGCGGGCGACTGCTCCACGCTGTTGGCCTCCGATGACGACGGCGCGGGGGGACGGGCGTCGCGCATCGTCTGGTCCGCATCCGGCGACGGCGTCGTTCACGTCCGCGTGAGGCAAAAGGACGGGACCACCGGGGTCAACCGCGATTACGAGGTCGCGGTCAGCGGCGACACCTCTACCTGCGCGACCTGGATCCGCTGGTACGCCGAGGACGTCGGTGGACCGGTGCCCGACGATCGGCACGTGGAAGCCGGTCTCGCGGCACCCGACGGCGGATCGTTCCTATCCGGGTACCGCGACGATCTAACCGGTAGCAAGGCGTGGGTCGGACGCACCGCTCCGTACGGCACTGTCCTCTGGGCCCGCCGGATCGAGACCAACAACCTGCAGTTCAACGCCTCGATCGCACCGAGCAGCGACGGTGGATTCCTCTACCTCGACGAAATCGCGGTGCCCAACGGCGCGTTTGGGACGTGGGTCGCACGGTTCAGCTCATCCGGCGCGCTCGTGTGGCAGAAGCAGTTCGGCGGGGGCTCGTCCACGGACATCGCCTACCAGATCGCGGCCACGTCCGGCGGCGGGTTCGTCCTCGCGGGGGAAACCGACGGCTTCGGATCTGGCGCGGACACCCAACCCTGGATCGTGAAGGCCGACGGGAACGGCACCGTGCAGTGGAGCATCCGACTGCAGTACTCCGATGACGACGTCGCGACGGCGGTCACGCCGCTGCGCGACGGCGGAGTTCTTGTCGCCGGGAACTACTTCGACGCCACCGCCGGAACGTACGACATCTGGGTGGAGCGGCTCGACGCGTCCGGCACGATCGTCTGGCAGGAAAAGTTCGGTGGGACGGGAGACGACGCGAACGTCGGCTCTCTGATCGAGAATCCCGACGGATCCCTGCTCGTCGCCGCGAAATCCGAGTCGTTCAGTCCCGTCGCGGGAACCGCTGCGGTGTGGATCCTGGACCTCTCGTCGGCCGGAGCGGTGCAATGGCAGCGCAGCTACTGGGCGTCGCCCGGCAGTCAGGTTTTCTATGGCCCGCCACGGATGTCCCGGACCCCCGACGGGGGCATTCAGGTCGGAGTATGGCTCAATGGCGGTTCGCCGCAGGGATCGTGGATCTTCCGAATCGACCCGTCGGGATCGCCACTGTGGCAGTCGGTGCGCGACGAGATAGGCGGGGGGGTGGCGATGCGCGGCCTCTCCGCCATGCCCGACGGCGGCACGCTGGTCTTCGACGACGGGCCCACGGCGGGCGCGATCCGGCGCGTCGACGCGTCGGGCTCGGTCGCATCCTGCAGCCCGGTCTCGCCGGCACCCGGTTTCACCCAAATCACGACGACCGCGGCTGTCTCCACGACATCGACCTCGCGTAAGACTTACAACGTTTCGGTCGCCGCGACGGCATTCGGCGCGACGTCGCTTCCGTTCGCCGATGAGGCGCGCTGTCCGTGCTCGGCTCCTCCCGAGGGCCTCTTCCAGTACGTCGAGTTCGAGACTTTGAACCAGGAGTGGCACTGGAACTTCGGACCCACCGGACTCTACTTCGACATGGTGCGCGGCGAGCTTGACACGCTGAGGTCGACCGGCGGGGATTTCACGGCGGCACTGAACGCCGTCCCCGCCGATCAGAGCGTGTGCTGGTTTGAGAACACCCTCACCACGGATGTGCGCGAGAGCGATATCCCGCTGCCCGACTCGGGATTCTTCCTGCTGTTGCGCCCCACCGCGGTGTGCCGGGACAGGGGTGGCTACAATGGCACAGACCCAAGACAGATCGGCGCGCGGGACGCGGAGATCAACGCCGCGGCTCGGGCGTGCCCTTGACGTGTTCGACCCATTCGAACGGGTGTCCCGCGTCGGCGTTGCCGGCCCGTTGATCGCGATCGTGCTCCTGGCTCTCGCATGATCCGTCGGGTGGCCACAGCGAAGAGGGTGAGGGGGTGATGCAGACGTCGGAGACGTGTTCGCGCCTGATGGGACGCCACGGCTCCGAGTTCGCATTCGCGCGGCAATCGCCAAGGGCGGTCGGGCGGCGGACGTGTTCCTTCCCGATCGCTTGGTCGCGAAGCTGAAACGGGTCTGGACCTGGAAGAAGCGGCGCGGCGAATCCCTCGAACCCAACGCTCCCCTCTTCGCCAACCAGTCCGGCCGCCGCATCTCCAAGCGCCGGGTCCAGGTCGCGTGGGCGACGTGGCAGCGGAAGGCGGGGTTCGATCGGGTCTATGGCTTCCACGCGCTGCGGCACACCGCGGTCACGAACGTCTACCGAGCGTCGAAGGACCTGTTCCTCGCGCAGAGGTTCGCGCGCCACGTCTCGCCCCTGACGACCACCATTCATACTCATCCGAGCGATCACGACCTTCAGCGCAGGCTGAAGCAGTTGTCCTGCTAGGGAATCGGCTCGTCAGAGACACGGCGGGGCCATGAGCGTCTCATGGTCGTTATCGGTCCGCCGCGCCAAGCCGGGCGCTCAAAGCAAAGGGGCGGGCCCGATGGCCCGCCCCCTTTACGTTCCGCCGATCGAAGCCTACGGCTCAGTTCAGCGTCACGTCATCGAACAGGGTTACGGTCGGATCGCCCGCGTAGTTGTCGTCGTGGCTTAGGAGCGTGAGCGTGTAGCTCTGGCCAGCCGTGACCGCGGCTGTAACGTTGACCCATGAGCCGTTCGTGACGCACTGCGTTGGGACGAGGGTTGTCGTCGTCCCGCCGCTCGTCAGCGTGATCTTCATCCAGTCGTAGGTCACCGTGTCGGGGCAGGTCATCTTGTACCAGACAGAGATCTGAGACTTCCCCGCGGGCACGGTGAAGGTCTGGGTGAAAGTGCTGTCGCCGTTGGTGGGGGACGTAGACCCCGCCCGCGCGGCGTACGTGCCGCTGTGTCCCCCGGTGACCACGGAGGTGGTCCCGGAAGTCGTCCAGCCGGCGGCGGTCCCGGTCTCGAACCCTCCGTTCGTGATTCCGGTCGGAGGCGGGGGCGTCGACGTCAGGGACACATCGTCGACGAGGGTGAAGGTCGCATCGCCCGCGTAGTTGTCGTCGTGGCTCGTCAGGGTGAGGGTGTAGCTGTGCCCAGCCGTGACCGCCCCGGTCTTGTTGGTCCATGCGTTCGTCGAGCACGTCTTGGCCAGGAGCGTCGCCGTCGTACCGGCCGTGTTGTCCTTTAGAGTGACGAGCGCCCAATCGTACGTGACGGTGTCGGGGCAGGTCTCCTTGTACCAGAACGAGAGCCCCGTCGTCCCGGTTGGCGCCGTGAATGTCTGTGAGACGGAGCTGTCGCCGTTTGTCGGGTTCACGCTCCCGAGCTGAGCGCACGAGGTCCCGCCGTGGCAGCCGGAACTCGCGACGGTTTCGGACGCCCCAGCGGTGGTCCAGCCCGACAGCGTGCCGGCTTCGAATCCACCGTTCACGATGCCGCTACCGCTGCTCGAGGTGACGGTAAGCGCGACCGCCGTCGAGTGCGTTGCGCTGGTGCCGGTTCCGGTGACCGTGAGCGAGTACGAGCCGGCAGCCGCCGAGGACGTGGTCGAGATGGTCAGCGTGGACGACCCTCCCGAGCTCACTGAGGTCGGGTTGAGCGAGGCCGTGACGCCCGAGGGAGCGCCCGCGACGGACAAGGCGATCGTTTGAGCCGAACCGCTGACGATCGCGGTCTGAATGGTCGAGGTGCCGGAGCTCCCCGCTGCAACGCTCACGCTCGCCGGGCTCGCCGAAATCGAGAAGTCGTTTCCCACGGGGGCCGTGACGGTGAGCGAGACGGTCGTAGAGTGGCTATTCGTTCCCTCAGTGCCGGTCACCGTGAGGGTCGAGGTTCCGGTAGACGCCGCCGAGCTGACCGTGATGTTGAGGGTCGACGAGCCGCCGGATGAAACCGAGGTGGGGCTGAGCGCCGCCGTCACGCCCGTCGGCGCGCCAGAAACTGCGAGCGCGACCGTCCCGGAAGACCCGACGGTCGTGGTGCTGATCGTCGAGCTTCCGCTGCCGCCCCGGACGACGGAAACGCTCGTCGGGCTCGCCGCGATCGTGAAGTCGGGCGTCGCCGTAATCGGCGTGATGCAGTTGTTCTGCGCGTTGGAGAACTCCAGCTGGATGACGTACGCTTGGCCATCGGACCCGGTAAACGTCGTCTGCTGCGCGTTGCAGATGTCGCCAATCTCGCCGTTCGTGCTGTCGTACCAGGCGAGCGGGGGGCCGCTCGCGACAACCGCGAGGCCGACCTCTGCGTCGGTGATCGTCTCGATCATCTCGTGCGACGCGACCGAGGTGTAGTTGCCGAACGTCGATGAGTTCCCGCAGCCCGTGGCGCAGCCGGAGCCCGGCTGCATGTCGGGGTGGACACCGTAGTAGTACTCCGACCTCTGGCCGCTCGCGGCCACCGTTCCGTGGTAGGCGCAGAAGCCGCCCGCCTGGCAGGAGTTCGAGCCACCTTGCGTGATCGTGATGTTGGGCGGGAAAAAAATCGCGTAGTAGGTCGTCGCGTTTCCCGCGGCGTCGACGGTCGGCGCCGGGAGGTGCCCGGCGGCGATCTGGGCGCTGAGCTCGGACTGGATCGTGGCGTCGCTGACCGTCGTCGCAGAGGTGCTCGGAGTGATCGTGATCTGGGTGGCGAACCGTCCGGCCGAAATATTCTGATTGGTCTTGGTCCCCTGGTACGAGTTGTTGACGGTGTTGTATTCGCTGTTGAGCCAACTGGCCGAGCCGTTCAGGGCCTGCTGATAGAACGTCGCCATCGATGGTGCGGTGGTCGAGGTAATGTGGAAGTCGTAGTTCCCCGTCCCCCAGAGAACCTGGACGACCTGAACTGCCGACACGATCCGCCCGCCGTTGTAGGTCAGATGGGCGCCCGCGGGCGCGGAGAACGGGCGGACCCCCGAATCGCCGACGACCCCGTGCTTCCAGACGTGCCCTTCCAAGTACTGTCCGTGGAGGTGTTCCTCCGACGGTGGGGGGCTGTTCGATTCCCCGCTATCGCCACGGGCCTTTTCTGCCGACGCGAGCGTGGGTAGAGCCAGGAGCGCTCCAACAAGAGCGAGCCGAGCCGGGAGATTGGCGCGTGTCTTCAAATCGATCATCAGGCACTCCTTCCGGGTTCATCTCGGTGGCATCCGAGATGTGATCTCAGCATCGTTGCGCTGCAAGAACCGCAATTGATTTCTCTTGGGTGTCGTCATGGGCACCCCCCGGCAGTCGCTGAACGCGACATGGAGAAACGGTCTGGTTTCTCCAAGAGACGGAGCCCCCCAAGAGCAATCCGGCCCTTTCTACTGAACTGGAGATGGAAAGTCTCGAACTATTTTCGGGGAATGGAAACGCTCCTCGCGAGGGCATTCCTAATCACGGCGCTCACTCGGCCGGCCCGGAAGAGCGACGTGCGATTCTGGCCCCAAAACATGCCGCTAGCTCAACGGTCGGACCCTCGGGACGCTTCCTGCCACGATGCTGTTGCTGCTGGCGTGCCGCATGTCGTGTGGGTGTTCATCGACGACGTGCGGCACACACTCGCGCTTCGCAGCTACGCGGCGCGCGTCACGGACATGTCGTCGTGATTCGCGGCGATCCGCTTGTCTGGAGGCCCCACGTTCCGATCCCGCACGAATTCTCCCCTCGCGACAAATACCAGAACCCAGAATCGACTGAAGGAATCTCAGAGTCGACCATCGTCGGGTCAGTCAAATTCCCGAAGCACACTTCTTCGTTGCTGGCACCGACCGGCAGCGCCGACATGTTGCCGCGCACCACGTCGTATCGCGTCGCATAGGTCGCGGAGGACCAGCTGTACGTAGCCTTGTCGGCGGCGGCCGTCACGTCTTGCGTCTCCGGCGGAGCGGTGATGATCGTTCCCGCTTGGCAGGTCCCCGAGGCGCAGGTGTCGCCGGTGGTGCAGGCGTTGCCGTCGTCGCACGAGGCAGTGTTGTTCGCAAACACGCAGCCCGTGGCCGGGTTGCAGCTATCGTCGGTGCAAAGGTTGTTGTCGTTGCAAACCGTCGGCGCTCCGGGGCTGCAGATCCCACCACCGCACGTGTCGCCGGTCGTGCATGCGTTGCCGTCATCACACGCGTTCACGTTGTTGGTGTGTACGCAGCCAGTCGCGGGGTCGCAGCTGTCGTCCGTGCACGGGTTGGTGTCGTTGCAGTTGAGCGCCGCGCCGCCGGCGCAAGCGCCGCCCGAGCATGTGTCACCAATGGTGCAAGCGTTGCCGTCATCGCAGGAGTTGGTGTTGTTCGTGTAGACACAGCCCGTCGCCCAGTTGCAGGTGTCGCTGGTGCAGACATTGTTGTCATTGCAGACGAGCGGGGTGCCGGGTTGGCAGGTTCCGCCACCGCACGTGTCATCGGTCGTGCACGCGTTGCCGTCATCGCACGCCGTCAGATTGTTCGTATGGTTGCATCCGCCGGCTCCGAGGCACACGTCATTGGTGCAAACGTTGCCGTCGTCGCACATCGAGCGGCCACCGTCGTCGACGATTCCGTCGCAGTCGTCGTCGATTCCGTTGCAGCCCTCCGTGGCGCCGGGATGAATGTTCGGATTCACGTCGTTACAGTCGGTGTGATCGACGACGTAGCCGGCGGGGATCGATCCATCGCAGCGCGGAATCGGTTGACCCGCGTCACCGAAGCCGTCGCCGTCAGCGTCGCGATAGACGAGGCGACCGTTCGGGCATGCGCAGTAGCGGCCTCCCGTCCTGGTGTCCGGCAGGCCTCCCCATACGATCATTTCCGTTCCGGTCCAGATTGCGGTGTGATACTGGCGTCCGGCGGGAACGCTGGGTCCGATCGAAGTCGGCAGCCAGCTGTCGGTCGCGGGGTCATAGCGGCCCCCGCTCGCGACGTAGTCCCCGCTCCACACGATCATCTCGGAGCCCGTCCACACAGCCGATTGGTCCCTGCGGGGCGACGGGACATTGACCCCGGTCGAAGTGGGGATCCAGGTGTCGGAGACAGGGTTGTAACGACCGCCGGTGTTGGACTCACTGCCGCCGGTCGAGTAATTGTTCCCTCCCCAGACGATCATCTCCGTTCCCGTCCACACCACCGAGTCCTCGATACGGGTGCCCGAAACGCTTCCTGCGGTCGAGACCGGAGTCCAAGCGTCGGTCGACGGATCGTAGCGTCCGCCGCTGGAGGTGGCCCAGAACAACATGCTGCTTCCCGTCCAAAAGGCCCTTTCGTAAGATGACCCGTACGGCGCGTTCGGTCCGTTAGAAATCGTCGCCCACGTGTCCGACACCGGATCGTAGCGTCCCCCCGACTGATCGGGGCCCCAGACGATCATCTGCGTTCCCGTCCACACCGCGGCGTGACTCGCGCGTGGCGTTGGGTTATTCACTCCGGTCGAGGTCGGACTCCAGCTGTCCGTGATCGGGTTGTAGCGTCCCCCTGATTGGAACGTACTACCATTGTTAACGTTACCGCCCCACACGATCATCTCCGTACCGGTCCACACCGCGGAGTGCCTTTGGCGCGGACTCGGGACCGCCCCCGTCATCGAGGTCGGGAGCCAGCTGTCGGTGGCCGGCGCATACCGGCCGCCGCTGTTGAACGCGGTTGTGGGGGCGAGAGCGTTCGCGGAGGCTCCTCCCCAGACGATCATCTCGGTCCCGGTCCAGACCGCCGTATGGAAAACCCGGCCCGCCGGCACACTGGTCGCGCTCGAGGTTGCCACCCAGCTCCCGCTCGACGGATCGAACCGGCCGCCAGTGTTGAAGTAGATGCTGCCGGAGTTTCCGCCCCAGACGATCATCTCCGATCCCGTCCAGACTGCAGAGTAGCCGGACCTCGGCTGGATCGGGCTTGTGGGTGTCGCCACCCACGAATCGGTGATGGGCTCGTAGAGGGCCCCGGTGGGGAGATAGGTGCCGCTGCTGTTCGTCCCTCCCCACACGATCATCCTGGAGCCGGTCCAAAACGCGAAGTGCGTGGAGCGAGCACTCGGAGCTCCCGCGCCGACGGACGTGGCGACCCAACCATTCGTCGCAAGGTTGTAGCGGCCGCCGGAAATTAAGTACTGACCACTGTCGTTTGACCCTCCCCAGACGATCATCTCGGACCCCGTCCATACCGCGGAGTGATTCGTGCGGGCGGACGGAACGTTCGCTCCCGTCGGGATCGGAGTCCAAGCGTCGACCGATGCGTCATATCGAGCCCCGCTGTTGGTCACGGTGCCGCTCGAGGCGTCGGCCCCTCCCCAGACGAGCATTTCGGTCCCGGTCCACACGGCCGAGTGTCCGGACCGCGCGGTTGGAACGTTGGCCCCGGTCGACGTCGTCAGCCAGCTGTCGCTCACGGGGTTGTACCGGCCGCCCGTGATTCTGAGGTTGGCAGCCTCGCTCCAGGTGCCTCCCCAGACGACCATCTCCGTACCGGTCCAGACGGCGGTGTGGGACGCGCGCCCGCGGGGCGTGTTCGCTCCGGTCGAGATCGGCAACCAAGAATCGCCGATCGGGTCGTATCGGCCACCCGAGTTGAGGTACGGCGGAGTGGGACCTTCACCGAGGCCGTTTCTTCCTCCCCAGACAATCATCTCGGTCCCGGACCAGATCGCCGTGTGAAGGGAGCGCGGTGAGGGGACATTGGCTCCGATCGATACCGCGGACCATGTGTCGGTCGCTGGATTGTATCGACCGCCGGTGTTGGTCCAATTGCCGTCTCCGATTCCACCCCAGACGATCACTTCCGATCCCGTCCAGACTGCGGTGTGCGCATACCGACCGTCGGGCACGTCGGTGTACGTCGGCGACCAGGTGTCGTTCGCGCATCCGGTTGCGGCAAGCGTCGGCAGGGCGAGCGCCCGCGAAACGGACTCGAGGCCGGCCGGCTGTTTGTCTCGTTCGGCCCTCCACCAGTCATCGAACGATGGCTTGGGTCCGGATGAATCTTGGAGCCTCTCGTCACTCGCGAACCAGTTGCGAGCCAAGCGGTCGACGAGCAACGGCCGTACCAATGTCTCGGCGATCAGCAGCGCGTCGCCATGGAGCGCGTCGAACAACTCCTGCAAGACCAGGGGATCCCGTGAGCCGCGGGCCATCCGATTCAGCTCGGCTTGGAGCTGCTCGGCGGAAACGGGGCGCTGCCAGATCGTTTCTAGCGCTTTCGACTTCCTGAGGTAGTCGTCCACCTTGGCACGGATGGCCTCATTGGACATCACCGCGGCGAGCGACGGTTTGCGGCCGGGATTTTCCTTGGGCCAGATCCGATGGTTCCAATAGACCTGCTCGATGGCGCGTTGCGCGTTCACGCGATCCTCAAAGGTCAGCTCGCGCGCTTGCCCCCGGCTCGCAGCGAACAGCCCCGCGACGAGTACGGCGTAGACGACGAACTTCCTCATGTCGAGCCCCCAATCGGCCAGAATTTTCGCTGGTTCTTCGTCCACGTCAATGGCGGACTGTCGGTTCGCTAGATTCGTGGCGACTCGCCTGCACTCCAGAAGCGTCGGAGCGTCCGAATTGGACCGGGGCGGCACGGCCGCCTGCTCAAGCCGAGTGTGCGCCGCACGTCGTCCCTCTACTGCGTCACGACATGCGGCATGTCATCGCGCATTGAAGTGCTGAGGCGAGTGACGTCCCAGACGACGCCCGACTCGACATTCGCGTGCGCACACTCCCCGCGTTGGGCTCGCTGAATGCAAATTCCACCTGTGGGCTGGTAGCGGGGGCCCGCTATGAACCAGTACAGATAGAACTTCAGCCCCTAAATCGGTATCTGGCGGGGATGAGGTGGGCGGCGTAAACGAGCCAAGAACCGCTAGCCGGCCCCCCGGCCATCATTACTTACAGCGCCGACATGGGTCGGCGCGGGGGCGCGCCGCCCGCCCCTCTCTCCGCGGTGAACTCGACGCGGAACGTCCTCTTGCCCACACCCAAAACGGCGTGACGAGGAGTAGGCTTGCGAGGACAATGAAGATTCCGCTGGCCGTCCGCTGCGTGGAGTGCGATTCCGACAACACGGTTCAGATCGATCTGGCCGATAGCTCCCTCGACTTCCGTTGCAGCCAGTGTGACTACCAGAACCTCGGCGCTTTCGATCTGCGTTTCACGATCGGCGATCGGTTGGCGCGACGGGCGATCTACGAACTCCGCAAGAATCACGATCCGTCCTTGTCGATCGTCTTTGCGGCGATGGCAATGGATTGCGAGCTGTCGAGGCTTCATCACAAGTGGGAGCGGATCGAAGGAATGTCGGCCATGCAAGAAATCCCCGAGGCCGTTCTTGACGAACGGCTCAGGCGCTTCGGCAGTATCGCGGCCAAGATTGAAGGCATCGCGAAGCTGATGCACGCAGCGGGCATCGAGGATTTTGTGGCTGCACACGCAGAACTCCGGACCACAATCGACAACGGATTCACGACTATTCGTCGCGGCTCGCTTGCCACGGATTTTCAGCGACAGCTATTTTGGCCACGAAACCGAATCCTCCACGCAGGATATTCCGGGTACAACGAGCGGGAAGCGGACCGATGCATCACGTTGGCGCTCCTCGGCCTGAGTGTGTTCGAGAGCCTCGATCTTGTCCGTCGAGCGACGCTATGAGCGCTATCGGCGGCTCTCCGTCTAACCTCCGCGTGTCTCTGCCCCCCTCCGCCGTCGCGGGGAGGGCGCGAAACGGGCGGAGTCCCGCCGGACGTGGGTTGCCGCGAGCGGTGCTCGCCGTCCTGATGGCGCTCATGGCTGCAGACCATGGACCAGCTGCCTCTTCTTGCGGCCACGGTGTGGGAACGATTAAGGCGCGGCTCGACACGTTCAGCGCCGTATTTGTTGGTCGTGTAACCGGAATCGAGGCAGTCGGAGGGGCGAAGTCAAGCGCGGACAAGCCAACTCCTTGCGGGACGCTGGTCTCGTTCGATGTGACGCTCGGTTGGAAGGGGGTCTCAAAGCCATCCATTACCCTCCCAAACCATACGATCTACGGAGGCGCGTTCGAAATTGGTAAGGAGTACCTGGTTGTGGCAATGGCGATGGGCGGTTGCCCGGTCGTGTGCGTCGGTTGTGACGACACGCGCCCAGTCGAGAAAGCAGATGCCGAGATTCGTGCACTTGGGGAGCCCGACTTTCGCGGTGCTCGCCCGTGAAGCGCACGCCCACCCCGCCCCCCTCCGCCGTCGCGGGGCGGGCTCACACATGGCGGCGTGCGCGTGCGTTACCGCGCTCGTTGGGCGGACCAAAGCACGTGAACCACCTTCCATGAGGGGTCGAATTGCGGCCGTCGTCGCAACCCTGAGTTGGTTAGTGGCCACGTCCGCCTACGCGACCGAACCACGACCTGCGCTCAGTTGTAGCGAACCGACGGTGGTCGTCGTCCCGCTCGCCAAGTCAGACCCTCGTTGGCCACACGACGGCTGGCGCTTCTCGTGCTTCCCTCATCAGGTGGAGGTATCCGTTCTTCGCCTCCAATCTAAGGCCAACGCGGCGCACTGGGCGACGGCGGGGTCAACGCTACGCACTGCCGTAGCGGATGAGGGGCCGTTTCGGCTGGAGTTAAGGGGGGTCTGTTCAGGGTCAAATGGGAAGGCCGGCGTTCTCGAAGGACACCTTAAATGGGGTGGAGTGGGGATCGGTATCCGCGATTGCGCTGTGCGCGAATACCAGGCTCTGGAACTTCAATTGCAGGCCAAGCAATGACGCGACAACTCGCCGCGCAGCCGCCCAGCAACGCGCTCCCCTCTCCCCCCTCCGCCGTCGCGGGGCGGGCATGCGCCGGCAGGTGCGCGCGTTACTGCGAGAGTTTGGCAACATGAGGAACATCGCAGTGAAGAACTCGGCAGCGTGGCTGGGTTCTCTGGCGGCAATATTGTTCTCTTCCGTTGGCTGCTCCACGGTTGCGATTGGGCCCGGACCGTACAAGGTCGTCGCGGATGAGCCACTCGGCGGCGAAATCGAAGCTAATACGAGCAATCACCAGCCCGTGAATCGTGGTGAGCTGTTGGAATTTCAGTTCACATCTGGCACGTCAAACCTCCGATCGATCTCGAGCCGGCTCGGGCTCCACGACGTTTATTTTCGTGTGATTGCGTGTGGGCTCGACGAAGATGACACCTCGGACCTCTGGATCGGTAACGTCCATGAAGTGCCGACCACCGACGGAATTAGAATCCCTAGGCGTTATCGAGCCTACATTCCTCTCGACCTGAAGCAGATCATTCGGCATGTGTCGGTGGTGGACCCGCTCGACGTCAGCCATCAGATCGATCAGGCCCGTGAACGCGGGCTCTGTATACGGGTGGGCGGCGGTGCGATGTGGGGCGTCGGAACACTCAAGTCAAATTCAATTCGGTTGCCACTCACGCTTTCGGGAGACAGGTTGCAAGTCACGGGAACGGTGGGCATGCGTGCTACGGTGCCTAACCATCTGCCCACCCCACCCCCTCCGCCGTCGTGGGGCGGGCACGCTTTCGCGGGAGTCGAGGCATCAATTGAGACAATCACGGATGAACTCCCGCGCGAGTATTGTTTTCGTCGCCGTCTTGATCGCGGCCAGTCCGGCGGAGCCCAAGGATTGCTATCCCCCCACGGCGGTAAGTATTGCCGGTGCGTGGGTGGGGGCTGACCAGTCATTCATTTACAGACTCGCCGTCCAACCCGACGGTCGCGGAAGCTTCGGGATTCGGGATCATTTGGGAATGATGCATCTCTATGACTTTGACTCGATCACATTCGATGGGGCGGAGTTTACCTTGCAGCTTCGACCTCGTGTACCGAAGAACGAGCCAATCGCCGTCACGGGACTGGCATCTTGTTCGCGCCCCGAGTTCAGGTTCAGATTCACTGGCCAGATATTCAGGATAGAGTTTCAGCGAGACGACGAGTGGAAACAGGCGCAAGGCGATCTCACCAAGGCGCTGTCTGGGCCGCACGAATGACGCCGAGGTTGATTGAGACCGCGCTCGCCCCACCCCCTCCGCCGTCGCGGGGCGGGCATGGGGTGCAACGGATGCGTTGCCGGCCCGGCAACCTGATGTTCATCACAATTGCTGATCCTTAGGCGGCCATGAAGACCGACCCCATCCCGACCTTCCGGCGAACGGCCGGTTGGCTTCGGCGCACCGCGATATCTCGGACACTATGGAAGAATCTCCGAACGTCGGCACTCGTGGCCGTCGCTGTGGCGGCCCTTGGGTTGTTGGCAGCTGCGACTTCCCGCAGGGCATGCGAAAGCAAGACCCGTCAGACGATTCTGGCCCATCTTGCATTCAGCGAGTTGCAACCCGAGTGGGCCGATGAATCGTCGCTTCATCCGGTCCCGTTTCCAACGGAGCTGCTTGATTCGGAGGTCTATGCGCACGAGTCGCGATCGATATTCCGGCCAGCCATCGCCTATCGTGCTGATTCGCGAACGCCGACGCCGCCCATAGATCGGCCCGCCGAAGCATGGGCTTACGTCAAGTGTCGTGTTGGACTTCCGTTCGTTGTTCGCGCCCACTACGGATGGGGCTGGGACCGGCCAGTCAATCACGGCTTGCGGGGCGCTGAGGCAATCTGGAGCAGAGGCGGCACGTTCTCCGAGGGCGTGCTCACCTACGCTTGCGCGTTCGGGATCGTTGTTCCGATAAACGATTGGGCCGTGGGCGAGATGTTTAATTAGAAGTCGGGGCGCACTGGTCGTGCAGACCCGCACGGCAACCGTACCCCCTTGACTTCCTCCCCCACCTCGACCCTCCTGTGCGGGTGCCGCACCTCTCCCCTACCACGCTGGCGACGGACGAGCATTTGGGCTCACGCTTTGAGCGCCTGCGAGCGCAAGATCGGGTAGGTTCGCTGGATAAGGGTCGCCATGACCGTGGCTACCGTCTGGGCAATTTCGCTGATCGGAGATCCCGCCTCGTAGGGCACCCGGAATCTCACCTCGGCCCACTTTTCACCCCACTCAGCGGCGCTGAACTCGAATGAGACGCCGCGGCGGATCGCGGCCTCGTCGGCGCGGATCGCTGCCAGCCACTCCACGTTCGTCGCTTTGTCGTCTTCCTCGAAGTGGAGCGAACAATCGATGGCCGAGGAGCGGGATCGATAGACCCATTCATAGTGAACGGCACGGAGCCCAGTCCTGACCTTCACGTAGCGGCCCGATGGAGCACCGGACACGTGGAAGCTCCGCCCGCCCACCTCGACCCCGATCTGATTGAACTCGTTGACGATCGGCTGCCACAGCTTTGCGAACTCAGCCTGCTGCTGCGTGGACTGCGCTTTCGCAGCCTCCTTCTGTTCGACCTTTACTAGGTAGTCCCGTGCCTCGGGAAGTGGAATGATGATCCGCGGCACGAGCACCAGATCATTCGAAGGCCGGAGTTGGTACGGCGTGAGTTCTACGCACGTGATGTCAACCCCAAAATTCCGCAACCAGAGCACGGAGCTTGTGAGTTCCTGATCGTCCATCGACCCGGCTGCGAGGATGATGCGGGGGCGGTCCCCGAGTTGTGGAATCTCCTCAAGTTCGAGGAACGAACGAATCCGGGATGCGGCTTCGGCGGCGCTGCACTTCCCCCACTCGGCATGCGCAGAAACGACGTCCTCGGTCGTCATCGTCGCGCAAAACGCCGCGTACCTTACGGCTTGCAAGTCCGCAAGCGAGCCGGCTACGTCCAGTTTCAATTCGACTACCACGAGAACGCCAGCTCGATCCAGCGCCAAGATGTCAAGGCGGCGATCGCTCTTATCGAATCGGTCGTACTCCGTCGTCACCACGAACAGTGGCTCTCCAAGCAATACAGGATGCTCTGCGACCCATCGTTCGAGATCTGCCCGTTCCTTGATGCCAAGGACAGACAGCGGGACGGGCGCCATCGCGCGAGGCTCTCGCGTCTGTGGATCAATGAGATAGATGATGTCCGGCACGGTCTGCCCCCTGAGAAAGACGGTACTCTACTCCTTGACTTCATCCCCCGCCGAGGGAACCTGTGGCCCGGAGGCCACCGGTGCCGCACCTCTCCCCTACCACGTTGACGACCGAGGAGCAGCGGCTGATCCTTCGCGTCACCGCCGCCAACGTCCGCGACCACACCATCGTTTCCCTCGCCCTCGGCACCGGGCTGCGCCTCGGTGAAGTCGTCGGTCTGGATGTCGGCGACGTGTTCACGCCCGACGGGACACCACGGCTGCGGGTGCGCATCCGTGCCGCGATCGCGAAGGGCGGCAGAGCGGCCGATGTCTTCCTACCCGACCGGCTGGTCGCGAAGCTCAAGCGGTTCTGGTCCTGGAAGAAGCGGCGGGGCGAATCCCTCGAACCAAGTTCCGCGCTGTTCTGCAACCAGTCCGGCCGCCGCATCTCCAAGCGCCGGGTCCAATCCGCGTGGGCGACGTGGCAGCGGAAGGCCGGGTTTGACCGCATCTACGGGTTCCACGCGCTGCGGCACACGGCGGTCACGAATGTCTACCGGGCGTCGAAGGACCTGTTCCTGGCGCAGAGGTTTGCGAGGCATGTGTCGCCGCTTACGACGACCGTCTACACCCATCCCTCGGACCAGGAGATGGCGGGACGATTGCGCAAGCTCGATTGCTAGAACGATCTCGGCGAGCGCGGCGCTCCGCGGCTACACCGCTCCTTTTGTGAAACGGTCAAGCGGTTCTCTGCGCTTTGTGATGACATTGATGACCACCCCGTGGGAGGTGATGAATCGAAAGCGAAGCTCGGTAACGTCATTCAGATCGACGACGGGCAGCTGTAGGACCGGTTGGGCACGCTGGTGCGAGAATCGGTCGAGGAGAGGTTGAATGAGCTTCTGGACGTAGACGCCGACCGTTTGTGCCCGGCGAAGTGCGACGTCGTACGCGGGTAGGCGACCTGGCAGCGGGAGGCCGGGTTCAACCCGATCTCGGCGGCTCGCGAGGAGCGGTCTACCCCGCCCACTTGACGAGGTGATGTCGGGACGCGTGCGCGGGCTCAACAGCGTCGACGACGCTCACTCACGCATCGGCCTCCGGAGTGAGCAGTTCCTACTATTCAATCTCCGTGGTCCGACATGCCACCCGCAGAGGCCGTCACGGACATTCGCGAGCGGCCCGAGGTGTATTGCTCGAGGTCGTGCCGGCATTTCTGCCGCTCGGTGCCGGGCACGCATTCTCGCTCACGACCAGGTAGAACCAAATCTCGTTGCTGGGCGGGACAGCGACATCGGTCGCCATCGTATCGGTTCCATCGTCGGATTCGATGCACACTGCATTCGTGACGAAGTCGTTGGCGTCTTGGGAGCGGATCGTGTCGTACCGCACTTGCGTTCCACCTAAGCTCGCCGGGGCGTTCCAGTTGATCGTGGTCTTGTCCGCCGAGACGGCTGTTCCGGTCACCTCACCAGGCATGCCCCAAACGGACGCATTGGTGTCGTCGCAGTCGGTGGCGCAAGTGTTGGCCGGGTAGCCCGGAGCGCCAAATCCATCCCCGTCAGTATCCGTGCACGGATCGCAGGCATCTCCGATCCCATCGTGGTCGGTGTCGGACTGGCCAGGGTTCGGGACCGTCGGGCAGTTGTCGACCGGACACGTGTTGGCCGGATAGCCGGGATCGCCAAAACCATCGCCGTCGGTATCCGTGCACGAATCGCAGGAATCGCCGATCCCATCGTGGTCGGTGTCGGACTGGCCAGGGTTCGGGACCGTCGGGCAGTTGTCGACCGGACACGTGTTGGCCGGATAGCCGGGATCGCCAAAACCGTCGCCGTCGGTATCCGTGCAGGGATCGCAGGCATCGCCGATTCCGTCGTGGTCCGCGTCGAGCTGGTTGGCGTTGGCCACCAACGGGCAGTTGTCGAGCGGACAGGTGTTCGCCGGATACCCGGGATTGCCAAAACCGTCGCCATCGGTGTCCGTGCACGGATCGCAGGCATCGCCGCGTCCGTCGTGGTCCGCGTCGAGCTGGTCGGCGTTGGCCACCAACGGGCAGACGTCGCAGGCATCACCCACGCCGTCATTGTCGATATCGGAGTAGGGACGGCCGCACGGTGGTTTGCACACGCCGTGGCTCGAGGACGTGTAGATCGTACCGAGCTCTGAACTCGTGAGTACACGATTGTAGAGTTGAACTTCATCGATGATCCCGGTAAAACCTCGACCGATTTGAAAAATCGCGCTGCTGTTCACTGACCCGGTGATCGGCGTGAACGTTCCGCTCTGCACACCGTTGATGTAGAAGTTGCCCGCCGCCGCGCCGCGATCGACCGTTACCGCGACGAGGAAGGCGTGATTCAGGGACATCGTTCCCGAGCTTTGGAACGTCGTATCGGCGCCGACGCCATCCGCCATTCGAAACGCCAATTTCGACCCGAACCATTGCATCGCGAAGCCTCTGGCGGGCACCGTCGTGTCGATCTTGGAGACGATGTTCCGGAAACCGAAACCGCCTAGCGTCAGGTTCGCCCATGCAACGATCGTGAACCCGTTGGGACCATCAATCGCGAGGCTGGGATCGTCCGGAACATCCACGCTCGAAATGGGCGTGAACTTACGTGCCCTTCCGACGACGCCATCCACGATCGTCGGGGAATACATGTACTCACCGTGATTGCCGGATGCGAAGTCGTATGCGGTCGTCCCGTTGACCTCGTCGAGCGGCCACCAGGATACGAGGTTCGACGGCGCGGCAAGGCACGAGCACGAGGTCGCATTCGGCACAAGCGTCGTCTCACGCCACTCGAGAACGACGTCGTCGATCGTCGCGCCGTAGCCCGCCTCAAATCCCCCCGGCGTCACCACAAACCCGAAAGCTGCGCGGAACTGGGTCCCGGCATCGCCGATGCGGTCTTCCAGCGTCTCTTGTTTCAGGTCCGGTCCGCCGACGCGCGAGATGTCCGTATTGCGGATCGGTCCATTGGGTGCGACATACTCGTCGATCGTGCCGTCGAGGTCGTCATCCACGTCGTTGTCGAGCGGTCCCGCCAGCCGCACGCTGGCCCTATTTGCCGACGCGATGGTCGACGAGTTGAAAAAGCAGGAGTTCGCGCCCGTGCGGTTGTTCCCCTGCGTGCCGTTCACGTCATGTCCCACCGACGACGGCCAGATACACGTCTGAGGACTGGCGCAATCCGAGTCGACCAAGCAGGGCGCTCCGCTCCCCGAGCACTGGGCCAGCGTCGCGAACATCGGGAACCCCATCCCGGAAGGGGCGATACCGGGCTCGCACAGTTCACCCGAAGGGCAGTCGTTTGAGCTGAGGCACGAGATCCCCAGGATTCCATCCGATGCTCGACAGCGCCCACGCCCTTCCACGGCGCCCCACGGACCTCGGACCGACCCTAGAGCCGCGCTGGGCGGATCGCGGAAGAGGTCAACTCGGTCCGTCGGAAGTCGCGGATTCGTGCAGCGGCCGTTCGGTACGGTCTCGTATTCGACGTAATTGTTGTCGATCGACCAGGTGAACTCCGCGTACGAATCGGCGAGGTCGAGCTCGTTGTTCCACGCGAACCCCGTGATCTCCGCACGCGCCAAAGAATCACACGTCTGGGAATCAACAGCCTGATTCACTTTCTGGACGACGGGAGTGACCAGCAGCTCGTACCACGGATAGTCAGTGGGGATCTCGTACTTCTGGCACCGTCCCGGGCTCTGTCCGTTGGCCAAGCAGGTGAAGGACGCCGTGCTCCGGATTTGGCCCGTGTGCCAAGCGCCGGTGCCTGTCTGGTGACCGCAGCCACCCAGTGTCGACCAACTTCGATCGAGTTGAGAGTTGTACGGATCCCGGTCTTCGAGGCCATCGAGCGTGTCGTTGAAATTCGTATCCTCGCCCCAGAGCGCCACGATCGACACGCGGCTGCTCAGATCCGCAACCGTGCACGATTGACCGCTCTTGAATCCTCCCCAGTTCGCATCGAAGTTCCAGGGGCTCTGGAGCTGGGTATTGACCGCGACGGGGTTGCCGTTCGTGTCTCGTCCCGCGGTCATGTCCGACCAGACAAAAGACTCGTTGTCCCCGTTGGCGTTCGGATTCTGAGCGATCTCGTCGCCGTTGAAGTCTTTGACCTGAGGCGACCCGGGCGGCGTTCCGGTCGGATAATCGGTCGAGTAGTTGAGCGACGATTCGTCGGCGTTGACTCCATGGCGGAACGCGAATGTGGATGTCTGCGCGCCATCCGCCGAGATCTGGACGATCATCTCGATGCGATCGACGCTGGTCAACCCGCCCTTCAGGAAGACGTTGAACTCCGCGATCGCAGGCGTGTTGGCCTCCAACGAGTCGAGTTTCCACGGCGAGTTGTAGACGGTCACACCGGTATACGGCGGGTTCCCCGAAGTCCGGTCGGGATCGCTGCACGCGCAGGGGCCGGCGGGCTGGGGAGAATCGCCCGGCTGGCAGGTCGGCGGACTGTCGCTGTCTGCGACGACGGCCCGCAACGTGACCTGGACGTTATTGACCGTAATGCCGGATTGGAACTGGACCCGGTAGAGGACCGCCTCCCCAGAATCCATGTGCGCGTCGTTGTCGCACCCTCCGATGACCGTCACCGCGCTGTCCCGTCCTTTGAGGATTTGGGGAACCGGCGTGAAATCGCCGGCAAAGACTCCCCAAACGCTCGAAAGCGAAACGACAATCACGGCAGAAATCTGTAAGGTCCTTCGACGGACGGGCACCTCGCGAGCGCTCGTTTCTTCTCTCACGGCTCCCCCCAACAAAACGAGACGAGCGCGGCCTATAACGTATGGCCAGGTTCGCTATGACTTTCGGCGCAGCCGCCGATGGCCGACCGTCCCCCCAAGAACAGCTACTGCGCTGGCATGTGGGATTGTGCTTGCGTTTCCCGCGCGCTCAGCCGCCGCGTGAGCCTGCTCCGCCGACTCGGCGAAGTCAAGCGCCGCTTGGTGGGAAGCACCCACGCTTTCGCGCGTCGGGCTCGGCTGTGCCCTGCGTCCACACGCCAAGGCACCCGTTGGGTTCACGCTGAATCCCGGACACCTCCGGCGATCATACCCGAGGCCAAAACGCGGCATCCCCTCCCGCCTGACCCCCCGAAAAACGGCATGCCCCCTCCCCTAGAGGCCGTTTATGCGGCATGCCCCCCTCGGGAAAGGGCGATTTATGCGGCATGGGATCTCTCGAAGAGGCCGTTTATGCGGCATCGAAATCGGGATTTCGGACGCATGAGGCAGGGACGGCGGCGCGACCGATTCGCTGTAAGTCGTTGATTCTAGAAACCGCAGGTGTGCTTGGGGTCACCTGTGATGCGGCAGGTAACCGCGATTTGGAGCCTGAAACCTGCCGAATGGCTGCCCCACCTGCCGGTTGACTGCCCGCACTGGCGCCCGTCCGTCGATGTTTTTGCCGCTCGCGTGCCGCATGTCGTGTCTGTGTTCAAGGACGACGGGTGGCGGACAGTCCGCGAGGCCCTTTGTTTCTGCATCATGGTTTCCCTGGCGCACTTCCGGCGCTCGGCCGTCAAGGGCAGGGACTGGCGGTGTCGAGCGCGCTTCTTCCGTACGTTCCCGTCCCACAGGAGTTCTGGCCGCGCACCAGGTACCAGTAGCCGTCGCCCGCGGGCGGGCTTGCGCCGGTATCGTCGTACGGTGTGTCGAATAGATTGTTGGCGAGGCATGTTCCGCCGCTGAAGCTCCCCGAGCTTCGTAACGTGGACAACAGTCCGCGGACCGCATCGTAATTGGTGGCGGTGCCGGCCGTCGGGTCCTCCGACGTCCACGCGACGCGCGACGCGCCTGCCACCTTCGACATAGTCGCTCCCGTGATCTCGGGCGGGCTCGTCTTCACCCCCGGATCGTTGTCGTTGCAGTCCGCGCCCGCGGGCACGCCGTCCCGATCGAAGTCGTTGACGTCATAAGCGTTGAACAAGGCATCGGTGGTCCACGACTCGCGAAGCGCTCCCCAGCCGAAGAATCCGACGCCGGGGAGGGCGGCCGTCGTCGAGCCGAATCCGTAGAAGGCCGGCTCGCTCCAGTAGGCGCCCTGCGGGGTCTTGCGATCGAGCCGGAAGACCGGCCCCCATGTCGCGGCACCGTCTCCAGAATGCCGCACGACGAGCTGAGGTATCGAGGTGCCGGCGCTCTCGTCCAGCCATGCGGCCCACACGTGCCCGGCGCCGTCGGTCGCGAGGCGGGCCGAGTATGAGGCCGCGGCCGGCACCGGCGCCGCCGCATCGAGGCTCGTCCATGTCGAGAACGTGGCGCCCCCGTCGGTCGACCGGCTGGCCCACACGTTGAGCACTTGATCCTCGTAGACGACGACAGCATCGTTCGCGGCGTCCACGAACCTGAGGTGCGGATTGGTTACGTTGGCGCCCGTTGGCGCGGACGCGACCGTCTCTCCGGCCCACGCGGTTCCGTTCCACCGGTCCGACCAAAGGCTCAAGGCGCCGCCCCTGAGGTCCGGCCAGATCGTGACCGCGTTTCCCGTCGCATCGCAGGTCAGCGCTTGCTGAAGAACCCCACCTCCCGCCGTGTCGGTGCGGATCTCGACGCTCGGCGTCCAGGTCGCCCCGCGATCCTGGCTCACCGTCGCCCACAGGCTCGCGACGCTCAGACCGATGTTGGGGCTCTGCCAGACGAGCACCAGCTCGGATCCCGAAGCGCAGATCCTCGGGTAGCGGTTGGCCCCTCGAGTGTCCTGGTCGACGTCGGCGGTCAAGAACGTCACGCCGGAGTCGGTCGAGCGGGCGAGAAAGACGTTCGAGTTGTCCGACCAGACGACGTACACGCTGCCGGCCGCGGTCGCCTGCAGATCGAGTCCCGGCGTCAGCTTGGACTCGACGTAGCCGATGGTGTGCGTCAGCGTCGCGAGAACCGTGTCCGTTGCCTGCCATGTCGCGCCGTAGTCGGTCGATCGGCTGAACCGGATCTCGCGACCGGCCGTCGGAGTGTCGCTCTCCCACACGAGGTCGACCCGACCGTCGCTGAAGGCCTTGATCTCAGGCAGCACGCTGATCCGCGTTCCCGCGGCCGTGCTGCCGACCCGGACCGGCGTGCCGAACGTGTAGCCCTTGTCGGCGCTAACCGCGACGAGGATGTCCGATTGCGGTCCGGTGGTGATTGCAGGAAACGCGAAATAGACGTGCGACACGCCGTCCGCGGCGAGCGCGGGAAGCGGAACCGTCGCCGGGGTGACCGTCCCGTCGTCGAGATCGACTCGAGCATCGGCGCCGAACGACAACGACGCCGCCGTGCCTTTGTTCGCGTAGAAATTAAACGACCGTCCGTTGTCGTCGCGACCATCCTGGTAAAGCACGAAGACGCTGTCGGTGCCGTATCCGGCGAGACCGTTGAGCCAGCTTCTGTGCGCTCCGGCGGTGCCGCCGTCGGCGCGCCGCTCGGTGCCCCAGGTCAGCCCGCCGTCCGTCGACGCGCGGGCGTAGACGTCGTCGAGAAGGCCGGAGTAGGTATCCGCGCGCTGGTCCGACCAGGCGGCGACCCAGTGTCCCGCCGGCGTTTTCGTCACGATGACCGGCGTGAAGTCCCGTTTCTGCGTGGAGTTGCCCGCGGCCGTTGTCACCAGCACGACGTCGCTTCCCCACGTCGCACCTTCGTCCGCCGTGCGGACGACGACGGCCTCGTTCGTCGTGCGCACCCAGGTG
This sequence comes from uncultured Acidobacteriota bacterium, assembly GCA_964647625.1. GTDB lineage: Bacteria > Acidobacteriota > Polarisedimenticolia > Polarisedimenticolales > DASRJG01 > DASRJG01. The sequence continues at coordinate 64,742 of CAZYHZ010000008.1, forward strand.
ACGAAGCCCACACCGGACGCCGCGTCGAGGTAGAGGCTCGGCGTGACGGTGATGTTGTTGTTGGCGAGCGGCCGGTTGAAGACAGTGGTGTAGGTCTGTCCCTGGTCGATCGAGCGCTCCACGTAGATGTGGTCCGAATCGGCGTTGTCCCAGAGCGCAAGGAGGATATCGCCGCTGGTCGTCACCTCGATGTCGGGCTTGTCCGAGCCCACGTGCGCGGCGAGCGTGATCGCCTGCTCCGCCGCGAACGTCGCCCCTCCGTTGATCGACCGCGTGGTGTACACGGTCGAGGTGCCTCCCGAGCGAGTCTGGACGAACACCGCGAAGATGCGGCCCGAACTGTCCATCGCGATCCGTTCGCTCTTGGTCGGCGCCGAGCCGATCGCGACGCCGGCGTCGATCCGCACCGGCGTGGTCCACGTGGTCCCCGAATCGACGGTCGCCGTCACCCAGGGATCGGCGTCACCGTCGCCGCGGTAGAGGATCGCGGCCTGGCCCGGTCCGCCCGTCGCAATGTGAATCGCCGTCCCGCCGAAAGACGAATTTCCGTTTTGTACGAGCACCTTCGGGGACGTCCAGTGCTGACCCAGGTCGTCGCTGCGCGCGAAGTCCACGCCGATGTAGCCCGCGGGATCGGGGACCAGCCACGCCGCGTAGATTTTGCCGTCCGCCGAGAACGCTCCCGTCGTCGCCTGGACGACCAAATTGGACGCGCCGTTGACCTCGACCTCGCTGCTCCAGGTCGCGCCGCCGTCCGACGAGTGCCGGGACTTGATCCGGGTGTCCTCGAGCATCACCAGGGACAGCTCGCCATCGGGAAGCCCGTAGGCCGCGCCGAGCTCGTCCTGGCTCGGAACCGCGGGTAGCGGCGCGCTGACGATGACCTCGTTCGACGGAATGTCGTTGAAGTTGGTCGCGGCCACGGCGACGCCCGTGGCGATAAAGAGGACACAGAACGAGAGAAACCCCCGCGACGGCATACGCACGTCCTCCCGCTTCCCCTGAAGCGGTCGAAGTACGTCGATGCCGCGAAATGTCAAGAAACAATCGGCGCATGCCCCCACGGACCGGTGAGAAGCGACGGCGGAACGGCATCGCCGGCTTTCTCACCAAGCCGGGCCTTTATACCAAGGGGACTCTCACTTAGAATGCTTCGGTTCTTGGGGGGTAGGTCAAAGGAGCAATTGCGTTTTTGCGCTCAGGGATTGCGAGTTGTCGAAACCGCGACCTACTGGCCGACGCGGCAAACCAAGCAAACGTCCCGGCCGCAAACGCTCCGTGCAGGACCGGCACCGCCGCCTGCTCAAGCCGAGTGTGCGCCGCACGTCGTCTTTCTACTTCGTCACGACATGCGGCATGTCATCGCGCATTGAAGTGCTGAGGCGAGTGACGTCCCAGACGACGCCCGCCTCGACATTCGCATGCGCACACTCCCCGCGCTCGGTGCACTGAATGCAAATTCCACCTGTGGGCTGGTAGCGGGGGCCCGCTATGAACAGGTACAGATGAATTTGCAGCCCCTGAATCGGTACTTGGCGGGGTTCCCGAGGACGGCGTAGGAGACCCCTGAAACACCCGCCGGCTCCCCGGCCATCATTACTTATAGTGCCGACATGGGTCAGCGCCGAACCCGGCTTCCCGCCGGCGCCTCCCCGCGGTCGATCGCGGTGTAACCGACGCGGAACTTCCCGCTACAGACACCCAAAACTAGAAAACGAAGCGTAGGCTCAGCCGGGGGCGAGACGTCGCCATGCGGCTAATCCGAACTTTGGCCTTCCTGACGCTGCTTTGCTCGTCAACTACATCCTGGTCCCAATGGCCCCCGGCGAACCTCGCCGAGGAGATTGGCCTCCCGACTTCGACCGATGGTGGCGTCGAGATTCGGGTCTGGCTTGGCGGCGGCGTCACCATCCCAGAGAGCCTCTATAGGATCGTTGAATCGAAGGGAATTGTCCGCGTTGAGCGGCTTGCTTGGGCCGAACTGCACCAAGAGGAGGAAGGACTATCCACCGCCAAGGACGCCGCTCGGGACAATGCGCAGAACCGCCGCTTTCTCAATAGGCACGTTTGCGGCAACACGTTGAAGGAGACGGCTCATTACTTCTGGTGCCAAGAGCCACTGAAGAGCACCGGGGATGGTCGTTGGTCTGTGGTATTCAAAGATCTCCTGCCTGAAGAGTTGTGGAATTTGCCTGACAACATCGACCGGAACTGTGGATGGACGGAGTTCGATGGCGAGGCCGTTGGAATCGACATTCTATCTGGCACGCGTCATCACTCCGTGGTGTATTTCAATCCTGATTTCTGTTGCCCCAATGTCGCTTGCGCAATTGCGAATCATGTTCGCCGAGTAGTGGAAGAAAACATCAGATGACATACGGCGCCGAGCGGCCCCAAACCGTACTCACGCCTCCGGGCTCCGCCGTCGCGGGGCGGGCTCGATGGGACAAAGGACGCACCGCCCGATCCGCGGAATACGCGGGCGTTAGGCCGACATGGATACATCGAACGATCACAGCAGTCGTGTACTGCATATTCGCACTTGGTATTCATTCGAGTGTACAAGCGTGTTCGTGCTTCCATGCTGGTCCTGAAGGCGACTATCGAGGTCTTCTCGAAAACACCGGCGCCGTCTTCCGCGGGACCGTTCTCCGTGTGCAGGACCTAACCGGAATCCCGGGACGCGATCTTCAACGATCGGCTCTTCGGCTGGTGGTGCTCCAGGTCACAGGCGTGTGGAAGGGCATCGATCAACAGGTCGCATACGTGTTCACAGCGCAAGAGCGCTCGGCTTGTGGATATCCCTTCGAAGAAGGCAAGGAGTATGTCGTGTGGGCCGATCGGGACCTCGGCGATGCCCCAGGAGAACTTGTTACGGACACTTGTCGGAGCACACGCGAACTGCAGGATGCATCCGAGCAATTAAAGCAGCTCGGTAAGCCAAAGCGGGTGCGCAAGTGACCGTTCTACTACCTGTCACGTGCGAGCGGCCTAACATCCGTTTGTCGCGACGGCTCTCCCGGTCACCCCGCCTGCTCGCGCAGGCATCGCGCCCATTCGGCACGCTCCCCCCACCCCCCTCCGCCGTCGCGGGGTGGGAACGGAGGCTCCGCAGAGCTACCGCGCCGCTTATCGTCATCTTCCTGCTGGCGCTAGGGTCCGTCGCGCTCGGCAAGTCCGGCGACGACGGCGCGGCCGTGCTGGCAGGCCTGCCTGCTTGTCCGACGTTCAGTGGTAAAGCGCCTGGCAGCTGGCCGGTTGTAACAGGGCCGGACGATGGCATTGCGGTGGCAGCGCCCCGTGGATTCGCCAAGTTCGATAGAGGCGTCGTATACATGCACGGTGGAACCGCGTGGCGATCAGGCACCGCGTTATTGGACATTTCCTATGGCTGGTGGGGGCAGGACTCGTTCCCGCAGCGCAAGGACGCCTGCCAAGTCGTGATTGATGGGATGCCCACGATGTACATGGAAGTGCAATCAGCCGCTGGGGTGAGGATCGAAGCATGGTACGTCACCGATGGTCAGTACGATCCGGTGCTCGCAGCCTCAAGCTCCAGAGCCGAAGACCTCCCGACTCTTCGATTGATTGTCCGATCGGTAAGAAAACGTCCCCTTCACAACGGTACTAAGCATGCGCCCTAGGAACGGCGTCACCCCGCCCCCTCCGCCGTCGCGGAGAGGGCGCGGAGCACGCGTGGTGCGGGCGAGTAGAAAATGAACCGTCGAACCGTGCCAGATATTCCCGGAGCCGACCGAGTGGTTTCGTGGTTCGGTTACTGGCCGTCATTCCACGATGCTGAGGTCCTTCAGATTCATCTGAATCGCCTTGGGATGTCCCGCCTGCGCCTCCACGCATGGCATACGAGCGCAATAGCTCTGACCGAAGAGCACGAAGGTAAGCGACAGTTCGTGCGCGAGCAGCACGCCCTGGTGACTTTTGAACTAGGCGCCATATCCGACCTCGAGCTTTCCGACTTTAGCTCGCAGAACGTTCTTGCCAGCCTCGACATCGAACGCGACGGCAACGTCTTTCGCGTGCGGCTCGATCCGCTGTACGGTATTGGCGGCCGAATCGACGCGGGCGAGTGCGCGGTGTTCATCCAGCCAGGTGATCCCTCCGGAGACTAGGCGATGCCGGAACGCGACGAGATGAGCAGCAACGCGTCCACCCCGCCCCCCTCCGCCGTCGCGGGGCGCGTGCAGGCGAATGTCTGTGTTGGACCGACCGTGAATTGAGGCGAGGGTGACCGATCCGATTCGAGAGTATCTGCGCTCACGAGCATACGCATCCCACGTGGTCGAGGGTGGGCTTGAGGGGCTGGTAAGAAAGTGGGAATCCACTGTCACATATGTTTCGTCCGGCAAGCCACAAGAGCAGGACGATTATCTCAACGATATGGACGGCCGGCGGATTCTAGCGGAGGTCTTGCAGATCTGCAGTCCGGAGGAGCGCGAGGCGTGGATGCCAAGGGTTGAGGCTGCGGACGTCAAGATGCGAGCGCACCTTGTGCCGACGCATCAATGCATCTGGGGCGAGGAGAACGCGGTACAACACGGATATTCCCGAGACCATGACTGGTGGTACTACCACAGACCACGAAACGTCGAGCCCGACTGGCGGTCGTACTGAGGCACTCGTGAGCAAAGCTGGAATCGACGATCAGTTCTACAAGCCGATCAAGCAGTCAATTCGTCCGCTCACGTCGCCTGCCTGCGCAGGCGCCACGCCCGTTCGGGCGCCCACCCCGCCCCCCTCCGCCGTCGCGGGGCGGGTACGGCGGCACGGGAGCGCGGGCTAACGCGGGCGTTGGTAGCAGAAAGGATAGTTCATGCGGGTCCTGGTCCGAATGGCTGCGGGTGTCGCGTGCTTATCCGTTCTCGGCACGTTGTGGTTCGTTACAGTAATTGCCGCAGCCGGACGCATGCAACCGATTCTCGCGACGGGCTTGCTTGGGGTGCTGACGGTCGTCGGCTGGGCAGTCACACTCGTGGTGGGCCCAATCGCGGCCGTGCAGCTGTGGCGGTTCCGTGAAAGCGGTCGTCGTGCGGGCCTCGTCCTGTTTGGCTCCGGCGTTGCGTATTACATAGTCGGCTGGTTTGGACTTCGATCTCCACAGGCCTCGGCGTTGTCATGCGCGGTTGCGACAACGTGGTTTGCCTTGCCCCTCGTTGTGCTTCTGTTGCCTCGGACGCGAATGCTGTTCGTCCAGGCCAGCTCGAACGCAGAACCGTCGGGGAGATAGGAGAGCTGCAGTCTTGTGAATTGGACTGGCGCTTCACGCCCCGGCCCAGCAGCACCATTCCCCTTGACTTCCTCCCCCACCTCGACCCTCCTGTGGGCGTGCCGCACCTCTCCCCCACAACGCTGACGACCGACGAGCAGCGCCTCATCCTCCGCACCACGGCGGGCAACGTCCGCGACCACAGCATCATCTCGCTGGCCCTGGGCACTGGCCTGCGGCTTGGGGAGGTCGTCGGCCTCGATGTCGGCGACGTGTTCACACCTGACGGGACGCCACGGGTCCGCGTGCGCATCCGTGCCGCGATCGCCAAAGGAGGCCGAGCGGCGGACGTGTTCCTGCCGGACCGGCTCGTCGCGAAGCTGCGACGATTCTGGACCTGGAAGAAGCGGCGCGGCGAGGACATGGAACCCGACGCTCCCCTATTCGCCAACCAGTCCGGCCGGCGCATCTCGAAGCGCCGCGTCCAGTTCGCGTGGGCGACGTGGCAGCGGAAGGCGGGGTTCGATCGGGTCTACGGGTTCCATGCGCTGCGGCACACCGCGGTCACGAACGTCTACCGCGCGTCGAAGGACCTGTTCCTGGCGCAGAGGTTTGCGAGGCATGTGTCGCCGCTGACAACCACGGTCTATACCCACCCTTCGGACCAGGAGATGGCCGGGAGGGTGCGGGGGTTAGACTGCTGAATTGCCCCCCAGCCTGGTCATTTGAAGTTGCCGGGAAGTGGCGTATATCTCCCCCCGCCTTCGGGGGACTTCACCATGAGATTCGCCGCCGTGCTTCTCGTCGCCCTCGCCTGTCCATCTGCCTTCGCCAGCGGATCGAGACCGCAAACCCAGACCGTCGGGGATTGCGCAACGTCGCAGAACCAAATCGACGACCTGAGCACGAATGCGAGTGCCAAGGTGACGTTGTGCCACATCCCGCCAGGGAGCCCAGCGAACGCCCAGACGATCGTCGTGGGCCAGGCCGCTGTGACCGCGCATCTGGCGCACGGCGATTATCTCGGCAAGTGCAATCCGACGTGCGGTGGGGTTCCGTCGGCTGTGCCGACGACGGGGCAGACGCGCTGCTCGGATGCATTCGGAAACCCCATCGACTGTGCGGGAACAGGCCAGGATGGCGAGTACCAGTCGGGCGCTTCGGTGTCGCCTCGGTTCACCGACAACGGCGATGGTACGGTGAACGACAACCTGACCGGACTGATCTGGTTGAAAGATGCTGCGTGCCTTGGCCTGCGGAATTGGACCGATGCACTGCTCGCAGCGAACACGCTGTCGGGAGGGGCGTGTGGCTTGACCGATGGCTCGACGGCTGGTGATTGGCGTTTGCCGAATGTCAAGGAACTCGAAAGCTTGATCGACTTCGGAGTGACGGCTCCGACGCTCCCCGCAGACAATCCATTCTCCGGCGTCCAATCCACCCCGTATTGGTCGTCTACAACCTACCTCGACGTCCCGCGGCTCGCGTGGGACGTTGGAGTCTTCGGCGGCGCCACCCTGGTTGACGGCAAGCGGCTGGAACTCCATGGTGTATGGGCTGTGCGTGGTCCGCGTTAGGGACTCTCGGTCGTTCGGTTCTACTGGTTCCACGCGCTGCGGCACACCGCGGTCACGAACGTCTACCGGGCGAGCAAGGACCTGTTCCTGGCACAGAGATTTGCGAGGCATGTCAGCCCTTTGACGACGACGGTGTACACGCACCCCTCGGACCAGGAGATGGCCGGGAGGGTGCGGGGGTTGGAGTGTTGACGGGCTGAAACCGATTTCGCACCGATTCCCGGGACACTTTTGGCGTATAGATAGGCCACGTTCTTCCGTGTGGGGGTCGTTGTGCGCCACGCCTGTCTTGCGGTTCTTGTATTTCTCGCGATCGCACATTCTTTCGGCAGTGAACCTGCGCAACGCACGTTGTCCTTTGAAGATCGCGTTGCGGCGCAGAAGGCGATCGAGCAGGTCTACTGGAACCACAGGATCTGGCCGAAAGAGAATCCTGGTCCCAAGCCGCCGCTGTCTGCGGTGCTCCCCGATGCCGCTATCAGGACGAAAGTCGAGGATTCACTCCGTCAATCGGAAGCGCTCGCGGCGCTCTGGAAGCGCCCGATTACCGCTGACCAGCTTCAGACGGAGCTTGACCGGATGGTTACCCAGACTCGCGACGGCGCGACGTTGGGCGAACTATTCTCGGCGCTCGAACACGATCCCGCGCGGATCGCAGAATCCGTTGCTCGGCCCGTTCTCGTCCGGCGTCTGATACACGACTGGTACGCCTTCGATCCGCGCTTCCACGGCGATCTGCGCACGCGGGCCGAGACCGCCGTTGCGGCGTGCCACACCATTTCTTGCATGAAGACCCTCGGTGGCGACTACAATGAGGCAGTCTGGCGCCGTCAGGATGCCGCGACGAGCACGCCTGCTGGTTCAGCGATAGACATTGCCGCGGACGACTGGACCGCACGGCTTGTGCGCCTCGCGCGCGCGGTTGGCGGCGAGCCCGACCACCTTTCAGTTCTCCGGCCTGGCCGTCTCGACGAGTCGTCAGAGGCGTTCACGATCACGGCCGTCCTCTCGCAGAGCGATAGCGAAGTGAGGGTCGCCACGACGACATGGACGAAGCGGTCTTTCGACAACTGGTGGGCTGAGGCGTCGCAGGCATTTGCACCCATCGTCCCTCCGACTTCCGGGAAGTTCACGATCGCGACCCCGCAATCCACGACGTGCACCGACGACACCTGGACGGCTATCCCCAACGAGATCCCGGAGCCGCGCTCCAGACACACCGTGGTGTGGACGGGGAGCGAGATGATCGTGTGGGGAGGCGGGACGTCGAACTTCGAAGCTACTGGAGGTCGCTACGTCCCGGCGACGGATACTTGGACATTCACCTCGACCGTCGGTACGCCTTCCGCGCGCTACTTGCACACTGCCGTCTGGACCGGAACGAAGATGATCGTCTGGGGAGGGTACGGCGCGATCGGGGTGTTGGGAACTGGCGGGCAGTACGACCCGAGCACGGATTCCTGGACGCTCACCTCGACAGGGGCGAACGCACCGGCCGCGCGCGAGGGACACACCGCCGTTTGGACTGGAACGGAGATGATCGTATGGGGAGGGGACGATGGGGTGGGCGTCGGACATCCATTCAACAGCGGCGGAAGGTACAACGTGTCCACCGACACCTGGCTCGCGACCTCCAGCGGAACGAACCTTCCAGCCGCGCGAACCGGCGCAACCGCCGTCTGGACGGGATCGCAGATGATCGTTTGGGGAGGCCGGACCGCTGGATACACGAACACCGGGGGGAGCTACACGCCGGCCACCGACACGTGGGTCACGACGTCCACGGGCACGAATGTCCCCACTGGGCGAATACAGCACACGGCGGTCTGGACCGGCTCCGTCATGATCGTCTGGGGCGGACTGCCCTGCTCGGGCTGTAGCCCGGTCAATACCGGTGGCGAGTACTACCCATCGTCGGACAGGTGGACGGCGACTTCGACAGATTCGAACGTGCCCAGGGCCCGCCAGCAGCACGCGGCGGTCTGGACGGGAACGGAGATGATCGTATGGGGAGGGTCCACCGCGAGCCCCACATACCTGAACCTCAACACTGGCGGACGCTTCAACCCATCAACCAATACATGGTACGCAACGTCGACCGGGCCAAATGTTCCGGTCGGCCGTTATGCGCACACGGCGGTCTGGACCGACTCCGAGATGATCGTGTGGGGCGGCGACACAGACGTCCATTCGTACACCGGGGGACGTTACAACCCGACATCGGATTCGTGGGTTCCGACATCCACGGGATCGATCGTGCCCACCGCGCGGTTCGAGCACACGGGCATCTGGACTGGCGCAGAGTTGATGATCTGGGGAGGAAGAGGCGACGGACCGTGTCTCGACACTGGAGGGTCGTACGATCCAGCCACGGCTTCCTGGATTTCGATCGCGCAAACCGGCGCGCCGACGGGCCGGCACAGCCACACCGCGGTGTGGACCGGAACAAAGATGCTCGTCTGGGGGGGCGCGAACTCGGATTACAGCGTCGTGTACAACACCGGAGGCGCCTATGACCCCGCGGGAAACTCGTGGATGCCAACATCGATAGGAATTAACGATCCCGCGGCGCGCGACGGCCACTCGGCGGTGTGGACTGGGACGGAGATGATCGTTTGGGGTGGCCAGACCACGAGCACGCCACTTAACACGGGGGGGAGATACGCGCCCGCAATCGACAGCTGGACGCCGACGTCGACCGGGACCAACGTCCCGACGGCGCGCGCGTGGCACACCGCGACTTGGACCGGCTCGGCGATGGTGATTTGGGGGGACATCGACAACGCAAATACCGGTGGCCGCTATTTCCCGGCGACGGATTCATGGCTCCCAACCTCGACCGGCGCGAACGTTCCGGCAATTGGAAACGGGTACTCTTCCGCTGTTTGGACCGGATCGCGTGTGATCATTTGGGGCGGGTACCATACTTTCATTCCCAGTTCGGTGAACACGGGGGCAATTTACGACCCCGTCGGCGATACGTGGGCGCCTACTTCCGTCGGCGTCAACTGTCCGAGCGCCCGCTATGGACACAAAGCTGTCTGGACCGGCCGGCAGATGATCGTGTGGGGCGGGTTGGTCGGCCCGAACTCGACGAACACCGGTGCGCGATACGACCCTTCGACCGACACCTGGACGCCGACGTTGGTCGGCACGAACGTTCCGTCGGCCCGCTCCTGGCATTCCGCCATCTGGACCGGCACCGAGATGATCAGTTGGGGCGGCAATCAGACGACGGCGACCGGGGGGTGTTATTGCGACTGTCCCTACAGCCACGCCGTCTACCGTGACACCGATGGCGATGGGTTCGGCGATCCCTCCGCAACGACGATGAGCAGCTGCGACGGTGCAGTCCCCACTGGCTATGTCGCCAACAGCTTGGACTGTGATGACACGAATCCGCTGATCTACCCGAACGCCCCTGAGATCAACGACGGGATCGACAACCAGTGCCCCGGCGATCCCGGCTACGGAATGATCGACGAACTGGGAAACTCAGGATCGGTTGCGGCGGACAAAGTGACGTTCTCGTGGGCGGCCCAACAGAACGCAACATCCTATGAGCTCGCGCGATCGACGACTCCTGACTTCTCGGTCTCGTGTGCGTCGTTCGCAGCATCTTCGCCGACGTTCCAGGACCTGCTAATTCCGAAGATGCACGTCATCTTGTATTACATCGTGCGAGCAATGGCGCCTCACGTGGGGAGCTGGGGCAAGACGTCGGCGGGGACCGAAAGGACCACGAGCTGCCCCTGATCTCCGCCGCTGCATGCATTTCACGAAAGTCCGCGACATGTCGTCTTAGTATTCAACGAGGACATGCGGCGCAGGCTCTCCGTGTTACTGGCAGGCAATCGGCAGTCGCGCCACCCCTGACGTGTCCTTTCCGTAACTCCCGTCGGCGCACGAGTTCCGCCCGCGCACAAGATAGAAGAACCCGTCTCCTAGCGATGGCACGTCCGCGTCCGTGATCATCGTCGCTGCGGTAGCCGTCGTGATGCACTGCTGGGATGTTACCGAGTGCGAACGCAGTTCGGACACGAGCCCGCGGACGACGTTGTACACGCTGCTGGCCCCCGGGGCGTCCGGTGACCACGACAGGGCCACGCGTGACGAGAACGTCACGAGGCTAACCTCGCCGGGCGGAGCGGAAGTGCCGGTATCTGTCGGCGCACAGTCACACGCATCGCCGGCTCCATCGTGGTCGCTGTCCTGCTGCCCAGGATTCGCGACGGTCGGGCAATTATCGCAGGCGTCGCCGATACCATCGCCGTCCTGGTCGCGTTGATCTGGGTTCGCGATGATCGGGCAGTTGTCCGTCGGGCAGGTGTTGTTGGGGAATCCCGGATCACCGAACCCATCGAAGTCGCTGTCGGTGCAAGTGTCACAGGCATCGCCGATCCCATCGAGGTCCGTATCCGTCTGGGCTGAGTTGCTCACCGCCGGGCAGTTGTCTACGTCGCCACAGACTCCGTCACCGTCAATGTCGTTGAACGGATCGAGCGGGCACGGATCATTCGAACCGCATACACCGTCGCCGTCCTCGTCATTCGATGGGTCCAGCGGGCAAGGGTCGCATGCATCCCCCAGACCATCCCCGTCTGTGTCCACCTGATCTCCGTCCGGAATCGTGCGGCATACGTCACAGATGTCCGGAACCCCATCGCCATCACTATCAACGTTGTACGGAGCGCCTACCTCGAACAACGCCGAACCACGATTACTCTCGCCCAGCACATTCGTGCCCTCTAGCGTTACCGCGACAGACGACGGGGCCTGGGCGACAGTCGGAGTGGTGATCCTCGCAAGAGCGTTCCCGTCGGCGTCAGCCACAACTGTTTCGGCGACCCAGGAGCTTGCCCCGTCGCTAAGTGTGACGACCACGCTCGATCCCGGCGCGAAATCTGTTCCACCGACGTCAATTGACTCACCCGGGGCGAACGCTTGCTGGTGTGAACAGACCTCGGGATCTACACGATCGACGGTCACAGCCGTGTATGTCGGATATACGTCTACGAGGGTTCTGCGACTTCTCAGCCCTGGCTGTGCCGGAGGATTATCAGGGAAGCCATTTGGCTTTCGAGGAAAAGTGTTTGGCAACTGATTAAGGTAAGACTGCAAAGCACGTGCATAGGATTGCTGTCCCGCACGTGTTGGATGAAAGCGCGACTGGTCCGTATTGTCGCTCTCGGGAAGCGACACCTTCGTCCCCCATAGGTATCGCTGACCTCCGGAACACAGCTCGTGACCCTGGAAGCTCACGGGAACAAAATGCACCCCCTCTTCCGCCGCAACCTCTTGGAGCACCGCATTGAGTGCGTCGCCGCGGACGTTGAGGTTTTGCTGATCACTCCTGCTCAGCTTGAATGTCAATCCGGAAGTTACTACGGACAGATCTTGGCATTCTTGACCTCCATCAACGAACAATCGTGGGTATCCCAAGAGAAACATTGTCGCGTTCGGTGCCTGCAGCCGAAGCTTCGTTAGCGCGGCGCTCAGACCAGAAGACAGTTGATCGCGCGTCTGCTGGAGTATGTCGGCGGGCACAGCGAGACACCCGTTGGCAACGCACCACCACAACGTATGTGCAAACCCGAGATCATCTCCTCCGACAGTCAAAGTGATCACATTCGTGTTCGTCGGTACGTAGATCCATTGTGCGAGCTGCGTACTGCCGTATTGAGAGAGCGTCCTGACGTCGCTAGTTGTAGCGCCGGAGCACGCTCGGAAGGTGTAGCGCGAATTAGGATCGTGGGTCACAAGTTCGCTGATGGGACTGTTCGAGAACGGCGCCGATAGTTGGCGGCCGTATGCATACCCTCGGTGGCACATGTTTTTCAGAATCCCCGGGGCATCTTTCGGATTGTTTGTGTTGTTCTCGTAGCCCGGGGAAGCGTTGTCATCTGCCGTATACGGGGAACCCTCCCCCGCTGAGTAGGAATCGCCGAGGGCAACGTATCGCACAGAACGACTGAGGCATCGATTCGTACATAGGTCGTTATCGACTGAATTGCCGTCGTCGCACTCCTCTCCAGGATTTACGACACCGTTACCGCAGACCGGTCTCTTGCAGGTGTTTGAACACCCATCGTCGTCAGTCTGGTTTCCGTCGTCGCACTCCTCTGCACCGCACCGAATGCCATCGCCGCAAACGCAATCGCAAGCGTCCCCGATGTGGTTCTGGTTGGCGTCCTCCTGCAGCGGATTCCAGACCGATGGGCAGTTATCGCATGCGTCGCCGACCCTATCGTGGTCTTGATCGGTCTGGTTCGGGTTCGATGTCGTGCGGCAGTTGTCGATGCAGTCCGCGACGCCGTCCCCGTCGGCGTCAGGAAATCCCTCATCTACCAGGCCATAACCGGAATCACCCGGACACTGATTGTCGATTCCGTCGCAGATTTCGGGTGCGCCTGGATAGACGTTGCGGTCGTTGTCGTTGCAGTCGCCCTGGCGGCGCGTGTAGCCATCGCCGTCGGCGTCCACGTCCAACGGCACGGTCGAACATACCCGCTGAGCGTCGCCATGAAACACCGCGACGTTTCCATTACCGCTGAGGTCCAACGCGCCGCCACCGTCCTCGTCAAACGTCCAACGCGCCATTAAGCCACTAATTGGGCCGGTGGGCAGCGAGTACATCGTGGCCCGTATCTCGGACTGCGAACGCGCGACATTCCAAATTCGAACGTCGTCGAGTTCCCCGATCGCGAAGACAAGGAAGTCGTACAAGTAACCTTGGCCGATCCGCAGGGGCTGCGCAGTGTTGTAGATCGTGACCACCGAGCTAGCTGCCGTGTCGACCAGAACACCATCGATGTATAGGCGGGTTTGTGTCCCATCCCGAACTGCCGACAGGTGGTGCCATTCGCCGAACGGAAGCGGTGTTGGCCCCAGAACCTGCGTGTACGCTCCGTCAGTGGGTACCGGGCTCCACGCGAACCGTGGACGGCCATTGAAGAAGGGGTGGTCGCGCGCGGTGAAGAAGTACGCCCTTTCGTTTACCCCGCCATCGTGCCATTTCGAAACCGCCGGGAAATATGACGAGGTTGGATCGATCTTGGCCCAAAACTCAATCGTGAGGTCGCCACTTAGGTCAAGCGACGGTGAGTCGTTAGCCTCGACCCAGCCAGCGCCACCGAGATGGAGAGCACGATCCCCCGCTGAGCACGCCGGTGCGCCCTTGCAACACAAGACGCCCCCATCACTACTACTTCCCTTGGTGACAATCGCCGCTTCATTGAAGCCCGGCGCCCCGCCGCAGGACCAACTCGATGGCAATGCCCGGCACGCGTCGCTCGAATAATGGTCGAGCACGCCGCAGTCAACCATCCCGTCGGTTCTTCCCACGTTGCCGCAGCCGAATACGTCGTTCGCCGTGAAATCGGTCTGCAGACAGCCGCGCGTGCAGGTATGGGGATCACAATCGGAATCAGTTCGCGTTCCGGTCGCGCAAACGCCGCAACCAGTCGAGCTTTGACGCGAAGCAAAGAAAAGGTTCGGAGCGCCACTCGGAGTCGCACCCACGCATCCAGTCAGACTGTCATCGGCGACCTCCGCAGAAGTTGAACATACATGCCAACCGTCGACGCAAAGATCAGCGACGTTGCAACCGATTCCTGAGGGGTTTGGGCTGTCGTTCCCGGCTTGGTGCTGGCAAGCCGGAGAAGTCGTCGAGCTCAATAGCCCAGGAATCGACCATCCCCCTGAGCATCCGGCGATGTTCGGATAGGATTGCTGATCACGAAAGCCCTCACGCGTGCCGTCGCTGCAGCCGCTCCCGGCAACACAGTCCGGAATTGGCGTGTGCACACAGCCGACTGCCGGATCGCACGTATCTGTTGTGCAAGGAACACCGTCATCGCAGTAATAGGGCGCGCCGCCGCATCCTACCCCGACAACTCTGTATAGTGCGTTGGCGCAGTAGTCCGCGACGTACAACGTGCCGTTCTTGTCAAACGCGAGACCGTCCGGGCATGAGAAGCCGTCGCCGAAGAGGGTCACCTGGCCGCCCGGCGAAACTTTCCAGATTCGCCCTGGGCCGGCGCAATAGTCCGTGTAGTAAAGATTCTGCGCACCGTCAAACGCGAGACCGAAGGAGCAACCACCTCCAGGGGAGAAGGGCGTTGCCGTACCTCCACCTGCGGGAACTCGCATGATGCGAGAAGTACCGCCCTCGTCGAAGAACAGGTTGCCGCTTTGATCAACGACCAGACCGAACGGATTGCAGACGCCGGATACGTAAACGCTCGTGCTTCCGCCCGGAGCGACTTTGTAGATCGAGCCCGTGCAACTCGTCGGCTGACTGCTCACGTAGAGGTTTCCCTGCCGATCGACGGTTACGTCTCCGGGGTAGGGAACCACCGCGTATGGCGTAACGTCTCCGGAGAGCGATACCTTGAGGATTCTCGTCCCACCAGGGTTTTGAAACACTTCGGCGACGTAGAGGGCGTTCGAGACAGGATCGAAGACCGCACCGTCGTATCCAACCCAGTAGTCCGGCAAATCCGCCACGACAGACGAAGCACCCGAAGGCGTGAACCTGAAGATTGTTCCTGTGTCTCGACCTATGGAGTAGACGTTCCCGTCGGGATCAACGGAGGCGGTGCGTGAGCCGGTTACCGCGGGTAAGGCGACGACCGTGAACCCTGGGACGTTAGGGCCCGCCAACGCATTCAAACCGACTACCGCAACGCAGAATCCGACGCACACTCTCCGGACGCCGATCCCAGGGAGTCTCACTGTTTTCGCCCCCCCACCGCGGTACGACTCGGCCGGCGCGAACAATCGCCAGAACCGACCGGAACGGCTGCGACTTTCATTGGGTTCCCCATCAAGAACTGGTGGAGGTATACGCCGAATCCTGTCTGCGGAAAAGGACTCGTTAAGGGGCCAATTCGGGCGTAGCGATGTGGGGCAGGATTGCGGGCTGGTTTCGTCCCCGGCCGAGCCCGTGACACTCTGCCGGGACAGCCACCTGCTCAACCCAAGGGTGTGCCGCACGTCGTCCTTCTACTGTGCGCGGACATGCGGCGAGGGTTCGGCTTTGGCATCGGCTGGTGTCAATGACGCCTGTTCGACCCCGGCCGTCCGCCTGAAACCTCGATGTATTTCGTGCCAGAATCTGACACAACCGTGACCGCGTTTTCTAGCAAGAGTTTTTCTCGGCAGTACCTACAGAGGCTTACCCGTTTCGATTCGTTAATCAAAACCGAGCAGACGATTTTCGCTACGTGACAGCAGCTATCGCAGAGCCCGTTGCCCTCCACGTCCGAAACACGGTCCCACCGCAATCGCAGCTCCAGTACTTCGTTCTTTACCCGCCAGGCCCACAGCCACAGTCCGGGATTTTTCGGGCAACACGTGTGAACTTCGATGCGCGAAGCAATCACCGCGTCATACATCGCATACTTGAGCGTGGAATACTCGCGTGCTCCTTCGGTCGTAGCGCTCTCCGAACAGCGATCGGCGTGAACGACCGCCTTTGATCGTCTCTTTCGATATTCGATCCAGTATTTCGTTCGCTGCCCGTTCATATCTGGTCCCGCCGTCGCACCGTCGTCTCGTCTCCAACCTGGCTCTACTCTTGCCGGCGGTCCGGACTACGCCACCGCCCACATCTCGGACAGCACCTCCGCCTGCTCCAGCACCGTCTGAGTCGCCTTCTCCTGCTTGTCCGGCGGGTAACCGTACTTCTTCAGGATGCGCTTCACGATTACCCGAATCTGGGCGCGGACGTTGTCGCGCACGGTCCAGTCGATGGTGACGTTCTTCTTCACGCTCTCGACCAGTTCACTCGCGATCTTCACAAGCGTCGGCTCCCCGAGAACCTTCACCGCGCTGTCGTTCACCTCCAGCGCATCGTAGAAGGCCAGCTCGTCCTCATTGAGGTTCAGGGCCTCGCCTCGGGCGTTGGCGGTGCGCATGTCCTTCGCGAGTTGGATCAGCTCCTCGATAACCTGGGCCGTCTCGATCGCCCGGTTTTGATACTTCCGCACGGCCTGGTCGAGCATGTCCGCAAACGAGCGCGCCTGGACGACATTGCGCTTCCCGCGGATCTTGATCTCCCCTCGCAAAAGCTTCTGGAGAAGCTCCACGGCGAGGTTCCGCTGGGGCATGTCCTTGACCTCGGCCAGGAACTCATCGGAAAGAATCGAGATGTCGGGCTTCTTGAGACCCGCAGCCGCGAAGATGTCCACGACCTGATCCGAGACGACCGCCTTGGAGATGATCTGCCGAATGGCGTGGTCGAGTTCCTCGTCGGTCTTGCTCTCCCTGAGCGTGGACTTCACGAGGACCGCGCGCACCGCCTGGAAGAAGCCGACGTCGTCCCGGATGCGCAACGCGTCCTCGTGGGGAACGGCGAGCGCGAACGCCTGCCCTAGCTCGGTCACCGCACGAAGCAGCCGTGCCTTCCCGTCGTCCTGGGCCAGGATGTGTTCCTGCGCCGCAGGCAGCAGTGAAAGCCGCGCCTGCGGTGTGCCGGACACCCATGCTCTCCAATCGAAGCCGTGGAAGAGCCCGCAGCAGATCTCATACTTCTCCAGCATCACGGCGACCGCTTCGGCCTGATCGATCGCCGTTCGCCCCTTGCCGCCAGCCTCGGTGTAAGTCGCCAGCGCCTTCTTCAACTCGTCGGCAAGCCCCAGGTAATCGACGACGAGGCCGCCCGGCTTGTCCTTGAATACGCGGTTGACCCGGGCGATCGCCTGCATCAGCCCGTGCCCGCGCATGGGCTTGTCCACATACATCGTATGCAAGCTCGGCGCGTCGAATCCCGTGAGCCACATGTCACGGACGATCACGATTTTGAATGGGTCACGCGCGTCGCGGAATCGGTCGGCCAGCCTTTCTCGCCGACGCTTGTCGCGAATATGCAGCTGCCATTCGAGTGGGTCCGACGCCGAACCCGTCATCACAACTTTGAGCGCGCCGTGCTCGTCGGCATCACCGTGCCACGCGGGACGCAGCGCGACGATCTCGCGATACAGGTCCACCGCGATACGGCGGCTCATCACGACGACCATCGCCTTCCCGTCCATGGCAGCGAGCCGGTCCTCAAAGTGGTCCACCAAGTCTCGGGCGATGAGCTTCATTCGGTTCTCAGAGCCGACAACCGCTTCCAGCTGCGCCCAACGGCTCTTGAGCTTCTCCTTGCGATCGACTTCCTCGCCCTCGGTGACTTCCTCGAATTTGGGGTCGATCTTGGGCCGCTCCGAATCCTTGAGCTCAAGCTTTGCCAATCGGCTCTCGTAGTAGATCGGCACCGTGGCGCCATCAGCGACGGCGCGCTGGATGTCGTAGACGCTGATGTAGTCCCCGAACACCGCTCGCGTGTTGGCGTCGGCTTTCTCGATCGGAGTGCCGGTGAACCCGACGAAAGAGGCGTGGGGCAACGCATCGCGCATATGGCGGGCGAACCCGTCGATGAAGTCGTACTGGCTCCGGTGCGCTTCGTCGGCAATGACGACGATGTTGCGCCGATCTGACAGCACCGGGTGGCGGTCGCCCTTCTCCTCGGGGAAGAACTTCTGGATGGTCGTGAACACGACTCCACCAGCAGCGACCGCGAGCTTCGCACGGAGGTCCGCTCGGTCGATGGCCTGAATGGGCTGCTGCCGCAGCAAGTCGCTGCATCGCGCAAACGTCCCGAAGAGCTGGTCGTCCAGGTCGTTGCGGTCGGTAATCACCACGATCGTGGGATTGGCCATCGCGGGGTGGAGGATCAGCCGGCCGGCGTAAAAGGCCATGGTCAGACTCTTGCCCGAGCCCTGCGTGTGCCAGACAACGCCAACGCGGCGGTCGCCTCGGTCGCCGCCCGGTCCGGGCCCCGCCTCGTAACGCGCCACAGGCTCCGCGGCGCGGTCCAGTTCCACCGGCTCGGCGGCCCTGATGGTTTGTTCCACGGCTACGTTGACCGCGTGGAACTGGTGGTAACCGGCCATTTTCTTGGTGAGCGTCCCGCCTCCCGTAGTGCCAGCGGAGTCCTCGAAGACAATGAAGTAGCGGAGCAGATCGAGGAAACGGCGCTTCTCGAACACCCCCGCTAGTACAACCTCAAGCTCGGAGATCCGTCCGGGAGCATCACCTTCCCCGGTGATCGTTCGCCAGGGTTTGAACCATTCCCTGCCTGCGCCAACCGACCCGATCCGCGCCTGCAGACCGTCGGACGCGAGTAGCACGGCGTTCGTAGAGAACAACGCCGGGATCTGCGCTTGGTACGTCTGGAGCTGTTGGTAGGCCGACCACACCGTTGCATCCTCGTCGGCGGGATTCTTCAACTCGATCACCGCAAGCGGAAGCCCGTTCACGAACAGCACGACGTCCGGTCGGCGGGTGTGCTGCCCCTCGGACACGGTGAACTGGTTGACCGCCGCCCAATCGTTCTTGTCAGGTGAATCGAAATCGATGACACGCGCCTGCGTCCCGGCAATTGAACCTTCCGGGCGTCGATACTCGACGGTGACGCCGTTCACAAGCATCTGGTGAAGGATGCGGTTACGGGCCATCCACGACGGCGCATCGGCGCGCGTCAACTTCTTATGCGCGTCCTCGATGGCGTCGTGCGGAAGATTCGGATTCAGGCGGACGAGCGCGTCACGAAGCCGCGCCGCGAGGATCACGTCGCGGTACCTTGGGTCGTGGCGCTCGGCGGCGGGTTCGCCGGCGGCGACGTCGGGCCCATGAAGATTCGTGTAGCCTAGCGCCTCCAACCACGCGAGCGCGGCGTCCTCGACGACGGACTCGGTGAATCTCACGAAGACGTTGCCTCGGCGACGATTCGGTCGGCGTCGCGCAGACGCATTTCGCCGGAAATAAGCTTGGGGAGCAATGCATCTCGGATAGAGGAGAGCGTGTCGTTCTCCCCCATATATTTTCGAACCCACATTCGGCGCGCGAACTCGTAGTACGCGTCAAGCAGTGATTCTGGTGGTATCGGAATCAACTTGCCGGACAATAGTGACGCCATGTCGAGGTTGGGGACGGAGGTGCCGTTGACGTATTCCCAGATCTCACCAGAGTCCCTCATCGAGTGCAGCCACGCGTCGAGGTAGACAGCCGACGCCGCAGTGCGGCAGCGGATGCGCTTGCAAAAATTCGAATACGTACATGGCCCAAGCAAACCAAGGAGTCTTCCGCACATCCAAAGGGCTCTTCCTGTGGGGCCAGCTCCAGATCCTGCGATAACCACTTCGTTTTCATCCATCTTTCGTCGCTCTAGGCTTATTGGT
This sequence comes from uncultured Acidobacteriota bacterium, assembly GCA_964647625.1. Classification (GTDB taxonomy): domain Bacteria; phylum Acidobacteriota; class Polarisedimenticolia; order Polarisedimenticolales; family DASRJG01; genus DASRJG01. The sequence goes on from CAZYHZ010000008.1 coordinate 84,769, forward strand.
TTGAACCATCTCCGAGGAACAGATGCCCGACCGTCACCCCGCAAATGCTCAAGATCAACCCCGCGAAGGCAGCATGCTTCAACCGCGCCGGGAAATGCGGCGTCTGCCCCCCAATCGCCGCCCAGCGTTTGTTCACCCAGCGAACCCAGCACCCCCATCTCCCAACCGCTCGGTATCTCCCCAAGTTCTGACTCTTCGAACGTGTTCGGAAACACATCCGCGAGTGCGGCCGGCAAACCTACGTCGCGGCCCTCCTTTTTCGCGCGAACCGGATCGAAGTCTACGAACCACGACTTGAAGAGTGCCCGCGCTATCGCGTCCAGTGTCTCGGCCATCCGCCGGTTTAGTTCAATCTTGTCGTCGAGCTTGCTGAGAATCTGGGCTATTCGTTGTTGTTCGACTATTGGGGGAAGCGTAACGTCGAGCGCGTTCAGTTCATCGCTGTTCAGGCGACCGGTTCCATGCCCCGCGAGATCGACGAGCGCGAGCAAGCGATCCTTATTTCCTAGCAGCAAGTACGGAAGGTACTCTTTGCTGACGTTCGGTTTCGGTTGAACGGCTTTGACGTCTTGATTGAATGTCATGGGCCGTGCGATGACGCAAATCGGCAGATCGTTCAGCAGTGTCATCCCGCGAGTCAGCAGAAGCACTGTTCCTGCGGGAACGAGCCTCGTACCGTTCGCGACGCCAACCTCGGAAAGATGATCCTCGGTGTCCTCGAGACGAAACCGCTTCATGTCCTTCGCGGAAACCCAGGGCACGACACCTTTCCAGAACTCCGGTCGATTCTTCGATGGCGTTCCACCAGATCGAAAGCTGGCCGACTCGCCAAGCGTTGTCGCTCGCCAATCACCCACCGAACCCAAGCTCCGTCAGGTCGGCGACGATCGCGGCGTTGAGTTTCACACCCTCGGCCTGTTGCTTACCGAGCGTCGCGGCGAGCCGCTTCATTTTCTCTTCGAACGACTCGCCGTCGGCCTCGGCAGTCTCGGCGCCGACGTAGCGACCGGGTGTGAGCACGTAACTATGCTTGCGGATGTCATCGAGCTTCGCGGCCTTGCAGAATCCGAGCGCGTCCGCGTACCCTCCCGCGTTCTTGTCTCCACGCCACGCGTGATAGGTCCCGGCAATCTTGGCGAAGTCCTCGTCGGTAAGTTCCCGGTGCACGCGGTCCACCATCGAGCCGAGCTTCCGCGCGTCGATGAAGAGGGTCTCGCCGCGCCGGTCGCGGAATCGTCCGTTCCTTTTGCTCCGGGCGATAAACCACAGGCAGACGGGAATTTGCGTCGAATAGAAGAGCTGACCCGGCAGCGCCACCATGCAGTCCACGAGGTCGGCCTCGATGATGGCCTTGCGAATCTCGCCCTCTCCGGACTGGTTGGACGACATCGACCCGTTGGCGAGCACAAAGCCCGCGATCCCGGTCGGCGCAAGGTGGTAAATGAAGTGTTGCACCCACGCATAGTTCGCGTTGCCGGCGGGCGGCACGCCGTAGGCCCACCGCTTGTCGTCCTTGAGCAAATCTCCGCGCCAGTCGCTGTCATTGAAAGGCGGGTTGGCGAGGACGTAGTCAGCTTTGAGGTCCGGGTGCGCGTCGGCGTGGAACGTGTCGCCGTGGGCGATCTGCGCGTCGATGCCCCGGATCGCCAGGTTCATCTTGGCGAGCCGCCACGTCGTGTAGTTCGACTCCTGCCCGTAGATTGAGATGTCCCCGATCTTGCCGCTGTGTGCTTCGATGAACTTCTCACTGCTTACGAACATGCCGCCCGAACCGCAGCACGGGTCATAAACGCGGCCCTTGTACGGCGCGAGCATCTCGACCAGCACGCGCACCACGCGGGACGGCGTGTAGAACTGACCGCCCTTCTTACCTTCGGCGCTCGCGAACTGTGCGAGGAAGTACTCGTAGACGCGACCGAGCGTATCCTTGGCTCGCTCCGCGGGCGCGCCCAGCGCGATGTCGCTGACCAGGTTGATGAGCTGACCGAGGCGCTGCTTGTCGAGCCCTGGGCGGCCGTAGTCCCTGGGGAGGACGCCCTTCAGCGATGGGTTGTCGCGCTCGATCGCCGCCATAGCATCGTCCACGAGCGTGCCAATCGTCGGCTGTGGGGCATTGGCCTTGAGGAATTGCCAGCGGGCTTCCTTGGGGACCCAGAAGATCCCCGCCGCGCGGTACTCGTCGCGATCCTCGGGGTCGGCGCCTTGAGCCGTCTGCGCCGCTAGCTCGGCGTGCTTGGCCTCGAACGCGTCCGAGATGTACTTGAGGAAAATCAGCCCGAGGACGACGTGCTTGTACTCGGCCGCGTCCATGTTGTTTCGGAGCGCGTCGGCGGCGGCCCAGAGCTTGGCTTCGAACCCAAGGTTGGCGCCGGTGTCAGCGGTTCCCTGCTTCTTCGCGCGAGCCACGTCCCGCCCCTCCGTGCTGTCCGATCCCCAAAATTGGGCGGGAGTTTACATGAAGAGTTCAGAAGGTTCGATCTCTCCCCAGCCAGAGTTCTCGAACTATTCGGTTGAACTGGTTTTCGAGTCGGCCATCAGCGCAGTCGCTCGCCGCAGTATCTCAGCGGCTTGTTCGACGCCCGCTTTGTCCGTATCGGCGCCTGTCATCATCGCCTGAAACTCGGTCATCAGCCGCGCTTCCAGCGCCGCGAGGACCTGCGGGTACACGAGAGGGCCATGCTCGTTGATGGTCGTCGCGAGGTCCGGAAGCGCCGACGATACGAGCGCGTTCACCGCCTTCTCGTCAATGAAATCGCGACTTCCGATGCCGCTCTTAAGGACTTCCAAGCGGATAGCCGTGTGAGTGATGACGGCAATCATCGCAGTATAAATCGCCCACGCCATCGGCGACACAAACGGGCGGGCCTTCCCTGCGTTGCTTAGATCAATCGCTGCCAAGTTGAACTTCCCCCCCATCATCTTGAACATCTCACGGAGCTGCGGGTTTTCCATCGCGATGGCTGCCGCAGGTTCGAATTTGATCACCGCCAAGGCCGACACGAGCGACCGACCTGGCGAGAGTGCTTCGACAGCGGACCACAGCTGGTCCACCGCCTCGAGTTTCCGCCGGTCGAGCGCCGCCTGTCGGCTCGCCAGCGCCGATAGCGCAACGCCGCGAAGAGCCGAAATCTCTGACTCTTTGATGCGCAGCTCTGCACGCAGCCTTTCTTCGGTCTCCCGCAGACCTGCACGAACCTCCTCAATCCGAACATCGAACTCGTGCTGGACACTCTTCGTGAGCCTGGTGAGAATTAGGTTGCGACCAAGCCATAGCGCCGCGCCGATGAGCCCAGTCGTCGATAGGGCCGTCCACCAAATCTCAGAGTTCATTTCGTGTATCCAACAATCTCATCGGCCTGCGTGTCCGGGCCCCTGAATCGTAACGAATCAATCCTCTAGCAGAGACTCCTCTGGCAGGGTTGCACGGATCACCAGCTTTAGTGCGCCCGCCGCGTCTGCCAACTTCTCGGGCTCCCACGTTACGGTAAGTAGGTGGTTGGTATCAAAATGCGTTCCGCGCTGATCGAATACATCCTTGCGGCACGTATAGATGACCGGTCGCCCCAAGCCCTCGGCGAACCCGGCTTCCCAGTACACTCCTCGGTTGTCGTGCGTGAGGTCGGCCACGAGAAAACGAGCGGTTCGGATCGCGATCCTTAGCCGATCGTCAATGATGCCGGCTACAGGCTCCTCGTCTAAACGGAATAGGTCAAATCCCGTTTGCTTTGATGCGGGCTTGAACCAAGTCGAGAACACCTCGTCGAGTTCCGCATCGCCATACTTCATAGCCATGAACGCCTTGCGAGACTTCCCGGCGCTACCCCTGATCAACTCCGCGTAGTACTGCCACCCCTTGAAAGTGAGCCTTGCAGTGTGCGGCTCCCTCGTTTGATCCCAGTCTACAAATCCAGCGCCATGCAGGTAGTTCACTGAAAACACAACGCCTCTCTGACCCAACGCTCCCACAACGCCTCGCAATGCATCGGGAATCAGCGGGGTCCACTGCCCCGGAACCCGCGTCTGATCTCCGAGCCAGAGAACCAAGCGATCGGCCTGCTCGGAGGCGTCGGGCAGGCTAGGGTCGCGCAGAACTCGATCAACCCATTCGGCAATCACCATGACTGGCTGCTCACCCGGGCGGTAGTGGCGGCGAACGCTATGGCTCAAAGCCGCTCGTTGCAGGTCGGTCACCCCGCGGTTGTACAAGGAAAACGCATTGATACGATAGTGACCGCACGTCTCGCACATTACTTCAAGGGTGTTGGTGTCGAAGTGCGTGGTTGGCTCGCTCTTCACCGGCTGGTTGCAGACAGGGCAATTTGGCACCGGGAATTACTCCATACCGCTTTACAATCCTGATTGGATACCGGCCGGCAGCACGGCCGCGCGACAGGGTACCAGTCCCTGGTCCAACGCCGCCGATCGCGCAAGTGTACGCGAGGCTCTCCCGCCGTTGAGGGTCGCCACGGTCAAGGCAAAAACCCGTCGCATGTCCACGCGCGCTCTACAGACGACATGCGGCACGGACTCGGCTTCACGATCTCGCCCCCCCCCGGATGGCACAATTTGGCACAAAATGTCACCGAAACGGCCGAAGGCCCGGCGGCGGGCTACTCCGCCCCCACCGGCGGCTCCATCCACCTCGCGATGTGGAGCGTGACGCCGTTGCCGAGGTAGTGGGTTCCGTGCGCACCGGGAGGCACATTTTGGCGCGGGTCATCGCCCGGCCCAGGCCACGGCTGATCGTGGAACATAGCGCGGTACACGATCGGACCCCGGGGCTCCGGCACCCGCTGTTCGAGTCGGGAGAGACGGGCGTTCAGGCTTCGTGCCCCGCTCCGAAACGTCACCTACACTCCCGAGTACCGGCACCCGGCGCAAACAAGTCGTCGAGCGCCTGGCTCAACCTCGCTCGCATGGCCGGGGTATAGGGGGCACCCGGCGTCGTCGGGAAATAGGGCCCGCCCTTCAGGAATGCCTTGAGTGCGCGCGGACTGCCGGGCCCGCCCGCGACGCCCGACGACAAGCGCAGTCGTTCGGCCTGAGCCCGGAGCTGCCGATCGAGCGGACCGTGTAACGCCAGCGCCGCCAGCTCGCGCAAGTCGTCTGGATGGGAAAGCCGATCTGCGTGCCGGGAAATGGCTTCGAGTCGTGCGAGGCGGGCCGTCAACCTCCCAATGGTCATGCGGCGGGGTCGTCCCGGAGGAGCTTCTCCCGGAGAATCCGCCGTGCTGGCGAATCGACTTCGTCACGGTGTACGACGGGGATGTGGGGACCGCCGCCAAGAAGCTTCTCCCGTGCACGGGCGCAACTGTCCTCGTAGATCTCGGCCATCCGCTGGAGCGTCTCGGGGCTCACCAACAACTCCTCCTGCTCCCGGCTCGCGACCTCCAATCGGGCCAGGCGACGAGTCATCGCTCTCATGACTTCCCTAGACGTTCTTCGAGGGCGCGGAGCCGTTCTTCCAGTTCGTGGGTTTCGCGGAATCGGCAGCTCGATTCGAGAAGCGTTCGCGAGGCACCCAGGCGGACGGCTGCCGGCGTGTCGCGGGATAGAAGGCTGATCAATGTTCCGGCCGCTGCCTGGCCCGCCGCCACAAGACGCGAGAACGCGGACTCGAATAGTTGTCCGCGAGCATCATCGAGTTCGCTTCGGAACTTCGGGTCCTTGAGCCGGCGAGCAATCGTTCGCTTCGAGCAACCGCACACGGTGGCCGCGCGCTCCCAGGAGGCACCACCGGCGAGCTCTGCGATGAGCTTCGCATCAAGTTTTCCAATACGGGCGTCTGACACGTCACGACCTCGCCGAGCCAGTTACTCGTTCCCGCGCCAGCCGGTCGCCTTCTTGCCTGTGTAATCTTGCCAACGGGTCACGATGACGTCGCAATAGGCAGGGTCGATCTCCATCAAGAACGCGCGTCGTCCCATGCGCTCTGCCGCGATGAGCGTGGACCCCGAACCACCGAACAGGTCGAGCACGTTCTCCCCTCGCCTGGATGAGTACGTCATCGCTCGTTCGGCTAGATCGACCGGCTTCTCCGTCAAGTGAACCATAGACGGCGGCGCAATCTTCTTCACGCTCCACAGGTCGGTCGCGTTTGTAATCTCGGGGTTGAAGTAATGTGCGGCGCCCGCCTTCCATCCGTAGAACGCCCACTCGTGCGCGCCCATGAAGTCTTTGCGCGTCAACACCGGCCACTGCTTGTCCCAAATGATCCCCTGATGGAACTCCAGCCCTGCGCCGGCGAGAGCCGCGGGGTAGTTCATCAAGTTTGCGTAGCCGCCCCAAATGTAAAACGAGCGCCCAGGCTCCAGCGCGTCACCGAGGTTCTTGAACCATGCGTTGAGCAGCTCGACGAACTTCTCAGGCGGCAGGAAGTCGTTCACCAGCTCACGGTCCTTCGGCCGCATCTTCGTCGTGGTGGGCTTTGCCTTCTCCGGGTGCCGCGCCAGGTCAAGCTGTTGGTGATGCGTCACTCCCCTCGGCTGCCGCGGCATCGACTTCTGTCGCGCGCCGGACGCCAATGCAGTGGCGATGGAGTTGTTGCTGCGGCTCTCGACTTTGACGTTGTACGGCGGGTCCGTGTTCACGAGGTGCACACGCTCGCCACCGAGAAGTAGCTCCACGAGCTGCGGGCTCGCGCTGTCGCCACACAGCAAGCGATGCCGCCCTAGAACGATCAGGTCGTTGCGCTGCGTCTTCGGCTCGTCCGGCGGCTCCGGGATGTCGTCGGGGTCGGTCAGACCCACCGTGGGTGCATCGTCGCCGCGGAGTAGCGCCTCGATCTCCTCCTCGGCGAACCCTGTCAATTCCAGGTCGGCGCCGAGCGACTCCAATTCTCGAAGTATTTGCTCGAGCTTGACCTCGTCCCACGAGCCGCTGATTTTGTTCAACGCGATGTTCAATTGCCGCTCGGTCGGATCGTCGAGATCGACGTAGACGACCGGTAGGTTCTCGATTCCCTCGGCCTCGGCCGCGCGGACGCGCATGTGCCCGCCCACGATGTGGCCGCTGCGCTGATTCACGACGATGGGCTCGACCGTGCCAAAGAAGCGCAGCGAGCGCCGCAGCGCGGCCAGATCGTGCTCTGAGATCTGCCTCGGGTTGTACGGCGCGCCCATCGTGGCCAAACGCGCGGTCGGGATTTCAACGACATCCATAGAGGTCTCCGTTCACGCGATGGAGCGCGATTTGCAATGCGAGGATCGCCTCACGATCGCCTCGAAGAATTGTGTCAATAGATCTTGATGTTCCTTCGCTCATCGATCACTCATGGCCGCGAAGGGAGCAACCGTATGAACAACATCAACATGAACGAGGTCTTCCAGCGCCTCGTCGCGATTGCTGGCTCGGAGAACGGCGGTGCGCGTGGCGACACCGTTCTCTCCTGCGACATGCTTCACCAAGAGGCCCTGTACACCGTCCAAGCAGGTCTCGCCGGTCTTCTGGCCGACGTCGCCAACGCGTGCGGCCCCATCGCCACGCAGCGTCTGGAGCGGGAGTTCCCGCGCGTTTTCGAAACTCGCTGAACCATTCAACTCGGGCCACGTGCCCATGAAGGAGAACCACATGTCCGAAGCCATCGAGAACGCCACGACCGTTGAAGCGAACGTCTCCAAGGGAAAGTCCAAGAGACCGAACCCGAAGCCCAAGGCGACCACTCGGAAGGCAAAGCCGGCGAAGGCGGCGAAGCCGAAGCCGGAGAAGAAGCCGAAGGCGCCGCGGGAAGACCGCGCCAATTGGCAAACGTTCGCGCTCCGGTTGCCGAAGAGCGAAGCCGCAGCACTCCACAGTGCCGCTGGACCCGCGAACGCATCCCGCGCCGTGCGCGCACTCATCGCGGCGTTCGTCGCCGAAGATCGCTCCCAGTTCGAGGCCGTCGTCGAGGACTGCAAGAAGCTCCGATAACTCAGGCCCGCCTGTTTCTTCGACCCGCGGCATCCGTCGCGGGTCGTTCTCTCTCGACGTCATTGTGTCGCGCTGCGCTTTAGTCGGACAAGGGCTGGTCGGCGATTCTTGTTAGAATTGCAGGCATCGTCTTCTACGGAGACACGCGATGTCTACTGAGCCCGCTGAACCCGAAAAGGCAACGCTGCACTTCACGATCTGGCTCTCCGAGAATCCACCGTTCGACCTCCCAACAACGCCCGACGGTGGACACGTGGCTGCCGAGCTTGATGCCTTTCGAGATATCACGGATCGACCCGTTCCAATTCCAAACCTAAACGATGACGATCAGACAGCGAGCGATGGAGCTCGTCTCACGATCCCCCGGCTTACGATTCCGAGCCCGCCAATACTTTCGCTGAAGACGCAGTTTCGCGTTGATACCAGCCACAAGGCGTATTACGCGAGAGCGAGCACTCTCTTGGACGATTCGGCGGTGCTCGATTTCCGATTCACTTGCCGCCCTCAGGACCACTATGTGTTCGTTGCCAGCTACTTGCTGCGGTTCGTCGAGGGGCCGCCGAAGTTCGAATTGCGGAATTGCTACAGCGTGAGGATGTTGCCTTTCAACGACGGTGACGACCTTGGTCAGCTAGTCAATGCGGCGATTCCTGAAGAGGTCCGTGATCTCTGCGCGGGAGACCGCTCACCAATTAATCCACACATCGGAGTTGCTCCACCTCTCATAGATGAGTTCGTCATCGGCTGCCGCGATGCGGTCGAAGTCAAGATCGGACTCCCTGGTAAGCCGTTCCGCATGAAGTTTGATGATGAGAAGTTCGCGTCGTTGCTTCCTATGGAGCAACGGGCGGTCCGAGAAGTTCTCGAAATGACCGCACCCCGCGCGGCTCTTCCCGAAGGCCCTCGCCCGAAAGTACCGGCCGACGCGATTGTCGGCCACATCGCGGATCTGGTTCGCTTCTTCGAAGCACTGCTGGTGCAGCTTCCACGGGATACTTGGCCCGCGTTCAGTACTAGATCCGGGGCCGCAGCGTTCCTCACAATGCGACTGGATGCGACCGCAGAGGAAATTGCCGATATTGCCGAGCTGCTGGTGAAAGGCTTGCGCCGGCCGAAGGCAGAGGACCTCGCACAGAAATTCGCCCGGAGGACAACCGGGTTGTCCGCACGTCGCCTTCGTGACCTTACGCGGCAATAACTCGCGCTAGTTACTGCCGCGCAGCGATCCGAATACTCGATACCTTCCTGATGACCGCCGAAGAGTTCATGGCGGCGCGGAGGTGTCGATGGAGAACGAGCTACTCACCGCACCGGAAGTCGCGAACATCTATCGCGTCAAGACGGTCACGATCTATAGCGCCGCGAAGGCCGGAAAGATCCCGCACGTCGTTTTGTGGCCGGGCAAGAAGCGACCTCTGATCCGATTTCGACGTTCGGACATCGAAGCGTTCCTGCGTGATCAAACCGTTGGCACGAAGGGCGAGTAATGGAATCGTCGTTCGTCCGCCGCGATGCCGAGCAGTTCTTCGAGCGCCTCGGCGACAGTGGTTACGAGTTCAACGAAGTTCGCTTGATTGGTCCCGCGACTGGGAAGGTGACGCAGAGCTTCCGTTCATCCGTGGCCGACGCGATCACCATCGCGGCCGACGCCTCCGGTCAGCTCAACGTCTACATCGGAGCAAACCCTAGATTCCGTCGTCGTGGCACCAGGGATGACGTCCACACTGCTCGAGGCGCATGGGCCGACCTCGACTTCCACCAGATCGACCCGAACCGCGATCTCGCATTGGAGCTCGCGTACCGCCGCATCGAGGCGCTCGGGATGCGGCCGACGATGCTCGTGCATACGGGCAATGGCCTGCAGGCATGGTGGCTGTTCCGTGCACCAGTAGCGGTCTCCAAGGAATGGCCCGCGGAGCGATTCGAGGCCATCAACAACGGGCTCGCTGAACAACTCGGTGGTGATCACGTTCATGACCTTGCTCGTGTACTCCGAGTTCCGGGCACGGTGAATCTTCCGGATGCAAGGAAGCGGGAGCGTGGGTGCGTTCCCGTGATGGCGCGGTTGCTCAAAGTCGGCGGGCCGACGTATGCGCCGCAGGACTTCGATAGCATCGCTATCACTCCCGCGTCGTCGAGTTGTCCGGGCGTCTCCACGATCGAAGTACCGAGAGAGCCCAATCCCGAGGTTGTAGAGGCGTTCATCGAACTCATCGATGCGCTCGACCCGTGCCATCCGTTGTCGCGCACATGGCGTGGCGATCGAGAGCTTGCCGACGACTCCCGTTCAGGCTGGGACATGGCGATGGCTAACCAGCTCGTTCGTGCGGGAATCCGAGATGAGTTTGTCCCTCACATTCTGCGAGCGTTCCACAAAGGGCGAGGCCGACTGGCGACTGACAAATACCTCGCTAGAACGATCTCGAAAGCACTACGTCCTCTCGGAGTCGAGCATGCAACCCATCGGAATCCTTAAACCGGAGGCCGCGATTACCGGGGCGCTCACGTCCAACGGGCGGGTGGATGGCGCTATTGCAGCGTGGCCTGACCCGCTCGCGCGCGAGGCGCTTCATGGTCTCGCTGGAGAGTTTGTGGAGACGGTTATTCCGCACAGCGAGGCCGACCCTGCGGCGTTCCTCATCCAGTTCCTGATCGCGTTCGGCAACGTAGTCGGCAGGTCGGCACACTACGTCGTCGAAGAAGCACGCCACTCTTTGAATCTCTTTGGCGTCTTGGTCGGGACAACGTCGAAAGGACGGAAGGGGACCTCGTGGAATCGCGTCCTGCGGCGATTTGCCGCCGTCGATGCTGACTGGGTTAAGGACCGGGTTAGCGGTGGCCTCTCGTCCGGCGAGGGCTTGATCAGCAAAGTCCGCGATCCAGTTCAGAAGCTCGAACCGATACGTGGGCGGGAACAACGCGTCAAGGAATACCAGAAGGTGATCGTCGATGAAGGCGAATCGGATAAGCGCCTTCTTGTTGTCGAAGAGGAGTTCTCATCACCGCTGCAGGTTGCGCGGCGGGAGGGCAACACGCTGTCTCCGCTGATCCGTCGGGCCTGGGACACCGGGATGCTCGCTTCCATGACAAGAAACAACCCGCTCAAAGCAACCGATGCGCATGTGTCCATCATCGGACATATCACGAAGCAGGAGCTGCTTCGCCATCTTGATTCCACCGAAACCGCCAACGGATTCGCTAACCGCTTCCTATGGTTCTGCACTCGGCGCTCGAAGTCGCTGCCGGACGGCGGCCATGCTCACGAACTCGACTGGAATCCGTTCGATGCGAAGTTGACCAAGGCCGTTCGATTCGGGCGAGGTGTAGGACAGATCGCTCGCGACAACGACTCCCGAAAGCTGTGGCATGCGGTGTACCCGAAACTCTCCGAAGGGCAACCGGGGCTCCTCGGCGCCGTTATTTCAAGAGCCGAGGCCCAAGTTCTGCGGCTGGCCTGCGTCTACGCGCTCCTCGACTGCTCGTCCATCATCATGCCCGAGCACCTCAAGGCGGCGTTAGCGGTCTGGGAATACGCCGAGGCGTCGGCGCGGTTCGTTTTCGGGAATGCCCTGGGAGACCCAGTCGCCGATGACATCCTTCGCGCCCTCAGGGCGTCGGCGACCGGCCTGACCCGTACCGAGATTCGAGACCTGTTCGGTCGCAACAAGACTGGTACACAGATTCAACGCGCCCTTGCACTACTTCAGGAGCACGCGCTGGCCGACTTCCGGACCGAAGAGTCTGGCGGACGATCGGCGGAGATCTGGTTCGCCCTCCGTCCGACCACAGGTGCCGAAATGGCAGGCAGCGAGAACCCCCGATGATCCCCCTTCGGTCGTTTATGTCGTTTATGTCGTAGGTCCTCCGATGGGCAAATACCTCGATTTGGTCAAGGAGATTGAGCTTGAGGAGGGGGCCGACCTACAGGTCGTAGGCCCTTCGATAGAGACAACCATTCTCAGCGGAATCCGATCCGAGCCTTTTTCGAGCATCGGGGCTACGACATTAACGACCGAAACGACCGAAGCCCCCTTACCGGCAGCTGTGGAACTCGTCTGCTACTGCTGCCGCCGTCAGCGATTCTGGCGATCGATCTACGACGTCGTGATCTGCGCGACCTGCCACCCGCCGGCGGACCCGAGCCTCGTGACCAAATGGATCACCTCGGACGGAATGGCCGATGCATAAATCCACCCATACCGGCGCGCGCCGCGCTGTCACGCTCGACGGCCTCCGGGTCCACATCATCGACGCCCCCGCCCCCAGCGGCGCCGAGCTGGAGCGCGCGATGCGGACGTTGGCAAGGATGATGGTCAAGGCTCACAGCGATGACGGGGCGATTGCCGGCGAGCGGGCGCCGTCTTCGCCGTTGACTCCTGGTCCGATTCCGAGGACTCATCACACAGATGAAGCCGCTTAGCCCGCCCTACGTCCCCATCGGCGCGCGGCGTGCAGTCGCGTACTTGCGGGTGTCGTCCGACAAGCAGGGCGCGAGCATCGCCCAGCAGAAAGCTGCCATTGAGCTTTACGCCGCGCAGCATGGATTCGTGATCGTCAAGTGGTACATCGACGATGCTGTCTCGGGCGCATCGGTCGACGGCCGTCAAGCGTTCAAGCAGATGCAACTGGACGCCAAGGCGCCGGGACGAGACTGGCAATTCGTCCTCGTGTACGACGTGTCGCGATTCTCGCGTGGCAATCTCGATGAGGCGGGCCATTTAAGGCACGAGTTTTTCACGCTCGGTGTCGAGATCGTTTACACGAACGAAGCATTGACGGGTGGCGACGCCGACGAGCTCGTGGTCAACGTAAAACAATGGATGGCGCAGAGGTACGTGGTCGATTTGTCGAAAACAACTCTGAGGGGTCAACTCTCCGTGAGCGCGAGCGGTGCCTGGTGTGGTGGCGCGCCGGGATATGGTTACGACCTTCTGTATTCCGATTCCAGCGGGAGGCCGTACCAGCGCGTCCGCTGGCTAGAAAACGGTGACAAGGAGATTTACGACCCCGCCGGTAAGCTCACGCGCGTCCTCCCTCGCGGTGAGCGTCTGACCACTAGCAAACAGGACCGCGCAACCCTGGTGCCCTCCACGCCTGAGCGCGTCTCGACAATCCAGAGGATCTTCCGGGAGTGCGTCAACGGGATGGGATATCGGGCCATCGCTGACAATTTGAACCGGGACGGAATCCCCTCGCCGCGCGATGGGAGCTGGAGCGCGAACAAGCGGGGATTGTGGACCATGATGACGATTCGCGCGATTCTCAGGAACCCCTGCTATCGCGGTGATCTTGCCTGGGCCCGGACAACCAGTGCGAAGTTTCACAAGGTCAAGGCCGGCGTCGCGGAGCCGCGTTCACGATTCGAGGCGGGCAAGCCGCGCGAGAACGATCCGGGAAACTGGGTCGTTGTTCCAAACGCACACGAGGCGCTCGTCCCCCCAACCGTGTTCGACCACGTGCAGGCCTTGATGAAGTCTCGCGGACAGAACGTCGGCGCCGCGAACGGTCGTGCGGGCTCCGGACTTCGGTCTCCCTTTCTGCTCAGCTCCCTCATCCGGTGTGGTCGCTGTGGGGCAAATTACCAGGGACGAACAATCAACAGCACGAAGCGGCGACGAGATGGCAGCAAGATCGTCACTCGCTATTACTGCTGCACAACTTGGGTGGCACGGGGACGCTCGGCCTGCGAGAAGCTCATGTTGCGGAGGGACCCTCTGGAGGACCTCCTTGTCGGAGTAGTCCAGGAGCGGGTCCGGACCCTCGTCGCTGGTGACGGCGAGAAGCTGCTCCGGCAGTACATCGCGGAGGAACTCGCGTCCCAAGGGGCCGACCCCCGACGCGAGATCGCGCAACTCCATGCTCGGATTCGGGAGATCGAGCACAAGGCCAGCGTCTTGCTAGACGGCATCTCCGCCGAGACCACGGAGTTCGTCAACACCAAGTTGCGCGAGCTCGGCAACGAAAAGCGCCGACACCAGGGGCGCATCGAGGAGTTGGAGACGGCCCCGTACACGCCGATCGACGCGGATGTTGTGCTTGCCGAGGGGCTTGCTGGTCTAGCTGACCTTTCACGCCTCATGGATCGCGGCACACTCGAAGAACGGAAGCAGTTCATCCGGTCGTTTATCACGGGCGTAACGGTGCAGCCCGACACCGCCACTCTCGACGTCACGATGAGAACGTTCCCCGCCGTGGGGGATGCAAATTCTGCCTGTGCGTTGGTAGCGGGGGCAGGATTTGAACCTGCGACCTTTGGGTTATGAGCCCAACGAGC
>CAZYHZ010000009.1:0-92441 GCA_964647625.1 uncultured Acidobacteriota bacterium
CGCGGTCGCGCTCGGTCAGCGCGCAGTTTCCGCCCTGCTCGGCCGCGAGGTCGACCACCACCGACCCGGTTCGCATGGCGACGACGGCCCCCGACGTCAAGAGTTTCGGTGCCGGCTTTCCGGGGATCAGCGCGGTCGTGATGACGATGTCCGCGTCCTTCGCGTGGCCGGCGATGAATTCCTGCTCCGCCGCGAGGTAGGCGTCGCTCATCTGCTTGGCGTAGCCGCCCTCGCCCTCGCCCTTCTCGTCGAAATCGAACTTGACGAACTGTCCGCCCAAGCTCTCGACCTGCTCGCGAACGGCCTCGCGCGTGTCGAACGCCTTGACCGCGGCGCCGAGCGATTTCGCGCAGCCGACGGCCGCGAGCCCCGCAACACCCGCCCCCAGGACCAGGACGTTCGCCGGCCGGACGCTTCCGGCCGCGGTGATCTGCCCGCCGAGAAACCGGCCGTACAGCGACGCCGCTTCGATCACCGCGCGATAGCCCGCGATGTTCGCCATCGCGGAAAGCGCGTCGAGCTTCTGCGCGCGAGAGATCCGCGGCACCGCGTCCATGGCGAGCACGGTCGCTTTCCGGCGCGCGAGCCGCTCGACGACGTCTGTGTTCAGCGCGGGCCAGATGAACGAGATCAGCCGCGCGCCGTCTTTGAGCAGCTCGGCCTCGTGCCGGCCGAGGGCCGCGTTCATCTCGGGCTCCCGCACCTTGACGATCAGGTCGGCTTCCGACCAGACCGAAAGCGCGTCGGGAGCGATGCGCGCGCCGGCCTCGACGTACGCGTGGTCCAGAAACGCCGCCTCGTCGCCCGCGCCGGTCTCGACGAGGACGTCAAAGCCCAGCTTCGCGAGCTTCGCCGCCATGCGAGGGACGACGGCGACCCGGCGCTCGCCGGGATGGATCTCCTTCGGAACCCCGAGCACCATGCGCCCGGGGGGTTGTGGCAAGAGCGGCGCCGCTTCGGGCTTGGTTTCGACAGCGTCCGTCACGAAGGACCCCCAACCGAATCCGTCGATCGGCCCCGCATGGTAATCGAACGGTTAGTATTCCGCCCGGCAAACAGGCTTTATCGTGTCCCGAAGCTCGACCAAGGAGTGGGCGTTGCCATGCCGGTGATCGAGATCCGGACCGAAGTGCCGCTGCCGTCGACCGACGTCGCGGCTTGGCTCGGTCGTCCGGGGGCCGCCGAGCGCCTGTCCCTTCCGTGGCGTGGCGGGTTCGAGTGGTTCCCCCTCGCGGACACGCGGCGCATCCCCACGGTCACCGATGCGCCGGGCGGCCGCGCCGCCATCGTCGACCGGATCGTCTACACGCCGCCGTTCGGTGCCGTGGGCGAGAAGCTTCTCGATCCGCTCTTCCGGGGAGACGTCGAGCGCGAGCTGCGGTTCCGTCGATCGATCCTCTCCGGGGATCTCCTGCGTCACGCGCCGTACGTGAAGACCGAGCCGCTTCGCGTCGCGGTCACGGGCGCGTCCGGCCTCGTCGGCTCGCAGCTGTGCGCGTTCCTGACGGCGGGGGGACACAAGGTCCTCCGGTTCGCGCGCGGGAGGACCGCACGCGCGGGCGAGATCGGCTGGGACCCGGCGACGGGACGTCTCGATCACGAAGCGCTGGAAGGGCTCGACGCGGTCGTCCACCTCGCCGGCGAAAGCCTGTCCGGGGGCCGCTGGACCGAAGCGCGCAAGCAGGCCATCCGGTCGTCGCGCGTCGAGGGGACGAAGCTGCTCGCCGAAGGCCTGGCGGTCTTGCGCAATCCGCCGCACGTTTTCCTGAGCGCATCGGCGGTCGGCTACTACGGCGATCGCGGCGAAGAGCGGGTCGAGGAAACCGCGGGCGCGGGAACGGGATTCCTCGCCGAGGTCGCGCGTGCGTGGGAGGTCGCGACGGCGCCGGCGTTTCTTTCCGGGATCCGCACGGTCACCATGCGGTTCGGCATCGTGCTCACCGCGCGCGGCGGCGCGCTCGCGAAGATGCGGCTGCCGTTCTCGCTCGGAGCGGGCGGGCCGATCGGCACGGGGAGGCAGGGATTCTCCTGGGTCGCGCTCGACGATCTGATCTACGCGATCTATCACCTGATGCGTCAGGACGACATCCGCGGCGCCGTCAACGTGGTCGCCCCGGCACCGCTGTCGCAAGAAGAGTTCGCCGCCGCGTACGCGCGCTCGCTCCATCGCCCGGCGCTCGTTTCGCTTCCCGCGGGGGTCGTCAAGACCGTGTTCGGCGAGCTGGGCGAAGAGATGCTGCTCGGCGGACAGTACGTCGTCCCGGCGAACCTGCGGAAATCCGGATACAAGTGGGCCGTGACGCGGATCGAGGACGCGCTCGAGCGCTAGGATGCGAGTTCCATGCTCCCCGCGCTGATTCTGGCCGGTCTCGTCCAAACGACGCTTCCGAACGGGCTCGAGGTGACGATCCTCCCGGATCCGACGATGCCCATCGTCGCGACGCAGGTCTGGTACCACGTGGGCTCGGCGAACGAAGAGAGGCGCAGCCGTGGTCTCGCGCACTTGTTCGAGCACTTGATGTTCGGCGCGACCGCAACGCACGCGCGCGGAGACTACGGAAAGTTCGTGACGAACGTCGGCGGCGACGACAACGCCTACACGACACCCGACGAGACGATCTACGTTTCGGAGGTCCCTCCCGGGGCCGCCGCCGACATCGTCCGGTTCGAAGCCGATCGCATGCGCAATCTCGTGCTCAGCCAGGAAAACCTCGACAACGAGAAGAAGATCGTCACCGAGGAGCTGCGCCTTCGCACCGAGAACGATCCGATGGCTCGCCTGCTCATCCAGGCGCAGCGGGCCCTGCTGCACGATCATCCGTACGCGTACGACCCCTCGGGATCGAAAGACGACGTCGCGGCGGCGACCGTCGATGGGTGCCGGGAGTTCTACGACCGCTACTATCATCCCAACAACGCTCACATCGTCGTGGTCGGCCCGGTCGATGCCGACGGCGAGCTGCGCGCGATCGAATCGGCGTTCGGCGCGCTGCCCCATGGGGGCGAAGCCGCGGCCGACGTGCCCGCGCTCGACCGGTGGACGTTTCCATCCGGGCTGACGCTCAAGGAGGACATCCCGCCGGTCGAGGTCGCGCTGATCGGAGCCCCGCTTCCGCCGGCCGACGCCAAGGACGCGATGGCGGTCGAGGTGATGCTCGAGGTGCTCGCCGGAGGCGCCGTCGATCCGCTCCACGAGATCGTCGTGACGCGCCGCCGCAAGGCCGTCGAGGCGGGAATCCAGACGATTCGACTGAGGCGCGGCGGGGGACTCGTCTTCTATTCCGCCAGCCTTCCTTACCGGCGGGAGGCGACCGCCATGCGCATCCTGAACGACGCGATCGCCGAGCTTGACGCGATGCGATGGCTCACGCCGGAGTCGCTCGAGGCCGGCAAGCGCCGCCTGATCGAAGATGCCGCGGCCGATTCCGTGTTCGCGGAGCAGCGCGCGGAGGCCATCGGCCAGGCTCAGTGGTGGGGCGGCGACGCCCGGCTCGCGCTCAACCGGCAGGAGCGCATCGATGCGGTGACGCGCGCCGACGTCGAAGCCGCCTGGAGCACCTACGTTCGAAACGCGAAGCGGATTCGCGTCTACGCGAAGCCCGAGCACGTTCCCTTTCTCATCAGGATGTTCGGATGGCTGTACCCGCTCTTCTCCTAGCCGCCGTCGCGACGTGGGCGGTCGATCCGGGAACCGACGGCGTTCTCGTCGAGGACCACCGCGCTCCGATCGTGAACGTCGTGGTCGAGTTCCCTGCCGGGAGCTGGTCGCCGTGGGTGCGCACGCATCACGCGGAAACCGCCTTCGACTACCAGGATCGCGACTCGAAGCGCGCGCTGCAGTCCCGCGCCGACCGGCTGGCGGCATCGATCGATCTCGACGTCGGCGATCGCTCGAGCACGCTGCGGCTGCGGTGCCTGCGCGGCGATCTCGACGCGGCGCTCGTGCTCGTGCGGGACGTTCTGGCGAACACCGACTACGACGCCCACGAGCTGAAGCGGGCGCGCCACGAGTCGTCGATCCTCTGGAGAGGAAACGACACGGACGTGGGCTTCCGGATGTCGCAAGCATCCGCGAGGCGTCTGTTCGCACCCGGCGATCCGCGACGGCTTCCCTACGAAGGGCCCGATCCCGTGGGGACGGATCCGGCGCAGCTCGCCGCGACGCGCGATCTCCTGATCCGGCTGCCCGGCCGCGTGATCGGGTTCGCCGGGGATCTGACCGAGGCCGACGCGAGGCGGGCCGCCGAGAGCTTGCTGCCCGCGCCCACCACGTCCCCGCCCGCCGACCTGCCCCCACGCCTTCAGCACCTCGTCGACGCGACGGGGGAGAAGTCGGAAGACGTCAAGATCCGGAACCTCACCCAGGTTTATCTGTGGCTCGTTCGCGACTCGCTCCCGTGGAACGATCCGAGGCGCCCGGCGTTCCTGGTCGCCGACCACGTGCTCGGCGGGCACTTCTACTCCCGGCTGTACGTCGCCTTGCGCCACGAATCCGGCGACACCTACGGCGCGGGAACGCGCGAGCGCGGGGACGTCGTCCCCAATTCGTACTCTGCGACGACGTTCACCCGCGTCGCCAACGCGAGCGCCATCGAGGCCAAGCTCCGCGCCGTGCTCGACGTGTTCCACGCGAAGGGCATCACCGCAGACGAGCGAGCGGGAGCCGTGTCGTACCTGCGCGGCAGTCGCTCCTTCGACCGGCAATCCGCGGGTCAGATTCTCAATCGCTATCTCACCGAGCGCCGGCTGGGCCTCGCGCCGGGGACCCTCGACGACCTCGCAGAGCGCGCCGCCTCACTGACGCTCGACGACGTCAACGCCTTCATCCGCGATTACTACGATCCCGCGAAATTCATCTTGCTCCGCGCAGTGCCGAAGTAGGCGCCATTTTTTGAAAAAGGGGACTGTCCCCATTTCAAAAAATGGCGCCTAGACGGTGCGGGAGAAGGTCGGCTTGCCGCCGCTGCGCTGGTCGAGGTAGCGGTCGAAGATCATCGCGACGTTGCGGATGAAGAAGCGGCCGAGACCGACGACCTCGATCTGATCGCGGCCCACGTGGACGAATCCATGCTCGACGGGACCGTCCGCCGCGGTCAGACGAGCGAGCTCGGGTGCGAAGTACGATCCGAAGTCGATCCCGAACTCGCGCTCGATCGCCCGCACGTCGAGCCAGAGGTTGCACATCAGCCGCGTGATCACATCGCGCCGGATGCGATCGTCGTCGTCGAGCGGGAAGCCGCGCTCGATCGGGAGGCGCCCGGCGTCGAGCGCCTCGTAGTACCGCGAGAGCTTTTTCTCGTTCTGCGCGAACGCGCCCCGGATGTCTCCGATGCCTGAAACCCCGACGGCGACCATATCGGTTCCCATCTTCACGGTATAACCCATGAAGTTCCGATGGAGCCGGCGCTTGGATCGCGCTTCAGCCAGCTCGTCGCCGGGGACCGCGAAGTGGTCCATCCCGATCTCCAGATAGCCGGCCGAGAGGAAACGGTCGCGCGCGTCGAGGAACAGCTCCAGCTTGAGCTCGGGGGACGGGAGGTCTTCCGGCTCGATGCGCTTCTGCTGCGCCCGGATCCAGGGCACGTGAGCGTACGAGTAGAGCGCGATGCGGTCCGGGCGCATTCCGATCACGGTGTCCGCCGTGCGCGCGAATTTGTCTTTCGTCTGGAGCGGGAGGCCGTAGATGAGATCGAGGTTGATCGAGCCGAAGCCGAGCGTGCGTCCGAGATCGTAGGTCGCACGGGTCTGCGCTTCGGTCTGGTGCCGGTCGACGGCCGCTTGAACGCCGGGATCGAAATCCTGCACGCCCATCGACAGGCGGTTGAACCCGAGGCGGCGCAGCAGGCGCATCTGCTCGGTCGACGTCACGCGCGGGTCGACCTCGACGGCGATCTCGGCGTCGGGCTCCAGGGTGAAGTGCTCCAGGACCTTCGCGTGCAGCGCCGCCATCTCGGCGGGCGTCAGGTGCGTCGGCGTTCCGCCGCCCCAGTGGTACTGGGACACGGTGCGGCGGTTCGGGAGGTGGGATGCCAGGAGGTCGATTTCCCGGTGGAGGTAGTCGAGGTAACGCTCGACGATGCGCTCGTCCTTCGTGATCACGACGTGGCAGCCGCAGAACGTGCAGCGATGCTCGCAGAACGGAAGGTGCGCGTAGAGCGAGAGGGGGCCGGGCGTCCCGTCGGCTTGAGACAGCCGCGTGGCGTAGTCGGCCGGGCCGAACGATTCGTTGAACTCGACGGCGGTCGGATACGAGGTGTAGCGGGGCCCCGGGCGGTCGTATCGGCGAAGCAGCTCGATCGTGATCCGGCCGTTTCCGCTCATCTTCGGCTCCGCCTTCGACACGGCTCCAAGGTATCAGCACACCCTCCGGCTGGGCTATGATCGACGCGGGTCGAGGTCGCCATGAGCACGCACACGAAAGACTCGTTCGCGGCCGAGATCGTCGAAGGAATCCCCGCGGAGATTCCCGAGCCCCCGGTCGAAGACGGAAGCGTCAATCGCGCTCCCAAGCGGCCGAACATCCTGGCGCCCGCCGAGATGGCCCTGGCGCTGAAGAACGCGCTTCGATACTTCCCGAAGGGCCAGCATCGCGCCCTGGCCTTCGAGCTGGCGCGCGAGCTGAACGAGGACGGCCGGATCGTCATGAGGCGCTACCGCCCGCATCACGCGATGCACGCGCGCCCGATCTCGGACTATCCCGCCCGGTCGCGTCACGCCGCCGCGATCATGCTGATGATCCAGAACAACCTCGACCCCAAGGTGGCCCAGCACCCCTACGAGCTGATCACCTACGGCGGCAACGGCGCCGTGTTCCAGAACTGGGCGCAGTACCGTCTGACGATGAGATACCTCTCCGAGATGACCGACGAGCAGACGCTCGTCCTCTACTCGGGCCACCCGCTCGGATTGTTTCCCTCGCATCGCGAGGCCCCGCGCGTGGTCGTCACCAACGGCATGGTGATCCCGAATCACTCGACCGGAGACGACTACCTCCGGCTGTCGGCCTTGGGCGTCACGAGCTACGGGCAGATGACGGCCGGCAGCTTCATGTACATCGGCCCGCAAGGGATCGTGCACGGCACGGTGATCACCCTGCTGAACGCGGGCCGTAAATACCTCGGCACGGGCCCCGAGGCGCTCGCGGGCCGGCTGTTCGTCACATCGGGTCTCGGAGGCATGAGCGGCGCGCAGGCCAAGGCCGCCGTCATCGCGGGGGCCGTGGGCGTCGTCGCCGACGTCAATTCCAAGGCGATCAAGACGCGCGTCGATCAGGGCTGGGTCATGGAGGTCGAAAGCGACCTCGACCGTTTGCTGGCCCGCATCGACGAGGCGCGGCGCGCGAAGCAGGCCGTCTCGATCGCCTACGCGGGAAACATCGTCGATCTCTGGGAGCGGCTGGCCCGCGAGGGCGTCCCCGTCGATCTCGGATCGGACCAGACCTCGCTTCACAACCCGTACGCCGGCGGCTATTACCCCGCGGGCCTGTCGCTCGACGAGGCGCAGGCGCTGATGCGGGACGATCCCGGTGCCTTCAAGGACGCCGTGCACCGGTCGCTGAGACGGCAGGTCGCGGCGATCAACACGCTCGCCGCCGCCGGGATGCGCTTCTGGGACTACGGGAACGCGTTCCTCCTCGAAGCCGCGCGTGCGGGCGCGGCCGTCGTCCGCGCCGACGGGACGTTCACGTACCCGAGCTACGTCGAGGACATCATGGGGCCGATGTGCTTCGACTACGGGTTCGGGCCGTTCCGGTGGGTTTGCACGAGCGGCGAGCCCAAAGACCTGGCGGCTTCCGACGGCATCGCGGCCTCGGTCCTCGAGACGATGGCGAAGACGGCGCCTCCCGAGATCGAGCAGCAGATGCTCGACAACGCACGATGGATTCGCGCCGCCGAGAACAATCGTCTCGTGGTCGGGTCCCAGGCTCGCATTCTCTACGCCGACGGCGCGGGCCGGACGCGCATTGCGCTCGCGCTGAACGAGGCGATCCGCGAGGGACGCATCTCGGCTCCGATCGTGCTCGGCCGCGACCACCACGACGTCTCGGGGACCGATTCGCCGTATCGTGAGACGGCCAACGTCCGCGACGGGTCGAATCTCACCGCGGACATGGCCGTCCACAACGTCATCGGCGATTCGTTTCGCGGCGCGACGTGGGTCTCGCTTCACAACGGTGGCGGCGTGGGATGGGGCGAGGTGATCAACGGCGGGTTCGGGATGGTCATCGACGGGACCGCCGAAGCCGATGCGCGGATCCGCGCGATGATCGCGTGGGACGTCAACAACGGAATCGCCCGGCGCGCCTGGGCGCGCAACGAAGGCGCCGAATTCGCGATTCGCCGCGCGATGGGCGAAGAATCCCGTCTCCAGGTGACGATGCCGGAGCACGCCGACGATGCGATCGTCGCCGACGCGCTCCGTGAAAACGGAGGACTCTCATGACGAAGACGATGGTCGGTGCGCTCCTCGTGACGGTGGCGTTTCTTGCGGGCTCGGCGCATGCGAAGGCCCCGACGAAGGCGGCGGCCGATCTCCAGTCCAAGAGCGGCTCGAGCGTGACCGGCACCGCGACGTTCACCAAGCAGGGCGGCAAGGTCTCGATGACCGTGAAGCTCAAGGGGCTGACGCCCGGGACTCACGCCATCCACCTGCACGACAAGGGGGACTGCTCGGCACCCGACGCGGCGTCCGCCGGCGGTCACTGGAACCCGACGTCGGAGGACCATGGGAAGTGGGGGCATTCACCCTACCATCGCGGCGACATCGGAAACCTCGTTGCCGACGCCAAGGGGAACGCGACGCTGACCATCGCATCGGACGTGTGGACGCTCGGGGACGGGGCGACGACCGACGTTTTGGGCCATGCCGTGGTCGTGCACGCGAAGGAAGACGACTTCACGACGCAACCCACCGGCAATGCCGGTGGGCGCGTCGCTTGCGGAGTCATCAAGGCCAAGTAAGACGGTTCACTGCGGCTGCGCGTTGGTCCCGACGAGCGTCTCGGGGCTTTCGGACGGATGGGAGCCGCCGAGGCGCGCCAGCGAGCGCGCGGCCTTCCCGCCGGTGTCGCCGGCCTCGACGGCGGCGAGGTACTCGAGCTTGGCGTCGCTCAGGCGGCCGGTGCGCTCGTACGCCACGCCGAGGTTGTTGCGAACGTAGGCGACGTTCGGCAGGAGCGTCCGAGCGGTCTCGAGATGGGGGATCGCGTCCTGCGGCGTGCCGCGATCGATCAGCAGCAAGCCGAGCGTGTTCGCGACGTAGCCGTTGTCCGGTGCGATTTCCCGGGCCTTCGTGAGCGTGTCCGCCGCTTCGTCCGCGCGGCCGAGCTCCATCAGCGCCCGTCCGCGCTGATGAAGCGCGTCCGCGGACGTCGCGTCGACCGCGAGCGCGTGGTCCGCTGCGTCGAGCGCGCCGGTCCGGTCCCCGCGATCGTTGCGCACGCGCGCGAGGTTGATCCAGGTCTTGATCCGGGTGCCGTCGAGGCCCGCGCTCTCGACGAGGGCGGTCTCGGCGCCCGAAAGGTCGCCCGACCGCGCCAGCGCGAGGCCGAGCAGGTACCGTCCGTAGGCATCGGTTGGCCGGCCCTTCGCCGCGGTCGCGAGCGACTTTGCGGCGGCTTCGTACCGGCCTTGATCGAACTGCGCGACGCCGTCCTGCCAGGCGAGCTTTGCGGTCCGGGCGTCCACCGGAGCGGCCTCGGGAGCGGCCACCGGGGCCGGAGTGGACTTGACCGCGCTTTGCTCGACCGCGACCGTCTGCGGCCCGGGACGGGCGGGCTCGCCGCTCGCTCCCGAGCATCCGCAAAGCGTCGCGGCCGATGCGGTGAAGAGGACGACCAGTGTGGAGCGAGTGGCTGCGGATCTCATGGGGCCCTTTCTTTCGGCCCGGGGAGATTTCCTTTCGGAAGGCCGGGCTGCACGGGATCCATGGCGAACGGCATGCCGAGGTCGATGTGCGGAATCTCGCGGAATCTTCAGGGAGGACCGCGCGCGCCGTGGGCCGCGCGACACGTGGTGTGTCCGCGTGTCAGTCGGTGACGGGCTTTTCGATCCCGAGCGCCTTGAGCTTCTTGTAGAGGTGGCTGCGCTCGAGGCCGAGCTCGTCGGCGGTCCGCGTCATCTGCCAGCGGTTCCGCTCGAGAGCGGACAGGACGAGGGTGCGCTCGTGGCGCTCGAGCATCGTCGCGAGGTGTCCCGCCGGCTCGGTCGTCGAGGCCGGCGTCGCGATTTCGGGACCGAGGAATGCCAGGTCATCCACGCAGACGAGCGTCCCGGCCGAGAGGATCGCGATGCGCTCCATCGCGTTCTTCAGCTCGCGAACGTTTCCCGGCCACGGGTGACGCGTAAGGCGCGCCACCGCGTCCGGTTGCAGCGTCTTGGCCCGGACGCGGTTCCTGCGGCACGCGGCTTCGAGGAAGCGCTCCGCGAGAAAGGGGATGTCTTGGCCGCGCTCGCGCAAGGTCGGCAGGCGCACGGGAACGACCGCGAGACGGTAATAGAGGTCCTGCCTGAATCGCCCGGCAGCCGCTTCGGCGGCAAGGTCCCGGTTGGTCGCGGCGATCACGCGCACGTCGACGCGCCCCTCGCGCTGGCTCCCGATCGCCTCGACGTGGCCGGATTCGATGGCGCGCAGCAGCTTGGGCTGGAGCGCCGCCGGCAGCTCGCCGATCTCGTCGAGGAACAGCGTGCCGCCGTCCGCCTGCTGCCACTTTCCGCGGCGGGCCTCGGTCGCGCCGGTGAACGCCCCGCGCACGTGCCCGAACAGCTCGCTCTCGAACAGCGTCTCGGGAATCGCCGCGCAGTTGACGATGACGAGAGGACGTTGCACGCGGCCGCTTGCCGCGTGGATCGCACGCGCCGCCAGCTCCTTGCCGGTGCCGTTCTCGCCCAGAAGCAGCGCCGTCGCATCGGTCGGCGCGACGCGCGCCAGTGTCTGCCGAAGCTCGCGCACGGCGGGCGAGGCGCCCAGGATCCCGTCGGCCTGTCCCGATTCTTCCGCCAGCCGCCGGTTCTCCCGGCTCAGTCGATCGTGATCGAGCGCGTTTCGCGCCGCGAGCAGGATCCTCTCGATCGACGGGGGCTTCTCGATGAGGTCGTAGGCCCCGAGGCGCACCGCGCGGACCGCACGCTCGATCGATCCGTGGGCGGTCACCACGATCACCGGCACGGTGTGCCCGCGACGGCGCATCTCCTCGAGGAACAGGAGCCCGTCCATCTGCGGCATCTGGAGGTCGAGGAGGACGAGATCGACCGACGCGTCGTCGAGCGCCGCCAGCGCCTCGACGCCGTTACCCGCCTCCTCCGCGCTGAAACCCTCGAGGCGCAGACCGCGCGCGATCGTCGCGCGGATGTTCTTCTCGTCGTCGACGATGAGCACGGTCGGCACGGCAGGATCCTCCCACAGTTCAGGCGGGGCCGTCGATCGGAAGCGTGAGCGTCACGACCGCTCCCCCGGCCGGCCCCGTCGCGACGTGGAGCGAGCCCCCGTGCTCGACGGCGATGCGCTGCGAGATCGCCATGCCGAGCCCCGTGCCGCCCCGGTCGGCGCGCGTCGTGAAATACGGCGTGAAGACCCGCCGTAGCGCCTCGGCGTCGAAGCCGCGTCCGGTGTCGGCCACGACGAACGAGACCGTGGCGCCCCTGCGGCGGATCGTCACGGTGATCCGGCGCTCCTGGCGCCCTTCGATGGCATCGAGCGCGTTGGCGATGACGTTCTTGAGCACACGGCCGATCTGCTCGGCGTCCGCGCAAATCGTTCCGGGCGCCTCCTCGACGCGCACGTCCACCGCGATGCTCATCGAGGCGATCCGCGCGGAGTACAACGCGAGCGCCTTGTCG
The DNA here is from genome assembly GCA_964647625.1 of uncultured Acidobacteriota bacterium. Lineage (GTDB taxonomy): Bacteria > Acidobacteriota > Polarisedimenticolia > Polarisedimenticolales > DASRJG01 > DASRJG01. The sequence goes on from CAZYHZ010000009.1 coordinate 11,838, forward strand.
AGGATCGCCCGTGGATCGCAAGCGCCCACGCTCGGCCTGGGAAGCTGAGCGAACCTTGCGAACTCGTCGACCAGCGCTCGCAACGAAGCGACCTCCTCGAGAATCGTCTTCGATTCGATGGCGAGCGCGGCATCGAACGTCTCCGGTGATCGCTCGCGCGCGCGCTTCAGGTTTTCCACGGCAAGCTGGATCGGAGACAGGGGATTCTTGATCTCGTGAGCGAGCCTTCTCGCGATCTCCTCCCACGCCGCCGTGCGCTCGGCGGTCAGCCGCTTGCGCTCGCTGGCCGCCAGCGCGTCGAGCATCTGATCGAACGCGACCGTCAGGCGCCGCGTCTCGTCCTTTTCCGGAAGCAGCGTGATCGGATGCGCGCGCTCTCTCGAGATCGCCTCGGCACGCTCGGCCAGGCGGCGGATCGGCCGCGAGATGCGGCTCGCGAGGAATCCGCCGACGACGAGCGCCGCCACCAAGGCCGAGGCCGCGACGCCGGCGAACGATCGCAGGAACTCCATCCGGATCTCTCGCGTGTTCGCGGCCGGGACCGCCACGCACAGCGTCGCGCTCGCGTCGATCGGGATCGTCGCGCGGGGCTCCGGGCACGAGCCGGGATCGAGCGGCCCGAGACGTGTGGTCTCGCCGGTCATCTCGCTGACACGTTTCGCGAACGGCTCCGCAAGCACGCGTCGAACCGAGAGCGTGAGCGATTCCCTTTCGGCGACGACCGTGCGGCGCTCCGTCAAGAGCGCCGTTCCCGGGGCGGCAGACGGCGTTTCGGACGAAGCGACGAGCGCGCCATCGGTGCTCGTGATCTCGACGCTATCCAGCCGGAATCTCTCCGCGAGATTCGAAGCGACGGAGCGAGCCGCGGTCTCGGGGCCTCGGACCAGCGTGATCTGGTCCGCGGTGCTGCCCGAGAGCGCCGCCGCCGCACGGTCGGCGTCGGCGCGAAGGGCGGCCCGCTCCTCGGCCAGCACGGCGGACGCCTGGCTTCCAGCGGTCGCGACGCGCCGCGCGGTCTCGTCCCGGGCCCGCCTTTCCGCCTGGGTCAGGGGTACGATCAGCACGACCGCCATCGGAAGGAGCGCCGCGAGCGCCAGAACGGCGACGATTCGGGCCCCGAGCGTCATTTCCGGCGGAGTATAGGGGCCCCGGCCGACTATTCGAGCGCCACCGTCGTATTACGGGGTGTCCGGCCACGATCGGGTTGGATCGAAGGGTGCCGGAAAGGAGTCGAATTCATGGAGAATCGAAAGATGAACCGCTCGTTCGCGATCGCGGCGGTGGCCGCAGTGGCTGGGGCGGGCGCGCTCAGTCTGGGGCTGTTTCTGGCGGTGGGCAAAGATTCGCTGGCCGAGGAGAAGAGCAAGCAAAAGGTCAAGGTCGTCACCGTGGCCCCGGATGCCGGAGGGGACGACGACGTCGTCTCGGTCGAAACGGGCGAGGGCGATTCCGAGGGATCGGGCTTCGCCTTCTCGACGGGTTCCGACGAGGCGCGCGGCTATCTGGGCGTGTCGCTGCGCGAGGACACCAAGAGCGACGAGGGCGGCGCCCTGGTCGAGCACGTCATCGACGATTCGCCGGCGGCCAAGGCCGGCTTGAAGAAGAACGACGTCATCGTCAATTTCGCCGGCGCCGTCGTTCGCGGGCCCGCGCGCGTCACCGAGAAGCTCCGCGACTCCAAGCCCGGAGACAAGGTCGCGGTGGACGTCCGCAGGGACGGGCACATCCAGAAGCTCACCGTCGAGCTCGGCAAGCGCTCGGCCACCGTGTGGAGCTTCAGCGGCGACAGCTTCGCCCCCATGAACGAGGAGCAGCGCAAGGCCCTCGACGAATCCCTGCGCGGCCTCGACGAGAAGAAGCTCGACCTTCAGAGGCTGCGCGGCACCATGAAGCTCTACACGCCCGGCCGCCACGGCGTGTTCGTGTTCGGCAGGAACAAGCCGCTCCTGGGGATCGAGATGGTCGAGGCGACTCCGGACCTGCGCGAATCGATGGGCGGGAGCAAAGAGGCTGGCGTCATCGTCGGAAAGGTGCTCCCTGGGACCGCGGCCGACAAGGCCGGCCTCAAGGTCGGCGACCTCATTCTCTCGATCGAAGGCGAGAAGGTCGCAGGCCCCGGAGAGCTGAGCGACGCCATCAACAAGTACGAAGGGAAGACGGTCGACATCGACCTCGTTCGCGACAAGCGGACCATGCATCTGAAGGCGGTGCTGCCGAAGATCGACGAGCCCGAGGACGAGCCGACGGGCCCGCGGGCGTCGCTGTGGCGCATGGAAATCCCCGCTCCGCCGGCCCTCCCGTCGTGTGCGGCGCCCAGGGCGCCGATGGCGGCGCCCGCGGCTCCGCCGACGCCCCCCGCGCCCCCCGCTCCTCCCGCGCTGTTGCCGCGCCTGATCGCGTCGACCCTGGTCTAGACGGGGGACGCGCCCGCGCTCATCTTGCCCCTCCGGTTCCCTCCCCACTACAATCGCCGACTTCATGTGGGGAGGGAACCATGCTTCCGATCTCGAAGCGCTCCCGCGAGCTCGGCACCGAGAACGCGTTCGTCGTCCTGGGCGAGGTCGCCAAGCTTCAATCCGAGGGCAAGGACATCGTCTCGTTCTGCATCGGCCAGCCTGACTTTCCCACCCCCGATCACATCCGGCTCGCCGGCATCAAGGCGATCACCGAGGGGAAGACCGGCTACACGCCGTCCCCCGGGATCCCGCAGCTTCGCGACGCGGTGGCCCGCTACTACACGCGCACGCGCGGGACGGAGGTCGCCCCCGACGACGTCGTCTGCGGATGCGGCGGTAAGCCGTTCATCGGTTACACGATCCTCTCCGTGATCGACCCGGGAGAAGGCCACGAGGTCATCTACCCCAATCCGGGCTTCCCGATCTACGAGGCCCAGGTCAAGGCCCACGGGGGCGTGCCGGTCCCGCTGCCGCTACGCGAAGCGCGGGGGTTCAACTTCGACCTCGACGAGCTGAAGCGGAAGCTCTCCGACAAGACCCGGCTCCTGATCCTTTGCAGCCCGGGGAACCCGACGGGAAACCTCCTTCGCGCCGACGAGCTGCGCCAGATCGCCGAGCTGTGCGCGCGCTACGAGAACCTGTGGATCTATTCGGACGAGGTCTATTCGGGCCTCGTCTACGACGGTGAGTTCCACTCGATCGCGGCGCTCGCCGGCATGAAGGACAGGACGATCATCGCGGATTCGGCGTCGAAGACGTACTCGATGACCGGCTGGCGGATCGGATACGCGGCGAACAAGAAGCTCGCCCCGGTCTTCACGCGCTGGGTGACCAACACCGACTCGTGCCCGCCGCACCCGAACCAGTGGGCCGTGGTCGAGGCGCTCAACGCGTCACAGCAGGCCTCTGACGAGATGCGGGACGTCTTCCTGAAGCGCCGGGACCGGATCGTCGCCGGGCTCAACGCCGTTCCGGGATTCCAGTGCCAGACCCCCGGCGGCGCGTTCTACGTGTGGCCGAACGTCACCGACGCGTGCAAGCGCGTGGGCGCCGCGAGCAGCGAGGACCTCCGCAAGAGGCTGCTCCACGAGGCGGGCGTGGCCGTGCTCGCGGACATCCACTTCGGGACCCCGGTCGAAGGCGAAGGGCAGCACATTCGCTTCTCGTACGCGTCGTCGTTCGAAGCGATCGACCAAGGGCTCGGCCGGATCACCGACTTCATGAAGAAGAACACACGATGAGCAAGGCCACCGTGACGCCGGCGACCACCGAGACGCTGTACAAGAGGGCCCAGTCGGAATTCGAGCAGTGGGAGGTCGTCAAGGACCTCGTCGACGAGTGCATCGACCTGATGCTCAACTACCGCCAGTCCGGCCACCCCGGCGGCTCGCGGTCCAAAGTCCACATCCTGCTGGGGACGATGCTGTCGGGCGCGATGCGCTTCGACCTGCTGCGTCCCTGGCGCCGCTACGGCGACCGGTTCGTGCTCTCCGCGGGACACACGGTCCCTCTCATCTACGCGACGCTCGCCACGCTGAACCAGATCGCGAAGGAGCGCGCGGATGCAGGGGAGTCGCGCTTTGCGTTCCCGGACGGCGGTCGGTGGGCGCTGACGTATCCCGACCTGATCAAGCTCAGACGGCGCGGCGGGCTTCCCGGTCATGCCGAGATGGAAGGGAAGACGCTCTTCCTCAAGTGGAACACCGGCCCGTCGGGTCACGGCATGCCGCCGTCGGCCGGCGAGGCGCTGGCGCTCAAGCTGGCCGGCGCTTCGGAGGTCAAGGTCTTCGTCGTCGAGGGCGAGGGCGGGCTGACGCCGGGGGCCTCGCACGAGACCAAGAACTCCGCCTGGGGCTTGGGACTGTCGAATCTCGTCTTCCTGATCGACTGGAACGATTTCGGCATCGACGACAACGCGGTCTCGAGCGTCGTGCACGGACAGCCGTCCGACTGGTTCGCGCCGTACGGGTGGCGCGTCATCGGCACCGAGCGGGGGTCGGAGTGGCCCGACGTGACGCGCGCCGTGCTCGAAGGCACGCGTGGGGACAACCCTGGGAACGTTCCGACGATGGTCTGGGGCCGCACGCGCAAGGGCCGCGGCTACGGGAAGTACGACAACAAGTCGCACGGGACGCCGTGGCCGATGCACGCCCCCGAGTTCTGGGCGGTGCGCAAGACGTTCATGGAGAAGTACGGGGTCGAATATCAGGGCGTCGACACGGCGGCGCCCGCCGGCGCGGAAGAGCGCGCCGCCCAGGCCAAGGCCAATCTCGAGATCGCGTTTTCGATCCTGAAGAAGCGCGGGGACGTGGTCCAGACGATCGGCGACCGTCTCGCCGAAGCGGCCGACAGCGTCCCCGAGCGCATCGCAAGCGTCTCCCTGACCGGGAACACGGCCGGGGTCTTCACGGACCCTGCGATCTTCGATTTCGAGCGCTATCCCGAATCGGTCTACAAGAAGCCGGGCGAGAAGCATCCCAACCGCGCCGGGCTGTCGACGTGGGGCGCGTTCGTCAACACCTACGCCAAGAAGGCCTACGGCCGGCCGCTGTTCATCGCCTGCTCGGCCGATCTCGCGGATTCGACCAACATCTCGGGGTTCGCCAAGGAGTTCGGAGGCGAGCCGGGCTGGGGCTGGTACGAGCGCGACAAGAACCCCCGTGGCGCGCTGCTCCCCCAGCAGATCACCGAGTTCACGAACGCGGGGCTGATGGTCGGCCTCGCGTCGGTCAATCTCGCCGAAGACCCGATGAATGCGTTCGACGGCTTCTGGGGGGCCTGCTCCACCTACGGCTCGTTCTCGTATCTCAAGTACGGCCCCATGCGGCTGTTCTCGCAGCTCGCCCAGGACTGCGAGCTGAAGGTCGGCAAGGTGCTCTGGGTCGCCGGGCACTCGGGTCCTGAGACGGCGGAAGATTCGCGGACGCACTTCGGGATTTTCGAGACCGCGGTGACGCAGCTGTTCCCGGAAGGGCACGTCATCGATCTCCACCCCTGGGAGTACAACGAGGTCCCGGTGGTCCTCGGCGCGGCGTTGGCGCAGAAGGCGCCGATCGTGGCGCTGCATCTGACGCGTCCCGCGGTCGAGATTCCCGATCGAGCGAAGCTCGGGATGGCCTCTCACCTCGCCGCCGCGAAAGGGGCGTATCTCCTCCGGGACTTCAAGCCCGGCCCGAGACACGGCACGGTCTTCATCCAGGGAACGAGCACGACGGCGAATCTCGTCTCGATCCTGCCGAAGCTCGACGAGGCGAAGCTCAATGTCCGGATCGTCGCCGTGATTTCGCCTCAGCTGTTCGCTCTGCAGGACGAGCGATACCGCGAGTCGATCGCCGGGACCGCCGAGCGATGGGACGCGATGTGCATCACCAACCGCAGCATCCGCACGATGCGCGAATGGGTCGCGCACCCGGTGGTGGCGGAGTACTCGCTGTCGAGCGATTGGGACAACCGCTGGCGGACCGGCGGCACGGTCGACGAGGTGGTCGACGAGGCCCACCTCGGCCCGACGCACATCCTCGCGGCAATCCAGCGCTTCGCGACCGAGCGCCCGCGGCGTCTAGCGAAGCTGCGCGAGGCTGTGGACGCCGCGTCGGTCTAGGGCGACCCGGCTCCGAACAGCTTCGGATCGAGCAGCGCCCGGGGGTCGAAGATCGCCTCCCCGACGCGCGCGCCCCAGTGGAGATGCGGGCCCGTGACGCGGCCTGTGGCGCCCGACAGCGCGATCGTGTCGCCGGCGCGCACCGTTGCATCCTTCTTGACGTTCATCTTCGACAGATGCGCGTAGATGGTGAACAGGCCCGCGCCGTGGTCGACGATCACCGTGTTGCCCGAATAGTAGAGATCGGCGGCGAGCACGACGCGGCCGGGCCCGGCGCATAGCACCGGTGTTCCGGTGGCCGCGTGAAGGTCGAGCCCCGGGTGCGGCGCGCGCGCCTCGCCGTTGAAGAATCGCCGCGTCCCGAATTCGGACGTCTCGTCTCCGGGGACCGGCTTGACGAAGGCCTCCGCCGGAGGCGGCATGACGGACCGCGATGCATAGATCGCAGCGAGCAGCTTTTTCTCCCGCTCGATTCGCGCGGTCGCGGCCTTTCCGGGGTTGACGAACTTGGGCTCCACCGTCAGGCGCTGCTCGGGAAACGATTTCGCGGACACGCTCACGGTGCCGGCACCGGCGACCGGCCGACCGTCCGCGCCCTTGGCATCGATCCGGTAATCGATCGGTCCGGCCGCGGCGTCCAGCGGGATCACGCCCCAGCCGATCCAGTGAGCGTCGCTGCTCGCGCCGGGCCCTCGAACGAAGCTCACGTCGGCGCTTCCGAACCGTCCCTTCACCGACGCGAGCCCGGGCGCCCCGCCGACGTCGAACCGGACGACCTCGCCCGGCTCGAAGGCGCGTGCGAATACGTGCGGAACGAGCGTCGTCTCGGCGCCGGAGGCGGCGGATGCCACGAGCAGGACCAGTGCGAATGCCAACCGGGCCGGGTTGCACGACGGGCGCAGGCGCGGTACAAACTCACGGGTTACGGACATCGGAAGGAACTTAGCATGCCGTTCGGGTCCATTTTCGGCGCAATCGTCTTCGGCATTCTCGGCGTGATTTTCGGGTCGAGGATGCTCGGCGCCGGAGCGACGCCGGTGAGCCTCATGGGCGCGTGCCTCATCGTGCTCGGGATCGCGCTCGCCATCGGACTCTTGATGAAGCGCGCATGGGCCCGATGGCTGGGCGTCGCCGCGGCCGCGTGGATGGCCTGGTCCGGCGGGAGCGCATTCATCGCACAGGGCAGCGTGTTCCAGCTCACGGTCGCCATGGCATCGGCAGCCGTCGTCATCTTTCTCGCGGTCCCCGCGACCGGACGCCCGCACTCGTCGTCCACGGCCCCCGCGCCCTCGACGACGTCCCGCGTCTTGCTGACGGCGGCGAGCCTGGCCGGGGTCGGGTTCCTCGGCGCGACGGCCTGGGCGATCGCGACGCAACCGGTTGCGACGGCCGGGCGGCAACAGCCCGAGGTCGATCAGCGCGCCGCAGCTGCCGTGCCGGTTCCCGCCGAAGCGGCCGCGGCCGCGCCGCCCGCAACCCGCGGCGCCTCGGGTGCGGCCGTGACGTGGCACGATTTCGCCGACGGCTTGAAGCAGGCCAAGCAGACGCGAAAGCTCGTCGTCGCCGACTTCTATGCGACGTGGTGCGGGCCGTGCAAGTTCATGGAGAAGCACACGTTCCACGACTCGCGCGTGCTCACGCGCCTGCGGGACGTCGTCCCGGTGCGCGTCGATGCCGAGGAAACTACCCTTCGCAGCGGGCTGCGCGGCGCGGATCTCGCCAACCGTTACGCGATCGAAGCCTACCCGACGATCGTCGTGATCGACGGGGAAGGCCACGAGATCGCGCGTAACACCGGAATGATGGACGCCGACGAGTTCCTCGAGTGGATCGATCGGGTGATCGAGAAGGCGGGCACGACCGTCGCGCGTTCCTGATCGCGCTCTGCCGCACGCCGATCGCGTGCTACATTTCACGGCCAACTTCCTCCAAAGGACACTCACGATGCCGCACAAGCGTCTGTTCATACCCGGCCCGACCGAGGTTCGCTCCGAGAATCTCGCCGCCCTGGCCAAGCCGCAAATCGGCCATCGCAGCGACGAGTTCAAGGACCTTTACGGCCGCGTCATTCCGAAGCTCCAAACGCTCCTCGAGACCAAGGATCCCGTGTTCCTCTTCACGTGCTCTTCGACCGGGGTTTGGGAGGCGGCGATCCGGAACGGCGTCCGGGAGCGCGTGCTCTGCTGCATGCAGGGCGCCTTCTCGGATCGATGGCTGAAGGTCGCCGAGTCCAACGGCAAGCAGGCGGTTCCGCTCAAGGTCGAATGGGGCCGCGCGATCACGGCCGAGGCCATCGACAGGGAGCTGGCGAAGGGCGGGTACGACGCGATCACCGTCGTCCACAACGAAACTTCGACCGGGGTCATGAACCACCTGGACGAGATCGCGGCCGTGCTCCGCAAGTACCCCGACGTCACGTTCCTGGTCGATGCGGTTTCTTCGATGGCGGCAACCCGGATTCCCGTCGACGAATGGCGCATCGACGTGTGCCTCGCGGGTCTGCAGAAGGCGTTCGCGCTGCCCGCAGGATTGACGGTCGCCTCGGTGTCGTCGCGGGTGCTGGACAAGGCCAAGACGATCAAGAACCGCGGCTATTACTTCGATTTTCTGGACATGCAGAAGTACCACGAGCGCGGCCAGACGCCCGCGACACCGGCGATTCCGCAGATCCATGCGCTCGACGCCCAGCTCGACGACATCCTCGCGGAAACTCCGAAGGCGCGGTACGAGCGCCACGAATCGCTCGCGCGGATCACACGCGAGTGGGCGAGGCGCCATTTCGCTGTGTTCGCCGAGGAGGGGTACGAGTCCCCGGCGCTCACCTGCGTCGCGAACACGCGAGGGATCGCGGTGGGGTCGCTCAACAAAGAGCTCGGCAAGCAGTGGGCCGCGATCTCGAACGGCTACGGCGACCTCAAGGAGAAGACCTTCCGGATCGCCCACATGGGTGACACCCAGGAATGGGAGATCCGCGGTCTGCTCGCCGTGATCGATCGGATCCTGGGGCAGTAGACGGTGGCCGCCGCGCCGAAGCGAGTCCTGGTCTGTGACGCGATCGCAGCCGACGCGATCGAGCGCATGCGTGCCGGAGGGCTCGTGGTCGAAGAGCGCACGGGCCTGTCCGACGAGGCGCTCGAGGCGGCGATCGGCGAGTTCGAGGCCGTCGTCGTCCGGTCCGCGACCAAGATCAAAGCCCGGCACATCGCCGCCGGAAAGCACCTGAGGGTGATCGTCCGCGGCGGGGTCGGCGTCGACAACATCGACGTGGCCGCCGCGGAAGCCGAAGGCGTCCGCGTCATGAACACGCCCGGCGCGTCGTCGACCTCCGTCGCCGAGCTCGCGCTCGCGCTGATGTTCGCCCTGGCGCGGCAGGTGCCCGCGGCCTCGGCGTCGATGAAATCGGGCGCGTGGGACAAGAAGAGCTTCGCGAAAGGGATGGAGCTCGAAGGCAAGACGCTCGGCGTCCTGGGCGTCGGGCGGATCGGCCGCGCGCTCGCACGGAAGGCGGCAGCACTCGGCATGGTGGTCATCGGCGCCGACCCTGCGCTCGGCGAGACCGGGTCGATCGACGGGCTCACGCTCCTCCATCCCGACGACGTCTTCCGGCGGGCGGACATCGTCTCGCTCCACATCCCGAAGCCGCCGGGCACGCGCGCGGCGATCGGCCCCGACGAGCTGGCCAAGATGAAGGACGGCGTGTTCCTCGTGAACTGCGCACGGGGCGGCGTCGTCGACGAAGCGGCGCTGCTCGCGGCGCTCGTATCCGGCAAAGTCGCGGGCGCCGCGCTCGACGTCTTCGAGGTCGAGCCGCCCAAGGACCTGGCCCTGGTGAGCCATCCCCGGGTGATCGCGACGCCGCACGTCGGCGCGTCGACCGTCGAGGCGCAGGCGCGCGTCGGGCTCGAGGTCGCCGAGATCCTGCTGGCGGAGTTGTAGGCGATGAAGTCCCCCAAGGCCGAGAAGGAGCGCCTCGACAAAGTCACGGTCGGCGCGATCACCGGCCTGGCGCGGGGGCTCGAGACGAAGATCGAGAAGCACGGCAAGCCCGAGGTGTCGTTTCCCGTGCGCTCTCTGGGTAACGTCCGTTACGACCCCAAGAAAGGGTTCTTCGAGATCGGGAAGGGGAAATCCGTCCGGGCGCTGACGGTCAACACGGCGAAGACGTTCGCGCAGACCCTCAAGATGATGGCGCTCTCGAAGGAGCTGGTCGAAACGAGCGACTTCGCCACGAAGCGAGACGCGTACTACCAATCCAAGAACTGGGGCGAGGCGATGTTCGACGAGCAGGGCGAGTCGGACATGGTCATGGACGACATCGAGGCGATGTTCTCCGTCGAGGGCGTCAGCCGCGAGCAGCTCCGCTACATCCCCGACGAGCACGGCGGCGCGGTCGCGGGGGAGCTGATCGTCAACGACAGCGACCTCGAGACGGGAAAGGTCGAGCGGATCGACTGTACTAAGTTCGGATCGGGCGCCTACTCGATCCCGTCGCTCGTCGAGCACCTGACGTTCGAAACGAGCGCGAAGTTCATCCTGTGCATCGAAACCGGCGGGATGTTCCAGCGGCTCCAGAGCCACAAGTTCTGGCAAAAGGCGCACTGCATCCTGGTCTCGATGGCCGGCGTGCCCACGCGCGCGACCCGCCGGTTCGTGCGCCGCCTGTCGGACCAGTGCAAGCTCCCGGTGTACGCGTTCGTCGATTGCGATCCCTACGGCATCTCGAACATCTATCGCACGCTGAAGGTGGGCTCGGGCAACGCGGCGCACATCAATCGCTTCTTCTGCGTGCCGCAGGCGTCGTTTCTCGGAGTGACGCCGAAGGACATCATCGACTACAAGCTCCCGACGCACCCCCTGAAAGACGTCGACGTCAAGCGCGCGAAGGATGCCTTGAAGAACGATCCGTTCTTCAAGATCCACAAGCCGTGGGCTTCCGCGATGGAGCAGCTGATCAAGATGGGCGTCCGCGCCGAGCAGCAGGCCCTTGCGCGCTGGGGCCTGAACTACGTGATCGACGAGTACCTGCCCCGCAAGCTCAAGGCGACCGCGTCGTTCCTGCCGTAGCGAAAAAGGGGACAGTCCCCTTTTTCTTACAAATTCGGGGCAACGTGCTGGCTTCGCTGGGATTCTGAGATGGGATCAGTACTCACTCGGTGTTGTCATCGATCCGATCGACGCCTTCCAAAAGTCTTGTCGGTCTTTTGTTTGATCGGAGTGACCGCTTGCCGCAACGGGGACGCTCGTGACCGATGTAGCGAAATCGCTCAGGCGTTGTACGAAGCGAGAATGTCTGGAGATCGACAGCGGATCGAGGTGGCGGTGAATTCGGAGTTCGTGAGAGTTCAACAAGGTAGCGAGTTGGTCTCCGCTATCGTCGCCAGAGACGCGGAGCTCGGTCAACCTGAATCGCGGCGGCGATATGTGAGCGAAACAAGCTTAGAGAGCGATATTCCCGACAACTGGTACAAAGTCCGCACTGGTTACAGTCTTCACTACAGTAACGGGGATACATGGGAGGAGGTCCTCTGCCGCGTCGACGGCTCAGGCAAGCGCGGAGCATTCTTGGGGCTGGAGTTCGGTCCCGATCCTCTTGCCAGACAAGAACAACCCCGGCTCAAGCCATGAATTAGGCTACGCGCCTGCGGAGTGGATTCTTCACGCCGGGGAGCAGGCGGAAATGGAATTGTAAGAAAAAGGGGACTGTCCCCTTTTAGCTGACTTCGCCGCCGCCGGGCACGATCAATGAGGGGTCGATGCCGAGCGCGTTCAAGGAAGCCAGCCAGAGAGCGTTGGGCGGCGTGCCGAGGACCAACTCCGGGTCGACGGGGGCGAGGATCCACGAGCCTTCGTTGATCTCTCGCTCGAGCTGCCCGGGCGCCCAACCCGCGTACCCAGAGAAGCAGTGGAACCGGATGGTCGCGTCCTGGCAAAGGTGCTGGAGCGTCTTCGTGGACGCGCTCACCTGGAGCCCGGTGAGAACGGTCCGGCCCTCGGGGTCGTCGATCTCGCCGTCATAGAGGACCAGTCCCTGCTCCGGCTGCACCGGCCCGCCCACGCGGACGCGCTTGGCCGGATCGCCGGCGTAGGTGATCTCGTGATCCTTGCACAGGTCGCGCAGCAGGATCGGCGACTCGCGATTGATCACCAGCCCGAGCGCGCCGTCGTCGTTCTGCTGGAGAAGCAGGACGACCGACTGCGCGAAGTTCGGGTCGGTGAGCTGAGGCACCGCGATCAGGAAGCCGGGCGCCAGCGTTTTTCCGTCGTCGCCATCGCTCATCCGGCAAATATTATGCCGATCCGGCCGCCTGGCGACGAGAATTCCGGCGCCGGGCGGTCACGCCAGCCCCCCAGCACGCTCCCGCGATCAGCAGCCCCGCGTACACCGGCTCGAGGGAGAGCCACGGCGTTTCCCTTCGCATCGCGCCGATCACCCAGGCGAGCGAGGTGGCTCCGGCGGCCGCCATCCCGATGGCCGCCCATCGGGAGTCGGGGCGCAGGGACGGAAAATACGCCCCGAGAATCGGCGCGAGCAGCACCGCGGTCCCGACGCTTCCGAACCCGTACCAGAGGTTCACCACCGACTGCGACGCGAGCGCGAAAACGGTTGCGAGCAGCGCGCCCGCGACGAGCCCGAGGCGCTCGCCCGTCAGCGTGCTCGCCGCGATGCGGCCGGCCCGCCCCACGAGGTCCCGCGAGAGCGTGATCCCGGCGTTGAACAGGAAGGAATCGACGGTCGACATCACCGTCGCGATCATCCCGGAATAGAAGATGCCGAGAAGCCCCACCGGCAGCAGCATCTCGCCGAGCGCCGGATAGGCGTCGACGCCGCTCGACAGGCGAGGGAGCAGGGCGTGCGCGTACATCCCGGTGAACGTCGTCAATCCGTCGAACAGCGCGAAGAACAGGATGGACACGAGGAGCCCCGTGCGCGCGACGCGCGGCGTGCGCGCCGCGAAGCAGCGCTGGAAGAAGGTGGGCTCGACGAGCGTCTGCAGGGCGATGACGTACCACGCGATGACGTAGCCCAGGCGTTGCCCGCCGAGCGGCTCGAACATCGATGCCGGCAGCGCTGCCCGCAGCGCGGAGAGCCCGCCGGTCTTCGCGACGGCGATCGGAAGCAGGATGAGGAATCCGCCGAACATGAGAACGAATTGAAGGGTCTTCGTCTGCACGACGGCGCGAAACCCCCGAACGCCGATGTAGAGCAAGCAGAATGCGGCGCAGAGGACGACCGAGAGCGATTGCGGCAGCCCCGTCGCGCGCCGGAGGAGCACGCCGAGCATCAGCAGGTAGGGCGCGGGGAGGGACAGCGCGAGCACCGCCAGCGCGCCCAGAACCCCGGCCGTCCGCCCGTAGGTTTCGTACAGGACGTCCGGAAGCGTCGCATCGCCGCGCGTGCGTGCCTTCTCGGCATAGAGCAGGGCGAAGAGGAGCGCTCCCACGTAGTACGGGACTCCGAGCACGAGCCAGTTCGAGATTCCGTGCACGTAGGAGTACTCGCCGACCCCGAGGACGCCGCCGTACCACGTCGCCACGAGCGTCATCACGAATGCCGGCAGCGACAGCGCCCGGCCGGCAAGCAGGAAGTCCCACTGGGCCTCGGCGGGCCGCCGCGCCGAACGCGCGCCGAGGAACACCGTCGCGGCGAGATACGTCAGGACGACGGCGAGATCGATCGGCCCCAGCGTTCCGGCCATCGACGACCCTAGAAGTTGAACCCGAGGCCGATCCAGTAGCTCCGGGTCGCGGCGGGGAAGAACTCGGAATAGAACTGGGTGTACGCCGCATCGAGCGGGTACGAATATCCGAACTGCGTGACCTTCGCGTCGAGCAGGTTGTCGATGCGGGCGCGGATCGTCAGCGAGCCTTTCGCCTTGCGCGCGTAGCCGGACAGATCGATCACCGCCTGTGCGCCGACGAGCGTGAAAGGATCGACCTTCTTGCTCACGTAATCGGCCGCTTCGCGGTTCTCCGGCGTCTTGCGCTCGTTCTGGGAGTTGTCCGTGTAGATCGTGCCCACGTGGCGGCCGTAGAGCTCGGCGCGAACGATGCCGAAGGTGCGCGCGACCGACAGCCGTGCGGTGAGATCCGGGAACAGCGCGATGCGGTTTCCCGAATAGTCGATCGCGATCGTGCCGCCGGCTCCGTCCGACGACAGGAGCGTGGCGTCATCGAGGACGTCGTGGCTGTAGGCGAGGTAGCCCGCGATGTCGACGTCCCCGGGGATCCTTCCTGCGCCCTCGAATTCGATCCCCTGGTGCCTCGAGCGCCCCGCGTTGGTCGTGAGCGGCACGCCGTCGCTGTTGAGCCCCCCCGCATACACCAGCTCGTCGCGGAACTGCATCCAGTAGAGGTTCATCTTCAGCCGCGTCGCACCCTTCCTGTAACCCGCCCCGGCCTCGACGCTGGTCAGCCGCTCGGGCTTCGCGAACGGGTCCGAGTAGTGCTGGGTCGCGGGATCGATGGTTGCGAAGGAGTCCGCCGGGTTGGCCGTCGTGTCTTCGGGATCCCAGACGTTCGCGAATGGGGGCTCGCTCTCGGTCTTCGCGACGAGCGCGTAGGTGTTCCAGCTGTCGGTGACGTTCCAATTCACGCCGAGGCGCGGCGTCACGAAGGAATAGTCGGCATTCCACGACGCGCCGCGCACCTTGTCCTCGCTCATCGCGAACCTGTGGCGCGTGGCTTGGAGCTCGACGTCGAGCACCGCGTTCGGCGCGAAGCGCCACGCCTCGCGCGCGAACACGTTGATCGTGTCCTTCTTGTTCGTGTAGTCGTAGAGGCCGAGCGGCGCGCCGACGGGGGTCGTCGACGCGCACGTCGGATCCGACGGATCGGAGCAGATCGCTCCGCTGGTCACCGTGCCCTCGTGCTGCCCTCGATGGAACAGGAGCTCCATGCCGCCGCTCAGCTCCCCGTGAGGATGGGCCCACGCGATCCGTGGAATCCATCCGATCTGGTGGTTGTCCAGCGAGCGCTTCAGCCATGCGTCATTGATCGTCTCTTCCGGATAGGCCGGCGTCGGCGGCGCGCTCCCCAACGGATCGTACGCGTAGCTGTCCGCGTGCTGCCGGAAATAGCCGTTTCCGAGGATGGCGTAGACGGTGTTCTTGAGCGTCACGCCCGGGGCGATCCTCCGGTCGTTCATCACCTGGAGCTGAGGCTGGAAGAAGTTGTCCGTCTCGCCGGGAAGAAGCGAGTTTTGCCTCCGCAGCACGGGGTCGTTGATGTCCGGGTACGGGACGCCGTAATACGAAAGCTGCGTTTGCTCGGGGCCGCCGAACAGGAGGATCCGCCAGATCGAGTCGTCGTCGAACCGCTCGAAGGCGACCTGCGCGAACGTCTGGCGGGACCACGAGGGCTCGCGATATCCGTCGCTCTGAACGTGGGCGGCACGCGCCGCCCACGCCCAGTGGCTCGTTCCGATCGGGCCGCCGTAGCGGAGGGAGACGCGGCTCGTCCCGAACGACCCGGCGCCGAGCTCGAGCTCGCCTCCGGCGGTGGTCGAGAGCCCGGCACTCTCGAGGTTCACGACGCCCCCGACCGAGGGGGAGCCGTAGAGGGAGGTGCCGGGGCCGCGCTGGATCTGGACCAAGCCTAGGCCCGCGGCGAAGTCGCCCAGGTCGATCGTGTACACCTCGTGCGATTCGGGCGTGTTGAGCGGAACGCCGTTGACGTTGACCGCGATCCGGCTCTGCTCGAAGCCTCGGATCCGCAGATAGCTGTAGCCGTATCCGTTTCCGGCGTCGCTGTAGGAATACGCGTTCATCGTGTCCCCGAGCAGCGTCGACAGATCCTGTCCGACGTGAAGGTTTTCGATCGCCTGCGCGTCGAGGTCCGAAAACGACGCGGGGTCCTGCCTCTCCTTCGCGGCGTCGGAGGAGACGACGATCGATTCTTCAGCCCCGGTGGGGACCGGCGGCTCGTCCACGGCGAAGGCACGCAGCCCGGATCCGGCGATCAAGCCCAACACCACCCACAATCGCTTCGACGCCATGCAACCTCCCCTCTGGGAATGCCGGCGACGGGTGGGTGGACGGATGGACGGAAGGAGCTTCGTACATCGTCCCGTTTCCCTACGCTGGCATTACCCAGTTCAGGTTCCAGGGTTTGATCTCAGCCCGGCGTTTCCGCCGGACACCCCTAACGGTGACGAGAAGCACCGTACGCCAGGAGCTTGCCGCCCGTCAAGGCTCGCCGATTGACCGGCGTGCGGCCGAGCGGCTATATTCCGCCCTCCTTCGGACACGGAAGACGATCTCCACCGAATTGGGCGACGGCGGCGTAGCCAAGTGGTAAGGCAACGGTCTGCAAAACCGTCATTCACCGGTTCAAATCCGGTCGCCGCCTCCATTCTCGTCTTGCGGACCGCGGGGCGGGGCTGAATCGGATGTTCGATCGGAAGTCGAAAACGACCACCGCGCCGACCCTCGTCGATCGCGTCCTGAGATCCGGAGCCCAGCGTGTCGCGATCCTGGGTCTGCACCCGCAGGCCGGAACGCGCACCGTGCTCTCCGCGCTGGTCCGCGACATCCACGCGCGCTCCGAGCCGCTCGCATTGACGTCGGCGCCGCGCGTGCCGCTCGAGGAAGAAGACGGCGCGAGCCCTCATCCCGTCACGCGGATGGTCGTTCCGGAGGGCGCCTGGCTCGCGACGTCGGCTCCGGCCGTCGAGGGGGAGGCCGCAGCCGCGCTCGATCACCTCGAGACGTACGAGTGGACGACGTCTCTCGGGCCGGTCAACAGCTACCGGGTGCGCACCGCCGGCGAGGCGGACATCCACGGGCCCGGAGAGCCGGATTCGATGCGGATCGTCCTCGCGCGGCTGCGCGAGCTGTCCTCGGGAGTCGTCCTGGTCGACGGCGGCTGGGAGCGCCGGGCGTTCGCCGCGCCGGGGGTCTCGGACGCCGTGGTCCTCGTCCTTGCCGCCGGATACTCGGCCACCCCGGAGCGCTCGGCCGCCGCGGCCCGTTACCTCGTCGAGACGCTCTCCGTGCCTCCGTGCGCCGAAGCCGCGACCGATGCTTGGGAAACGACCGCCTCGGGCGGCGCGACCGCGCTCCTGGACGCCCAGGGCCGTCAGGTCGGCGTCATGCCGCCGGGGCTGTCCGACCCGGTCCCGGCCCTCAAGACCCCCGACGGAGCGCCTGTGTCCTGCGTCGTGCTCCCGCACGGCCTCAACGACGAGTTCATGATCCCGCTGGTCCGGTCCGCCATGCGGTGCACGCTGGTCGTGCGCGACGCGACCCGCATCAACGTGGCCCCGGTCTACTACAAGGCGTGGCTCAAAGGGCGGGGGAGCATCCAGGTCGTCCGGCCGCTGCGGCTGATCGCGGTCGCCACCAATCCGTGCAACCCGGCGGGGCCCGACGCCGACGCGTCCGAGTTCCGGTCGATCGTGGCCAACGCGATTCCCGACCTGCCCGTCCACGACGTGGTCGCCGAGGCGGGCGGCGAGCGAACGAAACCCGTCTGGAAGTTCTGGGACTGAAGGCTACGCATCGTCGCATCGAGCGGCGCTCCATCGTCGGCAAATCGTAATCGGCGCGAGACGGAATCGTCATGGACGGCGCCGCTCCGGGACACTCGCTGACGATCGACTCGGACGAAGTACCTATGCCATAGGGATTTTGCCGACGCGGAGCCGTGCCACGACGAGTTGGCACGGGGCTCGCTCTAGGGGGTTCCGGCCGTCCCGTCGGACCGCTGCGGAGATCTCGAGCCTATGCGCACGCACTCTCGCCTGCTGATTTCAATCGCAGTGGTCGCGGTTCTTCTCGGAGCTCGCTCCTCGTTCGCGGGCACGGCGTCCCTGGCGTGGGATCCCGTCCCCGATACGGACGTCGCCGGCTACCGCGTGTACTACGGCACGTCCTCGACTTCGTATTCGCAATCCGTGGATGTCGGAAACGTAACGACGGCGACAATCTCTGGCTTGACCGACTGCACGCTGTACTACTTCGCCGTCAAGGCGTACGACACGGCGGGCAATCAGAGCACGAACTACTCGAATCAGCTCCAGGGCTGGTCGCGGCCGGTCGTGACGTCATCGACTCCCGCGGCCGCGGAGCAGGGCCGCACGCTCTCCCTGACGATCGCGGGAACGGGCTTCCCGACGGGAGCCGTCGCCGCGTTCGCGAACGCCGGCATCACGGTCAACTCCACGACCGTCAACGCCTGCGGGCAGCTCACGGTGAACGTCACCGTCGGCAATACCGCCGCGACGGGGGCCACGAACATGGACGTCACCGGCCCCGACGGCGTCTTCGGAACGGGCACCGGCCTGTTCACCGTCCAGGCGGCCGTTCCCCCCACGATCACGACGATCACCCCGGCCGACGGCGCGACGGGCGTCTCGATCGCGGTCACCCCCAGCGTGACGTTCAGCGAGGCGATGGGGCCCGCGTCGATCACGTCGTCCACGGTCAAGCTGCTCGACAGCACGGGTGCTTCGGTGGCGCAGGCCGCGGGATCGCCGGCGCTGTCCGCGAACGGCCTGACCGCGACGATCACGCCGGCCGCCCAGCTGACGCAGGGCAAGACGTACAGGGTTCAGGTCGTCGGCGGCGCCTCGGGTGTCATGGATCTCGCCAATCACCCGCTGGCCGCGACCTCGACGCAGACGACCGGATTCGGGACGGTCGCCGACACGACCCCGCCGACGATCACGGTGGTCGCCTCGTCGAGCATCGGCTCGACCAACGGGACGATCACCTGGACGACGAGCGAATCGGCCGACAGCCAGGTCTTCTACCGGAAGCTGGGCTCGACCGCGTACCAGCAGACCGCGATCGACGCGACGCTCGTCACGCTGCACGCGGCGACGCTGCTCGGTCTCGATCCGTCGACGACGTACGAGTACTACGTTCGCAGCGCGGACGCGGCGGGCAACGCCGCGACCTCGTCGCCGACCAAGACGTTCGCCACGACCGCGAGCACGTATGCGTACCTGCGGTTCGAGGCCGAAGCCGGCACGCTGGTCGCGCCCGTCAAGAGCAACGGCGGGTCGACCGACGCGTTCGGAGCCGGCTACATCGACACGCCGGCCGGCACGGCGAACGGAAGCGCCACCGCTCCGGCGGGCACGGCGACGTTCGGCGTCAACATCCCGACGGCCGGAACGTGGTACCTCTGGGTCCGTATGTACGGACCGGACGTCAATTCGGACACCTGGTATGAATCGGTCAACGGTGCGACGCGCCAGCAGATCGTCCCGTCGGTCACCGGCCAGTGGCAGTGGGTCGCCGGACGCTCGTACACGCTGTCGGCCGGTCTCGCGAGCGTGGAGCTCGGCGGCCGCAACGCGCAGGCGCGCGCCGATCGTGTCCTGCTGACCAACGACCCGGCGTTCGTGCCGACCGAGCAGGCGGTGGGCGACATCACGCCGCCGGCCGCCGACACCGCCGTCACCGCGGTGGGCTCGACGAACCAGGTCACGCTGTCGTGGACGAACTCCACGAGTCCGGACTTCGCGCAGACCGTGATCCGCGTCCGCACCGACGGCAAGTTCCCGGTGAGTCCGGTGGACGGCACGGCGGTCGTGACCAAGGGCGGAACGGCCGGCGCGACGGATACCTACATCAACACCGGCCTGACCAACGGCACGACCTACTCGTACAGCGTGTTTGCGGTGGACGGAAGCGGCAACGTCTCGGTCGTCGCGACCGCGTCCGCGACGGCGGCCGATCTGACCGCGCCGAGCAACGTGCAGAACGTACGGCGCGCCGACAAGCACTGACGACGCGACTCTTGACTCTTAACTCTAGACTCTCGACGCTTCCATGGGTCGAGAGTCAAGAGTCGAGAGTCGAGCGTCAAGGCGCCCAGAGGCGCTCCTCGTCGAGAGTGGGATCGTGCTCGCGCATCGCCGGAACGTAGGCGCGGATCGCATAATCGCGAACCATGCGGGCCGTGGAAAATCGCGGGGCCAGACGGGCGATCGAGCGCTTCATCTTTCCGATCCAGGCGACGGGCAGTCCCGAGGCATCCCGGTCGTAGAACGTCGGAGCCACCTCGTCGGCGAGGACCCGGTAGAGCGATTCGGCGTCCTCGGCGTCCTGCGTTCCGAAGTCGCCGTAGTCCTGCGCGCGTCCGATCGCAAACCCCAGAGCCGGGTCGTACCCCTCGGCCCACCATCCGTCGAGAACGCTCAGGTTGAGGGCGCCGTTTGCCGCGGCCTTCATGCCGGACGTTCCGCTGGCCTCGAGAGGCCGTCTCGGGGTGTTGACCCAGACGTCGACGCCCTGCACGAGGAAACGCGCGACCCCCATGTCATAGTTTTCGATCAGCACGACGTGGCCCCACAGATCGGCGCTCATGGCAGCCTCGAAGATCCTGCGAAGCATGTCCTGGCCGGGCTTGTCCGCGGGGTGCGCCTTGCCGGCGAACACGATCTGGATCCGTCGCGACGAGTTCACGAGCGCTTTGAGGCGCGCCAGGTCGCGGAAGATGAGATCGGCGCGCTTGTACGTGGCGAAGCGCCGGGCGAACCCGAGCGTCAGCGTGTCGGGCTCGAGCAGCGCCTCGACACGGCGCAGGTCCTCGGGTGAGCGGCCGTGCCGGGCGAGCTGGCCCAGAACGCGCTCGCGCACCAGCCGGAGCAGCCGGCCCTTCTGCGCGGTGTGGGCGTCCCAGACCTCGCGCTCGGGGATCGCCAGGACGTCGTCGGCGAATCCCGGGTCGAGCAGCCGCGAGTCGTAGTCGTCGCCCAGGTGGCGCCGCAAGAGCGCGCCCATCTCGGGCCCCATCCAGGTCGGCGTGTGGACGCCGTTCGTGATCGCTCCGATGCGCTCTTCGGCGGACCCCGGAAACAGATGCCTCCACATCCCGTCCGCGACGCGGCCGTGCAGCTTGCTGACGCCGTTGATCCGGGACGAGCCGCGGATGGCGAGCACGGTCATGTTGAAGTCGCCGTCTGCAGGCGCGCCCCGCCCGAGATCGACGTACGAAGCCCCCTTGTCCGGAAGCGCCTCGCCCCACGCGCCGACGTACGAGCGCACGAGATCGAGCGCGAATGTTTCGTTGCCCGCGGGCACGGGCGTGTGCGTCGTGAACACGGAGCTCTTGGCGGTGGCCGCCACGGCCTCGGGAAACGGGATCGATCGTGACGTCATCGCCGCGCGAATCCGCTCGAAGGAGACCAGGGCCGAATGGCCCTCGTTGAGATGCCAGACGGACGGTGTCACGCCTGCGGCTTCGAGAGCCCGATAGCCTCCGACGCCCAGAACCATTTCCTGGCACAGGCGCATCTCGCGCCCGTGGACGTAGAGGATCGACGTGATCGGACGATCCGCGGGGTCGTTGTCCCGAACGTCCGAATCGAGCAGCAGGACGGGAACGCGCCCGACCGACGCTTTCCAGACCCGGAGCTGCACCGAGCGTCCCGGTAGGGGCACGCTCACGCGAAGCGGCTTGCCCCCGGTCCCGGCGACCGGCAAGAGCGGCAATCTTCGAACGTCGTAATCGGGGTAGAAATGCTGCTGAAGTCCGTCGCCGTCGACCGTCTGCTGGAAGTAACCTCGCCGGTACATCAGCCCGACGCCGACGAACGGAATGCCGAGATCGCTCGCCGACTTGCAGTGGTCGCCCGAGAGGATGCCCAAGCCGCCCGAGTAGATTCCCAGGCACTCGTGCCAGCCGAATTCGGTCGACAGGTAGGCGACCGGCCCGCCCGAGTAGGACGGGAAGTTCTTCTGGAACCAGCTCGCCTCCTCGCCGGCGAGGTACCGGTCGAACTCGCCGATCACGGTGTGGTAGCCGCTCATGAAGCTCTCGTTTTGAAGGAGCGGGTCCCAC
This sequence comes from uncultured Acidobacteriota bacterium, assembly GCA_964647625.1. Taxonomy (GTDB): domain Bacteria; phylum Acidobacteriota; class Polarisedimenticolia; order Polarisedimenticolales; family DASRJG01; genus DASRJG01. The sequence goes on from CAZYHZ010000009.1 coordinate 33,687, forward strand.
AGGCGCGCGTCGGCGCCGAGCAGCAGCTCGACCGGGTTCCTGGAGCGGATCCAGCGGCCCGGATCGATCGCGCTGAACAAGAGGTGCGCGCTCGGCGACCACGTCCACCACAGGTTGTAGGCCAGCTCGTACAGACGCGAGACCTCGCGCGGGATGTCCACCGCCGCTCCGGGGAGCGTCTCGATTTTCGGGCACGCCGGCATCGGGCCTCCGTCCGCCGCGTGAGGCGGCTTCTCGTCACGTGAGCCGCCATAGTAAAGCGCGCGGCGCGCTCCGACCATCGCGGAGCGCGTTCGGTTTGGGGCCGGTGATAACCTCCCCGCGTCATGACGCTTACGCTCAAGCGGCCCCTCGCCGTGTTCGATCTCGAAACGACGGGCACCGATCCGCAGCGGGACAAGGTCGTCGAGGTCGCCCTGGTTCGCATCGATCCGTCCGGCGACCGGAAGGAGCTGGCCTTCCGCGTCCATCCGGGGCGTCCGATCCCCAAGGAAGCGACGGCGATCCACGGCATCCGGGACGAAGACGTCGCCTCCGCCCCCAAGTTCAAAGAGATCGCCCGCGAGCTTCTCGACTTCATGACGGACTCCGACCTCGCCGGCTTCAACGTCAGGCGCTTCGACGTCCCCCTGCTCGAGCGCGAGTTCCGCGAGGCGGGGCTCGACCTCGCGCTGGCCTCGCGCCGCGTGGTCGATGCGATGACGATCTTCCACAAGAAAGAGCCGCGCCACCTCTCCGCCGCCGTCCGGTTCTTTCTCGATCGCGACCACGACGGCGCGCACGGTGCCGAGGCGGACGCTCGGGCCGCGCTCGACGTGCTCCTCGCGGAGCTTGCGCGCTACGACGATCTCCCGCGGACGGTCGACGCCCTGGATGCCTGGTGCAATCCGGTGCCCGAAGGGGCGATCGACCGCGGCGGGAAGTTCGTCCTGAAAGAAGGAGAGCCGGTGTTCGCGTTCGGCCGCTACAACGGCAAGCCGCTCCGCGAGGTCGCTCGCTCCCAGCGCGACTACCTCGAATGGATCCTGAAGCAAGACTTCCCCGAGGACGCCCGCACGCTGGTGCAGGATGCCCTCCGGAACGCGCGATGATCAGCACGACCGATTTCAAGCGAGGGGCCCGCATCCTCGTGGACGGGGAGCCGTTTCAGCTCGAGGACTACCAGGTCCAGACCCCCTCCGCGCGCGGCGCCGCCACCCTCGTGCGGTGCAAGCTCCGGCACGTCGTGTCCGGCACGCTGCTCGACAAGACGTTCAAGTCCGGGGAGAAGTTCGAAGAGCCCGACGTGGCGCTCCGTCAGGTCCAGTTCCTCTACGGCGACGGCGAGTCGAGCCACTTCATGGACCTCGGTAGCTACGACCAGTTCGCGATCCCGAACGAGCGGATCCACGAGATGGTCCCGTGGCTGACCGACGGCCTCCAGCTCCAGGCCGTCTACTGGAACGGCTCGGTGGCCGGCATCAGCCTGCCGCAGTACGTGGAGGCCGAGGTCGACATGGCGGCCGGCGGGGCGAAGAGCGACACCGCGAGCGGAAAGAACCTCAAGGACGCGTCGCTGACCAACGGGATCACGATCCGGGTCCCGCTCTTCATCGAGTCGGGCGAGCGCATCATCGTGGACCCGCGGACGCAAGAGTTCATCAAGCGCGCCCAGAAATAGCCTCGACGATCCGTTCCGCCCGCTCGAGCTCCCGTCTCAGCCGGGGGGGCGCCAGGCCTCGACCGCGCCGGCTGGCGATCGCGGCGAGCCGGTCTCGCTGCGATCTCCAGTACCGGAGGACCTCGGCCCCGCCCGCGCGGATCAGGAGCGGCCCTGCGGCCAGGAGGTCGTCGCGGCTCAGGGTCGTGTGCCGGTAGAGGCCGTCGTCGGCCGGACGCCGGGCGGCGATCGTGACGTACGCGCGGCCGCCCTCTTCGGTCAGGGTCTCCGAGTCGAGCCCCCATCCGTCGTCCGCCAGGGAGCGGCGGACGAGCGGAACCTCCGACCTCGGCTGGAGCACGAGCCGGATGGGGCCGAGGGAGCGAAGCGCCCTCGGGTCGAGTATCCGGACCATCGTCCGGCCACCCAGGCCGGCCAGCACGACCGTGTCGATCCGGTCGCCGGGGCGGATCGCGGAGAGCCCGTCCCCCACGCGATGGATCAGCCGGTTGCGCCACGATGCGCCGGGTCCGGGGCGGATCGCCGCCGCCAGGCGGGCGACGGTCGTCTCCGTCGCCAGGCAGAGCTCGGCCCGGCCGGTCGCCGCGAGCCAGAGGGGGAGCTTGCCGTGATCGGTGCCGATGTCGGCGACGCGCCGGCCGGTCCCGACGGCTCCGGCGACCGCCGCCAGCCGAGGGGTGAGCGGCGTCGGGTCTCGCTCCATGGTGCAACTTTAACGTGCGCGGTCTTGCGGCGCAGAAGGGGGATCCTATAATTCGGCCACCCTGGAAGGGAAAGGGCCGGGAGCGTAAGAGCTGCCATGAACGTTTCGTTCACCGACCGCTTCACGACAGACGATGCCGTCAACATCTACGGCCTCGACGGGTGGAGCAACGGCTACTTCGCCATCGGCGAGGACGGGCACCTGCTCGTCACCCCGACCCGCGAGCCCGCGCGAGCGATCGACGTCTACCGCGTGGTCGAAGATCTCGCCAAGCGCGGTATCAAGACGCCGGCGCTCCTCCGGTTCCCGCAGCTTCTCGAGGGGCAGGTCAACGAGCTGTCGCAGAGCTTCGCCAACGCGATCCGCGAGTACAACTACCGCGAGCGGTACCTTCCGGTGTTTCCGATCAAGGTCAACCAGCAGCGCGTCGTCGTCGAAGGGCTCGTGCGCGCCGGCTGGAGCGCAGGCCTCGGGCTCGAAGCCGGCAGCCGGCCGGAGCTACTGGCCGCGATCGCCCTCGACCTGTCGCCGGACGCCCTCGTCATCTGTAATGGGTTCAAAGACTCCGCGTACCTTCGCACCGCGTCGATGGCGTGCCGGCTCGGCAAGCAAGTGGTCGTCGTCATCGAGAAGCCGTTCGAGGTGGATCAGATCCTCGAGATGGCGGCATCCGAGCCGGTTCTCTTCAAGATCGGCTTCCGCATCCGCCTCCAGGCCAAGGGCTCCGGGATGTGGGAGAAATCGAGCGGCTTCACGTCGAAGTTCGGCCTGACGACGCTTCAGCTCCTGCGCGGGCTCGAGAAGCTGACCGACTCCGGCCTGCGCTCCCAGCTCGCCCTGCTTCATTTCCACATCGGCAGCCAGATCACCGAGATCCGCAAGGTGAAGGCCGCCGTCCGGGAGGCCGCGCGAATCTACGCGAAGGTCCGAAAGCTCGGCGCCGACGTGTCGTATCTCGACGTCGGCGGGGGCTTGGGCATCGACTACGACGGCTCCAAGACCTCTTCCGACGCGTCGGTGAACTACACGGTCCAGGAGTACGCCAACGACGTCGTGTTCGGTATCCAGGAAGTGTGCGACGAAGAGCACGTGCCCCCGCCGCGGATCGTCAGCGAGTCCGGGCGCATGCTCGTCGCCTACCACGCGATGCTGATCACGGACGTGCGGGCGGCGGTGTCCGGCCAGGAGTCCGATCCGCCGGCCCTCACCGGGCGGGAAGCGCAGATCGTCCAGGACCTCGCCGAGACCGCGAAGAAGATCTCGGTCAAGAACTACCGCGAGTTCTACCACGATGCGATCGAGTACCGCGATCAGATGTACTCCCTGTTCAACCTCGGGATGCTCGGGCTCGAAGAGCGCGGGAAGGGCGAGATGTTCTTCCGCGAGGTCGCGATGAAGGCGGTGCGTTACTCGAAATCCGCGAAGTTCGTCGCCGACGAGTTCCAGGAGCTCGAGACGAAGCTCCACGACAAGTACATCTGCAACTTCTCGGTCTTCCAGTCGGTCCCCGATCACTGGGCGCTCGACCAGCTCTTCCCGATCATCCCGGTGCACCGGCTCAACGAGATCCCCACGCGCAAGGCGACGCTCGCCGACATCACCTGCGACTCCGACGGAGAGGTCGAGAAGTTCGTCGATCTCAAGGACATCAAGGACGCGCTCGAGATCCACGATCTCAAGGACGGCGAGCCCTACTACCTGGCCTTCGCTCTCGTCGGCGCCTACCAGGACACGATGGGGGACATGCACAACCTCTTCGGGCGGGTGCACGAGGCCGAGGTGATCCTCGGTCCGAAGGGGGTCCCGGTGGTCAGCGACGTCAGGCGCGGCGAGCCGGCGCGGGAGACCCTCGCCTGCTTCGGCTACGACGCCACGGATCTGCTCGAAGCCGTCAAGGCGCAGGTCCGCGAGCGCGCCAATCGAGGCGAGCTGTCGTCCGATGAAGCGGCCGCGTTCCTCGACAGCTACACCGCAAGCCTCGCTCAATACACCTACCTCGATTGACCGATCCTGACCGGAAGCCTCGCCGACATCTCGGACTGATCGACGCGACGGCGGTCTTCGCCGGCATCATCCTCGGATCGGGAATCTTCGTCGCGCCGTCGGGGATCGCGGCCGTCGCGCCGTCGCCCGCCCGCGCCGTGGCCTTGTGGATCGCCGGGGCCTTGGTCGCCGCCTGCGGAGCGTCGTGCTACGCCGAGTGCGCGGGCCGCGTCCCGGCCAACGGCGGCTTCTTCGTGTTCCAGCGGGAAGCCTTCGGACGGGCGATCGCGTTCGTCTCAGGGTGGGCGGCGATCTTCGTCACGTACCCCGCGTCGATCGCCGCGATCTCGCTCGTGTGCGCGGCGTACCTCTCGCAGTGCACCGGCACGGCCGTCAACGAGCCTCTGGTCGGCGCCCTCGCCCTGGCGGCGGCCGGCCTCCTCAACGTCGTGGGATTGCGCACTGGACCTCGCGCGCAGGTCGTGTTGACCTCGATCAAGATCGCCGTCCTCGCCATCGTCGCCCTGGCCGCGCTGTCGGGCACGCCTCACCCCGCGGCGGCGGCCGTCGTCGCCGCGCCGGACCTGCCGTCCGGCGCAACCGCATGGCTGTCGGCGCTGATGATCCTCCTGTGGACCTACGACGGGTGGTCGGACGTCACGCTCGTGGCGGGAGAAGTAAGAAGCCCCGGCCGCAATCTCGGACGCGCGGTGATTCTCGGGACCGCGGTCTTGGCGCTCGTCTACTCGCTCACGCAATTCGCCGTCATGCGGGCGTTGCCCCGGAGCGAGATCGTGGCCTCGACGCGACCGGTCGCGGCCGCGGTGGAGTCTCTGTGGGGTGCCCGCGCCGGCTCGGCCGTAGCCGGCCTGGTCGTCGTCAGCACGTTCGGCTCGATCGTGGGAACCGTTCTCACGGTGTCCCGCCTGGGCCACGCGATGGCCCGGGAGGGCGCATTCTTTCCCGGAATCGGCACCCTTCATCCGCGGTGGGCGACGCCGGCCCGCTCGACGGCGGTTCTGACCGGAATGGCCATCGTGTACGCGCTCTGGGGGTCGTTCCGCGGGATCCTCGCCCTCTTCACCTTCGCGGTCTGGATCTTCTACGGTCTGACCGCGATCGCCCTGCTGATCCTCAGGCGGCGTGGGGTCGGGGAGCCCGCGACGTGGCGCGCGCCGCTGGGCGTCGTCCCGCCGATCGTGGTGCTCACCGTCGCGGTCGCGATGACCATCGAGCTCGTGATGGACGACCCGCTGCGCGCGGCGGGAGGAGCGGCGCTGCTGTGCGCCGCGTTCCCCGTCTACGGCTTCATCGCGCGATCTGGCGCGAGACGACGATGAACTCCGCGAGATTCTCGAAGTTGATCATGCCGCGCAGCGCATCGCCTTCCACGACGAGAACGGGAGTCTGCGGATCGTTCTGAAGTCCCTGGAGAACCGCCTCGAGGTCCGCGCCGGGGTCCACCTGCGAGGTCTCGCGCACCATGACCTCGAGCACGCTCGTCTCCCGGCCGTTCCGCGCGAGCCCCTCGAGGAGCCGCGCCCGTGGAAGCACGCCGGCCACCCGGTTCCACGCGTCGAGAACCGGGAAGTCGTGCTGGTGGCTCGCGAGCAGGAGCTCCGCCGCGCGGCCGAGCGTGTCGTGCGGCTGAAGCGTCTCGAATTTCGTGATCATCGCCTCCCGGGCCGTGTGGCCGGCGATCGCGACGCGGCGCGTCTGATAGGCCATCTCCTGCGCGGCCCCGAGGAACACGAAGAGGCCGATGAACGAGAGGACGACGCCCCACTGGAGCAGCCCGCCGACGATGAACACCAGCGCGATCGCCTGGCCGATGACCACCGCGATGCGCGTCGCGCGCTGCTCGCCGATCCCGATCGCGAGGATCGCCCGCAGCACGCGTCCGCCGTCCATCGGGAATGCGGGGATCATGTTGAACACGACGAGCGCGGCGTTTGCCGCCAGCAGGTTCTCGAGGAAGCTGGGCCCCTCCCAACGCGCGACCGAACGAAGCGTCGCGGGAATGTCCACGGCCCGGAGAGCCAGGACGCACCCGAGCGCCAGGATGACATTGACCGCCGGGCCCGCCAGGGCGATCAGAAGCTCCGCGCGCCCGCCCGGAATCGACTCGAGCTTGGCGACTCCGCCGATGGGGTAGAGCACGATCTCCCGCGTCCTCACGCCGAAGCGCGTCGCCGCCGCCGCGTGGCCCATCTCGTGGAGCAGCACGCACCCGAACACCGCGGAGATGAAGGCCAGCGCGCGCGGCACGCTGCGGCTCGACGCTGCGGCGTCCATCCCGAAGTAGAACAGAAGGAGCAGGAAGCTGGCGTGGATCCGGATCGGAATCCCCAGCATCGTGCCGACCTGAAAGGACCAGCGGGATCCCGCCGGAACGGGAGGGGCTTTTGCGTCGGTCGGGCTCATCGCGTTTGGATCATAGGGGCCGGAGCGGGGAGGAGCCAGCCGCCCCCGTTTCGCGCCGTGCGGGATTTCGAGTATCGTGGCCGGTCCCCCGCGAGGCGAACGTGACGCTGATCCCAGAGCTCAAGGCCCTGTTCAAATTCCAGGACTACGGCAAGAAGCCGCCTATCGAAGGCGTCGCCGTGCACGTCCTCAAACGGTTCGTCGAGGACGGCGGGTCGATGACCGAGCTGTCACGCTTCGCCGACGGTCATCCCGATGCCGTGCCCGCGTTCTCCCTGGCACAGATCAACTACAGCACGCTGGCGCCGTCTTCGATCAAGGCGTTCCACGTCCACCAGCGACAGACCGACATCTGGTACGTGCCGCCCGACGATCGCGTGCTCCTCGTGCTCGCCGACGTGCGCAAGGGGTCGCCGACCGAGAAGGTCGTCACCAAGATGGTGCTCGGCGACGGCCAGTCGATGCTCGTCGTCATCCCGCCCGGCGTGGCGCACGGATGCCGGAACCTCGGATCCGCCCCCGCCCGCATCCTCTACATGACCGACGTGCGCTTCTCGGCCGATCCCGGCGCCACCGACGAGGGCCGGCTGCCCTGGGACCTTCTCGGGGCCGAGGTCTGGGAGCCGTCGAAGGAGTAGGCCCGCTACTCCTGCCGGACCGGAGAGAACGACGCGTTCGCATGGGCCCACAAGGTGCTCGCCAGCTCTTTCCGGTCGCCGGACGTGACGGGCATCGGCGCGAACCGCACGCGGGCGATCACCCGTCTCAGCCCCGCCAGGCGCGGAAAGTGGGTGAGCAGGCTCTCGCTGTCGTGCCAGCAGATGGTGCGCGAGGGCGCCGCCGAGTTCCCCGGCGTTTCGTACGAGATCGACGCCGCCCAGCACGGGACGCCGGCGCGCGCGGCCGGCTCGAGCAGCGACGGCTGAAAGGGGAGGATCTCGACGCCGCGCGATGAGCGCCCTTCCGGAAACAGCGTGACGGGGACGCCGAGCGCCAGCCGGTCGGAAATGTCGCGTCCCGCGCGCACGACGTCTTTCCCGCGCTCGCGATCGACGAAGAGGGTTCCGGCGCCGCGGGCGATGGCGCCGAAGACGGGCCACGTGGCGATCTCCCGCTTGGCCAGGAACAGGCTCGGATACAGCGAGCCCAGGACCACGATGTCGAGGTAGGAGACGTGGTTCGATGCGACCAGGAAGGCGCCGCCGTCGGGGACCTTGCCCTCGACGTCGTGCCGGACCGCGAGGATCGCGCACATCGAGCGGGACCACAGCCGGCACGCCCACGCGCCGGTGCGCGCGGCCAGGCGCGGCCGGTTGCGGATCACGCCGCGTACCACGGCCGGAATCAGAGCGCACGAGAGCGTGACGAGAAAAACGGCCGGAATCTTGACGGCGATGCGAAGCCAGCGCATCTGTATAGTGTAGCCATGGAAAGCGAAAGCTCCCGATGATCCAGGAGATCGCCATCCTCGAGCCGGGAGGCGCGACGCGCCAGGTCCCGCTCGATCGTGACCGCATCCGGATGGGACGGTCGAGCGACAACGATATCTCGTTCCCGAGCGACATGAGCCTCAGCCGCCACCATCTCGTTCTCGAGCGGGCCGCGGACGGCTGGTACGTCGAAGACCTCGGCGCGAAGAACCGCACGACGATCAACGGGCGGCGCATCGAGGGAAAGACCCGTCTCGCCGCGGGCGATCGCATCAGCGCCGGCCAGGTGGTCGTGGTCTTCGGCGGCACGAAGACGCCGACCGGGCCGGTGGAGTTCACCGCCGGCGGCGACGAGGGTCCGCTGCGGGCGACGGTGATGACCAACCTGCGCGGCGTGCTGTCCAGAGAGAGCACGATGCCGGGGACCAAGAAGGCTCCCACCGGTCCCGAGAGGGCCGGGGGAATTCCGCTCCAGCATCCCGGCGTGTCCGCGCTCATCCGCGCGGGGCAAGAGCTGGCCGGCCACCGCCCGCTGGAAGAGCTGTTCGAGATGATCCTCGACCTGTCGATCCAGGCCGTCGGCGCGGAGCGCGGCGTCTTGATGACGCTCGAGGGAGACGACCTCGTCGTCCGCGCGGTGCGCGGAGAGGGGTTCCGCATCAGCTCGGCGGTTCGCGACCGCGTCATCAAAGAGCGCGCGTCGCTCCTCGTTCGCGATACCGCGCTCGACGAGGCCTTCAAGTCGAGGGACAGCATCGTCGGGCAGCAGGTCCAGAGCGTGATGGCCGTGCCGCTCCAGACCGCCGATCGCGTCATCGGCCTGGTCAACGTCGACTCCCGGTCGTTCGCGCGGCCGTTCACGCCCGACGACCTCGACCTGCTCACCGTCCTCGCCAACGTCGCCGCGATCCGCATCGAGAACCAGCGCCTCGCGGTGATCGAGCACCAGAAGCAGATCATCTCGCGCGACCTCGAGCAGGCTGCGGAGATCCAGCGGCGGCTCCTGCCCCGCGAGTCGCCCGCCGTCCCGGGATACGAGATCGCGGGGCACAACCTCCCGTGCCAGACCGTCGGCGGCGACTACTACGACTTCTTCCCGTACGCCGACGGCCGGATCGGCCTGTGCCTCGGCGACGTCAGCGGAAAGGGAATGCCCGCGGCGCTCCTGATGACCGCGCTGAAGGGCGGCGTTCAGGTGCTCCTGGGCGAGGCCCCCGAAGACGTCGCCCACGTGATCGGCCGCCTCGACCGCGTGGTGGCGGCGAACTTCCCGCGCAATCGCTTCGTCAGCCTCTTCTACGGCGTGCTCGACCCGTCGTCGGGCAATCTGACGTACTGCAACGCCGGTCATAATCCGCCGTTCCTCGTGAGGGCCTCCGGCAAGATCGATCGCCTGCCGAGCTCCGGGACGATCCTCGGGATCTTTCCCGACCTCGCCTACGAGGTGAGCACCGCGCGGCTGGAGCCCGGGGACGTCCTGACGCTGTTCAGCGACGGGGTGACCGAAGAGAACAACCCGAGCGGAGAAGAGTTCGGCGAAAGCCGCCTGGCCCAGGTGCTTCTCGAGAAGGGCCGCGGCCCGGCGGCGGGCCTCGTCGATGGAATCCGCCAGGCCGTGCTCTCGTGGGCCGCGGGCGCGCCCGCGGCGGACGACGTCACGGTCGTCGTGGCCCGGCGCCTTCCCTAAGCGGCGTTGAGCGTCGACGCGGCCGCCTTCTCGCCGGCGCGATGGCTGCCCGGCCGCCACCTTCAAACGATTCTCCCGTCCGTGATGCCGGCGCGCCGCGTGGCGGGCGACAGCTCCGTCCTCGACGTGGCCGTCGCCGAGCGGACGAAGGTGCGGCTCCTCGTCTCGCACCCGACAGCACCCGGACGCGGGACGCTTCTGCTCGTCCACGGACTCGCCGGATCGGCCGAGTCGGGGTACATGCGGCGCACCGCCGCGGCGGCGATCCGCCGGGGATGGATCGCCGCGCGCATGAACCTACGCAACTGCGGCGGAACGGAAGCGATGTCCCGGACGCTCTACAACGCCGGGCAGAGCCATGATGCCGCCGGGGTGCTCGCGGCGCTTTCCGCCGAGCGGTTCCCGCGCCCGTACGCGGTGATCGGGTTCTCGCTCGGCGGCAACCTGGTGCTTCGTTATGCGGGTGCGTCGGGCGGCAACTGCGCGGCCGACGCCGTCGCCGGCATCAATCCGCCGGTCGACCTCCGCCGATGCATCGACGCGATCGAGCGGCCGGAAAATCGCCTTTATCACGCGTACTTCACGCTGAAGCTCTGCGCGCAGCTTTCCGCGATCCGCCGGGTGCGGCAGGTGCCCGGCCCCGATGCGCGGCCGTGGCGGATCGGCGGCATTCGCGGGTTCGACGACGCGTTCACCGCCCCCGATGCGGGGTACGCGTCATCGAAGGAGTACTACGTTGACGCAAGCGCGGGCCCGCGTCTTCACGACATCCGGCGGCCGGCGATGATCTTGTCGGCCGGCGACGACCCGTTCGTTCCCGTGGAAAGCTTTTCCGCCTACCGCAACAGCGGGCGCTTGCTTCGGCTGGTCCATCCGGACCGGGGCGGACACTGCGGATACTGGGGCTCCGGGCGCCCGCGCTTCTGGGCGGCGGAAGCGGCGCTCGATTTCTTCGAGTCGGAGTGCGGAAGGGGCTGAGCGCTAAACGCCACGCGGAACGTCGTCCTCGACGACGACCGGCTCGGCCGGTGCCGCCTCGCGGCGCTCGCGCTTCGATCCTCCACCGAACAGAGACAATACGGCGCCACCGACGAGCGACCCGATCGAGACCACCGATCCGAGCGAGTTCTTGACGCTCGAGAGAGCATCTCCGACGGTGCCCACGGCCTCCGCGACCACGCTCATCCGTTTCACCCCGCGCTCGACGTCATCGACGACACGGTTCACGCGCTCGAGCGTGCCGTTCACCCGGTCGAGCGATTCGTGGATGCGCGGGGTCAGCGACTGAAGGGTCTCGTTGGTCGTCTTCAGGAGCTTCCAGAGCTGATAAAGCGCCGGAACGACCGCACCGACCAGGACCGCGGCGAGAACCACGACGATGAGCTGAGCCGTTGGCGTCATGACGTCTCCTCCAGGATCCGTTTCCGATACCTTACCAGAGGCGGCCTTTCCCGGCCCAGCGGGGCGGCGCGTGACAATCGGTGCCCCCGAACCTAAATTCGCCGAGGCTCTCGGGGGAAGGTGTCGTGGCGCAGGTCCTGCTGATCGGAGACGACAGGGAACGCACTCGCGGCGTCAAGGATCTCCTGGCGCTCGACGGGCATCGGGTCGAGGTGGCGCGGGACCTCGCGCGCTGGCGCGAGAACGAGCGCGCGTTGGCTCCGGACCTCGTGGTGGCCGCCCTCGCCGAGCCCGCGCAGCTCCTGAACGCGGCCACTCCCGCCTCGCGGGGATTCGCGCCGCCGATCCTGTTCGTGCATTCCGAATCCGACCCCGAAGAGGCCGCGCATCTCGACGAGCGGCTCATCGACCGTATCGTCAGCCCGTTCGCGGCAGAAGATCTTCTGGCCCGCGTGGACGCTCTGGTTCGGGTTCGCCGCGTCGTGCTGCACTCGAAGCGTGCCGACACCGCCGAGGACGACGAGGCGCCGGTCCAAGGATTCCGGGGGACGCTGGCGTCTTGGCTTCGCTCGCGGGTCCCGCGCCTTCAGAAGCCCGTCTCCCCCTATCTCGAGGTCGCCGCGCGCGTCGCGGAATGGTCCGACCGGCGCGATGGGTTCGAGCCGGGACACGCCGAGCGGGTGACGCAATTTTCCGCGCTGATCGCCGAGCAGCTCGATCTGCCCGACGGGGAGACCGCATCCCTGCTCCGGGCGGCGATGCTCCACGACATCGGCAAGGTGGCCCTGCCGATCGACGTCCTTCGCCAGAAGTCGCCGCTCGCCGACAACCAGATGCGGCTCGTCCGCACCCACGCTGAGCGCGGGGCCGCGATCGTTCGTGCGCTCGATCGCGACGACGACGCGGCCGAGACGATCCTCCTCCACCACGAGCACGTCGATGGGTCCGGCTACCACGGCCGGAAGGGGAACGAGATCTCGAGGCCGGCGCGCGTGCTGGCGGTCGCCGAAGGCTACGACGCGATGACGACCTCGCTCGTACGCAATCGAATGACGCCGGACGCCGCACGGGAGACGATGCGCAACTTGCGCGGAACGCAGTGGGACGGCGATTGCGTCAACGCGCTGATCCACGCGATGAAGCCGAAGCGCACCACCATCGCGTTGGCGTAGGGGACAGTCCCCTTTTACTTACAAATTCAATTCACCTAGAGATGAGTGTCACTCACGGCACGCTCCGCGTTGCGCGGCGTGAATCGCCGCGCCGCGGTCGCTCCGCCGTCCGAGCGGCCTCTTGGGGATGAACCGGCCGCTCTCCCAGAGGGCCGCTCCGCGACACTCATCTCTCGGTCGAATTGAATTTGTAAGAAAAAGGGGACTGTCCCCTATGTGGCACTCGACTCTCAACTCTCGACTGTCTTCTCCGGAATCGCGAGCGACGCGACGATCGAGGCGGCGAGGGTGCCGGCCACGAGCAGCAGCGTGAGCTCGGTCGAGATGTGGATGAACCGCTCGAACAGCATGCGCGCGCCGATGAACACGAGGATCAGCGACAGCCCGAGATTCAGGAATCGGAACTTCGGCAGGATCGCGGCGAGCAGGAAGTAGAGCACGCGCATGCCGAGAATGGCGAATGCGTTCGAGGTGTAGAGGATCCACGGGTCGCGCGTGATCCCCAGGATCGCCGGCAGCGAGTCGAGCGCGAACACGAAGTCGGTCGTCGCGACGACGATGAACACGATGAGCATCGTCGTCCCGTGCCAGCGTCCGCCGATCTGGACGAACATGCGATCCGTATCGGCGCCGGCGTCGATCGGGATGACCTTTCCCACGAGCCTCACGACCGGATTCCGGTTCGGGTCGGGCGCTTCCTGCTTGTGCTTCACGACCAGCATCACGCCGGTGTAGACGAGGAACGCCCCGAAGAACAGGAGCAGGAAGTGGAAGCGCGTCACGAGGGCCGCGCCCGCGAGGATGAACACGGCGCGCATCAGGAGCGCGCCGAGGATCCCCCAGAACAAGACGCGCGCCTGGCTCGCTTCCGAGATCGCGAAGTACTTGAAGACCAGGACGAAGACGAAGATGTTGTCGATGGACAGGGCCCGCTCGACGACGTAGCCGGTCAGGTATTCCGCGGCGGGCTGGCGTCCGAAGGCCACGTGGACGACGCCGGTGAAGGCGACCCCGAGCAGGATCCACGCGACGTTCCAGATCACCGCTTCCTTGATGCCGACCCTGTGCTTGCGTCCCGACACGACGCCGAAATCGACGGCCAGGCAGACGGCGAGGAAGACGTTGAACGCGAGCCAAGGAGTGAGGCCGTGGGTGCCGAAGATCTCCACCCTAGGCCTCCTTCGCTCCCGCCCGCTCGAGACCGAGCGCCGTGACGCGCGCGATCAGGTCGTTGTAGACGATCCCCGTCTTCGCGGCGGCCTCCGCGATGTCCTCGCCTTGCGCGATTTCGGGGTTCGGGTTGGCCTCGACGACGACGAGCTTCCCTTCGTCGGTGACCCGGAGGTCGATCCGGCCGAACCCGCGCATCTGGAGCGCCCGGAACACCCGCTTGGCGACGGTGGCGATCGACCGCTGGAGCGGCTCCGACAGATCGTCCGGGAACGTGGAGAAGATCCCCCAGCGCTCGCGGTAGCCTTCGTCCCACTTCGCCTTGAAGCTGGCGAACTTGGGCTCGCCCTCCGGGACCTTGGAGAACTTGAGCTCGCGCGGCGGCAGCACCTTGAGGCGATCGTTCCCCACGACCCCGACGTAGATCTCGCGCCCCGTCACGTAGCGCTCGATGATGACGTCCTGCTTGAGCCGCTCGTGAAGGTAGTTCGCTCGCGCCAGCGCCTGCTCTTCTGTTTCCGCGAAGGAGTCGCGCGAGATCCCGACGCTGCCTTCCTCGGCCAGAGGCTTGACCATGACGGGAAACATCGTCTTCTGGAGGCGCTTCATCGGCTGGCTCAGCCGGCTGACCACGAACGCGGGGACGGGGATCCGGTGGTGCTTCAGGATTTCCTTCGAGAGCGCCTTGTCCTGGCAGAGCATCAGCGCCCGATGCCCGCACCCGGTGTAGGGAACGCGGCACAGCTCGAGCACGCCGGCGATGTGGCTCTCGAAGTAGCGCGTGCCGTGAAACGTCTGGACGAAGTTCCAGACGAGGTCGGGCTGAATGCGCTCGACGAGGTCGATGACGTCCCGCGGGTTCTTGTAGAGGGCCCCGAGATGCACCTCGTGTCCGAGCGACTTCAAGGCCGTGACGACGTGGCCTTCCGTGCGCCAGTCCGACTGCTCCTTCATCCGCCGCTCGTACTCCTCGTCGGGGGCGGGCGGATCGTGCACCTCGAACAGGACCAGGATGCGGAGGCGCTCCTTGTGCTTGGGCTTCTTCATGGACCGGTCACTCGATAGCTGTGCGTCCGCAGCCGGTTGACGATGAGCGTGGTCGCGAACGTCGAGAATTTCACGAGGGTGCGCTCCTCCGTCTCGCGAAGCACCAGCCGCTGGTTCGTGCACACCTGGGCCAGGCTGGCCACGACCCGGGAGACCTGCTGCCGCCTCTCGCCCGACCAGCCGGAGATCGACTCGACGAGCGAGCGCTTGTGCGCGCGGATGAAATCCGACGCCTGGCCTTCGGGGCTGGCGGCGCGCGAGACCCGGAAGATCTGCTTCAACGCCTTCTCGGTCGCCTGCGGGTCGGCCAGCGGGAAGAGCCGGAGCTTCCTCTCGTAATAGCTCGAGAGCGTCGACTGGATCGTGCGCGCCTCGGGGCCGAGCTTGGGCTTCCGCCGCGGCACCGGGCGGCGCTTGACCTCGCGCATCAGCCGGTCGACGTAGCGCAGCTTCTTCAAAGCCGGGCGGCCCGCGTACCGGTCGCGCCAGGCGGACGCCGGGTTGAGCCACACCGCGAACGTCTCGGCGAAATCCTCGACCGGGTGCGCCTGCGCATACTGGTCCGGGACGTTCTCGACGAACGCGCGGCTTTCGGGGTCGATCTCGTAGTAGTACGGCTGGTAGCGCGCCCGCGGGGACCCGAACACTTCCTTCCATTCGTCCCGCCGCGACAGGCGGTACGCGTGGTCGAACGCGTGTCCGGCCTCGTGGCGGAGGAGCTTCATGCACCACGCGGCGCTTCCGCCCTCGACCTCGAACATCATCCGGTTCTCGAGGGCCTTGAGCCGGGGGTGCGCGAGGAAGAACGGAATGCCGATCGCCGCCTGGTCGCCGGGGGAGAGCCATTCGTCCGAGAGGAAGCACCGAGGCATGAGCTTCAGGCCCTTCGCGAGAAGCTCCCGCTCGAGCTGCCTGATGCGCACGGCGAGGACGGTGCCCTCGATGCGGACGTTGAGGTCGCAGATCCGGTGGTGGAGCAGTTCGTCGTCCGAGAGCGCTTCCCACGCGACTTTCGGCTTTCGGGTGACCAGGACGCGCTCCTTGGCCGGATCGAGGACCCTCTCCGGCGAACCGGGGATGCTA
Organism: uncultured Acidobacteriota bacterium; assembly: GCA_964647625.1. Taxonomy (GTDB): domain Bacteria; phylum Acidobacteriota; class Polarisedimenticolia; order Polarisedimenticolales; family DASRJG01; genus DASRJG01. Next base: position 49,447 of record CAZYHZ010000009.1, read on the forward strand.
ACACCCTTCGGCTTAGCTCAGGGCGGCCCGTCGACGGGCTCAGGGCAGGCGCCGGGTCAACGCATCCGTCAGCGCGGACGCCTCGACGAGGGGCGGGCCGCAGACGCGGTTCCGACAGACGTACGCAGTCGGCTTCCCGCCTGCGAGCGTCTTGCCCGCGAGCAGGGGGAGATCGCTTCCGCCCTGAGCCGGGTCGAGAAACGCGAGCGCCCGCGCCGGGAGGTAGCGCGCTCGCGCGGCCGCCAGCAGGCGAGCGGTCGCCGCGGCTTCCTTGGGGCCGACGATCGTGATCTCGAACGGCTCCGAAGGGTCGGCGTACGCCGAGGCATTGAGCAAAGTCGCGAATGCCGACGGCGCGCGCTCGGCCATCGGCCGCAGGGCCGCCAAGGCACCGAGGCCCGCATCGCGCAGGGCGGCGTCGTCGAGATGGGCGGCAAGGCGAAGGCACGCTTCGACCGCCACCGCCGAGCCCGCGGGGATGGCGCCGTCGTAGGTGCTTCGCGTGCGCGCGAGCAGAGCCTCGTGGTCGTCCGAGGTGAAATGGAATCCGCCGTGTCCGTCGCCGAACCTCTGGAGCATCGTCCGCGCCAGGGCCGCCGCGCGATCGAGGTCGCGCCGGTCGAAGCCGGCCTCGTACAGGTCGACGAGCCCGCGCGACAGGAACGCGTAGTCGTCGAGGTACGCGTTCAGGTGCGCTTGCCCGGCACGGTAGGACACGAGCAGCCGGCCGTCGCGCATCGCATGGGCGAGGACGAAATCCGCGGCACGGCGTGCCGACGTCAAATCGTCCGGCCGGCCGAACGCCTCGTAGCCCTTGGCGAACGCCGAGATCATCAAGCCGTTCCAGCTCGTGAGGATCTTGTCGTCGGTCGCCGGGTGCTCCCGCTTCCCGCGCGCGGCGAGGAGCTTCGGCTTGATCGCGGCGAGCTTCTTGACCAGCGCGTCCTCGGTGGAGCCATCGGCCTTGGCGCGATCCGCGAGCGTCGCCGCGAGGAGGTTCGGGATGCTCTTCCCTTCGAAGTTCCCATCCGCGGTGACGCCGAACACGCCGGCGAACCACGCAGCGTCGGCGGGGCCGAGCGCCGCGGTCAGCTCGGCCGGCGTCCAGACGTAGAACGCGCCTTCGTGCCCTTCGCTGTCGGCGTCGAGCGACGCGTACAGGCCGCCGTCCTGGGAGGTCATCTCGCGGCGGACGAAATCGAGCGTGTCCTCGACGACCCGTCGATACACGGGGCGTCCCGTCACGCGCCACGCATCGACGTACACCGGAACCAGGAGCGCCTGGTCGTAGAGCATCTTCTCGAAATGCGGGACCAGCCACTTGCGATCGGTCGAGTAGCGCGCGAAGCCCCCGCCGACGTGGTCGTACATTCCGCCGCGCGCCATGGCGTCGAGAGTCGTCGTGACCATGTTCAGAGTCTTGGCCTCGTGGCTTCCCGCGTGCGCCCGCAGAAGCAGCGCGAGCGAAGCGTGCGGCGGAAACTTCGGCGCCGGCGAGAACCCGCCGAAGCTCGCGTCGAACCGTGAGGCCAGGTCTTTGACCGCGGCAGCCGTCTGCTTGGCGCCCGCGCGCTCCGGGCCGGGAGACGAGAGGGGAGCGGAGGCCGCCGCGATGCGCGAGGCGATCTCGGTGGCGGCGGCATCGATCTCGTCGTGTCGCGACGCCCAAGCATCCCGGACCGCGCTCAAGACAGCGGGAAAGCTCGCGCGGCCCATGCGATCGTCCGGAGGGAAATACGTCCCGCCGTAGAACGGCCGCCCGTCCGGGGTGAGGAACACGTTCAGCGGCCAGCCGCCTTGCCCCGTCAAGGATTGCACCGCGGTCATGTAGATGTCGTCGAGGTCGGGCCGCTCCTCGCGATCGACTTTGATGGCCACGAACGATGCGTTGAGAAGCGCGGCGATGGCCTCGTTCTCGAAGGACTCGTGCTCCATCACGTGGCACCAGTGGCACGCGGCGTAGCCGATCGACAGGAAGATCGGCTTGTTCTCGGCCTTGGCCTTCGCGAGAGCCTGCTCGCCCCAGGGGTACCAATCGACCGGGTTGAACTGGTGCTGCAGCAGATACGGGCTGGTCTGGCCGGCGAGATGGTTGGCATGCATCGGCTCGTCCTCGTGCGCCGGGACGCGCGGGTCGTTGCGGGACAATCCCATCATGAGCGTCAGAGCTGCCGCCAGCGCGCGGCCCGGGCTCACGACCCGCTCGCCCCCGCGGCGGGCGCGGGCGCGGCCTCGGGTTCGGGCACGACGAGCGGCCGTTCGGCTCGGGCGAGCTGCTGACCATCGGACGTGACTGCGATGACGAATCGATAGCGGCCCGGGCCCAGCGTCTTCGGCGGGATGAGATCGAGGACCTGCGCGCATCGGTCTCCGGCCATCTCGATGACCGTGGTTCCCACGGGGGTCTCGGTTTCACCCACCAAGGTTCGCGCCACGGACAGCGGCCGTTTCTGATCCTTGGCACGGCAGACGAGCGCGATGACCGCCGTCGGCTCCTCGGGCCGGAGCAGATCCCCGTCGCCGATGACGACCGCTCCTTGGGTTTGGGATTGCCCGTTCTTCAGGAACCCGCCGGCGCGCGGCTGGCTCACGGCGATCGGCGCGAGCGTGACGGGCTCCGCGTCGATCTTCGGCCACGTTCCGTGAACTTCCTTGGAGAGCACGGTGTCCGTTTGCGTCTCGTGGGCGACCGCGACGAGGTCGTAGTCGCCCGGTGCGAAAGTCATGTCCTTTTCGAACACGACCGGGGTTTCGGGGGTGGTGAGCTGGATCCGCCCGGAGCCGTCTTGCCACACGACGCCCTTGGAGACGACGGAGGCGCCGACGTCCCACACGGTCGTCGGGACCTTGCTCCCCCCGAGCGACACCTGGACGCGCGCCTTGAACGAGCCCCCGTCGTACGCGATCGGCACCACCCCGACCTTCAGGCTCGACGAGGCCGCATCCGGCTGCGTGGATGCCGTCGCGAACGCGGAGAGGAGCCGCCCCGTCAGCCGCGTCGCGTCGCTCTGAATGACGAGCCGCCCGCGGACGGTCGTCTTGACCTTGCGGTCCGTGACCTTGACGGAGACGGTCAGCGGCTTGTCCTGCGCGAACCCCGCAGGGTCGAAGCTCAGCAGGTACATGCACGACAGGTCGCCCAGGATCTGTCCCGCCATGCGCGACGGCGAAACGCCGTTCAGGAACGCCCGCCCGCCGGTCTCGGCCGCGATCGAGGTCATCGTGCCCTGCGAGTCGCGGATCCTCTGCGAGTTGAGCTGCGTCGACGGCGCGTTCCCGGCGATGGTCCCGTTATTCCGCGACTGGGACATCGAGCTTCCGCCGGCGATCCCTTCGCCTTCGACCGTATAGAAGCGGATCCCGAGGCCCGCGGCTTCGTTGATCACCCGGTCGAGCGGAAGCGCCCCCGTGGCGGCGTCCGTCAAGATCGCATCCGCATCCGCCATGGGTTTCCCGTTCGCATCCTTCGTCCTCGTGTCGTTGAAGAAGGAGAGATAGTGTTCCCCCGCGTTCTGCCTCATGCTGTCGGCGAAATAGAGAACCGCTTTCGGAGGATCGACGTCGGTCAGACGGCCCAGCACCATGCTCAGGCGGCGAAGCTCTTGCTCCTGCCGCCAGCGCTCCTCGGCGGCGTAGCGGCGCGCCAGCATCATCGCGAAATCGACTCCGCGATCCATCTCGAGGACGACCTCGTGCAGCCGGTTGTCCTCCGTCGCCGTATAGACGTCGAACGTCGAGCCGTCGTTCACCAAGGCATCGAGGGCCTTTTCAAGGGCGGCCGCGTCCGCGGTCAGCGGCACGATCGTCTTGAGCTCGGCGGCAGACGCGACGAGCATCGCGCGATTGCCGCCGGTCATCAGCTTGGGAACGACATCGCGAGCCGCGGCGATCGCGCCCTGCCGTCCGGATTGCGTCAGGTGCACCATGTCGAAATAGAAAAGGAACGTTGCCGGGACGGATTTCGGCGCCGCGGACGCAGGCGTTGCCGGCTCGGCCTCGGGAGCGCCTTTGGCCTTGTGCGCGGGAGGCGGAGGCTGCGCGGCGACGCAGAGATCGTCGACGAACAGCTTCGGCACGATCTTGTCGTTGAGACGGACCTCGAAATCGCCGGCGGTCAACCCTTCGATCGCGTCTTTGGCGCCCTCGACGGTGACGTCGATCTGCGCCAGCCGCGACGACGCCTTCTCGGTCAGCCCGAGATCGCGCGGGGGCGGGGAAGGATCGGCCGCCAGGATGAAGCCTGCGACCAGCGCTCCGGCCATCGCGGCAAGGGCGCGGGGTCTCACTGCGGATCGCTCCGCCGGTTCACGTTGGTCGCGCTCGCCTGGTCCGTCGGCAGGACCACGCACTCCGCGAGGTTGACGTGCGGCGGACGCGTCGCCACGAAGACGATGATTTCGGCGACGTCGTCGGGGGACAGCGGCGTCATACCCTTGTAGACGGAATCGGCGCGCTCCGCATCCCCGTGAAAGCGGACGAGGCTGAACTCGGTGTTCGCGACCAGCCCGGGATCGACCGTGGCCACCCGGACCCCCGTTCCGAGGACGTCGAGCCTCAGCCCCTCGTTGATCGCGCGTACCGCGTGCTTTGAGGCGCAGTAGACGTTGCCGCCCGGGTAGAGCTGCCGTCCCGCAATCGACCCCAGGTGGATCACGATGCCGCGCCCGCGCGCCGTCATCAACGGAACGACGGCCCGGTCGACGTGCAGGACTCCCTTGACGTTCGTGTCGATCATCTCGTTCCAGTCGTCGAGCGAGCCGTCTTGAAGCTTGTCGAGTCCGCGGGACAACCCGGCGTTGTTGACGAGGACTTCGATCGCCTTCCAGGCTTCGGGCAGACCGGAGATCGCGCGCGCGACGGCGGAGGAGTCCCGCACGTCGAGTTCCATCAACCGGACGTCTTTGGCGCCGGCGGCACGCAGCGGCGATTCCATCGCCGTGAGCCGCGCAAGGCGCCGGGCCGCGAGCAGGAGCATGGCCCCTTCCTCGGCGAAGGCGCGTGCGCAGGCCGCTCCGATGCCGGAGCTTGCGCCCGTGATGAAGACGACCTGGCCGGACAGCCGCGCGCCCATCGAGACTCCTTTACGCACCGGGACGAGCCAGGTTACCCCAGGACCACCCGATGCGCGTACCATGTGCGGGCCGCGAAGGGGTCAATTCCGAAGGAGGAGCGTTCGATGTCTCACATGCACGAGGTCGACTACAAGATTTACGGGGACGATCTGCAGTACGTGGAGATCGAGCTCGATCCTGGCGAGGCGGCCGTCGCCGAAGCCGGCGGCATGATGTACATGGAAGACGGCGTCGCCATGGAAACCATCTTCGGCGACGGATCGCGCCCGCAAAGCGGCTTCCTGGACGCTTTGGTCGGAGCGGGGAAGCGCCTCCTGACCGGCGAGTCGCTCTTCATCACGGCATTTCTGAATCAAGTCTCCGGCAAGAAGAAGGTTGCGTTCGCGGCGCCGTACCCCGGGAAGATCATCCCGGTCAACCTCGCGGAGATCGGCGGAGAGCTGATCGCTCAGAAGGACGCGTTCCTGTGCGCGGCGAAGGGCGTCAGCCTCGGGATCGCGTTCCAGAAGAAGCTGGGCGTCGGATTCTTCGGCGGAGAAGGTTTCATCATGGAGCGCCTGCAGGGCGACGGCTGGTGTTTCATGAACGCCGGCGGGACCATCCATGAACGCGTGCTCGCTCCCGGCGAGCTGGTGCGCGTCGATACCGGCTGCATCGTCGCGTTCGCTCCGAGCGTGTCGTACGACATCGAGATGGTCAGCGGCATCAAGTCGATCCTGTTCGGCGGCGAGGGTCTCTTCTGGGCGACGCTGCGCGGGCCGGGAAAGGTGTGGCTCCAGTCTCTGCCGCTCTCGCGCATGGCGCAGCGCATCTACGCCGCCGCGCCGCAGGGCGGGGGACGCCAGCGGGAAGAAGGCTCGCTCTTGGGTGGACTCGGGCGGCTGCTGGACGGCGATAACAGCTAGGACCTGGCGGCTGGAGTCCGTTTCCGCTCCGAGTCCGCGTTACTCAATCCGGAAAGCGTTCCGCGTCGAAAATCGATTCGACCGGGATGCTCCATCCCGGCAGCACGTCATCGCCTTCGAGCGTGTCGTCCGGGCCGAGGACCCGCGGCGCCAGGAGCGTCCGGTACGTCGTGACGCGCCGCCGCTCGGGATCGACGACCCACACGAGCCTGCACCCGGCCGCGAGGTAATCGGCGACCTTCGTGCGAATCTGATAAGGCCGGTTGGAAGGGGAAAAGATCTCGATCGCAAGATCCGGCGGCCCGTCGATGAAGCGACGGTAGTCGATGCCGGCGAGCCGCTCTCGCACGACGAACGAGATATCCGGCCCTCGAACCGTGTCCGGATCGCGCGCCAGGACGAAACCGGTCTCGCCGAATACTGCGCCGAGGCCACGAGGGACGACGAAGTCCTCGAGGAGTCGTTCCAGCTTCCTGCGGACCTGGTCGTGCCACGGAGAGGGAAGCGGCTCCGAGACGAGCCATCCTGCCTCCAGCTCGTGCCGCTTTTCGTCGTCGGGAAGCACCGCCAGCTCCAATGCGGTCAGCCGCCGACCCTGTTCGTGTCGTTCCACGCACGTACGATACGGCGGCCCACTGGACGCGTCCAGCCGTCGCGACGGTTCCCCGTTGTCGCAATGCAACCCGCTACCGCACGAGCAACGGAACCGTCGATGGGGCCTGGGTCCTCTGACATGCGAGGTTCGCCTCAGGCCACCGCGGTGACGGGGTGGTACAAAACGGAAGAGACCAAATCGATCAATGTTTGCGTGGGTCTCCGGAGCCGAAAGCCGTCCCAGATTTGCGGGGCCGAGGGCGGCGGGTTCGATTCCCGCCGCCTCCACCACACAACTCTTTCTCCTCGCGTCGCTTGCGGCGGGCACGCGTCCGCGTTGTGCTTCTATCGTGCTCCGCAGTCGGCGCCATGGTTCCCGGCTACCGCGGGAGGCGCGATACGCGCACGACTAATCCAACAAGGGTTCTCGGAAGCGCCAGGGATCCGAATTAGGGGTGCACAGAGCCCGGCTTGTTCCGATTGCACGCTCGGGCTGAGTAGTTGGAGTGCCGCATTTTCCAATTTCATGACGTGCGCTTCGGATTTGTCGGCAGATGTCTATTGAGAACCAACTTTCCGACAAACGTGATGCCATTCTGATCGAGCTGGAGACGTGCTTTCTCGGTATTGGCGAAATGGACCCTCCCGGATGCGACCCACAGCCATGCCGCGATGCTTCTGCCCGGTTTCAGATGTTTGCGCAAATGGATTAGGGCGGACCTTCGCTTCGCGATCACCGTAGAGATCTCATCCTTCTTTGCCGAATGCGGTTCGAGGCCGATCACGGAACGGCTCGGTCCGTGACCGAGCAGGTAGTCCCATCGGTTCTCGTCCGGATGCGCCTCACGAAGCGAAGTGTCCAGATTGAGGCTGTCGGCGAAGTCGGATCGGACGCTCTCGTCGATTAGCGCTCGGTGACCGCCTTCCATGGCCATCAGCCCGTTCATAACGGCTCCGAATAGACCTGATCCATCCACGAGCGCGGAGCGAATTGGCGTGGCCCGGCGCGTCATTCGCCGTGCTCATTCACAGCCGCGCGAACCGCCTCCCCGAAGCGCGAACTGAAGCCTGTAAGGCCTCCCCAGGCCGCCTCGTTCTCGTCGTCCGATCCTGGGTCTAGGTTTGAGATGTTTTTCGACCGAACTCTTCCGTCGCTGTCAAACTTGAGCAGGTGAACGCTGTAGCTCTTGTGAAGCGCGGCTTCGGCTACCTTTTTCATCGACTGTGTTTGTGTTACGTCGAATCCCTGACACACAAGTTGCCACCGCGCGTTATGTTCCTTGAGTCGTCGCAGCATCCAGATCGCCGTAAGCACATGTGCCGAGTGCGTAGAGAGGACCACGCGATAACCGCGCCATAGCAGATCCAGCACGAGCAGGAGGAAAACAGTGAGCGCTTGTGGGTGCAGCCCCATTTCCGGCTCTTCGACGATCACCCACTCGATCTCTGGCTGCTTGCGCTTCTTGGTTCTCGGTAGCAGGTGGTAAAGGCCGAGCAACAGGGGTGTAAACTCGCGCTGCCCAGTGGCCCAGGTCATGAACGGAAGTCCGGCTTTGTCGTGCGTCAGCTTGAGTCGTTTGGCATGTTGTGGATCCAGTTCGAGCGCAATCGATCCCCCATGGAAAACAGCCGAGTCGATCAGCTTTCGGTACTCCTGCTTGAGGAGGCGAGGGACGGGGAAGAGCTGATCGCCCCCACGGGCACTGAAGCGGTCGAAGAGGTTTTGGCTGAAGATGCGAGCGACGACGGGCGTGTCCGACGTTAGTTTCTGAAACGGGGCCGCCCAGCCATCACTAATGAGCATCGAGCGGTGAGCCGGGATGAAGAAGGCTCGCTCCTTGCCGTTCCCGAGGCGGCTGATGCTCTTGGGTTCGATTTTCGCCCCATCAAGGAGGATCTCAGAGTCGCTTCGCCATGCAGTCCCCATGCCGACGCCGAAGATGAGGTCGATGAGGACTCCGGGTTCGGCGCGCTGGCCGGCTTCTCGTAGGGCCGAGACGATCTGTTTCCCGTCCATTGCGGTCTTCAGCCACTGAAGGGCGAGGCTCTTTCCGGTGCCTTGCGCACCCACAATGACAGTCAGGTCTCCGAACTCGAGCTCGGCATCCCCGATCTGCCCGAAGTTGCGAATCGAGAGCTTCGTGTTCCTCGTCATACCGCACCTCCACGGATCACATCGAGGTGGTTTCGCAAGAGCGCTTGGATTGGTCTTGTGCCGTCTCAGCCGTGCCCCACGGGCCGATCCGGTGAGCTTCCGAATTGCGAAGTATACCCCCCAATGTCCATTGGGCGAGAACACACTCCTGGCGCAAGTGAGCCAAGACAATACCTGACACCGCCGACGGCCGGAACGAGGAAGTCGATGCCGCGAATTGATGGAGTGAAGGATCCTTGGGGTGCGTCCCCGAGTCTTTGTCGAGCGTGGCTCGTGACACCCGCGTGGTCATCGTGACATTCCGCGTCGCGTGGCGAGCGCGGATCCGCGCCTCCCGCACAGCAACGGTAGGCTTGGATATGTAAAATGAGCGAATGGGATCTGGTTTCGCCGATCTCGCGCCGCCGCTCCGGTTCGCAGCCAATGAGGGCTACTGAGATTTCTGCGGCCGCGCCCAAATTCCCCGACGCTTCGCACGCGCTGCATGGGTTTCGCTACCAGCTGCTGCAAACGCTCGGCGCGTGGCTGAACCTGCGGCCGAACGAGGAGCTTTGGATCGAAGTGTCCGAGGATTACGCGGTTTGCTCAGCGCACCAGTACAACGCTGTGCAGGTCAAGGGCTCACGCGCCGCGTCGGGGCCAACGCCGTACAGCTTGCAATCGAGTGATGTGCGTGCTGCGCTGCGCCGTTTCTGGACGCGGGCGGAATCTTCATCGCGAGAGCGCCTTACGTTTCTGGCCAATGGCGGCGTGGCGGTCGAACGGGACCATCCTTTTCCTAGGGGCGGCGGTGGGCTCGACTACTGGACGGCTGCGGCGCGCGGCGCGGACACCGCGCCGTTGCGCGCGGCGTTGTTGGCGTTGTTCGATGGCGAACCTCTCGGCGTCTGGCTCGCGCAGCAGCCGAGCGATGACGAATTGCGCGCACGGCTCCTGAGGCGCGTGACCTGGGCGCTTTGCGCTGCGAGCACCGACGATCTTTCCGCGCAGCTGCTCGACCAGATCGGCGCCGTCTACATCGAGCGCGGTTTGCCGGTGACGGCGGCGTCGGCCGGTTGGCATGCGCTGTGTGACCAGGTCTTTGAGGTGGCATGTCGGTCTGATCCCGCGACGCGACGCTTGACCTCGGTGGATTTGCACCGCGCAATCGAAGACACCCTCGCCGCGCTCAACATCGCAAAGAGGATGGGCGCTGCCGCGGGTGATGCCGCGGCCTATGTCCAGAGCGTCCTTGTGGGCGAACTCGCCGAAGTGCTGCCCGCGACAACCGCGCGCGCCCAGACGATCGCCGCCATCCAATCAACCGTTGGCGCTGAACCGTTAGTGTGGCTGCATGGCGGCCACGGCGTCGGAAAGTCAACGTTGGCGCACCTTCTGGCACGACGCTACGGCGGTCGCTGGTTGACCTTGGATCTGCGGCTTGCTCAGGCCGATCGCGGCGGCGCGCTTGCCGCCTGGCGCGAGCTGATGCGCGCCATCACTTCCAAGGGAATGCCGGACGGTATCGTGCTCGATGATTTCGCCGCCGCCGCCGTTGTTGCGTTGGGCGGCCGTCTGGCCGCACTGACTCAACAAATGGCGAGCAGGGGCGGGCGCGTAGTCGTCACGTCTCCACAACCGGCTTCACCAGCGCGGTTGGCGGCGCTTGGCGCGACACCGAACGCAAACGTTTCAGCGCCGTACTTCACCGACACCGACATCCAAGATCTGATCAGTCGTACACCGTCACCGGAGTCCGCGCAAATCGAGGCCTGGCGCTTGTTCATCCGCATGGCCACGGGCGGCGGTCACCCGCTGCTGGTGGCGACGAAGGTCGCCAGCCTGCGCGCTCGCGGTTGGCCCGCGAGCGGACTGGCCGAAGACATCGGCAAGACCAGTGAGGCCATCCAGATCACGCGTGACGAAGCGCGTCGGGCGCTGCTCCGCGAACTCGCCGCGCTCGACCAAGCGCTCTCGCTCGATGTTGGTGCCCTCCTCCGCCGCATCGGCGTGGTGTTCGATCGCGTCGATACGGGCCTTGTATCGGTTCTCGCAAAACTGCCGCCTGCCATAGCCAGGGCGTCGGACGCGCTTGCCGTGCTGCGCGGCAGTTGGCTCGAAGCGTTGCCCGACGGCGACTTGCGCCTGTCGCCCGTCATCTCCGACATCAGTACCGACGTGGCGGCGGAAGATATCCAACGCTGGTGCCGCGCCGCCGCGGAATACTGGTTGCGTAAGCGGGTGCTCAACGAACGAACCCTGCCGCTCTGTTTCTGGAACGCCTTTATCGGTCATCACGACTGGGTGCTGATGAAGCTGTGCGAGACGCTGCAGAGCCTCGATCACGAGATCCTGCGTGGAGCGGTCGCTCTTCTTTCGCCGATGACCGCGTTGCGGACAGACGTGTCGCTCTACGAGCACAACCCCATTGTCGGCGTCAATTTGCGACTGCTCCAGTTCCAGGTGGCGGCAGCGGTCGAATCCGACGGCTCGGGCGCCGACATCGCCAAGCGTCTGCTGGTGGAGCTGAGTCAGATCGAAGATCGCGACGTTTACGCGCTGATGACGGCCGTTTCCGCTTCCAAGGTGCTGATGACGCAGACCGTCCACCTCGCGCCAGAGGACATTGTCGAATGTGCGTTGCGGCTACGCCAGGTCACGCCGCGCGTACAGGAATTGGGCGGCCCAACGCTGAAGCTCCCCCACTGTGACATCGCGCGACAGTTCGGGGAAGACGTGGACCCTTCGGACTTTCTATTCGCCAGTTCCCTCTCCAAAAGTCAGGATTCGGCGGGCTTCCTGCGTACGATTGAAGCGCTCGACGCGATCGGGGCGGATGAGCGTCGCCGTTTCCTCGCCGCCTCCGGCGCGATCTTTGATGGGCTCTCGCTTTTCGTGAACTCCGGATGGTCCTGTGACCAGCTCGAGGATCGCGAGATGGTGGCCGCGCTCCGATGTTATGAGTGCGCTGCCACGATCGCGGAGCGGTGGGAAGTGGTGGACCTGAATGTCGAACTGGCGGTAGCACAATCCGTGATCCTGGACGAAGCTCTCAAAGACATGGATCGCGCGCTCGCTATCGTGGAAGCCGCCGTCGCTCGTTTTGGCCCGCTGCCCGCCCTGGTCAGGCAGAAGGCGAAGGTCCTCGGCCACAACGACCGCGACGCGGAGGCCGCCGATTTGATGATGAGCATCGAGGACACGGTCGGCGGCAACTCCAAGCTCGAACGCGGTCTTTCATTGCGCGATGGTGGCACGTCGGCCGCGCGGAGCGGGCGCTTTGACATCGCGGCGCGCCTGTTCGCCAAGGCCATTCAAGCCATCGACGAAAGTGGTGGACACGCGGCGCTCGCTGCGGGCTTGCGCGTCGATCTTGCGATGGCACTCTGGGATTCAAAAGATCGCGCAGCGGCGCTGCTCAGACTCGCCGACGCCCTCGATATTGTCGGCACGCTTGATGCTTCCGCATCCCGTCAACACGAGCGCGCGCACCAGTTCGCGCGCGCTGCGTGCGGACTGTTCTTGAGTGACGTGGGTTCTTTTCCGCTCAACTCCCGGCCAAACATCGCCTATGGCGGCGCCTCGGTTCTGTCGCTCTCGCGTGAGGAACTCGTCAACGTTGAACTGAAGCCGCTCGCGGACAATTGGCGCATCCTGGCGCTGGTCGAAGCCGAGTGCGATCTCGATGTCGGCATCGATGCGCGTTCGCGCGCCGCGCAGACAGGGCCGGCGCTTGCGTCCATCGAATCGATGATCGCGTTCGCGCGATACGGCGGCGGACTTATGAGCGATGACCTGGAGGCCGCGCTTGGCCTGGGCATTCCAGCGACGTCGGCTGCGCGAATGCGCCGCTTGGCTATCGACAAAAACGATGAGCCTGTCCGCGTCGACTTCGACAACGTGACGGCGACGCCGCTGGCCGACTTACTCGCCGATCCGGTGTGGCGCGACGCAGTGATGCGGCTTCCGGTTGACATTCTTGTCGCCCGTCGCTTGCAGGGGAAATGGTCGCCGGATCTGCCCGATCGCTTGCGCGCGGCCTGCGGAAAAGTGTTCGGCAATGAAGCGGGGATGGACGCCGTGCTAAAGGCGGCCACGGGGCGCTATGCCATCGGACCAACCGAGCCCCTCAATCATTCGATAGCGGCGGCCGCCTCGCGCACCGACGAGGAACTCGCGATCGATCCATCGATCCGATTCAACCGCGACATGCTGTTCGTGGGCCATTTGTCTCAAAGCATAGCGCGGCATGCGCTTGAAACGCTGATCGTGCCGGTGCTGCAGCGCGGATGGGCGGACGTGCTCGCCAACCAACGGTTCCGCTTGCGCGCGCCGACGCGTTGCTGTCCCGTCATCGAAGACGCTATTGCTGCCGTGCCGAAACATGGGCTGCCGGCTGCGGCGCGGCTGGTTCTAGCGGCGGCAACGGCGGTTGGAGAAAGCCTGCCCGAGAGTTGGGAAACAATGCTCGTTGCCCTCGCGCGGGGATCAATCTGAAGTTGCCGTGCGGCACGATTGAAACGAGCGAATCATCGTCACGATCGCACGCTGGGTGGGTTCCGGTCGGCTCAGCCGCACCTCGGAATCACGTGCGCCGTCGGGATACACGAGCCTCAGGGAGCGAGGCCTGATGGGAAGGTTGCCGCCATGGAACGCCATGGCGAGCACGCGCTAATATGCTCGGCTCTCGCCCGGCAAGGAGCCGGTCATATGGCAGATTGCTTCGCGTTTCTCGACACGAACACTCTTCTCCACTACCGTCGATTCTCGGAAGTCGACTGGCCTTCCGAGCTCTCCAGCCCGACGGTTACCATCATCATCTTGCCCACCGTCATTGACGAGCTCGACGCGCTCAAATCGGAGCACCAGCTTAAGCACATCCGCACGCGTGCGAAGAGCCTATGTCAGCATGTCTTGGAACTGACCGTTGACGGAGACCCGGTGGCGCTCAAGTCGAATGTGCGCCTGCAACTGACACCTGATTCGGCCTCCCCGACAAACCAAGAAGTCGAATCAGGTGGTGATGACCGCATTCTGTCGGACGTCCAGGAGCACGCCCGCGCGCATCCGGGCGCTCGGCACGTCCTCGTCACTGCCGACACAGGGCTCACTCTACGAGCCCGACGACGCGCCCTGGAGGTCGTTTCACTTCGCGATGCCCTTCTTCTTCCGGACGAGAGGGACCTACTCGAACGACAAGTACAAACTCTTCGCGCGCAGCTCGCTGACCTCGAAAATAATCTCCCGAACCTCCATCTGGTCGTCGGGAACAACTCGGACCGGTTCAATTGTGAATTGGACCCCGACCTCGAACCTACGGCCGGTCTCATCGCGCAGCGAATGGCTGAAGTGCGGGCGAAGTACCCCAAGCTTAAGTCGAGCACCGAATTCGATGGGATAGCGCTCGACTCGCCGTTCGCCAAGGCGATTGCTGCATTGCAGGCGAATCCATTACACACCGTGCTACCGAAGGACGTCGATCAGTACAACACCGGTTTGGACTCGTTTTACGTCGATTACGAACGATACTTGCCTGCTCTAATCGAACATGAAAACAATGTGCGCCGGACGGCGCGATTGGAATTAACGCTGCGCAACGACGGCGGGGCTCCGGCCGAAGACGTCGACATCATGCTGCACCTCCCTGATGGTTTCGAGGTCTTCGATGCCGAGGAGCGGCCCGAGCCACCCCCGGCTCCGAAGCCGCCGATTCGCCCGAACTCCTTGGCCGAACGCTTCGGTGCTGCGGGGGGGATAGGACTTCGTATCCCTTCGCTAACACACCTAGGTCCACCCCCAAACGTATCCGTTCCCACAATCAAGAAGACCAACAGTTACCGAGTTGATTTTCACGTTCGGAACCTCAAGCACGGATTCGCCGTTGCTCTCCGGCCACTCTTCTTGGCGTTCCCAACAGGCGGCGTCCGCTCGTTCGCGTTCGAATACGCGCTCGCACCTTCCAATCATCCGAAGCCGGCCTGCGGAAAGATCCACGCGCACTGTCGCCAGCGTTCAACTTAAAGAGTTTCCTCCTCCAGGGTCTTCTGGAACGCTCGTGCGACAGCGAGGATGGCTTTCCTCGCTGCCTCCGGTAGCTCCGGCCAGACTCCCACGAGTAGTTCCAACGCCTGACTGTTGCCGACCGTGGGTTCCCGCCGTTGTGCTCCTGCTATGCTCCCGCAGCGTCCGGCCCTGGCCCTGAAGTGTCCGCGCTCCGTCCGACTCTTGCATACCGGGCGAACCGCAACTCCTTCCGCCTGGCCAACTTCTGACCCGTACCGACCGACTTTCGACCCAACCTGTCCGGCTTTGGCCAACCCTGAATCGAGTGCTGGTGCGGGTTCGATTCCCGCCGCCTCCACCACAACAGCTTCGCATCCACCACTTTCGAGAAACGTACTCCCGGCGGCCCGGCGGCAGCCCACTTTCAACGTCGTTACCGATTACGACCGATACCGGCCATTCTCGGAGATTTCTTGGCGGGGAAATCGGGCGATCCAATTTCGAAGCGTTGACAGGCCTTGCTCCTGACGGTACACAGCCACCCGCACTTCGGGACCGAACAGGAGCGGGGCAAACGAATGATCGTGACGAGTCGAATCGTGCGACTCATCGGTCTCACCGTGCTAACGGCGTTGGTCCCGCTGCTCCCGACACCCGCGAGCGCTCAGGCCGAGACCGTCATCGCTTCGGACAACTTCAATCGCTCCAATGAGACTCCGTTCGCCAGTACGGGAAACTGGGGTCACGTCATTGCGGGTAACTACCAGGGCACTTCGAGTCTGGTCAGCAATCAAGTGCGAAGCGCTTCGCAAGAGGGGATCTATTACTGGAAGGGCGCGGGAACATTCGACCCCACGAAGCAGTTCGCGAGAGAGCGGGCCGTGCAAAAGGACGGCGAGCTCGGGCTCGTCCTCCTGGGTGGACCGGATCAAGCCCTCATGGTCAGCTGGGGTCCGCCCGGCGTCGGCAACACGCTTTACATCTATTGGTACGCGGGGGGTGCCGCTCAGTCCGTGCTGGCCACCGCGCCCTCGTCTTTGGCCAATGGAGACATCATCGAGGCCGCTCTCCAAGGCGGGTTCATCTACGCGAAGGTCAATGGAATCATCGTCGCCAAGGTCCCCAATACGACCACTCTGACGTCGGGGCGGCCCGGGTTCATCACGTATCTCGATCCGAATCTGCCGGCTCAGGTCTCCATTCTCGACGACTGGTCCGCCGGCGCGCCGGCCGCGTACACGATCGGCGGAACGATCACGGAAAACGCCGCCGGGCTGAGCGGAGTCCTGGTGACCGCCAGTGACGGGCTCAGCGCGACGGCGACGACCAACGGATCCGGTGCCTACACGATCTCGGGGGTGCCGGCCGGCGCAACCTCCATCGTGCTGACGCCGACGCTGTCCGGTCACACGATGACGCCGACGTCGCGCGCGGTGGCCGGCCCGGTGAACGCGAACGTGACGGGTCAGAATTTCACGAGCACCCCCGTGACGGGTGTCACGCTGACGATCAACACGAGCCACGGCACCGTCACACGGAATCCCGATCTGCCTTCGTATGCGTTCGGGACGAACGTCACGCTGACTCCGGTGCCCGACGCCGGGTACCAGTTCGCCGGATGGAGCGGCGACGTCCCGGTAGGGCACGAATCCGACAATCCGCTGGTCGTCACGATGGATCAGAACCGGACGATCACCGCCGGGTTCGTGTCGCCCGGTGTCGTCGCCTTCGATCACTTCGATCGAGCCGACGAGACCCCGCTCACCGTCGGAGGCAACTGGCAGAAGCCGTTCTCGGGAGGCTCCGCCAATCTCACGAGCAACCACGTCGCGGGCGCGTCGGGCGAAGCACTTTACTACTGGCAAGGCCTCGGCACGTTCGACAACACGCGACAGTACGCGCGGGCAAGAGTGGTGCAGACGGGCGGGCAGGCGGGTCTGTTGCTGCTCGGCGGTCCCAATCAAGCGATCGCCATCGCGTGGGGTGCCGGGCAGCTCTACATCTACTGGTACTCCAACGGAAACTACCAAGCCGAGCTGGCGCGGCAAACTTCCACGCTTCAGGTCGGCGACGAGATCGAAGCCGTGCTCGAGCAAGGAAAGATCTTTGCGAAGATCAACGGCACCGTCATCAAGAACGTGGCGAATACGACGAGCCTGACCTCCGGTCGGCCGGGGTTTGAAACGTATCTGTCGGGCGGAGCCATCGACGACTGGGAAGCAGGGACACCGCAGGACTTTTCGATCGGTGGGACGATCACCGAGAATGGGAGTGGGCTGAGCGGCGTGTCGGTGACGGCGACCGGCGGATACAGTGGAAACGTGACCACCGGCGTCGACGGCACGTACACGATTGCGGGAGTTCCGTCCGGCGTCACGTCGGTCCTCCTGACCCCCACGCTGACGGGACATACGATGAGCCCGGTCACGAGATCGGTGACAGGTCCTGCTCTGGGAAACGTCACGGGTCAAGACTTCGCAAGCACGCTGATCACGAACGTGGCGCTGACCACGACGGCAAACCACGGAACCGTGGCGAGGGATCCGGATCTGGCGGCGTATTCGTACGGCGCGACCGTCACGGTGACGCCGAACCCCGCTCCGGGTTACCACTTCACCCGCTGGGGTGGCGACGTTCCGCCGGGCGACGAGACGGACAACCCGCTGGTCGTGTCGATGACTCAGGACCGGTCGATCTCGGCGATCTTCGTATCGTCGGAGGTCCTGGCATCCGATTACTTCGAGCGCCCCGACGAAACGCCCATCGCCGTCACGGGTGACTGGCGGCAGACGTTCTCGGGCGTGACCGCCGATCTGACGAATCGCCGCGTGACGGGCGGCCCGGGTGACGCGGTGTACTACTGGCAGGGCGCCGGCGCCTTCAGCAACTCGAGGCAGTTCGCGCGTGCGCGCGTCGCCCAGGCCGGAGGGGAAGTGGGCCTCGTGTTGCTCGGCGGAGCCAACCAGGGGTTCGTACTGACGTGGGCCGGGGGCCAGCTTTACTTCTATTGGTATCTGAACGGCACGCATCAAGGGGATCTCCTGATCCTTCCTTCGACGATCGCGACCGGCGACACGATCGAAGCGGTGCTCGATTCCGGGACCATCTACGGAAAGGTCAATGGCGTCGACATCGGAAGCCTCGCGAATTCGACGAGCTTGTCGTCCGGGCTCCCGGGGTTCCAGCTGAGGCTCGCCGGTGGCGCCCTCGACGATTGGGAGGCCGGAACGCTTGCGGTGAGCTGCACGGGCGCACCCAACGGAACGCCCTGCAACGACGGCAACCCGTGCACGTTCAACGACGCGTGCACGGGGGGAACGTGCGCGGGAACCCCTGGATCGGCTCCCACGGAGGTTCAAGGCGTCGTCCTCGACGGGCAAACTCCCACGGGCCTGGCTTGGGCGGCTGCAAGTGGAGCGGTCTATGACGTGGCCTCGGGGGCGCTCTCCGATCTACGCGTCGATGGAACGACGAGCGCAGCGTGCCTGTCGAACGACGGTACGGCCGCCGGCTACGTCGAAAACCGCCCGGACCCGGCGCCGGGTGCCGGCTACTACTACATCGTCCGGGCGCAGAGCGCCTGCGGCTCCGGAACCTACGGATTCGCCTCGACCGGTCAGGAGCGCGTGCCGACCGCCGCTTGCCCCTGATCGGTCAACTGATTCGGAGCCCGTTGCGGGTTCGATTCCCGCCGCGTCGAGCACCCCCGCGACCCGAATGTCAATCTGCCGGAGCGTGCATTCCTTCGGCGAAGGAGCGGTCCTCAGGGCCTCGTCACCACTCTGCGCGGTTCGAGTTCACCAACGTTCGCTCTAGAACGGGTAGGGCCGCAACATCACTTTCGATAAGCGCGGCTCAAGTACAGCGAGCACGTGCAGCATCATTGCGAGCGCACCTCTATCCGCGGGAACCCCCGGTGTGTACATCGGTCATATCCGGCTGCGGGCCACTGCCGGTCGCATGAGGTGCTCCATGAGATGGTCATCCCGGCTGTTCGCGGCTTCGATCCTCTGCTCCGCTGCGGTCTCCACCGTCCTTGCAGAACTGCCGACATCGCCCGGCGGATTGACGGTCACGGGCCAGGACGGAGGCGTCGTCGACCTGCCGCTCCGCCACACCAAAGTCAGCATCGAGGTCACCGCATTCGTTGCGCGAACGACCGTCGAGCAGACCTTCGGCAACCCGTACGGGACGCCGATCGACGCGGTCTACACCTTTCCGCTGGGCGATCGTGCGGCCGTCGATGACTTCGAGCTGACGGTCGGCGATCGCACCATTCGTGGCGAGATCCAGCGCTCCGAGGAGGCCCGCCAGACTTACGAGCGGGCGCGAGCGTCGGGCTACCGTGCGGCGCTCCTCGAGCAGCAGCGGCCCAACATCTTCACCCAGTCCGTCGCGAACCTGGAGCCGGGTAAGACGGTCGTCGTTCGGCTTCGGACGGTGGAGACACTCCGGTACGAGCGCGGTGTTTACCAGGTGGCGTTCCCTCTCGTCGTCGCGCCTCGGTACACGCGCGGCGGATCTTCGGCCGGCGCCGCGGCCTGCGTGCCGGTCCTCCCGCCCGAGTCCCGCTCGGGCCACGACGTCGAGATCGATGCGACGATCGACGCCGGCGTTCCGCTTCACGACCTCCGCAGCGCGAGCCATCGGGTCGTCATCGACCACGCGGGAGGCACGTCGGCGCACGTCCGCTTGGCGGAAGACGACCGGATCCCGAACAAGGACTTCCTCCTGCAATGGAGCGTCGCCTCCGATCGTCCGGCTGTTGGATTCATGGCCCATCGCTCCGGTCTGGATGGTTTCTTCACGCTCCTCGTCCAGCCCAAAGCGGAGATCGAAGCCCGGGACGCGGCGCCCAAGGAGATCACGCTCGTCGTGGATACGTCCGGGAGCATGTCCGGCACCCCGCTCGATGCGAGCAAGCGCTTCATCGCGAGGGTGCTGCACGCCTTGGGCCCGCGCGACACGTTCAACATCGTTCGATTCTCCGGAGACAACGAGGTGTTCTCGAGAGATCCCCTTCCGAACGATCCCGAAGCGATCGATCGGGCCATCGCCTGGGTCAACGCGGCGGAAGGGGGTGGAGGGACCGAGATGCTGGCGGCGATGCGGGCGGCGTTTGCGCGGCCGGTCGATCCGAACCGCCTGCGGATCGTCGTCTTCCTCACCGACGGTGAAGTAGGAGAGGACGAGGAGATCCTCCGCGATATCTCCAAGGTTCTCGGTGAAGCGCGAATCTACACGGTCGGAATCGGGACGTCGGTGAATCGGTACCTCCTCGACCGCATGGCCGATCTCGGCCGCGGCGCCTTCATCGCGATTCGCCCCGACGAGACCGCGGACGACGCGCTCGAGGCGTTCCGGTCGTGGGTCGCCCTTCCCTATCTGACCGACCTCACGGTCGATTGGGGTGCGCTGCCCGTGGCCGACGTCGCGCCCGATCCCATTCGCGACCTCGGCTCGGGCCAAACGCTCGCCCTGGTCGGACGCTACCTCCAGGCCGCTGAAGGCGACGTCGTCGTGCGCGGCAAGCTCGGGGGGCACTACTGGGAGCACCGCATTCACGTCGCGCTTCCGGATTCGGAGACGAGACATGCGCCTCTCGCGGCACTGTGGGCTCGCGGCCGGATCGAAAATCTCCTACGGCCGGCTCCCGGAGCCGCGCCCGATGCGGTCCGGGCCGAGGTGACCTCGCTGGCCATCGACTTCCGGCTGTTGTCACCGTTCACCTCGTTCGTCGCCGTCGACGATTCGACCGTCGTGAACGCCGCGGGGACGGCGCCGGTCGTGCGGCAAGCGGTTCCTCTGCCCGAAGGAATCTCGTTCGAAGGGGTCTTCGGTGCGAAGGGGCCCCCGGCGTTCGCCGTGAGCGGGGGCGGTGGACGGCCCGAGGATCCGGGGGCCGCAGAGGGCTCCACTCTGAACTCGGGTGGTCTGCGGATCCGCGTCATCGACAACTCGGACAAGTCGGAGGTGATCGGCGCGTTCGTCACCCTCGACAGCACGAGCAAGCTCGTCGCGAAGACGACCACCGCCACCGACGTCAACGGCACCGCGCTGTTCCCGGTTCTCCGAGCGGGGGGCGGCTATGTCATCACAGTCATCATGGACGGGTATTCGGGGATGCGGCAGGAGGTCACCGTCGTCAACGCCCAGACCAAGGACGTCCTGTTCGCCCTCGCTCCCGAGCACGTCGAGCTCGTGAAGGTGATGGCGGACAACAGCGCCACCGTCGATCTCGACCAGAGCCAAACGTCCACCAAGTTCTCCGGGGAGTTCATCGCCGACCTTCCGGTCGCCGGCCGCTTCGCTCAGAACGTCCTCGCGCTCGCTCCCGGCGTGCAAGACCCCGACGGCGACGGAAACCCGAACGTTGACGGGGCACGCGAGCGCGACTTCAGGACCCAGGTCGCGGGAGTCGGCAACGTCGATCCGTTGACCGGGACGTTCCTCAACCTGGTGGCCAGCGATTCGATCGAAGACCTGACCACAGTGACCGCGGGCGCGGGCGCCGAGTTCGGCCGCGCGCAAGGTGGGTTCGCGCAGATCATCCAAAAACAAGGGTCGAACGATTTCGAGGACCTCTCGGAAGACGGCTCGCAGCTTCGCCAGGACGCATTCCGAGTTCTCGCGGATCTGGCCGACGACGGCCGGCTCTCACCAGCGGACGGCAAGCCCGCTCTCGCGGCGTTGCTCGCGGCTCAGAACCGCTCGGGGGCCGTCGCGCGCGACACCGTGACGAATGCGATCGCGACCTGGGCGTTCGCGGAAGCGGAGAGGGCGCTACCGGCCGAACCGTGGATCGCCTCCGCTCGGGCGAAAGCAGTACGGCAGCTCGCGGCGATTGCGCTTGCCGAGGGTTGGCCGGCTCGGCCGGGCGGCACGCTCGATCACGACGCCACCGCCTGGGCGACCTTTGTGCTGGCGATTCTCCGCCCGGAAGCCGCACGGACGGCCCACGGGAACTCCCACGCGATACCCGCCGAGCTCGGCCGGATCGAGGCGGCTGCTGCTCGTCCGAAAGACGGAACGCGTCCGCTCGTGTCGACCGGTCGTGCCCCCCTGGAGCGTCTCATCGCCGCGATCGACCGGGGGCACCTGATGATTTGAGCGCTACGAGGTTCGCTCCGAAGCCGAGAACGCCGTCGCCACGGCGTCCGCGACGAGTCCCGCATCGGCGAGGCACGCGTTGATCGCGATGCCGCGATACGAATTGCCCGCGAGGAACAGTCCCGGCATCGTGGTCAAGCGCTCGTCGATGGCCGCGAGGCGGCTCGCGTGTCCGAGCAGGTACTGCGGGATCGCTCGCGGATGACGGATGACCAGTGAGAAGCTCGGGTCGGCGGTGACGGCGCCCAGCGTTGTCAACGCGTGAACGGCCGTCGCGATCAGCTGCTCGTCGGTCGTCTCGATCGCCTTCGGGTCGCGATCGCCCCCGATCATCACGGTCGCCAAGGTTTGTCCCGCGGGCGCACGGCCGAGAAAGATGTTCGACGGAATGAGGACGCCGAGGAGCGATTCGTGCTCTCCGCGTGGGATCAGGAAGCCGAAGCCCTGAAGTTTCGACGCGTCCCGCTTCTCGAAGCCGAGGTGAACGACCGCGACGGACACCGTGTGGATGCCCGCGATCAAGCCGGATAACCGCTCGTCGAGGCCGCGGACCATCCCAGCCGCGGATGACGAAGGACAGGCCAGGACGACCGCGCCCGCGTCGAACGTGGCTCCGTCGGCATGAACGTGAAATCCGCCGCCGGTCCGCCGCTCGATTTCCCGGACGCGCGTGCCGAGGCGGATGCGATCGCCCAGCTCCGATGCGATCGCCGCCGGAAGCTCCGACAGTCCTTCGGGGAACGACGTGAGGCGTCCGCCCGGTCCCGCTGCGCGAGCGGCCGACCCGCGCCGCGCGAACATTCCACGGACGAGCCCGCCATGGTCCCGCTCGAGCGCCGCGAGTTTCGGCAGCGCAGAGCGTAGCGACAGCGCGCGGCTGTCACCCGCCCAGATTCCCGTGATGAGCGCATCGACGAGGACGCTCGCCGCTTCCTCGCCGATCCGCCGGCGGGCGAAGGCGTAGACCGACTCGTCCGCGTCGTCACGCCGGGGTTGGACGAGCGGCTCGGCGAGGACGCGCAGGCGTCCGGAGACGGACAGTGCGTCGGACACGAGGAATCCCAGCGGCCCTTTCGGCAGCTCGCGCAGGCGGCCGCGGCGCACGATGAAGCGGCGCTCGGCGTCGACGCTCGCTCCGGTCAGGCGCGAGCCGAGACCGGCGCGGCGGCAGACGTCGAGCGTCGCCGGCGCGTCGTCCAGGAAACCGGTCGGCCCCCACTCGCACAGGAAGCCCGAGCGGCGCTCGCTGCGGATGTTCCCGCCCGCGCGCGGTGCGGCTTCGAGGACGACGATGCGCCCGTCTCCCAACCGCTCGCGGCGCGCCAGAAGCTCCGACGCGATCGAGAGCCCCGCGATCCCTCCACCGACGACGACCACGTCCCCAGGCATGGCGCTCCCCGAAAGGACCGGGGAGCTTAGCGCGTGCTAATCTCGCCCGCAGCATGCGGAGGAATTTCAAGGATCTGTCCGCACCCGAGGTGCTGGCCCTGGCCATTTCCCTCGAAGAGGAAGACGCCAGGATCTTCCGCGAGTTCGCGCGCCTGCTCCGCCCGAATTTTCCCAAGGCCGCGGCGACGCTCGACGGCATGTGCGCGCAAGAGGACGCCCACCGGCATCGCTTGATTGACATGTTCCGCCGGAAGTTCGGCGAGGAGATCCCTCTCGTGCGCCGCCAGGACGTGCGCGGGTTCGTGCGCCGCGACCCGGTGCAGTCGCTGCGCGTCCCCGGAGTCGATCACATCCGCCGGCGCGTGGCGCTCATGGAGCTCGAGACCGCCCGGTACTACGAGAAGGCCGCCGCGCAGGCGACCGACGCGGAGATGCGGCAGCTTCTCGGCGACCTCGCCGAAGAAGAACGCAAGCACGAGGAGACGTCGGCATCGTTCGACCCCGCGCACCTTTCGGCGAACGAACGGGAAGACGAAGCGCAGACCTCGCGGCGGCTGTTCCTCCTGCAGGTGGTTCAGCCGGGGCTCGCGGGGCTGATGGACGGGTCGGTGTCGACCTTGGCGCCTCTCTTCGCGGCGGCGTTCGCCACGCGCAACAGCTGGAACGCGTTCCTTGTCGGCGTGGCCGCGGCTGTCGGCGCGGGGATCAGCATGGGCTTCGCCGAGGCGCTCTCGGACGACGGGAGCCTGACCGGCCGCGGCCGTCCCTTGCTGCGCGGTCTGGTGTGCGGGCTGATGACCCTCGTCGGCGGGCTCGGGCACGCGCTGCCGTACCTGATCTCCAACTTCATCACGGCGACCGTCATCGCGACGATCATCGTGTTGTTCGAGCTCATCGGGATCGCATGGATCCGAAACCGCTACATGGACACGCCGTTTCTCGCGGCGGCGTTCCAGGTCGTGGTGGGCGGCGTTCTCGTGTTCCTGAGCGGGATCGCGATCGGCAGCGCGTAGTCAGCGAACGCCGGCCCGCGTCCAGCTCTTCACGGTCTCGACGAACGCGACGGCGTTGTCGACGGGCGTCGACGGCAGGATCCCGTGGCCGAGGTTGGCGATGTAGCCGGACAGCGACGCGCCGTCCTCGAGCATCTCGAGCGTACGGGCGCGCACGGTGGCCGGGTCGGCGAGGAGGATGCACGGGTCGAGGTTGCCCTGGAGCCGCGGGGCTCCGCCGAGCCTCTTCGCGGCGCTCCCGAGCCCCGTTCTCCAATCGACGCCGATGACGTCGGCCCCGCAGCGGCCGACGGACTCGAGCGTCGCCGCGGAATCGAGTGCGAAGTAGATCGAGGGCGCGCCCTCCGCACGCGCGGCGTCGAGCACGCGCTTCACGTAGGGGAGCGAGAACCCTTCGTAATCGGCCGCCGAGACGAGGCCGGCCCACGTGTCGAACACCTGCACGGCCTGCGCGCCCGCGCGGATTTGAGCCACGAGGTACGCGATCGTCGTCGCCGTCACCTTCTCGAGAAGCGCGTGCGCGGTTCCGGGATCGGCGTAGAGCATCCGCTTCCAGTGCTCGAAGCTGCGCGAGCCTTCGCCCTCGACGAGGTAAGCCGAAAGCGTGAACGGCGCCGCCGCGAATCCGATGAGCGGCACGCGCCCCGCGAGCTCGCGGCGGAGGATCCGGATGGTGTCGTAGACGAACGGGACCTCGGATTCGGGATCGGGCACCGCGAGCTTCGCGACGTCGCCGCCCGAGCGCACGGGCCGGTCGATGACGGGCCCCGGGTCGAAGGACACGCCCAAGCCCATCGCGGGGACCGGGACGAGAATGTCGGAGAACAGGATCGCGGCGTCGACGCCGAGGCGGTCGACCGGCTGGATCGTCACGAGGGCGGCCAGCTCGGGCGTGCGGCAGAGCGTCAGGAAGTCGACGTCCCGCCTGACTTGCCGGTACTCCGGGAGGTAGCGCCCGGCCTGTCGCATCAGCCAGACGGGCGGCCGCGGGACCGGCTCGCCCCGGCAGGCCCGCAGGAAAAGCTCGGAGGCCGAGCCGGCCGCGCTATTCATCGAGGAGGGACTTCGCGATCGTCGAAAGCTGCATGAAGGACGTGCCTTCGTAGATCTTCCCGATCTTGACGTCGCGGTGGTATTTCTCGACGAGGTACTCCTTCGAGTAGCCGTTCCCGCCGAACACCTCGACCGCCATCGCGCAGATCCGCTCGGCGGCGTCGCTCGCGTACAGCTTCGCCATCGCGGCTTCGGTGACGAACGGAAGCGAGGCGTCGCGAAGCCGCGCCGCGTTGTAGACGAGGAGGCGCGCCGCGGCCAGGCGCGTCGCCCCGTCCGCGAGCTGGAACCGCATGGCCTGGAATTCCGAGAGCCGCTTTCCGAACTGCGCACGCTCCTTCGCGTAGCCGACCGCGGCGTCGAGCGCGGCTTGACCGACGCCGAGCATCTGCGCGCCGATCCCGATCCGTCCCTCGTTCAGGGTCTCGATCGCGATCTTGTATCCCTTGCCGACGGGTCCGAGGACGCGATCCTTGGGGATCCGGCAGTCCTCGAACAGGATCTCGCACGTCGAGCTCGCGCGGATGCCCAGCTTGTCCTCGCGCTTGCCGAGCGAAAAACCGGCATCGCCCTTCTCGACCATGAACGCCGTGATTCCCTTGTACCCGGCGGACGGATCGACCGTCGCGAATACGAGAAAGATCCCTGCTTCCGCGGCGTTCGTGATCCAGAGCTTGTGCCCGTTGAGCACGTAGTCGCCGCCCTGCGGCAACGCGCGGCATTGCATCGCGAAAGCGTCGGATCCCGATCCCGCCTCCGAGAGGCAGTACGACGACACGGTGTCGCTCGCGGCGCGCGTCAAGTAGCGGGTTTTCTGCTGCTCCGTCCCGTTGCGTCCGATCGCGTTGTTGACGAGCGTGTTCTGGACGTCGACCAGCACGCCGACGGCCGCGTCGGCCCGGGAGAGCTCTTCGACCGCGAGGCACGCCTGGAAAAACGTTCCTCCCGCACCGCCGTACGCCTCCGGCACGTCGATGCCCATGAGCCCCATCTCGAACAGCTTCGGCAAGATCGCAGGGTCGTAACGGCCCGCGACGTCCATCGCGCGCGCCAGCGGCGCGATCTCCGCCTGCGCGAAGTCATGCACGGAGTCGCGAAAGAGAGTCTCTTCCTCGGAGAGAACGGTCAGCGGCGTCGTCACGCCGTGCATGATAGGGGACAGGCCCCCAGAGCGTCGAGGGTCGAGAGTCGAGAGTCCGGAACCCCTCTCGACTCTTAACTCTCGACTCTCGACTCTTGCCTCTTACGGAAGCGTGATCGTCGTCACCGCCTCGCCGCCTTCGGTGAGGCTGACCGATTGGGACGCATGCCGGGCCTGTGACGTCGCCGTCAGCTCGTAGCCGCCGGGCGCGAGAGCCGAAACGGTCGTCACGCCGTCGCGCCCCGTGGCGGGCGTGCGTCCACCGAACCGCATGAAATCGGCGCCGAGAAAACCGGGGACGGCGCGGCACGACACCGACGCACCCTCCACCGCGTTGCCGTGGGAGTCGATGACGCTCACCCGCACGCGGCCCGGCCGCGGAGCGCGCACCGGGACGTCGCTGACGTCTTCGGGCTGAACGGAGACCGCTCGGGCGGGGGGATACCCGTCAGCGATCGCGGTGATGTCGATCGGCCCTTCCGCGGGGGCTGTGATGACGAACGCGCCGTTGACGTCGGACATGGCTCGCAGGTCGTCGCCGGCCGTCGAGGTCCCGCTCGGAGCGGTCAGGACCATGGCGCTCGCGATGCCGTTGCCGCCGGCATCGAGCACGTGTCCGCGCACGGTCCGGCCCGGCTCGAGATTGATGTCGACCGTCTGGACGTCGCTGTCGTTCGCGATCGTCACCGGCGGAACCGTGGGGATCCGGTAGCCGCTGGCCGTCACGGAGATCGAGTACGTCCCCGCGGTCAGGCCATCGAGCGAAAACGAGCCGTCGGGCTCGGACTGGCCGAGCAATCCGCCGCCGCCGTGACCGCCGTTCGCGGAGTTGGCCCCGCTCGGCGTGGCGCTGATCATCGCGCCCGAAACGGGCTTACCGTCTTGGTTGACGACCTTGCCGTTGATCCCCGCCGACCGCAGCGTGACGTCCACGACCGGGTTCGGTTGATCGGGAACCTGCACCGCGACGCCCGCCTGCCGTCCCATGAACATGCCCCCGGTCGACACGACGACCCGGTAGGCGCCCGCCGTGTCGAGCCCGATCTGGTAATGGCCGTCGGCGTCGCTGCGCGATTGCTTGAGATCCACGGACGCGCTCTCGCCGTCGCCGGTGAACAGCAGCATGGCGTTCGGGACCGGCTGTCCGCCTTTGAGCACGCGACCGGTGACGGTGATCTTCGAGGCCTCGTCGATGTCGTAGTTGGTCGTCTCGCCTTCCTGGACCGTGACCTGCTTCATGCCGCCGAACAGCATGACCGCGCCGCCCTGGGGAGCCTTGATCACGATGTAGTCGCCGGGGGTGATCTTCTCGAAGGTGTACCGCCCGTCCGGGCCCGTGGTCGCCGTTTGGGGGCCGCCGCCTCCGCCCATCTTGGTGAGCAGCACTCCGGCATTCGGCAACGGAACTTTCTGCGCGTCGCGCACGAGCCCCGTGATCGTTCCCCCGCGCGACAGCTTGATGACGAAGTCGTCCGTGTCCGCATCGGCGCTGATGTCGACGCGTCCCGAATTCGGCGAGTACTCCGGCTGCGAGGCATCGATCGCGTACGTGCGCGCCTCGAGCCCCGCGATCTCGAAGTGACCGTCGAGGGTCGAGATCGCGGCGCCCTGAGACTGATCGGCGCCGCCCATCCGCATCGTGAAGCCCTGCGGCTGGGAAACCACGATCGTCGCGCCGGCGATGGGCGCGTCGTCCTTCGAGGCGACCACGCGGCCGCGCAGGGCGCGCCCGTCCTCGACCGTCAGCGTGCCGACGTCGGTGACCTGCTCGGAGACGACTTTCAGTCCGGTCTTCCGGGCCGGCGCCTTGCCGTCGACCTTCGCGGTGATCGTGACGGTTCCCGGATTGACGTTGTCGAGCCGGAAGTTACCCGACGGATCGGTGAACACCTGGTCGTCGTCGGGACGGCTGCTGATCATGACGCGGAATCCGGGGCGCTCCTGATTCTCCTTCGCCTCCGGAAACGCCTGCACGCGAAACGCCGGGGGAGCGGCCGCCCCGCGCAGCAGGACTTTGCCGACGATGCTCCCCGTCTTTTCGAGGGAGAAATCGACGTCCGTGTCGCCGGGGGTGGCGCCTTCACGGCTGGCTTCGGCGAACCCGGTCGCGCGGACCGAAAGGTTCCGGACCGGAGAATCGCCGAGGCCCGAGATTCGATAGCGGCCGTCGGCACCGGAGCGCGCTTCGCGCGAGAGGCGGAAGTCGGCATCCATCGACATTCCGAAGATCGTCGCGCCTTCGACCGGCTGGCCGGTGGCGTCGGTGATGCGGCCGGAGACGCTCTTCGATTCCTTGACGCGCAGCGTTCCGAGGTCGACCGTCTCGCCGCTCTTGAGCCTCAGCCCTTCCTTGGTGACGTCGGAGAAATCGGCCGGCTGGAGCGTGAGATCGAACGTGCCGGAATCCAGCCCCTTCACGAGGAACTTGCCGTCGCCCTGCGCGACGATCTTGTCGCGATCGACGTCGCCGGCGCCGATCGCGAAACCGCGCCGCCGTCCGCCGGTCGCGCCGCCCTGCGTTTGGAGCCTCACGTCGACGTCCTTTACCGGAACGTCCTTCGCGGTGACGAGCCGGAAGGTCAAGGACGCCGCCGCATCGAGCTTCATCTCGAGGTCGCCGCGCTCGGTGCCGGCTTCGATCGGGATCGGGCCTTCTTCGTGGGAGCCGAAGCCCTCCTTCGTCGCGCGGACCGTGTACTTGTTCCCCGCGAGGACGCCGTCGAACGTGAACTTGCCGTCGGCGTCGGAGCGCTTGGCCTCCCGGCTGTCCTTCAGGAGCTTGAGCAGGCTGCCGTCGGAGCCCGACGCCGTGACGATCGCGTCGGCCACGGCCTTGCCGTCCGGCCCGACGACTCGTCCGGCGATGCGCCCCCCGGGCTGAAGGTAGAGGGTGTTCGCCTCGGGCTTGCGCTCTTCGCCGGGGGCGAGCGGCGCGGCGACGACGCGGTCGAGCGTCGCTCGCGCCTTGGCCGGTGCGATCGCATCGACGATGACGACGCCTTGGGCGCAATCCTTGATCAGGAACGTGCCGTCCTCGCCGCTCTGGACCGTGTGCGCGGCGTCTTTCCCGAAGCGAGCGGCATCTCGCTCGATCGCGGAGACGCCGGCCCCGGCGATCGGCCGCTGCGACAGGAGGTCGATGACGCGGCCGGCGACGGAAACTCCAGGCTTCAGGCGCAGGTTCAGCGCGGCGCCCGCCGGCACGTCGGAGGCGAGCGCCGGGGCGAGGCCGGGGGATTCCACGCGGACCACCATCGACCCCCCTCCTGCGACCTCGATCTTGAAAGCTCCCGCCGCATCGGTCTTGCCGGTGACCGCCTTGGGGACGTCGGGAACACGCATTCCTCGGATGCTGCCGTCGGCCTTCGGTGGCATCGGAATGATCCGCACGATCGCGCCGGCGATCGGCTTCGCATCGGTCCCGACGACGGTCCCGGAGATCGTTTTGGCCGGAGCGGCTTTCGCCGCGGCGGCCGGCGCGGGCTTGGCGGGCGGCGCCGCTTTGGCATCCGCGGCGTGGGCCGCGAGAGCGAGGGGGAGCGAGAGCATGATCGCGAGCGTCAGCGAGCCGGATCGCATACCGGGACACCTCCTCATGAAGGTCGATGCCGTCTTATACGCCCGGGGACGGCGGATGGTCGACGGCGAGCGCCTCCCCGCCGTAGATCGACGAAGGGAACAAGATCGGCAGCAGCTCGTGCAAGAACTGCCGGCGCTTGTAGGCCGAGTGGCTGGCGAATTGGGTGTCGTACAGGGTCCCGAGATACGCCTCGAGCGGAAAGATCTGAACTTCGACGGAAAAGAGGTACGGGACATCGGACGACGGGTCGTCCATCAGGATGTCGATGATCTCCTTCAAGACGGCGAATCCGCTGGACGATTGCGGATCCAGCCGCGCGCGGTCCCGCCCGCCGATCAGCGTGTCGACCCGGTCGCGGCATCGGAGCGGCCCGCCGAACGCGTCGATCAACCGGCGCTCGAGCGCGTAGGCCTGCCGCCGGTCTCCCACGATGAACATCGCCCCGAGTAGGTCCTGCACCATCCGCGGGTCGGGGATCGCGCGGCGGATCATCTTGGAGAGGATCGAGCCGCTGTAGCGTCCGAGGCCGGGCCAGCGCGGGGCCTCGGAGATCCGGATCCAGCCCTCGTCGGCACGTCGATCCTTTTCGGGATCCGCTTCCCGCTTGAAGCGGCTGCGGTAATGAAAGACGTCGACCGCCGGATCGTGCCCGGAGGCGGCGATGCGCCGAGGACGGAAGCGGAAGGTCCGCTCGTCGACCCGGACCTCGACTTCGTCCTCGCTCCTCGCCTCGCGCAACAGCTCGTCCTTGACGATCTGCTCGAATCGGGCCCGGTGCTTGGGGCCGTCGCGCACGGACCGGGAATGATCGATGTCGAACAGCAGCTTCGCCAGGTAGAGCTTCCGCTGCGCTTCGTAGCGCACCCGCGTGAACGGGCCGTCGAACGTCAGCTTGAGAAGATCGCGGATCGTGCTCGCGCCCCGCGTCTCCGGGAGCGGCGCCAGGTGCCGCGCCACCGACTCCGGGACGAGGCGCAAGAGATCGTTGAGGTACGCGTCGGCGTCGTGGAAGTACGGCACGAGATCGACGGCCGCCGACGGCCGCCGTCCCTGCGGGATCGCGTAGCCGCGGATGACGCGATCGAACGCCGACCCCTCGTTCGTCATGCGGTGGTAGGTACGAACCCACTGACGTGCGAGGGCAGGGTGCCGGCTCGGAAGGCGTGGATCGAGAAGCGGATGCGCGTCGTAGGCGGCCGCGAGCCCGGCGCTCATGCACCATGCTAACCTGCGCCGCCCGATTCGGAGAGCGTGATGGCGGATATCGTTCAGCGCGGCACGGTCGTTCACACCTCGGGCGAGCTTCCGTCCGAGGGCTCCAAGGCGCCCGATTTCAGGCTCGTCGCGTCGGACCTGTCCGACGTCTCGCTCGCGTCGTTTCGCGGCAAGGTCAAGCTGCTCAGCATCGTCCCGAGCCTCGATACCGGCGTTTGCGCGATGTCGGCCCGGAAGTTCAACGAGCGCATCGCAGACGTCGCGGGCGCGGTCGTGCTGATCGTGTCGACGGACCTTCCGTTCGCCATGAAGCGGTTCTGCTCGACCGAGGGCCTCGATCACGTCGTCTCCTTATCGATGATGCGCGGGCGCAATTTCGCCCGCGACTACGGCGTGCTTCTGGTCGACGGCCCTTTCGAGGGCGCCTGCGCCCGCGCGGTCGTCGTGGTCGACGCCGAGGATCGGGTCGTCTATGGCCAGATGGTCCCGGACATCTCGAGCGAGCCCGACTACGACGCCGCTCTCGCCGCCGCCCGCGACGCCGTTTCGTCCCGGAAGCTCGGCTAGGCCCCTGATGGATTACGCGATCGAGGGGTTCCAGCTCGAAAAGTCGTTCGCCAAGAAGCGCTCGCTCAAGGACCTGGTCACGAAGCCGTTCCAGGATCCCGGGCGGGTGCAGGCCCTGCGCGGTGTCGATCTGCACGTGAAGCGGGGGGAAATCTTCGGCCTCCTGGGCCCCAATGGCGCCGGGAAAACGACGCTCGTCAAGATCCTCTCGTGCTTGGTGATACCCGACAGGGGGCGCGCCGTCGTCTCGGGAGTCGACGTGCGGCAAGAAGACAAGGTCAAGAAGCTGCTCGGCCTCGTGCACTCCGACGAGCGCTCGTTCTACTGGCGGCTGACCGGTCGGGAGAATCTACGTTTCTTCGCGAGGCTCTACGACGTGCCGGGGCCGAAGATCGAAAAGAGGATCGACGAATTGCTGGAAAAGGTCGATCTTGCGGAAGCGAGCACGCGCCGGTTTTCCGACTACTCGTCCGGCATGAAACAGCGATTTGCCATTGCGCGGGCATTGCTCCACGATCCGCCGATCCTGCTGATGGACGAGCCCACACGCAGCCTCGATCCCGCCGCATCGCTGTCCCTCCGCGCGCTCATCCGCGACGAGCTCAAAGGGCGAGACGGCAAGACGATCCTCCTCGCGACGCACAACCTTCACGAGGCGGAGGCCTTGTGCGATCGGATCGCCATCCTGGTCGAGGGCTCCGTGCGCCAGGTCGGCACCGTGGGCGAAGTCCGCCGGTGGGGCATCGACGACCGCCAATTCCGCCTCGAGGTGTCGGATTGGCCGAATGCCATCTCCGGCCCTTTCCGGGTCGTGACGGTCGAGCGGATCGATGGAATCCGCCGGGTGACGATCGCGATGGACGGCGATGGACGTCTGGATGATCTGCTCCGCACGGTGATGGCGCACGGCGTGACCGTCCACGCCTGCGACCGCGTCGAATCCGACCTGGAGGAGGCTTTCGCGCGGCTCATCCGCAACGAGATTGGAAAGGTTTCCGCGTGAGCCGGCTGTTCCTCAAGCTGTGGGCGTTCCTCGTCCGCGACTTCCTGCAGAGCGTCTCGTACCGGTTCGCTTTCGTCTTGCAGCTCGGCGGCATGTTCTTCGCGGTCTCGGTCTTTTATTACGCGAGCCGCATGGTCAACCCGGACACGCCGGGATTGAACGGCATCGCGCCTTTTCCCTGGCTTCTCGTCGGAATCCTGTTCCAGATCTATTTCTCGACGGCGCTCTGGTCTTTCGCGGAGAAGGTTCGAACCGAACAGGTCTTGGGAACGCTCGAGGCCATGCTCGTCTCGCCGACCCCGACGTCGATCGTCATCTTCTCGTCGACCGCGTGGGATTTCGCGTGGAGCGCTCTGCGCGTGGTCACCTATCTCGTTTTCGCCGTGTTCGTTTACGGGGTCAAGCTCGACATGGCGTCTCCGCTGGCGCTGTTCTTGGGAATCGGTCTGACGCTGCTGTCTTCGATCGGGATCGGCATGTTGTCGGCATCGTTCATCCTCTATTTCAAGAAGGGCGATCCCATCAACCTCATCCTTTCGATGGGGTCCACGTTCTTCGGCAACGTCGTATTTCCGTCGAACGTGCTCCCGTCCGCGATGCGTGGGATCTCGAACTGGTTGCCGATGAGCTGGTCATTGGAGGTGGTTCGAGGTGCGCTGCTGAAGGGCGCGACGGTCTCCGACCTCGCGACGCCGCTCGCCCGCCTCGCCGTCGTGACGCTCATCCTCGTGCCGGCGGGCCTGTTCGGGGCCCGCGTCGCGATCCGCAAGGCCAAGCGCGAGGGGACTCTGGTCCAGTATTGACGTTGCCCGGGAATTCCCGAGAGTGCTACCTTCGCGGCCATTTTGGAGTCGAACATGCGAAAGAAGATCACGGTCATCGGCGGGGGGTTCGTCGGAGAGCACGTCGCCATGGGCTGCGCGACCAAGGAGCTCGGAGACGTCGTCCTCCTCGACATCCTCGAAGGGCCGCCGCAGGGGAAGGGCCTCGACCTGTTCGAGGCCTCGCCCGTCCTCGGATTCGATTCGATGGTGCGGGGGACGAACTCCTACGACGACACCAAGGGCTCGTCGGTCGTGGTGATCACCGCCGGCGTCGCGCGCAAGCCGGGCATGAGCCGGGACGACCTTCTCAATATCAATACGAACATCGTGAAGCAGTGCGCCGAGCAGGTGAGGGCGACCTCGCCCGACGCGATCGTCATCGTCGTGTCGAATCCGCTCGACGTGATGGCGTACGTCGCCAAGGTCGCGACCGGATTCCCGAAGCAGCGCGTCCTCGGCATGGCCGGCGTGCTCGACACCGCGCGGTACCGTTCGTTCATCGCGATGGAGCTTTCGGTCTCGGTGGAGAGCGTCAGCGCGATCGTGCTCGGCGGGCACGGAGACTCGATGGTCCCGCTTCCCCGCCTGACGATGGTGGGGGGCGTGCCCCTGACCGAGCTGCTCCCGCAGGACAAGATCGACGCGATCGTGAAGCGCACCGCCGGGGGGGGTGCCGAGGTCGTCGCCCTGCTCAAGACCGGGTCCGCCTACTACGCCCCGGCCGCCTCCAGCGTCGAGATGGTCGAGTCGATCCTGAAGGACAAGAAGAAGATCCTCCCGTGCGCCGCGTATCTCGAGGGTGAATACGGGATCACGGGAACCTATGTTGGAGTCCCCGTGAAGCTCGGAAGCCGAGGAATCGAGAAGGTCTACGAGGTCAAGCTCCAGGCGGCGGAGCTTCAGGCCCTTCAGGCCTCCGCAAGCGCGGTCAAGGAGCAACAGGGTAAACTAGCGCTCTGATCCTGGAGCGGAGGAGATATGTCGAAGAAGAATCGAGAGCGGCGCCTGACCGACAGCGCGCCCGAGGCCGTGGGCGGCGGTGGCGGCGGGGGGGTGGCCTGGCTGCCGGTCGTGCTGGCCGCCGGCGCTCTGGTGATCGGGTTCGTGGCCTGGACCGACGGAAAGAACTACAAGGCCGAGATGACCAAGCGCATGGTCGATCTCGACACGAAGATCAACTCGCTCCAGGTGCAAGTCGCGAACGCCGCGAAGCAGCGGCCTGCGCAACAAGGCCCCGACCCGAACAAGGTCTACACGATCAAGACCGAAGGCGCCCCGGCGGAAGGGAACGCGACGGCGCCCATCGTCATCGCCGAGTTCTCGGACTATCAGTGACCTTTCTGCTCGAGGGTCGGTCCGACTCTCGATCAGATCCAGAAGGTTTACGGCGACAAGGTCCGGATCGTCTGGAAGAATCTGCCGCTGTCGTTCCACCCGAACGCGATGCCCGCGGCGCTCGCGGCCATGGCGGCCGGCGAGCAGGGCAAGTTCTGGGAATTCCACGACAAGGTTTTCGCGAATCAGGCGAAGATGAATCGCGACCAGTACGTCGCCTACGCGAAAGAGTTGAAGCTCGACGTCGCCAAGTTCCAGAAGTCGATGGACGACGCCAAGTTCAAGCCGCAGATCGAAGCCGACTCCAAGGAAGCCGCCTCCCTCGGCGTGACCGGGACGCCCGCGTTCTTCGTCAATGGCCGCTACCTCTCGGGCGCGAAGCCCTTCGAGGAGTTCGCCAAGACGATCAACGAGGAGCTCAAGAAGCTCAACTTGCCGATCCCCGCGGGGGCGCCGCAATCATGACGGAGGGGGACAGTCCCCTTTTTCTTACAAAGCTTCGCACCACGGAAGCTTTATAAGAAAAAGGGGACTGTCCCCCCTTCCATCTCCCCCTAGAATCGCCGGATGAGCACACGCCGGCGCATCCTCATGCTCAGTGCCGAGGTCGCTCCGTTCGCGAAAACGGGCGGGCTGGGTGACGTCGCCGGAGCGCTTCCGAAGGCGCTCGCCGCAGCGGGACACGATGTCCGTGTCGTCACGCCCGCTTACCCCGCGCAGGAGCGCGCCGCGCATTCCGGATCGGGCGGCATCACGCCGATGGCCGGGGAGCTCATCGTGCCGACCGGGGACGGACCGGTCACCGCCGGCGTCCTGCAATCGACGCTTCCGGGGAGCGAGGTTCCCGTTTACTTCATCGCGCAGCGGAGCCTGTTCGACCGGCCAAACCTGTACGGCTACGACGACGACGCTTACCGGTTCTCCTTCTTCTGCCGGGGCGCGCTCGAGCTGACCGCGGCGCTGGGCTGGCGCGCCGACGTCGTCCACGCGCACGACTGGCACTCGGCCCCCGCCGTCATGTGGCTCGCGACGACGGGACGCGCCGACCCCCGCTTCCGCGGGATGGGAACGCTTTTCACGATCCACAACCTCGCGCACCAGGGCCGGACGTCTCGCCGCGTGGCGGAATACCTCGGCGCGTTTGCCCCTCCGCTGCTCGAGGAGAGCGGATGGGACGAGCTCAACTTCATGGCGCGCGGGATCTATCACGCGAGCCTCGTCAATACCGTCAGCCCGACGTACGCGGCCGAGATCCTGACGCAAGACGGCGGAAGCGGCCTCGACGGATTGCTCCGAGCGAGGCACCGGGACCTTCACGGGATCCTGAACGGGCTGGATGACGTCGTGTGGAATCCGGCCACCGACCCACGGCTCGCGGCGAGCTACGATGCCGGCCACCCCGAGGCCAGGGTGCAGAACAAGCTCGCGCTGCAGGAGCGGCTCGGGCTGACCCGCGACGAGAACGCCGCGATGGTCGCGATGGTGACGCGGCTCGACGCGCAAAAGGGCCTGGACATCACCGCCCACGTCGTTCATCTGCTGCTCAACGGCTCCGCGGGTCCCGCCCAGTTCGTGGTCCTGGGAAGCGGTGCGCGGCCCTACGAGGAAGCCTTCGCGCACCTGGCCGCCTATCACTCGAAGACGATGGGGGCGGTTCTCACGTTCGCCCCCGACCTCGCGCCGCTGATCTACGGCGGGAGCGACCTCTTCCTCATGCCTTCGCTCTTCGAGCCGTGCGGGCTCGGCCAGCTGATCGCGATGCGCTACGGAAGCGTGCCGGTGGTCCGAAGGACCGGAGGGCTCGCCGACACGGTGCAGGAGGGCGTCACCGGGTTCACGTTCGACGCGTATACCGCCGATGCGTTCTGGGGCGCGCTCCAGCGCGCGATGCTCGTCCACAACACCGACCGCGAGCGCTGGGCGGCGATCCGCCGCAACGGCATGACGGCGAGCTTCTCGTGGAGCCGTTCCGCGCGCGAGTACGAGGCTCTGTACGGCGCCGTCGTCGATCGGGAGCGTTCGGTGACCGGATGAAGGCGCCGATCCGCCTCGCGCTCATCTGGCATTTCCATCAGCCCGACTACACCGATCCTGCAACAGGCGGGGCGGCCATGCCGTGGACGCGGCTGCACGCCCTCAAGGACTACGCCGACATGGCGGCGTTCCTCGAGCGCCACCCCATGGTGCGGGCGACGTTCAACGTCGTGCCGACGCTGATCGACCAGCTCCAGGCCTTGGCCTCGGGCGGCTGCCGCCCGGACCCGTTCCTGGCCTGTGCGCTCAAGGATCCCACCGATCTCTCCCCTGAAGAGCGCGCCTACGTCATCGGTCATTTCTTCTCGTTGAACCGGGACATGATGGCCGTGGGCTTGAAGCGGCTGCACGAGCTGCACGCGCTGCGTGGAGAGGCACCCGCCGCGGAGATCGGGCGCGCGATCGTGGAGCGCTTCGACGATCAGGCGATCCTCGATCTCCAGGTGCTGTTCCATATCGCCTGGAGCGGCCCGCTGCTCCAGGCCGATCCTCTGATCGCCGCTCTTCGCGCGCGCGGGCGCGGGTTCACCGCGGAGGACAAGCGCGCGCTGTTCGCCCGGCATCAGGCGTTCCTCACCGACGTCATTCCGAGATGGCGGAGGTTGTACGACGCCGAGCAGATCGAGATCTCGATCACGCCGTACTACCACCCGATCCTCCCGCTCGTGTGCGATCTCCGGTCGGCGCTCGAGGCGCTCCCCGATCTGCGCCTGCCGGCGACCGCGTTTCGCCATCCCGAGGATGCGACGTTCCAGCTCTCGCGCGGGATGGAAGCGTTCGCGTCGGCGTTCGGACGGAAGGCCATCGGCGGCTGGCCGTCCGAAGGCGCGATCTCGGAAGAGGCGCTGCGCCGGATGGGGGAGGCGGGCTATCGCTGGGCCGCGAGCGACGAGGACGTCCTGTTCGCGTCCCTCCGGGAAGAGCTGCCGGAGGACCCGCGCGCGAAGGAGGCGCGCCGGGCCGAAATCGTCTACCGGCCCTGGCGACTCCGCGACGGCCCGGTCCTGCTGTTCCGCGATCACGATCTTTCGGACCGGATCGGATTCGTGTACGCGCGCCGCGCGCCGGACGACGCGGCCCGCGACTTCGTCTCTCGGCTGCTCCACATCCGCGAGATCCTTCCCGACGATGGGACGCGCTACGTCGTCAGCGTGATCCTGGACGGCGAGAACGCGTGGGAGCACTACCCCGAGCACGCCGCGCCGTTCTTCGACGCTCTGTACGGCGCGCTGGCGACCGAGCCCGGGATCGAGACCGTCACCGCGTCCGAGGCGGCCTCCCCGGAATCGGCGCGCGCGCTGCCGCGCGTTGCCGCCGGCTCGTGGATCTACCGCAACCTCGCGACGTGGGTCGGCCATCCGGAAAAGAATCGAGCGTGGGAATTGTTGACCGCCGCGCGGGACGCCGTTGCCGGGGCGCGCGGAGCGCCGCAATGGGACGATCCGGCGTGGCGGGCGATCTTCGCGGCGGAAGGGAGCGACTGGTTCTGGTGGTACGGCGACGACCATCCGACGGAATACGGCGCCGAGTTCGACGCCGGATTTCGCGACAAGCTGCGGGGAGCGTACGCGGCGGCCGGCCTTCCCGTGCCTTCTGGAATCGACGAGCCGATCCGGAAGGTGAAGCCCCGCGGCCTGACCGCGCCGACCGGCCCCGTGCGCGCGACGCTCGACGGCCGGATCGGCGACTACTTCGAATGGCGGACGGCGGGGCGCGTGCCGTCCGTGTTCGGCGCGATGCACTCTGCGGTCCCGTTCGTGCGCGACCTCTATTTCGGGACCGACGGGTCGGACCTGTTCGTGCGGCTCGACCCGATCGAGGAGGGCGCTCTCGCCGGCACGACGGTCGCGGTTCGCACGCCGGAGGTGCCGCGCGAGCCCCTCGAAGTGCCGGCCGGCGCGAGCGCGGGTTCCTTCCGCAGCGCCGTCGATCGCGTGCTGGAGCTGTCCGTCCCGCTCGCGAGTCTCCGCGGCGCCGAGCCCCGCGTTCGGTTCGCGATCGAGGTGCGCTCCGCCGAAGGCCGGACGCAGCGCATCCCCGCCGACGGTTTCATCGACCTTCCGGCCACCGAAGACGACCCCTCCCGCTACGACTGGTCGGTGTAGGGGACAGTCCCCTTTTTCTTACAAATTCGTCGAGCGCGCCTAGAATGCGCGGCGCGGAGGATTGCAGATGAAGACCGTGGGCATCTTGACCGGCGGAGGCGACGCGCCGGGGCTCAACGCGGTGATCCGGGCCGCGGCGCGCCGGCTGCGGCCGAACGGCTACGCCTTGCTCGGGATCCGTCATGGCTGGCGCGGGTTGCTCGACAAGGAGACCGTCCCGCTGGACGAGAAGGCGACGACCGGAATCCTCCACCGGGGCGGCACGATCTTGGGGACGTCGCGGACGAACCCCTACAAGACGCCCGAGGACGCAAAGCGCGTCGAGGAGAACTTCAAAGCGCTCGGTCTCGACGCGCTCGTCGCGATCGGCGGGGAAGACACGTTGGGCGTCGCCGCGAAGCTGTCGGCGGCGGGCTTCCCGGTCGTCGGCGTCCCGAAGACCATCGACAACGACCTTTCCGGCACCGACATGACGTTCGGCTTCGACACCGCGGTCTCGATCGCCACCGAGGCGATCGACCGGCTGCACTCGACTGCCGAATCGCACGATCGCGTCATCGTCTGCGAGGTGATGGGACGCCACGCCGGATGGATCGCCCTCCACGCGGGGATGGCGGGCGGCGCGGACTACATTCTGGTCCCCGAGAGGCCCATCGATCTTCCGGCCGTCTGCGCGGCGATCAAGCGGCGCGAGGCGCGGGGCTCACGGTTTTCGATCGTCGTCGCCGCCGAGGGCGCGGTCCTTCCGGAAGGTGAGATCACGAAAAGCGCGGCGCTCGATGCGTTCGGCCACGTGAAGCTCGGCGGCATCGGCGAGCGGCTGGCCCACGAGATCGAAAAACGCACCGGGTGCGAGACGCGGTCGGTGCAGCTCGGCCACACCCAGCGCGGCGGCACGCCGACCGCGTTCGACCGCTGGC
Organism: uncultured Acidobacteriota bacterium; assembly: GCA_964647625.1. Taxonomy (GTDB): domain Bacteria; phylum Acidobacteriota; class Polarisedimenticolia; order Polarisedimenticolales; family DASRJG01; genus DASRJG01. Next base: position 89,444 of record CAZYHZ010000009.1, read on the forward strand.
TGGCCTCGCGCTACGGTTTGCTCGCGGCCGACATGGTCCACGAAAAGCGGTTCGGCATGATGGCCGCGTATCGCGGCGGGATGTTCGAGCCGGTGCCGCTGGCGCTGGCCGTGAAGCAGCTGAAGACGGTTCCCGCCGCGACGCTCGATCTCGCCGCGGCCCTGTTCGCCTGAAGGAAGGAGCCCGATGTCCGACTTGCGCCATGACCCGCTCTCGAAGCGCTGGGTGATCATCGCCAACGAGCGAAGCCGACGCCCGGAGGATTTCTCGGACTTCGGACACCCCAGGATCGAGACCGGCTTCTGCCCGTTCTGTCCCGGAAGCGAGGACAAGACGCCGGCCGAGATCGCCGCGATCCGTCCGTCCGGCGGGCCGGCCAACGGCCCGGGCTGGCAAGTCCGCGTCATTCCCAACAAGTACCCGGCGCTCTCGATCGAGGGCACGCTCGACCGGCAGGGCGTCGGGCTCTACGACCGCATGCGCGGCATCGGCGCGCACGAGGTCGTCGTCGAATCGCCGCAGCACGAGCTTCACATCGGCGACATGGAGCCGGGCGTCCTCGAGAGCGTGCTCGCGGTCTGCCAGGACCGGATGCGCGACCTCGGCCGCGACCCACGGTTCAAGTACGTGCTCCTCTTCAAGAACCACGGCGCCGCTGCCGGCGCGACGCTGGCCCACCCGCACCTTCAGATCATCGCGACGCCCGTGACGCCGCGCGCCATCTCGGTCGAGCTGGACTCGGCCCGCGACCACTTCCACCTCAAGGAACGGTGCATGTTCTGCGACCTGCTCGAGCAGGAGCTGCAGGCGCGCGAGCGCATCGTCACCCTCGACGAGCATTTCGCGGTCCTGGCGCCGTATGCGTCCCGGTTCCCCTTCGAGCTGATGGTGCTCCCGCGGCGCCACGCCCACGCGTTCACCGACGAGGCCCGCCTGGCGCTTGCCGCGCTCGCCCGCACGCTCAAAGAGACGCTCGCGCGGCTCAAGAGCGTGCTCCGCGACCCGCCCTACAACTTCGTCCTCCACAGCAGCCCGAACACCGAAACGTTGGTGAGGCGCCGCAACTACTGGGACACCCTGCCGCTCGACTTCCACTGGCACATCGAGATCCTGCCCCGGCTGACGCGCGTCGCGGGGTTCGAGTGGGGGACCGGCTTCTACATCAACCCGACCGCCCCCGAAGAGGCGGCGGCGTATCTGCGGGACGCGGTGATCTGAGGACCGTTTCGGACCGGTGCGCGGTGGAAGCGATCCCCGCGGCGGCGAGTACAATCTCAGCTCACCCCGAGGGTGCCGCGATGGAGGCCGGAACGCAGCAGGATCCGCGCCCCCGGTTCGAGGCGTTCTTCCCCGAGCGCTCGGAAGACTTCCTCCGTCTGCTCGGCGCATGGTCGATCCCATTCGCGCTGCTCGATCGGGACGGCGCGGTCCGGTTCTGGAACCGGGGCGCGGCCAAGCTCTACGGGCTCGGCGAGAACGAGGCTCTCGGAAAGGCGTTCTGCGCGCTCGTCGCGGAAGACGGAAAGATCCCGCAGGCCGCCGTGAGCGGCACGCGCACCGAGCGATACGAGGCCCGTCACAAGGGCGTCGACGGCGCGGAGCTGCCTGTGATGGTCACGCGAACGGAGCTCCCGGGAAACGGCGACGGAGACGGGGCGTTCGTCCTGGTCACCGACCTCACCGAATCGAAGGCCCTCGAACGGCGCCTCGCCCGGCGCGTGTCGCAGCTTTCGGTCATCCGCGAGATCAGCGAGTGCCTCCAATCGGCGATGAGCCCCGAGCGCATCCTGCGCACGATCCTCGTCGGCGCGACGGCCAGCGTGGGCCTTCGGTTCAACCGCGCGTTCCTGCTCCTGGTCGACGAGCGGCACGCGGTGCTCCGGGGCCGGGATGCGATCGGCCCGGCCGACGCGGCCGAGGCGGATCAGATCTGGTCGCGATTGGCCCGAGGGGAAAAAAACCTGCGCGAGCTGGTCGACGACTACGGTCCGCCCGCAGAGGGTCCCGAGCCGCGGGTGCTCGAGATCGCGCGCGCGCTGTCCGCGAAGCTCGACGACGACGGATCGTTCCTGGTGCGCGCTTTCAAGGCGGGAGGCACGACCCTGGTCGCGGGCGGGAAGACGGCGCTCGAGCTTCCGTCCCCCCAGCCTCTGATGGACATCCTCGGCGTCGACTCGTTCGTGGCCGTGCCGCTCGTCACCGACGGCAAAGCGGTCGGCCTGCTCCTGGCCGACAACGCGATCACGCGCCGCGCGATCACGGGGGAGAACGTCGAGATCCTGGAGCTACTCGGCCTCCAGGCTGCCCAGGCGCTGGCGCGGGCGCGGCTGACCGAAGAGCTGGCCCGCCAGGTCGCCTCGCTCGAGTCCGCCACGCGGGAGCTCCGGCGCAACCAGGAGCGCATGGTCCGGTCGGAGCGCCTGACCGCGATCGGAGAGATGGCCGCCCACGTCGCTCACGAGATCCGGAACCCCCTGGTCGCCATCGGCGGGTTCGCCCGGTCCCTTCTCGCGCGCGAAGGCCACGACGACCCGGCGACGCGTGAATCGCTCGACATCATCGTCAGCGAGGTGCGCCGGCTCGAGGCGATCGTGAAGGAAGTGCTGGAGTTCTCGCGCCCGGCCCCGCCGAAGATCGGCGCCGTGTCCCTCCGGGCGGTTGCGGAAGAGGCCCTGGAGCTCCTGGCCTGGGAGCTCGACCACGCCGGCGTTCACGGGCGCGTCGAGGAAGCGGAGGACACGCCCAAGGCGGCCGCGGACAGCGACCTCGTGTTCCACGCGACGATCAACCTCCTCCGGAACGCCGTGCAGGCGATGCCGCAGGGCGGTGTCTTGACCGTGTGGCTGCGGGGCGTCCCGCACGGGGTCGAGATGGCGATCGTCGACACCGGCCTGGGGATGTCGCCGGAGGTGCTCGCCCGCGCCATGGAGCCTTTTTACACGACCAAAACGAACGGATCGGGGCTAGGATTGACGATCGCGTCGCAGATCGCGCGCGA
>CAZYHZ010000010.1:0-90197 GCA_964647625.1 uncultured Acidobacteriota bacterium
TGCAGGACGCCGTGTTGTTGGTGTGGACGCAGCCCGTCGCCGGATTGCAGCTGTCGTCGGTGCACGGGTTGTTGTCGTTGCAGTTCGGAGCCGCCCCGCCCACGCACGATCCGCCCGAGCACGTGTCGTTCGTCGTGCAGGCGTTTCCGTCGTTACAAGACGCGGTGTTGTTCGTGTAGACGCACAGGCCTGTGCCGGTGTCGCACGAGTCGTTCGTGCAGGGGTTGTTGTCGTTGCAGACGGTCGGCGTGCCCGGCTGGCAACTTCCGCCGGAGCAGGTGTCGCCCACCGTACAGGCGTTGCCATCGCTGCACGAAGCCGTGTTGTTCGTGAAGACGCACAGGCCGGTCGCCGGGTTACAGGCGTCGTTGGTGCAGACGTTGCCGTCGTTGCAGACCACGTTTCCGGCATCGGCCGCGTTCGCGCCGGCGGTCGTCTGGGACCCGGTGCACCCGTTGTTGTAGCGAACGGTGTAGCTGTAGCTCTGGCCGGCCGTTCCGGTCGAGTCGGTGTACGTCGTCGTGCCGTAGGACAGGCCCGAGACGATCGGGCTGCCGTTCCTGAGGACGTCGTAGGTCCGCGTGCCGGACCCGCCGTCGCCCCAGTTGTCGGGATCTTGCGCCCAGGTAATGCGCACGCCGGTCGCGAGGCAGAGGTCGATGTCGACCGCCGTGTTGTTGACGAGGAGCGACGGGTTGAGGCAACACGCCCCGGCGCTGCCGGGCCGCGTCGGCTCGCAGACGAACTGACGGAGACCCGTCACGGTGACGTCGTCGACCAGATAGCCGCCGAAGCCCGACGGCAAGCCGCTCGAGTCGGAGCCGAGCCTCCAGCGGAACTGGATGCTCTGGCCGTTCGTCGTCGTGACCGACGCCGCGTTGGTGACCGTCGTGACGGTGCTGGCCGCGGCCGTGCCGCCCCACGCCGCAGTCGTGGCGAGAATCGGGCTGCAGAAGTTGCTCGTTGTCGTCGCGATCTGGGCCGGAGACGTGTACGCCAGCGTGGTCCAGGCACCGGCGCCGAGCTGGTACTGAACAATGGCACCATCGTAGTAAGCCGCCCCGCCGGTGACGGATTCCGTTCGGGCCGCCTCGCGGAAGCTCATCGTGACGGCCGTGCTGCCTGCGGTGAAGATCGGCGAGTACAGCGTCGACGAATCGAAGGCCGCCGCGTAGGTCTGGTTGGCCGTGCCCCACGGGCTATTGCCGGACCACGCGCCGTACGCGCCGTTGCCGTTGGTGTCGCAGTTCGCGCACCAGTGGAAGTTGTTCACGTACGTGTCCCCGGTGCAGCCGGAGTTGTCGGGCGCTGTGATGCCCACGGTCCAGCCGGGGTTCGTCGTGAAGTTCTGCGTGTAGCTCGTCGTTCCCGCGCCCACGTCGAGATCGAGGTTGAGCGGGAACACCTGCGAGACCGCCGCGCCGTTCAGGCCGTCGGCCGTGATCAGGACCTGGAAGCTCGCCTGCGGCGGGTTGGTCGGATCCGAGCACGCGACTGCCGGATTGACGTGGAACGTGAACCGATCTCCCGCGGAGTTCGTCGCCGAGCTGGTGGCGGCCACCGTTCCGTAGCTCGCGTGGTCCTTCTCGATCAGGTCGATGTTCGAGTTCTTCGAGACGATCTGCACCCGCACGTTCGTCAGCGCGGCTGCGGTGTTGTTCCGGATCGTGATGTCCATCGTCACGCACTCGTTGTTGTCCGGGATCCCGTCGTTGTCGCCGTTATCCGAGACCTGCGTGTTCGTCACGTAGACGACGTCGGCCCCCGTACAGGCGACCACCGCCGTCGCGGTCGAGCTGCCGGCCGGGGAGGTATCGGTGTAGGTCGCGCTGATCGTCTCGCTGGGCAGGACGAAGAGCGTTCCGTCGTTAGCGGCGATCCCCGAGTTGGTCGAGAGATTGACGGTGCCGGTGAAGTACGGCGCCGAGCCGGTCAGGGTGACGACCTCACTGTCACCCGTGCCGGGGCTCGTGACCGTGACCTGCAGCCCTGACACGCCGTCGGCGTCGAGAACGCTGATCGTGGCCGACGATCGAGGACACGAGTCGTAGGCCACCTGGTCGAACGAGACCTGGCCGACCTGCGTGCCGGCCCCGCATGCGGCGACCTGCGCGGTGGCGTACCACTCGTCGTAGACCAGGTTGTCGTTGTCGAACGCGATGTCACGTCGCGTGGTGGCGCTCGACGATGTTGAACTTCCCGTGAAGACCGTGAGGTCGGCGTGCTCGTGACCGTACGCGAAGTAGGTCGAGGACGTCGCCAGGCCGGTCACGTTCGTGAACGTGACGAAGAACTGGTTCGGGGGGGCGCCCGAGCTGATCAGGTCGGGATTGTCCGCCGTTCCCGTGTTTGCCGTCTCCCAGTTCCAGGTGCCGACGTAGTCGAAGATCGTCTGGTAGTAGTACGCGACCTTGTTGGTGAACGCGGCGAGCTGCGTTCCGGTCGGCGCGACCGGATTGTTCCACTGGTCGTTGTAGAAGATGCCCCAGACCCCCGTGGTCTGGTTGAGCGTTTCCGACGCGTGGAACCACGAGTGCCACGCCCAGTTGTAGTGATAGGGCTGGCCGTTCGGCCCGTTCCCGGTCAGCACCGGCTGGAAGTTCTGGATCAGCGACGAATCCGCGTTTCCGGCGAAGTTGTTGCCGCTCGTGATCGCGCTATTGCCGATCATCGCCGCCTGGTTGAGGCCGGTGTTCGAGCAGAGACCGCCGCCCCGGTTCTCGGAGCTGACGACCGAGGGCGTCGTGGCCGAGCCGCTCCACTTCCAGGGATTGAGCGGGTGGCCGTTGACCGCCGAGTCGGTCCACGTGTTGAACTGCGCCTGCGTGTTGAACGTGGAGCAGCGCGTCTGGCGGGCGACCGTGTCGTTCGCCTGGAGGAGCTGCGCCTGCGTGATCCGCGTCGCCGTCGAGTAACCGTCGGCCGGCGAGGTGACGTCGAAGTCGAGGTTGACCGGGGTCAGCCCCGCCGTCGAAGGATCGGTGTAGAGCTGGAAGACGCCGCCCGCCGTGGCGCCGGCGGCCACCGGTCCGACGTGGATCGGGCCGTTGAAGGCCGTCATCTTCGAGGCACCGGCTCCGGAGAAGCTCAGCGCGACCGTGGCATCGGTCAGGGCCGCGCCGGTGTTATTGACGAACGCGAACTTGTAGCTCGAGTACTCGTTGGCGTCCATGTACTTCGTGTAGAACTCGTTGGAGCCGCCGTTCGAGGTCGGGCCGGTGACGACGTCGGTCCCCGCGGTCGCGTTGTCGCATCCGCCCTGGATGATGAATCCGCCGTTTCCGAAGGCACCCTGGCAATTGATCGTTGCGGTGGCCGGACTGGCGGCTCCGTACGTCGCCGTCACCGTGCCGCCGTTAGCGACCGTGATTCCCGATCCGGCCGTGATCGCACCGTTGAACACGCCGTTCGAGCCGGAGCAGCTGACGTTCTTGGTGTCGATGACCTGGGACAGGCTGTTCTTGCTGGTCAGCGTGACCGAGACCGGCGAGGTCGCGCCCGTGTCGTTGACCGTGATGCCGATCGAGCTGGCGCAGGTGTACTGACCCGCGCTGAGCGAGACCTGCGTCACCGCGGTGCTGGTGACGTTACCGGTGACGACGAGCGAGTAGTTCATGCCGCCCGGGTTGTTGGTGCCGATGACGTCGACCTGGACCGTTCCGGACGCCGGCAGGCCGTGAGCGGAATCGAGGAACACGCCTTCCGTGGTGTTCGTGTGGTCCGCCGTGCCGCCCGTGGTGCTCCAGCCGCTCGACATCACGTTGCCGAGATAGACGTTGGCGCCGATCGTGACCTTCAGGTCGGCGTCCTTGACGATCGTGTTGCCGGCCGCGTCGTACCAAACCATCATCACGCGGAGAGGAATCGCGTTTCCGTTGATCGTGTAGAAAGTCGTGGCGGTCGCAGCCTGACCCAGCGTCGCACCGTTTTGAACCCAGAGGAACGGCGCGGAGCTTCCGATGTGCAGGACGCCCGGCACGTTGACGCGGCCGTAGCCCACGTCGCTGCTGTAGCGCTTGCCGAGAGCGACGACCGTCGGAGCCGAGTTCGCGTTGACGTCTTCGCCGGAGGCCAGGATGACGGCCTTCACGAGCGAGCCGGTGGGATTCAGCGTGTTGGCCGGGGTCGCGGTGCCCGTGGGATAGAAGCCCTGGGCGAAGTAGTCACGGACGAGCGCGGCGACACCGGCGACGTCCGGAGCGGCGAACGACGTTCCACCCTCGTTGCCGGTGTTGACGTAGTTCCAGTAGACGGTCTTCGTCGCGTCGCTCTGGCACATCGCCGAGGGCGCGTCGTAGGCCATCTGCTCGCCGCCGACCGTGACGCTGGACCAGATGAACGACAGGATGTCCGGCTTGACACGGCCCGAGGTCACGACCGGGCCTCGGCCCGAGCCGAGGTCGGTCGTGGCGCACGAGGTCGTGCCGTCCCAGCTACAATTGATGTAGAGCGAGTTGGGGTTGGCGGCGTCGTTGCCGCCGACCGAGATCACGTTCTTTGCCGTGCTGGGAGAGCCGACCGTTCCGGTTCCAGTGGCGCCGCTGTTACCCGACGACACCGTGACGAGCATGCTCGGGTTGTTGAACAGGGCGGTGTCGAGGTTGCTCGCCTGCGTGTCGTAGGCGTTCGACGATCCCCACGAGTGGTTCTGGACGAACGAGCCCTTGCCGATCGCCGCGACGATCGAGGGGCCGAGGTCGGTCGGCGGGCTGACCGACGACGACGTGTCGGTGCCGATGTCCTGGAAGTAAACCTTCGCGCCGCGCGCGATGCCGATGTCGTAGTTGACGTTCGGGGTGTGCGTCACGTCCTGGTTGGCCGTCATGTTCGAGATCGAGCCGACCGCGTGCTGCGAGGTCTTGGTGCCGTGGCCGCCGTCCGAGCTGGACGTATCGCCGACGCACATGTTGCCGCCGCCGTACGAGTCGTAGGCGATGACCTTTCGGTGACCCGCCCCGTACGAGCCGTTCTGGCTCGTGTCCTGGGCGAAGTGCTCCATCTTGGTGTTCAGGCCGCTGTCCATCATGGTGACGATCTGACCGGTGCCGTCGATTCCGGCGTTCCACAGCTTCCAGCCGTTGGCCGTCACCGTGGTGTACACGCCGTTGTTCTGGAGCAGCATCGGGATCGCGGCCGGGTTGGTGGCCGACGCCATGAGGTGGGCGTAGCTCTTTTCCGAGATCCACTTGACCTCGGGGACCTGGGAGATCGCCAGGACGTTGTCCGGCGTCGTCGCCACAAAGATCGTGGTCAGGTCGTCGTTCGAGACGATGTTCTTGCTGTCCGGGTAGACGCCGATCTTCTCGAGGTTGTCGATCGCCGTCGCGAGGTCGGCGCCCTTGTGGAGCATGATCTCGAAGAGCCACGGCTTTTCACGCCCGGTCGCCTGGTCGACCGCTTCGTCGGCGGGAATCGACTCGAGGCCGATGCGGGGGTTGATCTTGAACGCCGGGTGGTAGTCGCCGACGTAGGCGACGAACGGAAGCGCCTTGACCGCCGCGAGCGACGTGGCCGGGATCTTGGCCATGTACGTGTTGATGTTCATGTACTCGCCGAGAGTGGCGCCGGCGGCGTGGAGGGCGTCGATCTGCTCCTGCGTCCGGCTGAAGCCCTGGATCTTGACGAGGTAGTACCCGTCCTTGGCCATCTTGGCCTGCTGGCCCGGAGGAATCCGCAGGTCGCGCGGAAGAAGCTTGAGCGTCGCCTCTTCGTCGCGGATGTTGATCGCGGCGACGCCGTTGACCTGGATCTCGTCCTTGGTCATCGACTCGGCCCGCTTGTCGACGAAGTTGTACGGCGCGATCTGGCTGCCGTAGGGCCACCAGGCCTGCCCGCGCTGGACATCGCCAAGGCGCTTCTTCGCCGACTGGTTCTCCGCCGCGTTCTGCCGCAGCGGGACCGGGTTCCCGTTCGCATCGGTCACGGACGAGATGTTCTCGCCGGTCTGCGATGCATCCGCCTGGGGGTGCGCGCGTTCGCTCGCGAGCGCGAGCGGACACAGCGTGAGGACCGCCAGTGCGGCGATAAGAGCCATCAGACGTCTCTGCATGGTGCCTCCGTGACGGGTCGATTTCGGTTCTTCAATTTCGGACGATGACGATGGGTTGGGATCGAACAGAGGGCGGGCGGTAGAGATATACCGACGTTCCACGAACGGCGTTCGCCGAAGCCAGATCACGCAATCCCCCGCGGCGAAAACTGCGCCGTCCAGTGCCCCCTGGACCTTTCCTTGCGGAAAAGGTCCGCGGGGATATACGCGGAACGCCACCCGCCGTCAATCAGCTTTGTAAAATATCTACAGGTTGGGACGGAGATTCCGGAAAATGGCGACGTGACCCCGCGACGACGACCTACTAGCTGGCTCTCGTACTTTCCCGAGGCGTTCGCACTGCTCGCGGTCGCCGCGGCGATCGCCCACTTTCGGACTCAGATCGACTCGAACGATGAAGGGATCGCTGCCATGGGCGCGTGGCGGGTCCTGCGCGGCCAGGTTCCGTATCGCGACTTCTTCGCGATCGAGACCCCGCTTTCGTTCTACATCGTGGCGCCGATGTACGCCTTCTTCGGCGTGTCGCTCGCCGTCGGAAGGATCGTCGCTCAGGTTCTCGGCGCGGCCCTCGTGGTCCTGACGCTGCGTCTCGCGCGGCGGTCGATCCCATCGCCGCTGTTCGCGGCCGTGCCGGTCGCGTTCCTCTGCCAGGCCGGCGTGGGCCTGCTCCCATTCGCGAATCATCACTGGTTTGCCGATGTTTTTTGCATGGCGGCGCTGCTTTGCGCACACCGCGCGTGGCGTGACTCGTGGACGCCGGGATGGTGGCTCGCGGGCGTCGGGGCCGCGCTCGCATTTTTGAGTCTTCAAGATCAGGGTTTGTGGATGCTCGTGGGTCTCGGCGTGGTGGCGGGGATCGCGCCCTCGGCGCCGCCGCGGCGCAACCTCGCGCGGTTCGGTGGTGGAGCGCTGCTCGCACTACTACCGATCTCGTTGATGGTCCTTTCCCGCTCCCGCATTGGGCCCGCCTGGCACGACCTCGTCGTGTTTCCGCTGACGGCCTATCGCGACTCACCGGGGAACGCGTACGGGTTCCTTCAACCCTTCGAGGAACTCAGGGCCCAGTGGACGAGCGGAGTGTGGCGGCACGCGCCCCTGTTCACCGGTGCGGCGACCATCACGAGCTTGGCCCTTATCCTCTCTCTACTATCGGCGCCGTTTCTTCTGATCTGGAGCTTCAAGCGCAGGAAGGCTCCGTCGGTGGACGTTGCCGTGCTCCTGACCGGCGTCACCGTCTTCATGCTGACCGCCTTTCACCGCTGGGCCCCGATCAATGTGCAGTGGGCCGCCGCGCCGCCGGCGATCGCCGCGGGCTTCGTCCTTCATCACGAGGCGTCGGCTTCCGCCCGAGGCCGGCGATGGTCGAGCGCGGTTGCATGCATCTTGTTGGCGGCGTTCGTGGTGTTCGGCATCGGGCGGATCGCCCAGGCGATGGATGAACGGATCTGGGTCGATGTGCGATCTCCGGCCGGCGTGACCAGGGTTCCCGGTCAGACGACCGGCCGTCGAATCCAGGAGATGCTCGACGAGGTCGGCCGGCGCGTGCCTCCCGGCGATCCGCTTCTCGTATACGGATGGCCGAACTGGGCCTTTGCGACCCTTCACCTCTGCCCCGTGCGCTGGGACGGGTTCGCGCCGCCGTACTTCCCGCCGGGACGTTACGTGCACGGCGCGGTGTCGGAGGTCGAGGAGAAGCGCGTTCCCTGGATCGTGACGCCGGCGTTCGATCCGCCCGCTCCCGGGGAGCACGACGAGTGGAAGGACTACCTGACCTCGCGCTACCGGCTGGAGTGGGCCAACGAAGGCTGGGGCTTGTGGAAGCGGGGCGGGTAACTCCTATCGGTCGGAATCGACCTCGGCGACGAACAACCCCTGGTAGGCGAGAAGGCTCTTCCAGAGCCGCGTGACCCCGGACACACCCGCAAGCAGCGGGCGGAACATCGGTGCCGCGAGAAACGGGAACACGACGACGAGCGGGATCACGGTCACGTCGCGATCGAGCACGCGCCAACCGGCCCTGCGAAACAGCCGGTCCGCCGATCGGAGCGTGAAGAAGTGAAGGTGCGTGCGGTCGAGGATCCCCTTCGTGTGATACGGAAACCGGCCGGCCACGACGTTCAGCCGGACGTACAGATTGGCGACGTTGGGAAGCGACACGACGAGCCTCCCGCCCGGCCGGATCACCTGTCGCAGGTCGGCGAGCACGCGCTCGGGGCTTCGGAGATGCTCGAGCACGTCGGCGGCGACGACGAGGTCGTAGCGGCCGGCGAGCTGCCGGAAGTCGAACTCGTCGAGATCGTTGACCGTGACGGCGCGGCAGTGGCCCCGGGCCTGCTCGGCGGCGGCGGCGTCCAGCTCGATGCCGTCGACCACGGCTCCGCCGGCCGCCAGCCGCTTCGTCAGCGATGCATCGCCGACGCCCAGCTCGAGGACCTGCTTGCCGTCGACTCCGTGGGCCGTGAGCCAAGCCCAGATTCGCGAATGGCTGGAAGCGGGATCGTGGAACTTGTCGAAGTACTTCCGGCCCCCGACCGCCAGATCGTAGTTCCGGCTGTAGAGGATGCCGCGCCGGTGCAGGCGGAACCGCAGCCGCGCGCCAAATCGCTCGAGAGCGCCGCCGTAGGGGATCGACGGCGACAGCTCGACGACGGCGGCGCCGGCCTGCGCCGCCTGGAGCTGGAGCTGAGCGTCGAAGTGCCCGTCGTCGGTGTTCTCCCAGAAAGGGACGCGGCTCAGGAAGGCGGTCGAAACCGCGCGGGATGCGCCGAGCGTCACGAGGTCCGCGCTCCCCCGCGCGATCGGCTCGATCAGGCGCGGCGCAAGGCCTTCGGCATCGGCGCCTCTCGGCAGCAGGACGACGGCGTGTGCGCCGCGGTCGATCGCCGATTGGAATTCGGCCTTGAGCCGTGCGCCCGTGTCGCCCGCCCCCGGCGCGACGACTCCCAGCCGCAACCCGCCCTGTTCCACGAGCTTCAATGCGCGCTCGCGGCGGATTGCCTGTCGATCAGTGATTGAAGGCTCGCAGCCAGCTTCTCGTCGAGGGCCCGAAGCGCGCTCAATTGCTCGTTCGCTTCGGCCGCGTCCCCTCGCCTCAGGGCGAGCACGCCGAGATTGAAGCGGCAGACGGCAAGCGCCGGGTTCCGCTTGATCGCCTCGCGGTACGAGGCGGACGCGTCGTCCGGCCGGTTCAAGTTTTGATAGGCGAGGGCGAGGAGGGCCCACGCTTCCGCGTCGTCGGGCGTCTTCTCGGTCACGCGCTCGAGCGCCGCCTCGGCTTCCATCCACTGGCCGCGCTGCTCGTAGAGGGGGCCCAGATTCCGGAACGCCCGGCTGTCGGCGGGGTCGATCTCGATCGCGCGCTGCAAGGCTTCGAGCGCCGCGTCGTCGTCGCCTTGCCGGTGGAGGTCGATGCCGAGATTGATCCACGCCTGGGAGCGCCGGGGCTCGAGCTCGACGGCCTTGCGATAGCTGGCGATCGCGCCCACGAGATCGCCTTCGCCGTCCCGGACCTTTCCGAAGTTGTACTGCCCCACGGAGGCGCCGGGAGACTCCGTAACCATCCGCGTGAAGAGCGCCGTGCTGTTCTTCCACGTCTGGCATTGCGCCGCCGCCAGGACGGCGCAGGCGATGAGAGCCGCCGCGGCGGCGAGCGCCTGGACGACCCGCGGGACCGCGAAGCGAACGAACAGCTCGTGCGCGCCCCAGACCACGCCGACGAACAGGCCGATCAGCGCGAAGTACGTGTACCGGTCGGCGGACCCTTGCGCCCCGACCTGGATGATCCCGATCACGGGTGAAAGGGTGACGACGTACCAAAGCCAACCCGAGGCGGCCCAGCGATAGCGGCGTCCGAGCCGGAGCGCGCCGAAGGTTGCCAAGCCCAGCGCGGCGGCGCTCGCGGCGGCCAGCGCGTAAGAAACGTGCTGGCGCGGGTGGACGTAGAACGGTGAGAGGTGCACCGGGGCGAACGTCCTGACGACGTAGGCGCCGTACGAGATCAGCGCGTTCGCCACGCGCGGACCGAGCGGGATCGCATCGGCCGACATGACGGCGCCCAGCCGGCTCTGCGCCACGTACGTCGCGACGGCGAAGATCGGGAGCGCCGCGAGCAGCGCGACCTTCGGGATCACGCGCTGCCGCCTCTCGAGAGGCCACCAATCGACGAGGACGAGGAGAACCGGAAGCGTCACATACATCGGCTTGACGAGCAGGCTCGCGGCGAACGCGACGACGATCCACGCATATCGGCCGGCCGTAGGGGCCTTTGCATATCGCGCGTACGCGGCGATCGCGAGCAGGCAGAAGAGCGTGCTCAAGAGGTCCTTCCGCTCGGAGATCCACGCGACCGACTCGACGTGCTGCGGGTGGATGGCGAAGAGCGCCGCGACCGTGAAGCTCCGCCAGGTCGCACCGGTCGCCGTGAACAGCAGAAAGAAGAGCAGCAGCGCGTTCGCGAGGTGGACGAGAAGGCTCATCGCGTGATGGCCCCCCGCCCACAGGCCGAAGAGCTGGCAATCGGTCATGTGCGCGAGCCACGTCAGTGGGTAGTAGTAGCCGAAGTGCGCGCCGTCGAACGCCCAGACGACGTTATCGACGGACAGCCCCGCCTGCACGCGCGTGTTGTCCACCACGTAGACGTCGTCGTCCCAGTGGACGAAATCGAACCGGACGACCGGCGCGAACACGGCGACCGTGAGGGCCGCGAGGAGCACGCACGCGATGACGGTATCGCGCTTCAACGCTGCCCTTCCGCCTGCGCCAGCGCCTGGCGCGCCTTGTCGAGCCCAGGATCGATCGCGAGCGCACGGCGATAGAAGCCGGCGGCCTCCTGCGGCCGGCCCTCGGACATCGCGACCCCTCCGAGGTTCACCAGCACGGAGACCCGCTTCGGGTCGAGCCGGTACGCTTCGCGGAAGTGAGCCTCGGCGGCCTTCAGGTCGCCTCGGCGGGCGGCGAGGACGCCGAGGTCGTCGTGGGCCGCGGCGTTTGCCGGGTCGAGACGCAGCGTCGCCTCGAGCTGCCGCTCCGCCTCGTCGGGCCGGTCGAGATCGGCGAGCGCGATCGAGAGCTGATAGTGATAGCGGGCATCGGCCGGGGCGAGTGCCGACGCCTTCCCGTACCACTCCGCCGCATCGGCGGGCCTGCGGCGCGCGAGCGCCAGCGTTCCGAGATTCGCCGCGGCCGTCGCTCGCGTCGGCTCGAGCCGGAACGCCTCGCTCAGATGCGCCTCGGCGCCGTCCAGATCCCCGGACTTGATCAGGAGCGCGCCGAGGTCGTCGTGGGCGGCGGCGAACGTCGGATCGAGAGCGATCGTCGTGGAGAGCTCCGACGCGGCTTCCGCGTTCCGCCCGGCCGCTTCGAGAGCCAGAGCCAGCTCGCGATGGGGCGACGCGACGCGCGGTGCGATCGCGATCGCCTTCCCGAACGCCGCGATCGCGTCGTCGTACCGCCCTCCATCTTTGTACCCGACGGCGAGGTTCACGTAGCCCAGACGGCGCGATCCGATCGCCGGGACCACGGGAGGCAGCGCGGCGGCGGCGAGCCCCAGGAGCGCCGCGCCGGCGAGCGCCGGATCGAGCGATGGGCGCCTGGGGGACCTCACGGCCTCGACGGCGGCCGCGATCGTCGTGCCGGCGAAGATCGCGAGGATCGGCACCATCGGGAATCGGTAGCGGGCGAACACGTAGAACGCCGCCACCGCCGCCGAGAAGCCGAAGAGCATGAGGTAGAGCGGGACCGGCCGCGGCGAAACGCGCCACGCCAGGACCATGCCGGGCGCGGCCAGCGCGACGAGCACGCCGAAACCGAAGACCGCCGAAAGCAGCGCGAGCACCGGAGAATGATCCGCGTAGATCTCGAGGCTCTCCGAATCCGGAAGCTCGGCGCGATTCCACGTGACGAGAAACTTCTTGCCGAGAAGGGCGATCCAGTCGCCCGGATGGCTCTCGATCCACGAGAGCGAGCGGCTCCACCAGTACGACGACACCTGCGCGGGTGTCAGCGCATGGCCGGCGGCGCCCTCGGCGACCGCGGTCGCATCGGCGCGCTCGTACTCGTACGTCTCCCGGCCCGGCAGGATCGGGATGTACCGCCCGGTCGCTCCCTCGTGATTCCCCATGTAGAAATTGGGCCCCGACTGCGCGGTCGTGATCAGGAAGTCGCCGCCGACGATCTTGTTTCGCAGGCCGACCGGAACGAGCACGAGCGCGGCGCCCGCGACGAGAAGGCCGGAGGCTTTCGCGCGCGCCTTCCACGGCTGTGCCGCGAGATGGAACGGCAGCCATGCGGCGAGGATCGCGAGGAAGACGAGCGCATTCTCGCGGGTCAGCGCGAAGAGCCCGAGCACGAGCCCGGCCCACGCCAGGAGCCGTGGACGCCCCGAGACGAAGTACGCGCCCAGCACGGCGAGGAGCCCGCACATGAGGAGGTTGTCGAGCGACGCCTTCTGCACGAGACCATCGAAGAAGACGGCGGGCGGGTAGATCGCGAGCAGCAAGCCGGCGATGAACCCCGCGGACGGGTTGACGAAGCGCGAGGCGCCGAGCGCGAGGAGCACGCAGGCCAGCGACCCGGCAAGCGCCTGCACCCACCGCACGATCATCGGATCGTGGCCGAAGGCCGCGTAGACGGCGGCGAGCGTGTACGGGTACAGCGGCGCCTGGTAAAACGTCTCGTGCCCGATCCAGTCTCCGGCCACGATCGCCGCCGCCCAACGGTCGTACCCCTTTCCGTCTCCCACGAGCAGGCGCGCGAACGGGGTGCCGGCGATGGACGCGGTGTGCACGAACCGGACCGCCGCGGCGATCGCGGCGATGAGCATCAAGCGTCGAGCGAGGGTCGTCACCGGTCGGATGTTACTTTAGACTCCCCCGCTCGAAAGGTGAGCGATGTCGCGCCCCCGATCGAACTTCATCGCCGTTACCGCCGTCGCCGCCGTGCTCGTGCTCCTGACGGTCGCGGCGTTCCAGGGCGTGCGGTCCGCGGGCTTCGTCGGCTTCGACGACGACGACTACGTCTCGGCGAACCCGCACGTGAAGGCCGGCTTGACGTCCCGATCGATCGCCTGGGCAATGACGACGACGGACGCCGCCAACTGGCATCCCCTGACGTGGATCTCGCACATGGCCGACGTGTCGTGGTTCGGCATGGATGCCGGACGCCACCACGGAACCAGCGTGCTCCTGCATTCGGTGAACGTCCTGCTGCTCTTCTTCCTCTTCCGGCGGATGACCGGCGACCTCTGGCCGTCCGCGGCGGTCGCGGCGCTCTTCGCCATCCATCCACTCCACGTCGAATCGGTCGCGTGGCTCGCCGAGCGCAAGGACGTCCTGAGCACGCTCTTCTGGCTGCTGACGACACTCGCCTGGCTGCGTTTCCTCGAGCGCAGGACCGTCGCGCGGTACGCCGGCGTGACGATCCTCTACGCCTGCGGGTTGATGTCGAAGCCCATGCTCGTGACGCTCCCGTTCACGCTGTTGCTGCTCGACGTCTGGCCTCTCGCGCGCGGCGTCCGGTGGAAAGAGAAGATGCCGCTCTTCGTGCTGGCCGCCGCTTCGTGCGCGGTGACCTTCGTCGCGCAGCGGCACGGCGGCGCGGTGCAGTCGCTCGTGAGCTTTCCGCTCTCCGATCGCGTCGCGAACGCGATCCACGCGTATGCGGATTATCTTTGGAAGACCGTCCGGCCTGCGGGGCTCGCCGCGTTCTACCCGTATCCGGAGCAGCGGCTCCCGATGACGCTCGTCGCGCCGGCCGCCTGCGCGCTCGCGGCGATCACGGCGCTCGCGCTCCGCTCGTCGAAGCGCGCACCGTATCTGCTCGTCGGCTGGCTCTGGTACGCCGGCACGCTCGTTCCGGTCATCGGCCTCGTGCAGATCGGCTCCCAGTCCATGGCCGACCGCTACACCTACGTCCCGCTCATCGGCATCTTCTTCGCGGCCGCGTGGGGTGCGGCCGATCTGGTCGTCCGATGGCCGCGGTTGAAGCCGGTCGTGGCGGCGGCGTCGGTTGCGATCGGCGTCGCGCTGCTTCTCGCCGCGCGCGCCCAGGTCGCGTACTGGAAGGACGCCGTGACGCTGTTCGGGCACGCCATCTCGGTCACCCGGGACAACTGGCTCGCGCACGGGAACCTCGGCGGAGCCCTGCTCTCCGTGGGCCGGCTCGATGAGGCGATCGCCGAGGAGCGCGCCGCGCTCGCCATCCGGCCCGACTACGCGCAGGCCCATTGCAACCTCGGCCTGGCGCTCGTCCACTCGGGACGTCCGAACGAGGCGCTCCCCGAGTTCGAGCGCGCGGTCGCGCTGAATCCGAACTTCGCGAAGGCGCACAACAACCTCGCCGGTGTCCTGGCCGGGCAGGGACGGATCGACGAGTCGATCGGCCATCTCGAGGCTGCGCTGCGCTCCGATCCCGACGACGCGGACGCGCACGAGAATCTCGCCTCGCTGCTGATGAGCCGCGGACGGTATCGCGAGGCCGCGTCGCATCTCGAGACCGCTGTTCGCCTTCGCCCGGCCGACGCCCAAGCCCGCGCGCACCTCGAGCAGGCGCGCCGCGCCGCGGGGGCGTCGCCTTGACGACGAGCGGGCGTCTCGCCGCCGCCGGCGTCGTGCTGTTGACCTTGGCCGCGTTCCAGGGCGTGGGCGCCAACGCCTTCCTCAACTACGACGACGACGTTTACGTGACGGGCAATGCCCATGTCGCTTCGGGTTTCAGCGCCGCCAACGCCGCCTGGGCGATGACGACGTTCCAGGCGGCCAACTGGCATCCGATCACCTGGATCTCCCACATGCTCGACGTGTCGCTCTTCGGGCTGGATCCCGCCGGGCATCACCGGATGAGCCTCGCGATTCACACGATCGACGCGGTGCTCCTTCTTCTTCTATGGCAGCGGATGACGGGCGCGCTGTGGCGGCCGGCCCTCGTGGCGGCGCTCTTTGCGATCCATCCGCTCCACGTGCAGTCGGTCGCGTGGATCGCCGAGCGCAAGGACGTCTTGAGCACGCTGTTCTGGTTGCTGACGACGCTCGCGTGGCTGCGGTATCTCGACGCAAGATCGCCGGGGCGCTACGCCGCCGTGATCCTGCTGTTCGCGGCGGGCTTGATGGCCAAACCGATGCTCGTGACGCTGCCTCTGACGTTGATGCTCCTCGACGTCTGGCCGCTCGGGCGCGCGGCCCGCCCGACGCTATGGCGCGAGAAAGCGCCGCTGCTCGTGATGTCGGCCGCATCGGCGGCCATCACGGTGATCGCGCAGCACCGTGGCGGGGCGGTGCAGTCGTTCACGACGCTGCCCTTCCCCGCCCGATTGGCCAACGCGATCACAGGCTACGCTTGGTACCTCGTCAAGATGGTCTGGCCGTCGCCGCTCGCGTATTTCTACGGGCACGCCGCGCGAGGCCCGTGGGTGATTCTCGGATCGGCCGTGGTCCTCATCACGATAACGGCACTCGTCCTGAGGCTCTCGAAGGGCAGTCCTCATCTTCTCTTCGGCTGGGCGTGGTACGCGATCACGCTCTTTCCGGTGATCGGCCTGGTGCAGGTCGGCGAGCAATCGGTCGCCGACCGGTACGGCTACATCCCGCTGATCGGCATCTTCGTCGCGGTCGCCTGGAGCCTGGGCGCCGTCGTCGAGGCGCGGCCCCGGCTTCGCGCCGTCACCGCAGCGGCCGCGGTCGCGTGGGTCGGGGTACTGGTCCCCCTCACGCGGGCCGAGGTCGCTCATTGGCGCGACAACCGGTCGCTGTTCACCCACGGGGTCGCCGTCGCGCCGAACAGCGCGATCGTGCGGAACAACCTCGCGGGCGTCTTGAACGCCGAAGGCCGCACCGACGAGGCCGTCCTGCAGCTCGAGATCGCCGTGCGCCTCGACCCGAATGATTGGCCGTCGCGCTTCAACCTCGGGTCGAGCCTCTACCGCCTGAAACGTCTCGACGAGGCCGTCCGGGAGCTCGCCGTCGCCGCCGCGATGAGCCCCGGAAATGCGGAGGTGACTCACGCGCTGGCCGAAGCACGAAACGACCTCGGCACCGCCCGAGCGCGCGAGGGCCGCCTGGCCGAAGCACTCCAGGAATTCGAAGCCGCGGTGAAGCTCGATCCGGGCTTCGCCCCCGCGCGGGAGAACCTCGCCAGGGCGCAAAGCCTGCTGGGAACGAAGCCGTGAGCCGTACCCTGCAGCGCGCTGCGCTCGCCGCCGGCTTGTCGGTGCTGACGATTGCGGTCTTCTCGGGCGTGTTCGCTTGCGGGTTCGTCAACTTCGACGACGGCGTCTACGTCGCGGCCAATCCCCACGTTGCCGGCGGCCTGACACCGCGGTCGATGGCGTGGGCGTTCGCCGCGACGGAAAACTCGAACTGGCATCCCGTCACGTGGCTCTCCCACATGCTCGACGTCGAGCTGTTCGGGATGCATCCCGGCCCGCACCACGGGACGAGCCTCGCATTTCACGTCCTGAACGTGGTCTTGCTGTTCCTGCTGCTTTGTCGGATGACGGGTGCCACGTTCCGCCCCGCGCTCGTCGCCGCGCTGTTCGCGATCCACCCCCTTCACGTCGAATCCGTCGCCTGGATCGCCGAGCGCAAGGACGTGCTCAGCACGACGCTCTGGCTGGCGACCCTCGGGTGCTGGCTGTCATGGGTCGAGTCCCCGACCCCGAGGCGATATGCCTGTGTCGTCGTCGCTTTCGCGGCGGGGCTGATGGCGAAGCCGATGCTCGTGACGCTGCCGTTGACCCTGATGCTGCTCGACGTCTGGCCGCTGGAACGCTCGAAGCAGGCCGTCCTGTGGAAGGAGAAGGTTCCGCTGTTCGCGATGTCGTCGGTCTCGTGCGCGATCACGATCATCGCCCAGCGCCACGGCGGCGGCCTTCAGGGCCTCGACCGCTACGCGCTCCCCGCGCGGATCGAGAATGCGGTGATCGCCTACGCCGCCTATCTGGAAAAGACCTTCTGGCCGGCGGCGCTGGCGGTGTTCTATCCGTATCCGCGACCGGGTCCGGCTCCGGCGACAGCAGCGGCGGCCGGCATCCTGTTGACCGTCGCGACCGTGCTCGCGTGGCGCGCCCGGGCGAGCCGTCCGTACGTGACCTCCGGCTGGCTCTGGTACCTGGTGACGCTCGTCCCCGTCATCGGGCTCGTGCAGGTCGGCCAGCAATCGATGGCGGACCGGTACACCTACGTCCCGCTGATCGGAATCTTCGTCGTCGTCGCATGGGCGCTCGGAGAGATGGCCACCGGCTCGCCCGCGCGCACGCGGGTCGCCGTCACGCTTTCCGTCGTGGCGCTGCTCGCCAGCTCCATCCTGACCGTGCGGCAGGTCGGCACCTGGAGAACGAGCGAGACGCTCTTCCGCCACGCCCTCGCCGTGACGACCGGCAACTGGACCGCCCACAACAACCTCGGCGGCGCATACGAGGACGCGGGCCGAACGGCGGAGGCGATCTCGGAGTTCACCGAAGCGGTCACGATCCGGCCCGATTTCGCCGAAGGTCACTACAATCTCGGACGGGCGTTCGACAAAGCCGGGCGGCTGCCGGAAGCGATCGACGCGTACGGCCGGGCGCTCGCGATCAACCCTGCGTATGGGGAGGCCCGCTACAACTTGGGGAACTCGTTGCTTCGCGCGGGCCGCGCCGAAGAGGCCATCGTGCAGTACCGCGAGGCTCTTCGCCTCGGCCTCGATGACGCGCCCACGCACAACAACCTCGGCATCGCGCTCTCTCGCACCGGGCGGACGGCGGAGGCGATCGCGGAATACCGGGAGGCCCTTCGCATCCGTCCCGACTTCGAGCCGGCGCGCGCGAACCTGGCGCGGGCCTCGCAGGCCGCAGGAGCGCCGTGAAGGACCGGCGCGCCCCGATCGCCGCGGGCTTAGCACTCCTGTGCGCTCTCGCTTACTCCGGCGTGCTGCGGAACGGGTTCGTCAACTACGACGACGACGTCTACGTCACCGCCAACCCGCACGTGCTCGCCGGCGTGACGGGAGACGGCCTGCGCTGGGCCGCGACGTCGTTCGCCGCCGCGAACTGGCATCCCGTGACGTGGGTCTCCCACATGGTCGACGTCGAAGCCTCGGGGCTCGCCGCGGGCCGGCATCACGCCGCGAGCCTCCTGATCCACGCGCTCGACGCGATCTTGTTGTTCCTTCTGCTTGCACGAATGACCGGCGCCACGTTTCGTCCCGCCCTCGTCGCGGCGCTGTTCGCCGTCCACCCGCTGCACGTCGAATCGGTGGCGTGGGCGGCCGAGCGGAAGGACGTGCTGAGCACGCTCTTCTGGCTGCTGACGACCTGGGCGTGGGTGCGTTACACGGAAGGCGCCACGCGCGCCCGGTATGCGGCCGTTCTCGGGCTCTATGCGCTCGGGCTCATGTCGAAGCCGATGCTCGTCACGCTCCCTTTGACCTTGATGCTCCTCGACGTGTGGCCGCTGCGGCGCGCCGAGCGGCCGACGCTGCTGAAAGAAAAGCTTCCGCTGTTCGCGATGGCGGCGGCTTCGGGCATCGTGACCGTGATCGCGCAGCAGCGCGGCGGCGCGGTGCAATCCCTGGCCGGGCTGTCGCTTCCCGTTCGGGCTGCCAACGCCCTCGCGGCGTACGGCTGGTATCTCGGGAAGATGGCGTGGCCGGCGTCCCTCGCCTGTCTCTACCCGCACCCCGGCCGTTTCGAGGCCGTTCCCACGCTTCTCGGTGCGGCGGTCGTCGTCGGACTGTCGGCGCTTGCCCTGAGGTCCTCAAAGGGCGCCCCTTATGTTCTCTTCGGCTGGGCCTGGTACGTGGTCACGCTCTTGCCGGTGATCGGCCTCCTGCAGGTCGGCGCGCAGTCCGTCGCCGATCGGTACTCATACGTCCCGCTGATTGGAATCTTCATCGCGCTCGCCTGGGGCCTGGCGGCGATCGTCGAGGCGCGCCCCACCGTGAGGCCGGCCGCCGTCGCCCTCGCGGTGCTGGCCGTCGTCGCGCTCGTTCCCGTCACGCGCGCGCAGGTCCAAGTCTGGCGGAACAACACGTCGCTCTTCGCGCAGGCGCTTCGCGTCACGAAGCGAAACGCGCTCGCTCACAACAACTTCGGCCTCGAGCTGTTCGGGCAGGGCCGGACGGAAGAAGCCATCTCGCACTACAAGGAAGCCCTTGCGATCAAGCCGGACTATCTCGAGGCGCTGAACAACCTCGGGTCGGCGCTCCACAGCCTCGGCCGGGACGCCGAGGCGGCGGAATCGCTGCGGCGCGCCCTTGCCGTCACCCCCGACTCGCCGAGCGCGCTCGTCAACATGGGAAACGCGCAGGCCGGGACCGGACACCCCGATGAGGCGCGGGCGAGCTACGAGCGCGCGATCCGGATCGCTCCCGACTTCCTCGACGCGCACAAGAATCTCGGGCTGCTGCTCGATCGCATGGGGATACCCGACGAGGCGATCGCGGAGCTCGAGCACGCGCTCCGGCTCGCGCCGAACGACGTGGACAGTCACGTCGGCCTCGCCACGGCGCTCTCGGACGCCGGACGATTCGCCGAGGCCGAGCCCCACTTCGAGCGCGCGCTCGCCGGAAAGCCGGGATACCCCGAGGCCTACAACGCGTGGGGCATCGCGCTCGCCGCGCAGGGGCGCACGGACGAAGCCATCGCCCGCTACGGGCAGGCGCTCGCCGCGCGGCCCCGCTATGCCGAGGCCGAGAACAATCTCGGGCTGGCGCTCGCATCGACGAATCGCTTGCAGGAGGCCGTCCCTCGTTTCGAAGCCGCGCTGGCGATCAGCCCCGGCTGGCCCCAGGCCCACAACAATCTCGGCGTCACGCTCGCGCGCCTCGGCCGTCTCCCCGAGGCGGTCGTCCACTTCCGCGAGGCGGTGAGGCTCGATCCCGGGTTCGAGCAGGCGCGGACCAATCTCGAGCGCGTCGAAGGGGCTCGTCATTAACCGAGCGCGCGTCTACGGGGCCGTGGCGGTTGCGGCGCTCGCGGCGATTCCGTACGCGAACAGCCTGGGCAACGGCTTCACGTTCGATGACGTGGCGATCGTCGCGGAGAACCCGCGCATCCGCTCGCTCGGCGGAGCGGCGCATGCATTCGCGGACGATTGGTGGAGCGGGCGCCGGCCGCAGAGCCTGCTCTACCGCCCGCTGACGACCGCGACCTTCACGCTCGACTACGCGGTGGCGCAGAGGTCGCTCCCCGATCGCCCGCCGGCGAGGCTGCCCGATTCCGCGGCGCGGGCGTTCCACGTTCAGAACGTTCTCTGGCACGCCGCCGCCGGCGCCGCGTTCTTCCTGCTCGTCCTCGCGATGTTCTCGGATCCGGTCCTCGCCGTGGCCGCGTCTGCGCTCTTCGCAGTCCACCCGGTTCACACCGAGGCGGTCGACGGCATCGTGGGCCGCGCGGAGCTGATGTCGGCAGCGTTCGGGCTGGGCGCGCTCGCCGTCGCACGGCGAAGCGTGAGCGGCGGCGCCACCGGCATCGGTCGCTCCGCGGCGGCCGGAGCTCTCACGTTCGCCGCGCTGCTGTCGAAGGAGCAGGCGATCGTCCTGCCGGCGGTTCCCCTGTTCTGGCTCGCGGCGATGCCCGCCGACGAACGGCGCGAGGCGGTGCGTGGCCGCGGATTCCGCGGAGTCATGAGCGGGATGGGTGTCGCGATCGTCGCGTACTTCGCGCTGCGCGCCGGGGCGCTCGGGTCTCCGGTCGCGACCGGCGCCGCCGAGCGGACGCGGATCGTGATCGACAATCCGATCGCCGAGGCGACGGGGGCCGCGCGCGTGCTGACGCCGGTGCGGGTGTTCGGCGAGGCGCTGCGCGTTCTCGTGTACCCGCGCACCCTCTCGGCGGACTACTCGTTCGACCAGATCCCGCTCGTTCACGGGCTCGACGCCGCGACCGCGCTCTCCGGCGCCGCCCTCGTGGCGACGATCGCCGGCGCGTTCGCGTTGAGACGTCGCGCGCCCGTGGTGTCGTTCGGCCTCGCGCTGTTCCTCGTCACCTGGGTGCTGACCTCGAACCTGTTCCTCGTGATCGGGACGATCTTCGGCGAGAGGCTCCTCTACCTTTGCTCGGCCGGAGTCGTTCTGGCGGCGGCGTGGGCGTTGATCGCGGCGGGGCGCGGGCTGAAGGCGCCGCGTGCCGGGATCGCGGCCGTCGCCGTCCTGGTCGTGCTGCTCGGCGCACGGACGTACGCCAGAAACCGCGACTGGAAGGACAACGCCACTCTGTTCGCGGCCGCCGCATCCGCGAGCCCCCGCTCGTGCAAGGCGCTCGACGGGCATGCGTCGGCGCTGTACACCGCGGGCCGATTCGAAGAGGCCGTTCCCCTCTCGCGCGCCGCGCTCGAGATTCAGCCGGCGTATCCGGGCGCGCATCAGACGCTGGCGAAGAGCCTGCGGGCGATCGCCAACGGCTCGAACGACCCCGGACGGAAGGCGGCGCTGCGGATGGAAGCCGAAGAGCATGCGCAGCAGCTGGTCACGATCTACACGGGATCGAAGGGAGATGCCGTCGGGCTGGCGGACGCATGGAACCTGCTCGGGAGCCTGGCGCTCGACGAAGCCGCGGCGCCGAAGGCCCTCGAGGCGTACGACGACGCGCTGGCGGCGAAGCCCGATTTCGTCCCCGCCCTCGTCGGCTCGGGGGCCGCGCTGGTGCTCTCCGCAGGGCTCGCGGAAGATCCGGCGTCGAAGGCCAAGCTCGAGAGCGAGGCGGTCTCGCGCTTCGAGCGGGCGCTCGCTCTCGATCCCGGAAACGCGGAGGCGACGAAGGACCTCGCGATGATCCGCGGCGGCGATGCGCCTGCCGCGGCCAACCTCCACGGGCTCCACGCGTCGCAGCTGCTCAAGGAGAATCGTCTCGACGAGGCGCTCCACGAGTTCCGCGAAGCCGCGCGGCTCGAGCCCAAGGCGGCCCGCGGCTTCCTGGGAGTCGGAACGGTCCTGGTCACTCAGGCCGCGCGCGAAACCGATGCGCGCAGGAAGGCCGCGACGATCGACGAGGCGATCGCGACGTTCGAGCACGCGCTCACGCTCGAGCCCGGAAACGCCTCCGCGCACCTGAACCTCGCCGTCACGCTCATGAGCTACCGGAAGGACCCCGCGCGGGTCGCGAGGGAGCTCCGCGCGTACCTCGATGCCGCGCCCGACGCGCCCCAAAAGGCCCAGATGGAAGAGACGATCAAGCGCATGGAGCAGGAAGCGGCGCGGGGCGCCGGCACGCGCCGTTAGTCCACCGTGAAGAAGGCGTTCGCGAGAACCGGGTCTCCCGTCCCGTAGGTCTTCGTGTTGCGCGCCTTGTCGGTCAGCTCGATGACCGTCACCCGCCAGATCCCGGCGCCGGCGTGAATCGGCACGTTGATCTTCGCCAGCAGGGGCGCATCGGGATTCTTCGGATCCGGCGTCGCCGAGAAGAATATCCGTGGGACCTGGCCGCTCGTCGACGGCGGCCCTTCGACCCGCCCGGTGAGCTGCGCGATGCCGCTTCCGTCATCGTGCGCGCTGATCGTCACGTTGATGGTCGAGGCCACGTTGTTCGGGACCTCGTTCGGCGAGAGGATCAACCCGTCGAGGACCGGAGGATCCGAGTCGCATCCCCCGCCTCCCGCGACGTAGAAGATCACTTGTCCCAGCTCTTGCCCCCCGCCGGCGAGCACGATGGCGTTGTTCGCCTTGTCGACGGCGCGGACCTGCCTCAGGCTCCATTCACCGCAATCGGCGTTGGTCGGAACCGCGAGATCGCCCGTCCACGTCCCATCCGGCGCCGCCGCCGTGACGAACGGGATGTAGGCGGATTTCGATTTGTTCTGGAACGTCCCGTTGACCGCGGCGACCCCCGACTGATCGTCAACGACGTCGACGATCACCAGGTTTTTCTCCCCGCCCGAGACGGTTTGCTTCGCGACGGTGACGCTGCGGATCGTCGGCGCGGTCGAGTCGGACTCCGCCGAGTCGACGCGGAGCATGCCGCCCGGCGGGACGTTCGCTTTCGTGTAGGCGACGTAGAGCGGGTTGTCCGCCTTGTCGAGGATCTGGAGCGTGCCGACGAACCAGTTGCCGGTCTCGCCCTTCTTCGGGATGGTGATGCCGACGGTGAAGACGCCGCTGCCTGCGGGATCCTGCCCGACGAACGGGATGACGGCCGTCTCGCTCGGGCTTCTCATCGTGCCGAAGACCGACTTGACTCCCGACAGATCGTCGGACGTTGCGATCGTGAGCACCGAGACGCCGCCGTCCTGGACGTTCGGCGGATCGAAGCGCAGATACTGGAGCACCGGCGGCTTGCGGTCCGATTCCGGATCGTCGGAAGGCGACGGAGACGGAGAGGCGGCCGGGGGCGGCGTCGGCCGCGGCGTCTCGCCGACCGTCCTCCCCAAAGGCGCGACGCCCGGCGGAATGACTCCAGGCGCTCCGCCCGCGGGTTGGGCGGAGCCGCGTGCGTCGGGAAACCCCGTGCCCCGCGCGGACGACCCTGGAGCACCGCCGCCCGGCGCATCGACCGAGCCGCCACGCGACGAGCCACCGGTCGAGACGAACCCACCGGCGACTGATGGGGACGTCGAGGCCGGAGCGGGCGCGGCGTACCCTTGCGGCTCGTAATCGCTCCGGCCTTGCGATGCCGACTGCGGCGATGATGAGCCGTTCTCGTGGGGCCCGCCGCCGCTCTCTCGTGAAGGCCGCGCCGCAGCCTCGCCCTCCGTCGCGGGCGCGCGCTCACCCGGTGCGGCTGTGTTCGGTGCCGAGCTTTGCACGTCCGCAATGGGAAGGTGGTGAATCTCACCGCGCTGGCCGAGCCACACTCCCCCGGCGATGCCCGCCAGGAGAATCACGAATGCCAGGGCCACCAGGGATTTGCGCATGCGGGCAAACTCACTCTAGGTCCGAGCTCCCGGCGCCGTCAAATCTGGGGACACTCGCCGTTGCTTTGGGGGACACTCCCAAAATGGGGACAGTCCCCTTTTTCTTACAAAGTCAGTTCAAGCAAGAGACGAGCGTCGTCGATCGAGTGTGCTGAGAGTGGCTCTCGTCTCTTGGTTGAACTGACTTTGTAAGAAAAAGGGGACTGTCCCCATTTTGGGAGTGTCCCCTAAAGCCTCAGTAAGCCGCCCTTCAAGTTCCAGAGCGCGGCGACCAGCGCGTCGATCTCGTCGCAGGTGTTGTAGAAGGCGAGCGACGGACGCACCGTCGACTCGAGACCGAACCGCCGCAGGATCGGCTGCGCGCAATGGTGGCCGGCGCGCACCGCGATCCCTTCCTGGGCGAGCGCGGCGCCGATGTCCTCGGTTCGAAAGCCCTCGATGACGAACGACAGGATGCTCGCCTTTTCTTTCGCCGTGCCGATCAGCCGCAGGCCGGGGATGCGCTGCAATTCCTGCGTGCCGTAGGCGAGCAAGTCGTGCTCGTACGCGGCGATGTTCGGCAAACCGAGCCGCTCGACGTAATCGAGCGCCGCGCCGAGGCCCACCGCGTCGGCGATGGTGCCGGTCCCCGCCTCGAAGCGGACGGGAGGATCGTTGTAGAGCGTCTTTTCGAACGTGACGTCCTTGATCATGTTGCCGCCGCCCTGCCAGGGCGGCATGTGCTCGAGGACGGATTCCTTGCCGTAGACGACGCCGACGCCCGTGGGCGCGAAGATCTTGTGCCCGCTGAACACGAAGAAGTCGCAGTCGCAGTCCTGGACGTCGACCTTCGTGTGGGCCACCGACTGCGCTCCGTCGACGACGACTTTCGCGCCGTGCCGGTGCGCCATGTCGATCATCTCGTGAAGCGGCGTCACGGTGCCGAGCGCGTTCGACACGTGCGAGAACGAGACGATCTTGGTCTTGGGGCCGAGCAGGCGCTCGTACTCGTCGAGCAGGACCTGGCCGGACGCATCGACCGGGGCGACGCGGAGCT
Source organism: uncultured Acidobacteriota bacterium (assembly GCA_964647625.1). Lineage (GTDB taxonomy): Bacteria > Acidobacteriota > Polarisedimenticolia > Polarisedimenticolales > DASRJG01 > DASRJG01. Next base: position 24,902 of record CAZYHZ010000010.1, read on the forward strand.
TCGCGCCCTTCTCCTGCGCGAGCATCTGCCAGGGAACGATGTTGGCGTGGTGCTCGAGCCAGGTGATCACGATCTCGTCGTCGGCACCCACGTTCCGACGGCCCCAGCTCTGCGCAATCAGATTGATGCCCTCGGTCGTGCCGCGCACGAAGACGATCTCGCGCGTCGAAGTCGCGTTGATGTAGCGGCGTACGGTCTCGCGGGCGGCCTCATAGGCGTCCGTCGCACGCGCGGCGAGCTGGTGTGCCGCGCGGTGCACGTTCGAGTTCTCGTGCGCGTAGAAATGCGAGAGGCGGTCGATGACCGATTGGGGCTTCTGCGTCGTCGCGGCGTTGTCGAGCCAGACGAGCGGACGCCCGTTGAACGTCTCGTTCAGGATCGGAAAATCCCGCCGGATCGCAGAGACGTCGAACGGGATCGACGACAGATCGGACGACGTGAAGCCGGGAAGCTGCGACGGGATCGACCCCGCGATCCCGTTCCAGCCGGCGGGCTCGAGCGGCCGCAGCGCCTCGACGAAGCCGAACGGCACGCCGAACGAGCGAAGCTCGCCGGGCATGCGCCCGTAGAGCTCGGCCGCCCATCGCGACATCTCCGCCGGGCTCGGAAGGCCGGCCGCGGCCGCGGCTTTCTCGCCGTTCCAGTCGATCAGCGGGTCGAGGTTCGAGAATTCGGGAGGCAGCTCACCGGTACTCATGGTAGTTACCCACGTCCACGTGATCGAGCGCGGCGATGGCGTCGTCGGTCAGGATCGCCGCGGAGCAATACAGCGCGACGAGGTACGACGCGTTGGCCTTCTGATCGATGCCCATGAAGCGGACCGAGAGCCCAGGCGTCTGCTCGCCGGGGAGCCCCGGCTGGAACATCCCGATGACGCCTTGTTTCTTTTCGCCGACGCGGAGGAGAAGAATCGTCGTCTTTCCCCCCGCGGCGGACGGCTTGGCCTTCCCGTCGACGTGCAGCTTGTCGATCGGCACGATCGGCACGCCGCGCCACGTCAGGAACGGCGCGCCGAACATCGTCGTCGTCGCGGGCGGGACGCCCCGCCGCGTGCACTCCCGGCCGAACGCCGCGATCGCCCGCGGGTGCGCCAGGAAGAACGACGGCTCTTTCCACACCTTGGTCAGAAGCTCGTCGAGGTCGTCCGGCGTCGGAGGTCCCGACCTCGTGTGGATCCTCTGCCCCGGCGGAACGTTTTTGAGCAACCCGTAGCCGGCGTTGTTGATCAGCTCGCTTTCCTGGCGCTCCTTGACGGTTTCGATCGTCAGCCGGAGCTGCTCCTTCACCTGGTCGAACGGATTGCTGTAGAGGTCCGAGACCTTGGTCGAGACCTGGAGGATGCTCGAGATCGAGTTCAGCGTGTATTCACGCGGCTTCTCTTCATAGTTGGCGAACGACGCAGGCAGCGACGCGTCTTCTTTGGGCTCGCAGACGACCTCGACGCTCTCCTCGTCGGCGACGCGATTGACGCGCAGCGTTCCGGCTTCGACCGGCTTCCAGTCGAGGAGCCGGACGAGCCAGCGCGGCGTGATCGCGCCGTACTGGGGCGGCGTCTTGGTGACGTTGGCGAGCTGAAATGCAGCCTTTTCGCCGAGCGCACGATGAGCGGTCTCTGCCATTCTCCATCTCCCCCCGATGACCGTTCGCGACGATGAGGCTCGTCACGACGTTCCGGTGGGCGGAGTATATGCGAACCGACAGGACCGACAGACGTCAATACTTGGGAACGCTCGGATCGACGTCCTTCGACCAGGCCAGGATGCCGCCCTTGAGGTTCAGCAATCGCCCGGGGAATCCGTTCTGCTTGAGGCGGCGCACGGCTGCGGCGCTGCGCAGGCCGACCTTGCAATAGACGACGGTCTGGCGCGCGGGGTCGATCTCTCGCACGCGGGTCGTGATCTGGCCCAGCGGGATCAGGATGGTGTTGGGGAGCCGGGCGATGGCGTATTCGTGGGGCTCCCGGACGTCGACGATCTGGATGTCCTGGCCGAGATCGATCCGCCGCTTCAGCTCGACCGCCGTGATCTCTTCGTCGTCCTCGGTGGGGTCGACGGCCGGCTCGGGTGGAGCGATCCCGCAGAACTCCTCGTAGTCGATCAGCTTCGTGATCGTGGGATGCGTTCCGCAGATCGGGCAATTGGGGTCTTTCCGCAGCTTGACCTCGCGGAACCGCATGGTCCACGCGTCGAACAGCAGCAGGCGGTTCACCAGGGGGTCGCCGTCGCCCAAGATCAGCTTGATCGTCTCGGTCGCCTGGATCGTTCCGACGATCCCGGGGAGCACACCCAAAACTCCTCCCTCCGCGCAGGAGGGCACGAGCCCAGGCGGCGGGGGCTCGGGGTAGAGGCAGCGGTAGCACGGCCCGTCCGGCGCGCCGAAGACGCTCGCCTGCCCTTCGAACCGGAAGATCGATCCGTACACGTTCGGCTTCTTCAGCAGGATGCACGCATCGTTGACCAGGTACCGGGTCGGGTAGTTGTCCGTGCCGTCGGCGACGACGTCGTAATCCTTCACGATGTCGAGCGCGTTCTCCGAGGTCAGCCTCGTCTCGTAGGGAACCACCTGAACGTGCGGATTGATGTCATAGATGCGATCGCGCGCCGAGAGAATCTTCGGGCGCCCGACGTCGCGCGAGCCGTGGATGATCTGCCGCTGGAGGTTCGACGCGTCGACCGAATCGAAATCGACGATGCCGAGCGTGCCCACGCCGGCCGCAGCGAGGTACATGCCGAGCGGCGCGCCCAGGCCCCCCGTTCCCACGAGCAGCACCTTCGCGTTCTTGAGCTTCCGCTGACCGGTCACGCCGAACTCGGGAAGGATCAGGTGGCGGCTGTAGCGGGCAATCTCGTCGTTGGTCAGCTCGGGAAGGTCGGACGACCCGCCCGCGATCGAGGGCACGATCATCATCGTGGAGGTGTCGGTCAACGGCGTGTCGAGCCCCGATTGGTAGCGGATGTCCTCGTCGTTGACGTATACGTTGACGAAGTTCCGGAGCTGGCCGTTGTCGCCGAACAGGTGCTTGCGCAGCTCGGTGTGCAGCGTCGTCAGATGGACGAGCGCCTCGCCCGCGGTTTTCGCCTCGACGGCGACCTCGGCGGCCCCTCCCGCGAATCCGCGAAGCGCCGTTGGGATGCGTACTGAGACCGGCATGATCAATGTCCTTTCGAGACGTCTTCGGCGTCGAATCGTGAGCGGTCGGGCCGAAGCTCCCAGGATAGGAGATCTTCGGCCCGGCCCGCACGCACCGAAACGATGATGTAGGAATAGACGGGCCAGGCGTGGTCGAGGTCGAACTGGGACGGGACCGCGGGGTGGTCCGGGTGCGAGTGATAGAACCCGACGATGTCGCAGCCGCGGTTCCTCGCTTCTTTTTCGCCGCGCATCAGGTCGTCGGGCGTTATGAGGAAGCGGTTGTGCTTGGCCGCGTCCTCGCGCGAGTTCGAGATCGGCAAGATCTCGTCGACGACCTTCTTGTTGCCGGCGTCGATGCGCCCGAGAAGGAGCCCGCAACATTCGTTGGGGTAGTCCTGCTCCCCGTGCTTGCGGATCGCCAAGAGTGTGGCGGCGCCCAGCGTGATCACGACGACACGTCCTTCCAGAACGCGTCGTGGATATACCGGCCGCCGGAATCGCACAGGATCGTGACCACGACCGATCCCGAAGGAAGGCCCGCCGCCAGTCGCAGCGCGGCGAACACGTTCGCCCCGGCGCTGACGCCGACCATGAGGCCGTGCGAGCGCGCGAGCCAGCGCGTCGTCGCCTGGGCCGCGGGGGTTTCGACCTCGACCTCGCCGTCGGCGAGGCTGCGATCGTAGATCCCGGGAACGATCGCGGTCGCCATGTGCTTCATCCCTTCGAGACCGTGCAGCGGAAGATCGGGCTGCATCGAGATCGCGCGGATCGCCGGGCTCATCGCCTTCAGCCCGCGCGTCGTTCCGCAGAAGGTACCCGACGTCCCGAGGCCCGCGATGAAGTGCGTCACGCGCCCTTCGGTCTGGCTCCAGATCTCGGGAGCGGTCGTCTCCACGTGCGCGCGCCAGTTGGCGTCGTTGTTGTATTGATCGGTGTAGAAGAACGCGTCGGGCCGCTCGGCGACCATCGCCTTTGCGCGGCGCTGCGCCCCGTCGGTGGCTTCGAGGCTGTCGGTCTCGACGATCGTCGCCCCGTAGATCTCGAGCGTTCGCTTGCGCTCGGGGCTGGCGTTGGCGGGCAGGCACACCGTGACCGGATAGCCGCGCGCCGCGCCGATCATCGCGAGCGCGATGCCGGTGTTTCCGCTCGTGGCATCGAGGATCGCCTTGCCGGGCGTCAGCCGCCCGGTCCGCTCCCCGTCGAGGATCATCGACCGCGCCGTGCGGTCCTTGACCGATCCGCCGGGGTTCATGTTCTCGGCCTTGGCGTAGACCTCGACGCCGTCCGGAATCACGAACCCGGAGCCCTCGAAGCGGTCGATCCGGATCAGCGGAGTGCCGCCGATGGCGTCCAAGACACCGGTACGTCGCCGCCCGGCGGATTCCTTGGTCTGGCTCAAAGTCACCCTCGATCCGGAAGACCATACGAAGAAGTAGCCCGCGACGCTACCATTAGGGCTCTTTGATCCGGAAATCGGGGAACGACATTGCCGCTTATCCCGAAGATGCCTCGCCGGTGATGCAGGCCGCGGCCGGATCGGCACCGTGATCGCTGCGGTCCTTTTGGCGCTCACGGTGGCCGTGACCTTCGACGACCTGCCGGCCACGGCCGGCGAGCGGGCCGGCTCGACGGACGTGCGGCCGATCGACCGGCGGATCGTGGAATCCCTGGCGCGGCGGAAGGTTCCGGCGGTCGGGTTCGTCAACGAGATCGGACTCGAGATCGACGGCCGCGTCGATCCCGATCGTGTCGCTGCGCTGTCGCTGTGGCTCGATGCCGGTCTCGAGCTCGGCAACCACACGTACTCGCACCCGTCGGCTCACAAGGTTCCGCTCGACGCCTATGACGACGACATCCTGAAAGGTGAGCGCGTGATCCGGCCGCTCGTCGAGTCGAAGGGCGGACGGCTCGTGTGGTTCCGACACCCCTTCCTTCAAACCGGGCGCGACCTCGACACCAAGCGCTCGATCGAGACGTTTCTCGCCGCGCACGGCTACCGCATCGCACCCGTGACGATCGACAACGGCGAGTGGATCTTCGCGAAGGCCTACTTCGTCAACTCCCGCAACCGCGCCATGCGCAAGAAGATCGCCGACGAATACGTCGCCTACATGAATCGCAAGACAGACTACTGGGAGCGGTCGGCGCGCTCGCTGTTCGGCCGCGACATCCCGGAGATCCTCCTCGTCCATGCGAACCAGCTGAACGCCGACACCTTCCCGCGCATCCTCTCGATGCTCGAGCAGCGCGGCTACCGATTCATCACGCTCGACGACGCGCTGAAGGACCCGGCCTATTCCTCGCCCGACACGTTCACCGGCGCCGGCGGCATCTCGTGGATCCATCGCTGGACCCTGACCGCGCGCGGCCGCTCCGCCATCCTCCCCGACGAGCCCGCCGTCCCCGACTGGATCATGCGCGAGGCGGGCGTCGATTCGGAGTAGGGACAGTCCCCTTTTTCTTACAAAATCGGATTCCGCTGGATCGTCTCCTCCTGCGGACGCTCGCCGCAAGCGAAGCGCGGGCTCGCTCGCGAGGCCGCATCCGGAGAAGATCCAGCGGAATCCGATTTTGTAAGAAAAAGGGGACTGTCCCTTCTCCTCAGCGAAGTAGCTTCAACGCCTCGCTCAATCGCGCGTCGAGCCGGGCGAACGCGCGGACCTGAGGATCGGTCGGAGCGCGATCGGATTCCTCGAGATCGTTCTGAAGCTCGCGCAGGCCGTTGCCGATGGCGTCGAGGTTGGGCGACTCGTCGGATTCCTTCGCCGTGAGGTGGGCGAGCGTCTTCGCATCGAGGCGGTCCTTGACGCGTTTCAGCTCGGCGACCGCGTCGGCTTGCTTTTCCATCGCCGCGACGATCTTGCGCGAGAGCGCGTAACCCGACTCGAGTGCGGTGCGCTCGACGGCGACCCGCGGGTCCGCCACGACGCGCAGCGGCTGCTCGTGCGCGTTGCCGTCGACCTCGAACCGGACGCGATAGTCCCCCGGCGGGACGAGCATCCCTTGGGGAAGAAGCGGCGTTTCCTCGCCGTCGACGGCCGCGATGCTGAACTCGTACCTCACCGCCCGCGGCCTTGCGCCCCGGAGATCCCAGACGAATCGATGCGCGCCCGCGTCCGGAGACAGGCTGGGCGCGCGGCCGAGCCACGTTTCCGCAAAGTATCGCTCGGATGGAAGCGGTGCCGGCGGCGGACCCGATTCGAATCGCCGGACCACCGCGCCGCGCGCATCTCGAATCTCGAGGGCGACCGAAGACGCCGGCTCCGCCAGCCAGTAATCGATGATGGCCCCGGCGGGTGGATTCTTCGCGAGGGGCTCGTCGGGCGGCAGCGGCGTGTCCTTGTTTTGATTGCGTCGCACGCGCACGGCCGGGGCGGGAGCGAACAGATGGGCGCGCTCGTCGGCGGCGACCCGCTCGCGAAGCGGAGCGACGTCGTCCAAGATCCAGATCGCGCGCCCCTGCGTCGCGGCGATCAGGTCGTCGCCGTGGACGAGCAGGTCGTTGACGATCGCCGACGGGAGGTCGTTTCGCAGGGGACGCCAGTGGTCGCCGTCGTCGAACGAGACGAACACGCTCCGGTCGGTCCCCGCGTACAGCAGGCCGGCCTTTCGCGGATCGGCGCGGAGCGCCGCCACGAAGTGCCCCGGAGGCAGCGTGCCGGCGATCGCCGTCCAGGTCTTCCCGCCGTCGTGCGTGCGAAACGCGTAGGGCGCGAAATCGTCCTGCCGGTGGTTGTCGACGGCGATGTACACCGATGACGGATCGAGCGCCGACACGTCGAGCGTGCTGACCTTCGCCCACGTCGGGACGGCGTCCGGCGTGACATCCGTCCATCGCTTCCCCGCATCGCGCGTCACGCGAACGCGGCCGTCGTCCGTGCCGACCCAGAGCGTGTCGTTGTCGCGCGGAGACAGACCGATGCTGAAGACGACTCCGAATCCGCACCGCCGGGCCTGCTCCGCCGTCAGGTCCGGGACGCAGGAATCCGCCGCCGCGCCCCGCAGCGTCGCGTCCGGGCTGATCGGAGACCAGTGCGCGCCCTTGTCGAATGAGCGGAACAGAACCTGCGCCCCCTGATACATCGGGAACGGCGGGACCTTCGACACCGCGATCGGCGTGATCCACGTGTAGTGATATTGAACCGTCGTCGGCCGCGCGCCGTAGCTCGACAGCGGCCACGGCGAGATGTTCTGGACCTCGCCGTTTTTCGCATTCCACCGCGTCAGCCGGCCGCCGAGCCCGGAGCCGTAGACGATGTCCGGATCGCGAGGATCCGGGACGTCGTCGTCCCGTTCGTCCGCGCCGACCGAGCGCCAGTCGCGAAACGAGATCGATCCGTAGTCGCCGCGGCTCGCGATCGACACCGTCCCGTTGTCCTGCTGGCCGGAGTAGATGCGGTACGGGAACCGATCGTCGGTGGCGAGATGGTAGAACTGCCCTGTCGGCTGGTTGTACCAACTGCTCCACGTCCGGCCGGCATTGACGGTGATCGCGGTTCCCTGATCGGACACGGAGATCATCCGCTCCGGTGCGGCCGGATCGATCCAGAGGTCGTGGTAGTCGTCGCCGCCGGGCGATCCTTTGAAGATCTCGCAGTGCGCGCCGCCCTCCGTGCATTTGCGGATCGATTGGCCCATCACGAACACGGTGTCGGGATCGCCGGGCATCACGGTCAGCCGGCTGAAGTAGCTGCTCCCGAGGCTCGCAGTGTCGTTGACGCGCTTCCAGGTCCCGCCGTCGTCGTCCGAGCGGTAGAGCCCGCCGGCCTCCGTGGACGCGACCGTCGCGTAGATCCGCAGGGCGCCGCCGGCGCGCGTCGCGGCGAGCCCGATGCGTCCGAGCTTGGCATCCGGCCAGCCGCCGCCGTGGATGCGCGCCCACGTGCGCCCGCCATCCGCGGAGCGGTAGACACCGCTCTCGGCCCCCTCGCCGGGCAGGAAGTACGAAAGCCACGGCTTGTGACGGACTTGCCAGACGGACGCGAAGACCAGGTCGGGCGATCCGGGATCGACGGCCAGGTCGACCGCTCCGGTGTCGTCGGAGACGTACAACGTGCGCTGCCACGTGGCGCCGCCGTCTTCGGACCGATACACGCCGCGCTCGGGATTCGGACCGAACACGTGGCCGAGCGCGGCGACCAGCACGACACCCGCATCGCGCGGGTCGACGACGATGGCCCCGATGTGACGCGTGGCCCCAAGCCCGATCGGCGCCCACGTGGCGCCTGCGTCCCTGGTCTTGAACACGCCGTCCCCGGCGGCGATGTCGTAGCGCGAGGTGACCTGTCCGGTTCCGACGTAGATCGTCTTGGGATCGGACGGTGCCACGGCGAGCACGCCGATGGCGGCCGGCCCGTCGTCGAAGATGGGCGACCACGTCCGCCCGGCATCCGTCGTCTTCCACACGCCGCCGCCCGCCGCTCCGAAGTAGAACGTCGCGGGATCGCCGGGAATTCCCGCGGCGGTGGTGCTCCAGCCGGCTCGATGAGGGCCGACGAGCCGCCAGGCCAGCGCATCCGCGACCGCGTCGGAGGCCGCGGCGCGCACGAGGGATGGAATCGAAACGAGGACGAGCCCGCAGGCGGCGACGGCAAGGAGACGCCGTTCCAGGTTGCGGGGGATCTTCATGAACGCGGGAGTATAAGCGGGGCGGGCGGGGGGCGACGTCGCGAACGCGGGACATCGGATGCCGGCAGGCGGCCCCCGATGCCCCGCGCGTTTCACGTCCTGGAGCGAACGATCAGATTCGCCTGGACGTCTTTGACTCCCTTGGTGTCGCGAGCGAGCTTGACCGCTTGGTCCTTCTCCTGTTCGCTTCTCACCGTGCCGGTCAGGAAGACGACGCCTTCACGCGTGTCCACGTCGATCTTCGTGCCCCGGACGAGCTCGTCCTCGAGGAGCTTCGACTTGACGCGCATGGTCGTCCCGGCGTCGTCGATCGTCTCGCCGATCGTGCGGTCGGGACTCGGCGCCTCACCTTCGGCCGCGGCGGTCCGAACTTCGATCATGTCCTCGACATGCTTGACGCCCTTCGTCTCGCGGGCGATCTGCAATGCGCGGTCCTTGGCGGCCGGATCGTCGATGTTGCCCGTCAGGGTCACGACGCCGTTTCGCGTCGTCACCTCGATCTGGTAGGCCTTCACCGTGCGGTCGACGGCCATCTTCGATTTCACGGCGGTCGTGATGCCGGTGTCGGTCATCGAGCAGGCGGCGGTCAGAAGCGCCGCCGCGAGAATCGCGAGCGCGGTGGACGTGCGGGTTTTCATGACGACCTCCCATCGGGCCTCTCGTGTCAAGCCCGCGAAGAGAGGTTGCACCGACCGTGCCATCGACCACGAATTCCCGGAACGTCGCGCATTCTCGAATCGACCGGCCGCCCCCGTGCGGAATTCACCCGATGACGATTCGACGCGGCGGGCAAGAAGTTCCTGCGTTTGACAGCCTGCTGAGGCATTGCTAGAACGTCGCTCCGGTTCAGTCCCGTCGGCCCGGCTTGCGGGCCGTTGGAAGGTGCCGGTTGTCGGAACATTCAGCGGGGGGCCTGAAGCGCCTTCTCGTAGGCGAGCCGATTCCCTCTCACCTCGCCCACCACGAGCGCTTCGGAAAATCGACCGGTCTCGCGGTTCTCTCCTCGGATGCGCTGTCCTCCGTCGCCTATGCGACCGAAGAGATCCTCCGCACGCTCCTGATCGCGGGCACCGCGTCGCTCTGGCTCGTCACGCCGATCGGCTGCGTCATTGCCGGCCTGATGCTCGTCATCGGGTTCTCGTACCGGCAGACGATCATGGCCTACCCCGGCGGCGGCGGCGCCTACCGCGTGGCCGGCGAGAACATCGGCGCCAACTCGGGGCTGGTGGCGGCGGCCGCGCTCCTTCTCGATTACGTGCTCACCGTGGCGGTCTCGATCGCCGCGGGCGTCGCCGCGATCACGTCGGCGTTTCCCGAATGGCGCGAGGACACCGTCGTGCTGTCCCTCTCGTTCCTTGCGCTGATCGCGATCGGGAACCTGCGCGGGATCAAGGAATCCGGGCGGCTGTTCGCGGCGCCGACCTACGTGTTCCTCGGCGGGATGGGAGCGCTCCTCGTCGTGGGCGCGGTGAAGGTCTGGGGCGGGACTGCGGTCGCGCCTGCCGCTCCGGCCGTCGCCGACGCCGCGGCGCCGCTCTCGATGTTCCTGATCCTGCGCGCGTTCGCCAACGGCTGCACGGCGCTCACCGGCATCGAGGCCATCTCGAACGGCGTGCCCGCGTTCAAGCCGCCCGAGGCGCGAAACGCCGCGATCACCCTCCTGATCATGATCGCCTGCGCCGTGTCGTGCTTCATGGGCGTCACGCTGCTCGCGCAGGCGTACCACATCGTGCCGACCGATTCCGAGACGGTGATCTCGCAGTTGAACCGCGCGATCTTCGGCGGGGGCGGGCCGCTCTACTACGGCATCCAGGCGGCCACGACGATGATCCTCGTGCTCGCCGCGAACACGGCGTTCTCCGATTTCCCCCGCCTCGCTTCGATCGTGGCGCGCGACGGCTACCTCCCGCGGCAGTTCGCCAACCAGGGCGACCGGCTCGCGTTCTCGAACGGCATCCTCGTGCTGTCCGTGCTCGCGGGCGTGCTGCTCGTCGCGTTCCACGGCGACACGCACGCCCTGATCCCGCTGTACATGCTCGGCGTGTTCGTCTCGTTCACGCTGTCGCAGCTCGGGATGGTCATCAAGTCCCGGCGGGAGCGGGACCCGCGCTGGAGGCTGCACGCCGCCATCAACGGAACGGGCGCGATCTTGACCGCCGTCGTCCTCGTCGTCGTGTGCGTGACGAAGTTCGGCGAAGGGGCGTGGATCATCGTCGCGCTGATCCCCCTGCTCGTGTTGTTCTTCCGCGCGATCCACCGTCACTACGCGCGCGTCGCAGCGCAGCTGTCGCTCAAATCGGCAGGCCCCACGGATCAGCGCAAGAGCCTGGTGCTCGTCCCGATCGGAGGCGTCCATCGCGCGGTCGTGCGGGCGCTCGACTACGCCCGATCTCTCGGGGACGACGTGCGAGCGATCTACGTCGACGTCGATCCGAAGGCGACCGCGGAGATCCGCGAGCTGTGGTCGCACTGGGGCCACGGGATCCGCCTCGAGGTGCTCGCCTCCCCCTTTCGCTCGGTCACCGCGCCGCTCCTCGAGTACATCGATCTCGCCGGCGACGAGCGGCCGAACGATTTCATCACCGTGCTCCTGCCGGAATTCGTCCCGGCGGAATGGTGGCAGCATCTCCTGCACAACCAGCGCGCGCTCCTGATCAAGGCGTCGCTGCTGTTCCGCCGCCGGGTCATCGTCACGAGCGTCCCGTACCACCTGGCGGAATGAGTCGAAGGTCGAAGGGGGGCATTCATGAAGGGCGGCGACCGACTGATCTATCAGGCCATGGGGCCCCTGGCGGCGATCCTCCTCGGCATCGCGCTCATCCCGCTCCGGGACGCCGTCATCCCGTCGAACTTCACCTTCCCGTTCATCATCTTGACGATCGTCATCGCCGAATACGGGGGCCGGCCGGCGGCCATCGTCACGGCCCTGGTCTCGGCCCTGAGCCTCGATTTCTTCCTCACGAAGCCCTACCTGCGGCTGACGATCGACGGGAAGCACGACGTGACGGCGTTCCTGGGGCTCGCCGCGTGCGGCCTCGTCGCGGCGTCGCTCGGCGCCCGGCGCGACCGCCGGAAGCGACCGGGTCAGGTATGATTCCGGCCCATTCTCAAGGAGGTCTCCGATGCTCAAGCGAATCCTGACGTCTCTCCTCGCCGCGTGCGCCGTCCTGACCGTCGCGTCGCTGCTCCTTGCCGCCGAGCCGGCCAACAGCGCCAAGCTCGTCGTCGACGGCAAGGCGAAGGACAACGGCCAGGTCAAGATCGCCTTCACGCCGGCGGGCGGCGAGAAGAAAGAAGTCTCCGTCACGATCCAGAAGAAGATGAGCCGCGACAACATCGCGCGCGATCTCGCCAAGGAGCTGACCGTCGCGCTCGGCTCCGGATACAAGGTCGATCGCTACGACCCCGACAAGATCAAGATCGAAAAGGCGAAGACGGGATCTGCGTTCACCCTGGAGATCGTCGGCGTGACCGTTCCGGGCGTCACGGTGATGATGAAGTAGCCCTAGTCGAACTGCACCGATCGCTTGGTGAAGGCGCCGTCCATCCAGAACCCGGTGATGGGAAAGCTCGCCCGCGCGCCCTGGTCGCCGACGGCGCCTGCGGCCACGAGCACCGGCGCGTAGTGCTCCCAGGTCGGTAACGCCATTCGGGCCGCAGGGGCACGGCGGCGAAAATCGAGCAGCGATTCCGTGTCGAGCTTCGTGAGCGACTCCGCCGCCCACGCGTCGAATTCGCGCGCCCAGTCCGGGATGCCGGGGCGAAACGCGTAGTGCATGTTGTGCGTGAGGAAGCCGCTGCCGAAGATCAGGACGCCCTCGTCGCGAAGCGGCGAGAGAGCGCGGCCGAGGCGGAAGAGCAGCTCGGGGTCGAGCGCCGGCATCGAAAGCTGAAGCACGGGAACGTCGGCGTCCGGGTACATGGCGACCAGCGGGACGTACGCGCCGTGATCGAGGCCGCGGTCGGGGTCGTCCGTCGAGGCGATCCCGTTCTCCCTCAAAAGCTCGCGCACGCGCGCGGCGAGACGGGGCGCGCCGGGCGCGGGGTAGAGCGTCCGGTAGTAGCGCTCCGGGAAACCGAAGAAATCGTAGACGAGCGGCACGGTGCGCACGGCACCCAGGGTGGTCGGCTTCTCCTCCCAGTGCGCCGAGATCATCAGCACGGCCGAAGGCGCGGGAAGCACCTTCGCCCAGGCCGCGAGCTGTCCCATCCACTCCGCGTCGTCGAGCAGGACCGGCGCGCCGTGCGCCGCGAAGATCACGGGGAATCGCGGCGCGCTCATTCGACTCCGACCGGCTCCAGCTGCTCGATGCCCGCGAACGCCGCTTCCTCGATGCGGCGCTCGGCGGTGTGGTCCTTCGCGATGAGCATGTAGAGAGACGGCACCACGAACAGCGTGAACATCGTGCCGATCGCCATGCCGGCGACGAGGACGAGACCGATCGAGTTCCGCGCGATGGCGCCGGCGCCGGTGACGAGCACGAGCGGGAAGTGGCCCGCGACCGTGGCGACGGTCGTCATCATGACGGGCCGCAGCCGGATCCGCGCGGCCTGCCGGATCGCCTCGAGCTTCCCGAGCCCGCCGCGCTGGAGCTCGTTGGCGAACTCGACGACGAGGATTCCGTTCTTCGAGACGAGGCCGACGAGCGTGACGAGCCCGACCTGCGAGTAGATGTTCAGCGTCGTCGTGAACGCGTCGGTGAAGAAGTGCATGTTGGGATTCGGCATCTTCAGGAACGTCATCAGGAGCGCGCCGAACATCGCGAGCGGCACCGAGCCCGCGAGGATGACGAACGGGTCGCGGAAGCTGTTGAACTGCGCCGCGAGGACCAGGAAGATCAGGACCAGCGCGAGCGCGAACGCCGGGAGGAACTTGTTCCCCTCGGTGCGCAGCTGGCGGGACTCGCCGGTGTAGTCGAGGTGGTAGCCCTCGGGGAGGACCTGCTTCGCCTCGGTCTCCAGATACGTGAGCGCCTCGTCGAGCGGCACCATCGACACGCCGGAGAGCTTCACCGCGTTCAGCTGCTGGAACCGGTTCAGCGTGCGGGGCTGCGTCGAGTCCTTGAGGGACGCGATCGTGCTCAGCGGGATCAGCTTGTTGTCGGGCCCCGTCACGTACAGAGCCTGGAGCTGCGCAGCCGTCAGCCGGGACTGGCGCTCGACCTGCGGGATGACCTTGTAGCTGCGTCCTTCGATGTTGAAGCGGTTGACGAAGTTGCCGCCCACCATCGCCGAGACGTCGGCCCCGACCTGCTCCAGACTGAGGCCGAGCGCCGCGACCTTCTCGCGGTCGATGACGATCTCGGTCTGGGGCTGGTCGAGCTTGGTGTCGATGATCGGCGGAAACGCGAACTTTCCGCTCCCGGCGGCCTTCTGTTGCAAGATCTTCGCGAGCTCGACGATCCGCGCGGGCTCGGCAGTCGATGCGATCACGACCTCGACGGGGAACGACCCGCCGCCGGGGAGCGCGGGCGGCATCACGGGGAAGATGCTGATCCCCGAGATCTGCGACAGCTTCTGCGAGATTTCCGGCATGATCTGGAACGCGGTCCGCTTCCTCTCGCTCCACGGCTTCAGAACGCCGCCGCCGAAGCCCGACGTCGGGAACGTCAGCTGGAACGTGTAAGCCGTCTCCGGGAGGCTCCGGAAATCCGCGTCGACCTGGTCGGCGTACTTCATGGTCTGCTCGATGGTCGCGTTCGACGGCGCCTCGATGATTCCGAACACCACCCCCTGGTCCTCGGTCGGGGCCAGCTCCTTCGAGGAGAGCTTGAACATCGGGAGGCACAGCAGCGTGAGGACGATCCAGACCGTATAGACGGCCGGGCGCGCGTTGAGCGTCGCGTCGAGCATGCGTCCGTAGAAGTTCCGGAACCGGTCGAAATTCCGGTTGATCAAGCCGGCAAACCCGCGCTCCGCCCCTTCAGGCGTCAGGAGCCGCGACGACATGACGGGTGACAGCGTCAGCGCGACGATGCCGGAGATCGTCACGGCGCCGGCCAGAGTGAATGCGAACTCGCGGAACAGCGAGCCGGTCAGGCCGCCCTGGAGGCCGATCGGCGCGTAGACGGTCGCGAGCGTGAGCGTCATCGCGATGATCGGGCCCAACAGCTCGCGCGCGCCGAGGATCGCCGCTTGAAGCGGCGTGTGTCCTTCACGCAATCGCCGCTCGACGTTCTCCACCACGACGATCGCATCGTCGACGACCAAGCCGACCGAAAGGACGATCGCGAGGAGAGTCAGCAGGTTCACGGTGAACCCGAATACCTGCATGAGGAACACGGCTCCGACCAGGGACACCGGAATCGCGACCACCGGCACCAGGACCGATCGGAACGACCCCATGAACAGGAAGATGACGATCATGACGATGATCAGCGTCTCGATCAGCGTCTTCGTGACCTCGCGCAGGGCATCGCGGATGTAGCCCGTGGCGTCATAGGCGATGGACGCCTTCATGCCGGTCGGCAGGTCGGCCTTGATCTTCTCGGTCTCGGCGCGCACGGCCTGGATCACGTCGATGGAGTTCGAGTTCGGCAGGACCCAGACGCCCATGAACACCGCGGTCTCGCCGGAGAACCGGACCTCGGTGTTGTAGTCCTCGGCGCCCAGCACGACGTCGGCGACGTCGCCGAGCCGAACGAGGGCGCCGTTCTCTTCCCGGATGACGAGCTGCCGGAATTCCGGGACCGAGCGCAGGTCGGTATTGGTCGTGAGGTTGACCTGGATCAGCGAGCCCTTCGTTTGACCGACCGCGGCGAGGAAGTTGTTCTTCGCGAGCGCTTCGCGGACCTGAGCGGGGCTGACGTTCAGGGCGGCCATGCGATCGGGCTTGAGCCAGATCCGCATCGCGAAGGTCCGGCCGCCCAGGATGTCCGCCCGCTGGACGCCCCCGAGCGCCGAAAGCCTCGGCTGAACGACGCGCACCAGGTAGTCCGTGATCTCGTTCTGCTGGAGGATCTTCGAATTGAAGCTCAAGTAGCACGCGGCGAACTGCGAGTCCGCCGATTCGATGTTGATGACCGGCACCTGCGCATCGGGCGGCAGATCGCCGCGCACCTGGTCGACCTTGGTCGCGATCTCCGCGAGCGCTTTGCGCGAGTCTTGATTCAGCTTGAGGCGCGCGGTGATCGTCGACAGGGAGAGCGCGCTCTGGGATTCGAGATAGTCGATGCCGTCGGCACCCGCGATCGCCCGCTCGAGCGGGGCCGTGATGAATCCGCGGACGAGCTCGGCGGAGGCGCCGACATACACGGTCGTCACGGTGATCGACGCGTTCTCGCTGCGCGGATACTGCCTGACGTTCAGGGTCCGGATCGCCTGGACGCCGACGATGACGATCAGGACGTTGACGACGATCGCCAGGACGGGCCGGCGGATGAACAGATCGGTGAAGGATCGCACCGTACGCCTCCGTCAGGATCAGGAATTGGGGGGACGAGGCGCCTCTTTCGCGTCGGGCGCCAGGCTGTTGTTCACGGCGACGCGCGATCCGTTCCGGAGCTTGAAGACTCCGGACGTCGCGACGAGGTCGCCGGCCTTGAGACCTTCCGTCACGGCGATGAAATCCCCGCGCGCTTGGCCGAGGCGTACGGTCGTCATCTTGACTTCTTGCGCTTCGGCGCCGGTCTTTTCGTCTTTGACCTTGGACACGACGAACACCGAATCGCCGTACGGCGCGTGAAGGACCGCCGTCGCCGGAACGGTGAGGAGCGTCGGCGCTTCGGGGAGGAGAAGCTCCACGCGGGCGAACATTCCCGGGTGCAGCGCGCCGTCGGGGTTTCCGACCGTCGCCTGCACCTTGACGTTTCGCGTGGAGGCGTCGACGTCCGGATTGACCGCCGTGACCTTGCCGGTGAACACCTCGGCTCCCGTCGCGTCCGTCGTCACGCGCACCTCGAGCGCGCGGCCCGCCTGGGCGAGCTGATGCTCGGGAAGCGTGAAGTCCACGTAGACCGGATCGAGCGATTGCAAGGAGACGATCGGATCGCCGGGATTGACGAACTGCCCGAGGTTCACCGAGCGGATCCCGAGGCGTCCCGAAAACGGCGCGCGGATCGTCTTCTTGCCGATCGTCGCCTCGACGGTGTCCACGTCCCCCGTCGTCTTGAGCTGCGCCGCCACGGCGCTGTCGAGGTCCGCCTTCGCGATGATCCCCTGGGTGTGGAGATCCTGCGCGCGCACGAGATTGCTGCGGGCCAGCTCGGCCTCAGCCATTGCGGCCCGGCGCTGCGCTTCCTCGGACGACGTGTCGAGGCGGACGAGCACCTGGCCTCGTTCGGCGTGACCGCCGGACGTGAACGCGATCTCGCGGACCGTGCCCGCGAGCTCGGCCTTGAGGACCACGCCCTGGACGGCCGTCACCGAGCCGACGGCGGGAAGCAGGGACTCCCATTTTTCTTCACGCACCTCCGTCGCGCTGATCGTGTCGGGAGGCATCGTGAAGCCCTTCCCCGCCTTGATCATCGTGCCGAACTGCATGGCCTTGACGCCCGCGAGCGCGCCGATGATCACGACCAGAAGGACACCCGCGAAGATCCATTTTCTCGTCTTCATGTTGCACTCGCTTCGGGCGCCGGGACGGCGCGGGAAAAGAGAAGCGGCCAGAGCGTTCGAAGCATCGCGAGCTGGCGCTCGCGGATCTGCGCTGCGCTGAACGTCGACGAATCGGCGATCGCGCGGATCATCATCCCGCGCATCGAATCGACGATGAACTCCGCGGCCGTCCGCGGGCTCACGCCGTCCGCGATCGTCGCCGCCTCATCCGAGGACGCGATGAGCGAAGCGACGCCATCGGTGAAGTACTCCGTCACGTCGCGGACGGCCAGCCGGACCTGCTCGTTGCGCGCCGCCTCGGCGAAGAGGTCGGCGACGAACGCGAGCTGGAGGTGCGGAGGCTGCTCTTCGCAGTGACGGCAAGAGATCAGTCCCAGCGCGTCGAACAGCGACGCCGCGCCGCGCGCCTGCTCGAGGATCTCTTTCAGATCGTTGCGATGCTCGCTGGCCATGAACGTGATCACCGCGTCTTTGCTCTCGAAGTACCGGTAGATGAGGCCGACGCTGATCTGCGCCTCGGCGCTGATGTCGTTCATCGTGGTCAGATGGAACCCCCGGCGCGCGAAGCACGTCATCGCCGCGCGGAGGATCTGGCGACGCCGGTCCTCGACGTGGTCGGGGGGCGACCCGTTCTTCGGAGTCGATTCCACTGTGAATGAACCCTCATTCACATGGTGACCGACGCCGAAACAACCGTCAAGCCCACGGTGGCCGCAAGCTTGTTGATTCGCTGGTCGGTGGATGTTGCAAAGTGGCGCCGTTCATGAGGAATTCCGCGATTCGCGTCGCACTTCGAGTACCGCGCAACGCGTGCATGGAAACCGCGCGCAAGTCGTTTTCCATCAGTGAGTTGAGCGCAAGCCGTCAACAAGCTGGCGGCCACCGTGGCAGACTGGGCGCGGTGGCAGCGAGATTATTGATAGGGCTTGCCCTGGCCGGCCTGGCACGTCCAGCCGCCGCCACCCCCCCATCCCCGCCGGTCCTGGGCGACCCCGGGTTCGACCTTCGAACCTGGCAGTCCGATGATGGGCTCCCGAGCGACGCGGTGATCGCGATTGCACAGACGCCCGATGGGTACCTGTGGGTCGGGACGAACGGCGGGCTCGCCCGCTTCGACGGCGCACGCTTCACCGTCTTCGATCGACGCTCGACGCCGGAGCTCGCGAGCGATCAGTGCGGCCCGTTCCTGCTCGACGGATCCGGGGCTCTCTGGATCGGCACGATGGGAGGAGGTCTGACCCGATACGCCGACGGGCGCTTCACGAGCTACGGCCCGCGCGAGGGCGCGACGTTCGAATACATCATCTCGATGATCGCGGATGCGGACGGACGGCTGTGGCTCGGGACGAATGACCGGCTTCACGTGTGGGACGGCAAGCGCTTCAAGGCGTTCGGTCCGGACGACGGCGTGACGATGCCGAGGCCGATGCCCATCCTGGTCGATGCGCAAAATCGCGTGTGGCTCACGGGCCTCCACGGCGAGTTCGGGTACTTCCAGAATGGAGCGTTCCATGCCTCGGCGGCGGGAGAAGAGCTCGTGCCGTCGCGATTCGCGCGCCCGGTCCGGCCGATCGCCGGGCCGCGCGGCTCGATGTGGATCATCCAGTCCGACTCGCCGCGGCTCACGCGCTGGGACGGCACGCGGGACGAGGCGTTCGACCTCGCGCCCTCGGGACCCGTCGATGCGATCGGGCGGGTGGTCGAGGGGCGATTCGGAGACGTCTGGGTCGGGATGCGGGAGAGCGGCCTTCGATTGATTCGGGGCGGCCACGTGACTTCGATCGGCACCGCCGACGGCCTCCCGGCCGGCCCCATCGCCGCGCTCATGGCCGATCGCGAAGGCAACGTCTGGGTCGGAAACAGCGGCGGGCTCACGCGTATCAAGCCGCGCAGCTTCTCCGCGCTCGGCGCGGCGGGAGGGCTGGAGCGGGAGCGGACGTGGGCGGTCTACGAAGACCGTCGCGGCGATCTTTGGATCGGAACGGACAGCGTCGCGTGGCGCCTCTCCGAAGGCCGTCTGACACGGTTCGGACCCGCCGGCGGGCTTCCGGCGAATGGAGTGACGAGCTTCGTCGAGGACGGCCAGGGGACCCTGTGGGTCGGGTCGACCGGCGGATTGGCGCGCTTCGACCGAGAGCGGCTGGTCCCCCTCGATCCATCGCAGAAGCTGCGCTCCGACAACATCCGGGCGCTCGCGCGCGATCGCGCGGGCCGCGTGTGGATCGGGACCGCAGCCGGCGCGACGCTGATGGACCACGGAGCGATCGTCCGTTCGTACACGTCCGCCGACGGGTTGGCCGGCGATTGGGTCCGGTACATCCATGAGGACGCGACGGGCGACGTCTGGCTGGCGACCACGTCCGGCTTGAGCCGTCTCCACGAGGGGCGGTTCACCACGTTTCTCGTCAAGGATGGGCTTGCCGACGACCGCGTACTCGCGATCCACGAGACGCATGACGGTGCCCTTTGGTTCGGCACCTACCGCGGCGGACTCTCGCGATACAAGAACGGCCGCTTCGCGACCGTCGCGCGTGCTGCGGGTCTTCACGACGACACGGTGCTCCGCATCCTGGAAGACGATCGGGGGGCGTTCTGGATGTCCTCTCCGCACGGCGTCTTCCGTGCCGCCCGGAAGGATCTCGACGACGTCGCGGACGGGAAGGCGCGTGCGCTGACTTCGATCTCCTACGACAAGACGGACGGGCTCCCGACGACCGACTGCGGCGGAGGAACGCAGCCGGCGGGGTGGCGCGCGCGCGACGGACGATTGTGGTTCCCCACCGGCCGCGGGATCACGGTCGTCGATCCGGCGCGCGTGCGCGTCAACGCTCTGCCCCCCGCGGTGCGCATCGAAGAGGTCCTCTACGATCGCGTCCACTCCGGAGGCACCGACGGCGCGGTGCTTCCCGCCGGGAGCAAGACGGTGGAGATCCACTACACCGCGACGCTCCTCGGCGCGCCGGACCGGGTGCGGTTCCGTTACCGGCTGGAGCCATTCGACAGCGACTGGGTCGATGCCGGCTCGCGCCGGATCGCGTACTTCACGGCGCTCCGTCCCGGGCGATACCGATTCCATGTCACCGCGGCGAACGAATCCGGTGTTTGGAACCCGGCCGGAGCGGTCTACGATCTGCGCGTGAAGCCGCACGCCTACGAGACGCCCGCGTTCTTTGCGGCCGTGGCGCTCCTGCTCTCGCTTTCGGGCTGGGGCGCGTACCGCCTTCGCGTCAAGCAGATCGAAGCGCGGTATGCCGCCGTCCTTTCCGAGCGCGGGCGGATCGCGCGGGAGCTGCACGACACGATCGCGCAAGGGTTCACGGGCGTCTCGATGCAGCTCGAGGCGGCGTCGGCCAAGCTCTCCGGCGCTCCCGACGACGTGAAGGACAACCTCGACCGCGCGCGTATCCTCGTGAAGACGAGCCTGAGCGACGCGCGCCGGTCGGTCCGCGCGCTCCGCCCTCACGTGCTCGAATCGGGCGACCTCGCCGAATCGCTGCGCACCGTCGTCACCCAGCTGACCGCCGGGACCGACGTGCGCGCCTCTGTGCGGACGAGGGGCCCCAACAAGCGCTTGCCCCTCGCCGTCGAGGACACGGTCTTCCGGATCGGACAGGAAGCGATGACGAACGCGGTCCGCCACGGCGGCTGCCGCTCGCTCACCGTCGACCTCGACGTCGCCTCCGGCCTCGCCGTGCTCACGGTGTCGGACGACGGGAACGGCTTCGATCCCGCCGCGGCAAAGGAAGGATCGGGTCTTTCGGGAATGAGAGAGCGTGCCGCCCAGGCAGGCGGCAGCATCGAGGTGGTCAGCGCGCCGGGAGCCGGGACGAGCCTCATCGCGTCGATCCCCGTCCGCTCCCGCGCCGAGGATCGGGCGTGAGCGTGGAAAAGATCAGGATCGCGATCGTGGACGATCACCCGATCTTTCGGGAGGGGCTCAAGGCCGTTCTCGAGACCGATCCGGACTTCGTGGTCGTCGCCGAGGCCGGAGATGGGCGTGACGGCATCGCGACTTTCAAGGAGCATCGCCCGGACTTGATGCTCATGGACCTTCGGATGCCGCGCATGGACGGAGCCGATGCGATCGCGGCGATCCTCCGAACCGATCCGGCCGCCCGCGTCGTCGTCCTGACCACCTTCGACGGCGACGAGCACATCCACAAGGCGCTGGCCCTCGGCGCCAAGGGATATCTGCTGAAGGACGCGACGCGGGACGAGATCCTCCTCGCCGTCCGGACGGTCCACGGCGGAAAGCGATTCATTCCCGCCGGCGTCGCGACGCGACTGGCCGAGCGTCCGATCGGCCGCGAGCTGACCGAGCGCGAGATCCAGGTGCTCGAAGGGATCGCGTCCGGCCTGTCCAACAAGGAGATCGGCGACGAGCTCGGGATCGCCGAGGCCACCGTCAAATCCCACGTGAACGGCATCCTCGCCAAGCTCGAAGCGAAAGACCGCACCGACGCCGCGATGATCGCGCTCAAGCGCGGCCTCATCCGATAGTAGGGGACACTCCCTTTTTCCACCCAAAAGGGGACATTCGTCTTTTTCTTCCAAAGGGAACAGGGGACAGTCCCCTTGTTCTTTTGAAGCTTCGCACTCTGAAGCTTTGTAAGAAAAAGGGGACTGTCCCCTGTTCCCTTTGGAAGAAAAAGACGAATGTCCCCTTTTGGGTGGAAAAAGGGAGCGTCCCCTACTTCAGGAGGATGCCGGCGGGCCGGGACGTTCCGTAACGTCACGGGATGGACATCGATCGCCGCCTATTGACCGACCGCGAGCGATTGGTCCTCGAATGGATCGCGCAGGGGCTGTCGAACCGCGAGATCGGGATCGAGCTGTCGATCGCCGAGGGAACGGTCAAGGGCCACGTCCGGCGAATCCTGCGGAAGCTCGGAGCCGCGAACCGCACGGAGGCTGCGGTCACCGCGTTCCGGCAGGGGCGCCTCCATCGAAAGTTGGACGGCTGACGGCACCCATCGAACGATGCCTTCGGGACGTCGCTCCCGTAGCTTTTCAGGCATCGAAGGAGGACGACCATGGTTCGCACGCGTCGTATCGAATCGTTGATTGCGGTGCTCGCCGTCGCCGGATGCGTCGCCGCCGCCTACCCGGTGCGGGCCGGGGCGTTCGAGTCGGAGCTCGGCTCCGATCCGGCGAAGCTCAAGAGCGACGTCAAGCTCAGCATGATGAACGGCGACGGGAACGGGAGCGAGAGCGGGCGGGGGCCCGTCCCGTACCTCAAAGCCCTCGGCGCGCCACCCAAGCGCGTCGGGCTGATCTCGTTCTACGTCTGGGACTGCGGCAACAAGAAGGAGAACTCGTACAACATCTACGCAGGCGACTACGTCTACCGCACGAAGACGACGCGCCGGCGCAACGTCGAGGCCGCGGCGGTCGACATGCTGGCGACCGAGCTGCACGACGCCTCGATCGTCGCTCTGAAGGACGCATTCGCGTCGGGCGGGATGCAGCTTTTGACCCCCGACGAGTTCCTCGACACCGACGCGAAAAAGGAGCTCTACGCCGGCTTCAAGCCGGAGCACGGCGGCATGGAGACGTTCATCAAGTCGGTGGACCACTGGGCGGACAAGGACAGCTGGAAGTTCTCCGGCGCGCCGGACGGCTACCGGGTCCTCGAGCTGACGAACGTCGGCGACGTCAAGGGCAACCACTTCCAGCTGGCGACGACCGGCATCGGCGTCGGAAAGGTGGCGAATTCCGAAGGGCACGATTTCGCGCAGCAGCTCGGGCTCGACGCCGTCGTGATCCTCTACAACGTCGTTCAGGCCGAGAACAAGGACATCCGCATGCGCGGATCGTACATGTACATGTTCGGGCCGAACCCGGTCCCCGACACCGGCCAGAGCCTCTACTGGCGCGGCCATCAGTACTCGGGTGTGTATCTCCGGATGGACGTGCCGTTCATCAAGACGACCAAGGACGGCCAGCTCGTGGATGCCGACTATTCCGGATACGCGGCCGTGGCGAGCGCCCTCGGCGCGCGGATGGCCGAGCACCTCAGGGAAAAGACGAGCGGGAATTAGCGCGTGGGGGGCGGTGCGGTGGAGAGCTCTTTTCGAAGCCGCTCCGCTTCGTTCGAAAAGTACGGGCTCTGGCACTCCGCAACCAGCGCTGCGTAATCGCGGAGCCGCTCCCGCGCTTCGTCGATCCGGGACGCTTTGACGAGCGCGTCCACGTGCATGGGTCCGATCCACAGACGGCTGACCCGCGCGTCGGTGCCCTCGGTCAGCCGCAGGATGTCCTCGAAAATCCCGATCGCCTCCTCGAGACGTCCCCTCCGCAGGCGCAGCTCCCCCAGCACGCGGCGCGCTTCCGTGCGCATGTAGAGCAAGTGGGCTGCGTCGGCGCGCTCCGCGGCGGCGTCGGCGGTCTTCTCGGCGGTCTCGAAGTCCCCGCCGTTCGCCTGCGCGAGCGCGAGGTAGGTGTGCATCAAGAGTGCCGCGCGGCGCTCACCGATCGTCTCCGCGAGCTCGAGCCCGGCCGCGAACACGCCGGCGGCTTTCTCGGGCTCGTCGAGCATGACGAGCGAGAGCCCCTCGTAGAGATGGGTCCAGGTCGCGCGCTCGCGCGAGTGGAGCCGCCCGGCCAGCTCACGCTCGATCACGGCGTAGCCGAGCGCGGCCTTCCATTCGCCGGTCGTGCAAGCGTTTTCGCCGAGGAACTCGTGGCCGACGGCCTGCGCGAGCAGGATGTTGTGGGCTTTCCCGAATTCGATCGCGGTGCGCGCGATCCGGTCGGCATCGGCCAGCAGCCCCAGGTGCTGATAGGCACCGGCCGAGTAGGCGAGGATCTGAGTCAGCGTCGAGGCATGAAGCGTCGGCAGGGGCGAGCCGTCCGCGGGCGGGGCCGCGAGCGCCTGCGCGCGCGCCAAGATCTCCGCGGCCTTCCGATGCTGGCCCGACAGGTGGTGGAATCGTGCTTCGATCATCAGCGCGTTCGCCGTCTCGATCGGATGGGCGTCCGGGTCCAGCACCTCGAGGGCACGGCGGACGTATTCGAGGCCCCGCGGATCGCCGACGGCGACGAGCGACGAGGCCGCCTGACACTGGAGGGTCGCCCTGGCGGCCGGATCGTCGGTCAACGCGAGCGCGCGCTCGAAGTGAGAGGCGGCCTCGACGAAGTTCCCGCTGATGATGTGGGTCTTCCCGATCGATTCTTCGAGGGCGAGCTCTTCGTCCTCGCGCCCGAGCGCCTGCGCGCATTCGAGCGCGCGGCCGTACGCCGCGATCGCCTCGTCGTACGCGAATAGGCCGAGGGCATCGGCCCCCGCGCGCTTGGCCCAGAACAATCCCCGGTCGTGCTCGCCCGCTTCGTGGAAGTGATGGGCGAGCTTCTCCGCGGGGACGCGCGACTCCTCGCGGACCCGCTCGAGCCCGTTCGCCGTCCGCAGATGGAGCCGGCGCCGCCGGATCGGGTTCAGCTCCTCGTAGAGGACCTCGCGGATCTTGTCGTGCGTGAACGAGAACGATTCCTCGCGGCCGGCGGAGAGAAGCTGCGCGCTGACGGCCTCGTCGACGGCATCGAGCAGCGCGTCCTCGCCGCGGTCGCCGGCGATCGCGAGCAGCTCCTTGAACTCGAACGTCTTCCCCAGGACCGCCGCCGCCCGCAGCACCTCGGCGCACTCGGGGGCAATGCGATCGAGGCGGTGCCCGATGGCCGCCTTCACGCTTTGCGGGATCGACAGGTTGGCGACCTCGTCCCAGACCCAACGTCCACCCTCGCGCCGAACGGATCCGCTCTCGATCAGCGCCTTCACGACCTCCTCGACGAAGAATGGGTTCCCCTCCGTCTCCCGGTAGACGGCGTCGGCGAACTCCTTGCCGATGCTCTCCGCGAGGAGTGCTGCGATCTGCTCGCGCGTCTGCGCCGGGCCGAAACGCTTGAGCGCGATCCGCGTCGTCAATCGCTCGCGATTCCATTCGACCAACGCACCCGAGAGCGGGTGCGCACGATCCAGCTCCATCTCGCGGTAGGACGCGCAGAACAGCACGCGCTCGCCGTGGAGCCCTCGAAGCAGCCGCCCCATGAGCCACAGGGAGCTCGCATCGGCCCAGTGGAGGTCGTCGATGTAGAAGAGGACCGAGCGCGCGGACGCCGCGGATCGGATCACGACGGCGACGGTGTCGGCGAACAGCAGCCGCTCCTCGTGCGGTGACAGCTCGGGACGGTCGGAAAACGGGCCGAGCCGCGTGTCGATCTCGGGGGCCAGCCGCGCGATCCGAGAGGCGGCGTCTCCGAGGAGCGCGCGCAAGCGGCCGTCGTCGGGCTCGTCGCGCACGAGCCGCCGGAACGCCTCGGCGAACGGCAGATACGGGGTCGCGGCCTCGTACTCGTAGCAGGCGCCGGTCATCACGAGCGCGCCGTCGAGCGCCGCCTGAATGAGAAGCTCCCGCGCGAGCCGCGTCTTGCCGGCGCCGGGCTCGCCGCTGATGAGCAGACAGTGATTCGCGCCCTCGCGTGCGCGGCGCCAGAGCTCGCGCGCCTCCTGGAGCTCCTCGACGCGGCCAACGAGACGGCCCCGCGCGAGAGCGTCGAGGATCGCGACGGTCGCGCCCGTTCCACCGCCGTCCCCCTCGTCCGGCCTCGTGAGCGAGGCTGCCAACGCCTCCCGCACTTCGGCCGCCGACGCGAACCGCTGCGCGGGCTGCTTGGCGAGAAGCCGGACGATCACCGCGTCGAGCGCCGCCGGAACCAAGGGGCGAATCGACCGCGGCGGCACGACCGGCGCGTGCACGTGCTGGCTGACCACCTCGAGAGGACGCGCGCCGGTGAACGGAAGCCGGCCGGTGACGAGCTCGTACAGCACGACGCCCAGGGCGTAGAGATCCGCCCGCCCGTCGACCGTCTCGCCCATCGCCTGCTCGGGCGCCATGTACGACACGGTGCCGACGATGGCTCCGGAATCCGTCACCCGCTGCGAGGCGGTCGCTCGGGCGGCGACGCCCAGATCCGCCAGCTTGATCTGGCGCGAGGTCGCCGTGCCCGTCAGGAGGACATTGTCGGGCTTGAGATCCCGATGAACGACGCCGTGCGCGTGGGCGTGCTCCAGGGCGTCGCAGATCCGCATTCCGATGCGAACGATCTCGGACAGCTCCGCCGGAGCGGCCTCGTGAAGGTTCGGCCCCTCGACGAGCTCCATGACGAAGAACGGGATGCCGCCGTGATCGCCGACGTCGTAGACCGCCACGACCGCGGGGTGATTCAGCGCGGCGGCGGCGCGGGCTTCGCGGACAAGGCGCTCGGCCGCGGTCTTGGACGCCGCGGCCGCCGGCAGCAGCTTGATCGCCACGGTGCGCTCGAGCTCGCGGTCTCGCGCCTTGAAGACGACGCCCATCCCGCCGCGGCCCAGCTCCTTTTCGAGCGTGTACCGGCCCGCGAGCGTCACGCCGGGCGCCAATCGAGGAAGATCGACAGCCTCGAAGCGCTGGGTCTCGTCGAACTCCGTGGCCATGTCCCGCGAGCGTAACACGCGCCGCGGAGGACCATCGAGAACGCGAGATTCGCGAACAGGCCGAAGCCGCTGAGGATGTAGTCGAACGTCCCGGTCGTGTTAAGATCCGCGCCCAAGTGCAAGGAGGAGTCGATGTCGTTCACAAGACGTCTCGCACAGTTTGGACTCGCCGCCGCCGTCCTGCTCGTCGGCGGGGCCTCGTGGTACGCGGTCCGTGCGGACGATTTCGCGGGTGATGTGCCGGATCGCGTCTGGATCGACGCCGGCTGGTCCATCAACCAGCTCACGACCGACGCCTCGATGACCGGCAAGAAGGGGGTCGGCGTCGCCGTCAACTTCGAGGATGTCCTTGGCCTCAACGAGAACAGGTCGACCTTCCGCATGTTGGGCCGCGTCCGCATCTCGCCGAAGCGCCGCTGGATCGACTTCGGCTACGTGGACATCACCCGCTCGAGGTCCAAAGTCCTGGACAGGGACGTCACGTTTGGGGATTACACATTCCAGGCCGGCGGCGAAGTCACGTCGAAGTTCGACACCCAGTTCATATACGTCGCGTTTGCCTACGATTTTCTCCATGAAGAGAAAGTCAGAATCTCGGGGAGCGCGGGGCTGACCGCGATTCGGTTTTCGACCGGTGTGGCCGGTCAGGCGAACTTCGTCCTCGACCCCGACGGCAACCCGGTCACGACCGACGTCGATCGCGCAGGTTCGGCCACGGCTCCGGTCCCGATGGTCGGGCTGAACTTGGACTGGGCCTTGACCAAGCGTTTGGTCGCGCGAGGCTACATGCGGTTCTTCAAGCTCAATCTGAGCGAGTTCGACGGAGGGCTGTATGAAAACGGAGTACGGCTCAACTGGTACTTCGTGAAGAAGTTCGGCTTGGGCGTGGGCTTCGACAAGTCGGACCTGAGGATCGACGAACTCAAGGTCGGCCAAGGCAACGTTGCGAAAGCCAATTACACGGTGACGGGTCTCGGAATCTACGCCACGCTGGCTTTCTGATCGGGGCCGCCGGTGATTCCGCGGCAGCCGTCGGCGGAACGTCGGCCGCCAAACCCCAAGCCTACAGGCGGGAACCGTTCCACAATAAGGTAGTCGCCATTTCAACCAATGAGTTCGGCGATTTCCCGACATCGAGCGCTTACTGCAGAAACCGCAACGAGCCGCTCGGTGATCGCCCAGCCGACGTTCAATCCGACGAGCGGCAGCGGGACGCCGACCGGTTGGTTGGAGTCGAAGGTTCCAGCGAGAGATGCAGAAGCGATTCGTGTCCCTGGATCACCCGATCGGTGTCCTCGAGTTTACGCTCCCGCCGTCGGGAGAGGGAGAGGGCACCCTCCAGGCCGGAGCCAAGATGCCGTTCAACGATCAGGGTCAGCTCGAGGTCGAATCGCTTCCGCAGAACACGGGACCCCAGCGCCACACGCACGTCGAGCGCGAACTCCCGAAGGCCAAGAAGCCGAGGTAGCGGCTACTTGATCGTGTAGCCTCGACCTTCGAGGCACGCGTTGACGGCGCGCTGGTAGTCCGCCAGCTTCTGATTGCTCGCGGCCTGCGCTTGCGCCTGCTGATCCGCCGCCGCCTGCGTCGCAGCCGCCTGCTGCTCCTGGATGCCACGCTTCTTGGCGCGCTGCTTCGCGCCGCCCGCCATCACGCCGGTCGCCGCGCCGACCGCGGCGCCCTGGCCGGTATCGCCGGTGATCGCACCGACGACGGCGCCCGCCGCGGCACCCTTGACCGCGCCCGCCGCACGCTCACCGCCGACGTTCTGGGCCTGCGCCTGCGCGTTCTGCTGCGCGGCCTGCTGCTGCTGTGCGGTCGACGCGGCCTGCGCCTGCTGCTTCTGAAGCTCGGCGACCGGGTCGAAGCCCGTTTGCTTCGTGGCCCACTGGCCGCACTCGGTCTTGTCCTTCTGCTGCTGGGCTTCGGACTGGCCCTTGCTGGGATAGATGATGGGGTTGGTTGACGTTTGCGCGACGCTCACGCTCACAGCGAGAAGGGCCGCGGCCGGAAGGACGATCGATCTCATGGGTAGCTCCTGTTGGGATGATCCGTTCGAATTGTCGCGGATTCGGCGCCAAGTTTCCACGTCAAAGTACGTTTCAAGATGGTAGCATCCGGGCCTTTCGAAGCGCTGTCGATCGGCCTTTTTTTCGGGGCCTCCCGGAGGTTGCGATGCGATCGAGAACCTTGCTGCTCGTCGCGGCCGTCCTCTCGACCGCGCTCGCGAGCCTGGGATCGACGACTGAGCCTCCCGCTGCGGGCGACGCCGGCGCGCTGAGCAAGGAAACCGTCGCACCGCTCCTCAAGAAGCGGGGATACTCGCCTTACGCGGGGCGCCATTTTCCTACGAGGGTCTACTGGGGCGACACCCACCTGCACACGTCGATCTCGCTCGATGCGGGCGCGGGTGGGTGCCGGTTGGGGCCCGCCGACGCCTACCGCTACGCGCGAGGGGAAGAGATCACGACCTCGACGGGACAACCCGCGCAGCTCTCGCGTCCGCTCGATTTCCTCGTGGTCACCGATCACTCGGAAGCGTTTGGAAGCATGGACGAGGTGATCAAGGCCAACCCTACGCTGATGGCCAACCCGACGATCAAGCGGTGGAACTCGATGATCGCCGAGGGCGGCGAGACCGCGCTGAAGGCGGCGTGGGAGCTCGTTGCGACGATCGCGGACACGAGCAAGATGCCGGCAGAGTTCAAAGACCCGGCCTTCATCCAAAGCGTGTGGGAGCCCTACATCAAGACCGCCGATCGCTTCAACGATCCCGGAAAGTTCACCGCGTTCATCGGCTACGAATGGACGTCGATGCCGGGCGGCAACAACCTCCATCGCGTCGTCGTCTTCCGCGACGGCGCTGACAAGGCTATCCGCACGCTCCCCTACTCCTCCGTCGAGAGCGAGAACCCGGAAGACCTGTGGAAGGCGCTGGCGGCCTACGAGGACAAGACCGGTGGCCGGGTCCTCGCGATCCCGCACAATGGAAACGTCAGCGGCGGCCGGATGTTCGCCCTCGTCGATTTCATCGGGAACCCGTTGACCCGGAAATACGCCGAGGACCGTGCCCGCTGGGAGCCCCTGGTCGAAGTGACGCAGCAGAAGGGCGACAGCGAATCGCATCCGTCGCTCTCCCCCACGGACGAGTTCGCCGGCTACGAAGTTTGGGACAAGATGAACTTGAACGGGACGATGCTTCACGAGAAATCCTGGTACAAGACCGAGTACGTGCGTGAAGCGATGAAGAACGGGCTCAAAATCGAGAAAGACCTCGGCGCCAATCCGTTCAAGTTCGGGATGGTCGGTGGCACCGACTCGCATACCGGCATCTCGGCGGTCGAAGAGGACAACTTCTACGGCAAGGCGCCCCCCTATGAGCCGAGCGAGGGCCGCGCCGAGCACACGTTCACCAAGCTCGGCGACAAGAAGGTGATGGCCTACGAGTTGGCGTCGTCGGGCTACACGGGGGTCTGGGCCACCGAGAACACGCGCGAGGCGCTGTGGGACGCGATGAAGCGCAAGGAGGTCTACGCGACGACCGGCTCGCGCATGACCGTGCGATTCTTCGGCGGATGGGATTTCGAAGCGTCGGATGCGATCACGCGCAATCCCGCAATCGGCGGCTACGGGAAGGGCGTGCCGATGGGAGGCGATCTCCGCGACGCGCCGGCGGGCCGGTCGCCGACGTTTCTCGTCGCCGCGCTCAAGGACCCGATGGGAGGCAATCTCGATCGTATCCAGATCGTCAAGGGCTGGCTCGACGCCAAGGGCGCGGTCCAGGAAAAGGTGTACGACGTCGTCTGGGGCAACAGCGACAAGCGCAAGATCGGGAGCAACGGCAAGCTGCCGCCGGTCGGCAACACCGTCGACGTCGCGAACGCGGTCTGGACCAACACGATCGGCGATCCGGAGCTGATCACCGTCTGGAAGGATCCCTCGTTCGACCCCGCGCTCCGCGCGTTCTATTACGCGCGCGTGATCGAGATCCCGACGCCGCGCTGGACCGCATACGATGCCAGGCGGTTCGACGTGAAGATGCCGCCGGAGGTTCCGATGACGACGCAGGAACGGGCCTACACCTCCCCGATCTGGTATACGCCGTCCCGCTGACCGTTCGATGACCGCGCGGCCGGCCCGGGAACCGCTCGTCACCTTCCTGATCCTGACGGTCGCGCTGTTCGGCGCGCACGCGCTGATCCCCGGCCGGTCCTCGGCGAAACCGGACGAGATCGTGGTGACGCATTCCCGGATGCGGAGCTTGGCCTCCGACTTCGAGCAGATGTGGCAGCGGTCGCCCAGCGCCAGCGAGCTCGACGACCTCGCTTCGTCTTACGTCCGCGACGAGATCTGCGCGCGCGAAGCGAGGGTCCTCGGCTTGGGCCAGGACGACGTCGTGATCCGGAGGCGCCTGCGGCAGATGATGGAGCTGTCGGCCGACGCGCAGCCTTCCGCTGCGGAGCCGACCGACACGGAGCTGACGCGTTGGCTCGAGGCGCATCAGGATCGCTTTCGAGAAGACTCCCGGCTGACGTTCGAGCAGATCTTCCTCGATCCCACACGGCACGGCGATCGCCTCCGGGCCGATGCCGAAGCGCTCGCCACTCGACTGCAGAACGCGAGCGCCCCCATCGATCTCGACGCTTACGGCGATCCGCTGTTGCTGCCTCACACGTACGAGGCGGAGCCTCTGGGCGAGATCGCGAAAGCGTTCGGCCCGAGCTTCGCACGCGCGGTCGATCAGCTCCCCGCCGCGCGATGGACCGGGCCGATCCCCTCTGGGCTCGGCGCGCACGTCGTGCGCCTCGTCCGCCGCGTCGAAGGCCGCCCGGCCGTGCTCCGCGACGTGCGCGCCGCCGTCCTCCGGGACTGGGAGAACACCCGAAAGCAGGAGGCGCGCGAGTCGTTCTACGGGCGCCTTCTGCGCCGCTACACGGTCACCGTCGAGCGGTGACGGTGTAATTCCGTCCATCCAAGAAACACTCGGTCACACTGCGAGAACGCCCGTCCACCGTGTAATTCGCCACCTTTCCGGAGCCGCGCCGCGTGGCGAGCCCGTTGCAATCACCCCGGCTGGACGCGACTCGCGTCACTGGAGTTGCACACACCGATCCCGTCAGCGGGACAACGGAGGAAGCCATGAAAAGATCCACGTCGATCCTTGCGGTTGTGTCGATCCTCGTCCTGGCGTGCGCCATTCCGGCCGCCGCCCGGGCCGACGATCCCCCGGCGGGTATGAACGCCGTCGAGATGAAGGGCAAGACGCACGACATTCGCGCCGAGGTCGTGTCGATCGATCCGAAGGCCAACACGATCACCATCAAGGAGGAATCGGGCGAGAACCACACCGCGCCCCTGACCGGCAAGGCGATCGAGCAAGCCAAGCAGCTCAAGCCGGGCGACAAGGTCACCGCGACCTGCATGGACAACGACAAGGGCGACCATCAAGGGATCAGCGCCATCGCGAAGCTGTGACATCGATCGGGCCCCGGGCGATGGCCTGGGGCCCCTGACGCGCTCCCTCCCCGTCAGCGGGGGCGGAAGCGGCGTGGCAGCGCCACCTGGACGCTCGTGCCCGCGCCTCGCTCGATCGTGACGTCCAGCCGGCTTCCGATCAGGTCCGCGCGGTAGCGCATGATGCGAACGCCGCTGCCGTCCGAGCCCTTGGACCAATCGCCGTTGCCGTTGTCGCGGACCTCGAGCTCGAGCTTGTCCTTCCCGCGCAGCTCGACGACCACTTCCGTAGCGCCGGCGTGCGAGACGGCGTTCCTCACCGCTTCTTGCGCGATCCGATAGAGCTGAGCGCCCACGAACCCGTCGTCGATTCCGACGCGCGCGGGATCGTCGCACACGAAGCGGCACTTCGTGCCGAACGACTGCTCGGCCCGCTCCGTCAGATCGAGCAGGGCGTTCATCAAACCGTACCCGTCGAACTCGACGGGCAGCATGCCGCGGATGACGTTGCGCAGCTCGTTCTTCGCCGACTCGATGCCGTCCCGCACGTTCGCGACGAACGCGGCGTGCGGCGACCGGTCGTCTCCCAGCCGATGGAGCAGCTCGCCCGTCGTCATTCCGAGAGCCGCGAGCGATTGGCCCACCGTGTCGTGAAGCTCCTGGCCCACCGTGCGCCGCTCCCGATCCGCCTGATCGGCGACGTGCTTTTCGAGGACTTGACGCTCGATGACGTGGCCGAGCTGGATGCCGACGTTCGTCAGCGTGGCCGCGAAGTTGGCCTTGGACAGCGGCGCCGGCTTCGACTGCATTGCGCCCAGCTCGAGCACCATCACCGGCCGCGCCTGGACGAACACGGGAATCGTCACCAGCACGCGGATCCCGGATTGCGCGAGCGCCGGGCGGACGATCGCGGTGGCCTGCGCGTCCTCGGCCCATTGCGGCTCGCCGCTCCGGATGGTGCGCTGGACGACGTCGTCGCCGTTGCCGAGCGTCGCGCGCATCGTGTCCTCGATCATCGACTGGAAATCGTTCCCCGGCGCCACGTACCAGATGTCGGTCGGGATGACGACGCCGGGCGACTCGTCGATCTGCCACGCGTGACCGAACGCCCAATGGGCCTGCACGCACAGCAGCTTGAGCACGGCGTGGGCCGCCTCGTCCACGCTCGGCGCCTGATTCGCGGCCTCGGCCACGTCCTGGAGCAGCTTCAGGAGCGCGGTCCGCTCGGCGACGCGGATCTCGAGCCCTTCGGCCTTCTGCTCGAGCTCGAGCTCCGCGTGCCGGACCGCGGTGACGTCGGTGAACGTGATGACGACGCCGTCGATGCGATCGTCCCGCGTCCGGTACGGAAGCAGGCGCCGGAGATACCAGCGGCCCTCGTGCGTCTGGATCTCGCGCGTTGCGGGAGACAGGTCCCGAAGCACGCGCTCGGATTCCGGGAGCAGGTCGGGGTCGGTGAACCGGCGCGCCAGATCGCCGAGCGGGCGGCCGACGTCGGCCGGGAGCAGGCTCAGCAGGGACGTCATCGCCGGGCTGAACCACTTGATGCGGAAATGACGGTCGAGAAAGATCACCGCCAGATCGGTGCTGCGGAGGACGTTGTCGAGATCGTCGTTCCGAAGGGCGGCCTTCGAGGTCCGGAGCTTGGTTTTTTTCTTCGCTCGTGGCGCTTTGCGCTCCGCTCGGGCGCGCGTCTTGCGCTTCGCCTTGCGCACCGATTTCTTCTTGATCGCCAAGACCGCTCCGAAGGCGATGATTGTCCGGGAGGTTTCGAGTTTATATCAACGCCCACCCCGGAGACCGGACGGCCACGAGGGGTTGGGTGTGGCGGCGTCCGGCATCCGGGGTGGCTGGGGCGAATCCTGCCGACGGGAATCGTACGGTCCAAGCCGGCCGTCGTCCATGGGGTCTAACCCGCAGGCCAGATTAGGAATTCGACCTATTCCCCGGGGCCCCCGCGGGACGTATTCTCTATAGGCACAGGCGACCTGCGGATGACCAAGCGAGCCACCACCCCGAACGAGAAGCCCGCGGCCAAGTTCACGCGCCTCCTTCTCGTCGAAGATCATCCGCTGGTCCGCCGCGGCATCATCGACATGGTTCACCGCGAGCCGGACCTTCGCGTTGCCGGCGAGGCGGCGACCCCGGCCGAGGCCATGGCGATCCTCGCCGGCGGGGACATCGACCTGATCCTCGCCGACCTGTCCCTGAAAGAAGGAAGCGGCATCGACCTGGTGCGGCAGATCCGCACGCAGGGCCTGGACGTTCCGATCCTCATCGTGTCGATGCGCGAGGAAACGCTCTTCGCAGAGAGGGCGATCCGGGCCGGAGCGCAGGGATACGTCAGCAAGAGCGCTCCGAGCGAGCAGCTCATCCTGGCGATCCGCCAGGTGCTCCGCGGCGAGATCGCCCTGAGCCAGGAAGTCACCAAGCGTCTGGTGCGGCGTGCGGCCGGCGTGCACGCGACGTCGCGGCAAGGCGTTCCGATCTTCGAGACGCTGTCCGACCGCGAGCTCGAGATCTTCGAGATGTTCGGGCGCGGTTATTCCGTCGCCGACATCGCCGAGCGGCTGGGGATCAGCGTCAAGACCGTGCAGGCGCACCGCGAGCACATCAAGGAAAAACTCGAGCTGGGAACCAGCGCGGAGCTGACCCGGTATGCCACCCTCTGGACGGATGGCGGGAGCATAGGATGCTGATGACACGCCGAATCGTCATCGCGGACGATCACGTGATCGTCCGTGACGGATTGCGGATGCTGCTCGAGCGCGCCGGCCACCAGCTGGTCGGTGAAGCCGCCGACGGAGTCCAGGCCTTGGAGCTGTGCGTCCAGCACAAACCGGACATCGCCATCCTCGATCTCGGGATGCCTCTCCTCGGCGGCACGGACTGTGCGCGGGAGATCCGGCGCGTGTCACCGCGCACGTCGACGATCGTCCTGACCATGTACGACGAGCACCGGTATCTCTCGGAGGCCATTCGCGCGGGCGTGTCGGGCTACGTCCTGAAGAGCCGCCCGGCGGAAGAGCTGCTCAAGGCGATCGAGGCCGTTTCCCGCGGCAACGTCTATCTGGGCTCGAGCATGTCCCGCAGCGCGATCCGCGACACCATCGACAACCTCGACACCCGAAACGACGCGCTGACGTCGCGCGAGCGCGAGGTGTTGAACCTGGTCGTCGACGGGAAGGCCACCAAGGAGATCGCCACCGCGCTCGGCATCAGCGTCAAGACGGCCGAATCGCACCGCGTGCGCATCATGAAGAAGCTCGACGTCCACAATGCCGCGGGCCTGGTGCGCTACGCCATTCGCGAAGGGCTCGTTCTCCCCTAGATCGAGCGCGGCTCCGGCTTCGGCTCGAACAGCGTCACGAATCGCGCGAACAGGGTCGTCGGGCGCCTCGGTACGTTCGATATGACTTGGATTCGCGCCGACGCCGTGAGGTCGCCGGCACGCGCTCGCAGCTCGGCCTCGTTGTGCCGCATCCACCGTCCGAGGCTGACCATCCCGAGCATGGCCATGATCGCGCCGGTGAGAATCGCTTTTATGTACTGACCGCGGCGCTCGCGTGCCAGACGCTTCCGGGTGACGGCGATCTCGTCCTGCGATTCCGGGAGCGACACTTCGGGCATCGGCATCGTGCTCATCGCTAGCCTCCACGCTGCTGACTGGATGGGAGAAATGCCGGGCGGGAACCCCGGCAGCGCCTCGGACGAGGCGCCGCCGGGGAGTGTCGTCAACTCACGAGATCACTGCTTCTTCTGATCGTCGGGCTGCTGCCCCTTGTCCTTTTTCTTGTCCTTCTGGGGCTGGCCCTTGGACTTGGCATCTTGGTGCTGCGGCTGTCCCTGCTGCCGCTGTTGCTGCTGATGCTGCTGCGCTTGCGGCTGTGGCTGTGGCTGTGGCTGTGGCTGCGGCTGCGGATGCGCCTGTGGCTGTGCCTGTGGCCGCGGTTGCTCCTGCTGAGCCTGCCGCTCGCGCTCGTACTGCTGGCGCTGCTCCATCGACCGGTGCTCCACCGGGCGCTGCTGCGCCGGCGCGCGCTCGTCGATGGTCGGGCGCTGCTGTTGAAGTTGCTGCTGCTCCCGCTGCGGGATCTGCGGCTCGCGCCGCTCACCGGTGCGTTGCTGCGGAGGTGCGGGCTGAGACGCCGCGACGGGCTCGGCCGCGCGGATCCGTCCCGCGCTCGAGGTCACGCGGAGGTCCGCCAGGCTTCTCTGTCCGCTCGGCGCGACGCGCGGCATCAGCTGCTCGACGGGCCGGACGTCCACCCGCCGGCCGGTCACGCGCTCCACCGTCCGCACGTCGGGACCACGGTTCACGACGATGTTCTGCTCGACCGTGATGTTGTTGACGACCTGCGTGCGGGCGATGATCGCGCCGCGCGTCTCGACCGGGACCACGCGCGTTCGAATGCGCGGAGCCAGGAAGTCGCCGGCTCCCACGAAGACGAACAGGTTGGGGTCCTCGCGCGGCGTGATCGACATGCCGATCGAGAACCCGACGGGCACGGGCGCCCATCCGATGTAGTCCGGCCCTGTCCGGAAGACGACCCACGACGGGGCCCACGTGTACCCCGGCACCCAGACCCAGCCGTACATCGGGTCGAGTACCCAGGTGCCGTAGTGGTAGGGAATCTCACCCCAGCTGTAGTCGGACAACCATGTCCAGCCGACATCGCTGCATTCCCAGTGCCCGTCGTAGTAAGGATTCCAGCCCGTCCGGTATTCGTGCGGCTGCCAGACGCGGCCGTACTGCGCGGACACGAGCCAGTCCCCGTGCGGGCTCAGATCCGAATAGAACAGATTCAGGGACACGCCGACCGCGGCTTGCGCGGACGACAGAGAGTCCGCCGCGATGGGACATGCAACGACCAGTGCTGCGAGCGCTACGTTTCTGAGGAATCGCATCATCGATCCTCACCTTTCTCCCCTCAAAGAAAACCTCCTCCGGTCACCCGGACAGTCAGCAACCGCGGTGCCATCGCACATCGAGCGCGGGATCGTGGGATTTCTCATGCACCGCCCGCGAGCGGGCGGGGAATTGCGACATGCGGGGGGAAAGAGTTCACGATGGGCGCAGCATCCAATATTGAATGGCGCGGCTCCGACGCTCGCGGTTTCCTTCGTCGTCGTTGCGGGAAATCCCCGACGACGCGTAGAAATTCGCGCGGGTACGATCTTTGCGATCCGAGTGATGACGTTCGATCGTTCCTTGACGAAAGGAGATCCACGATCATGGCTAAGAACCCGATCTGGACCATTGCGGTTTGCTCGGCCGTCATCGCCACCGTCCCCTCGGCTCGCGCGCAGGACACGCACGTGAAGATCTACGCGGGGCCGGCGTACGTCGCCCCCATGCAGGATTCCGACATCACGCTCGGCACGGTCACCGACACGATCAAGTCGGAGGATCACGTGGGCTGGAACCTCGGCGTCGAGGGCCGCGGCAAGGTCGTCGGGGTGGAGCTCGACTACGTGAACGCCGATCAAGACGTCAAGTTCGGCGGCTCCACGATCGGCGACACGACGTTTTCGCCGCTCACGGCGACCGTGAACTTCCACGTCATCCCGACGAAGGTCGTCGATTTCTACTTCGGCCCGTCCTACACCTGGGTGAACTGGGGAGACATCCACCTGAACGCGACCGGCGGAACGATCACGGGCTCGTCGGGCGACCTCAAGACCGACAGCGCCCACAACTGGGGCGTGAGCCTCGGTCTCGACTTCGGGATCGGCAAGCACTTTGCAATCTCGACCGGACTCAAATACCTGAACGTCGATCTTCAGACCAGCGACGGCACGATCGCCACCGACGTGAAGCCGCTCGTCGCCCGGATCGACGCGGCCATCCGCTTCTGAGCTCGAACGGAGGCCGACCGAGCCGTAGGGGCACGGAGGTGAATGCCATGACAACACGACGAGCGCTGTGTCTGGCCGGAGGCGGAGTTCTCGGCGCCGCGTACGAGATCGGCGCCCTGACCGCCGTCGAAGACCGCCTCCCCGACCGGGACGGCCGAACCGAATGGGACATCTTCGTCGGCGTGAGCGCGGGGGCCCTCGTGGCATCGTTCCTGGCGCAGGGGGTCGCCGCGCGCACGCTGTACGACTACTTCTCGCACTCGGATCTCGCGCCCTCGATCTTTGGGCTTCGCAAGTCCCGCATTCGCCGCTTCGAACGAGGACTGCGCGAGGTCTTCGACGCGATGCGCCTGTCCAATTCCTTCTCGGATCTCCGCAAACCGCTGTTCATCTCCGCGATCGACGTCGACGACTCCGAAGAGGTGATCTTCGGAACCGAAGGCACGGAGACGGCGACGATCACCGAAGCGGTCGCCGCATCCTGCGCGATCCCGCCGGTCTTCGGCCCCATGACGATCGGCTCGCGTCGGTTCGTGGACGGAGCCCTCGGCTCGCCCCTCCGTCTCGACATCGCGACGGAGGCCGGCGCCACGCACGTGCTGGCCGTCGATCCGATCGCTCCCCAGCGCCCGCCGCTCGCGTGCCGGACGCTCGACGCAATCCTGACGCAGTGCCAGCGCATCGAACACGCGTCGCGCGCCGCGCTGGCGCTGGCCTACGCCGCTCTCGCGACGCCCGATGTCAAGGTGCTCGTCCTCCGTCCGCGGCGCCGCGACATGTACGTCCAGGGCTCGATGGAGTGGCGGGCGACGTCCCGCCTGATGCGACTCGGCTACGACCTCACCGCGAGACGGCTCGAGCAGGACGACGCCGCCGAGTTCTTCCGGACGGCACCGCGTTCGCTCGCCTTTTCGCAACCGACGCGCGCGGCGATCTGAAAAGCAGGTAAGATGCATGCATGAAAAAGCTCCTCATCGGGATCGTTCTCGCGGCCCCGCTCAACGTCTTTGCCGCGGCGCCGCTCAACGTCCACACCGGGACCTGGGCGCTGATCGAAGAAAAATCGCGGCCCGATCCCGCGTGGGGAAAGATCTCGAAAATCGTCGTCTCGGAGGCGGGCGACAAGATCAAGATCGTCTCGGATGGGGTCGACGGACACGGGAAGCCGGTGCACAGCGAATGGACCGGGCAGTTCGACGGCAACGACTACCCCGTCACCGGAGACCCGACGGCCGATACACGCGCCTACAAGCCGGTGGATGCGCTCACCTTGCTGACCACCGTCAAGAAAAAGGGCCGGCCCGACTTGACCGGCCGCGTCGCGGTGTCCCCCGATGGAGCGGTGCAAACGTCCACGCTCTCCGGGACCGATGCCGCGGGCAAGCACGTCGTGAAAAAGTCCGTCTACGAAAGACGCTAGACCCTCCCCCTCGCCGCGCCTCATCGCCTCATCGTCTCTCGCGGCATCCGCTCGAGAAAGGAGACTTGCCATGCAGACGACCAGCATCGTCCTCGTGGTGGCATCGGCGATCGCCGTTGCGGCGATCATCCTGTGGCTGGCGGCTCGTGCCCGCCGATCCGAGCATCTCAAGAAGGCATTCGGCGGCGAATACGATCGCGTGATCGACGCCAAGGGCGGCCGGTCGCGCGCCGAAGCGGAGCTGCTCGCGCGCGAGAAGCGCGTGGCGGCCTTCGACATCCATCCGTTGACGACGAGGGACCGGGATCGGTTCGCCGATCGCTGGAAGGACACGCAGGCCGCGTTCGTCGACGATCCGGTCGGCGCCGTATCGCGAGCGGACGCCCTCCTCGAAGAGGTCATGCGCGCGCGCGGGTATCCGGTCGCGGAATTCGAGCGCCGCGCCGAGGATCTCTCCGTCGATCACCCGCGCTTCGTCCACAACTACCGGGAAGCGCACGCCATCGCGCTCGCGGCGCGCAGCGGCACGGTCCGGACCGAGGACCTGCGGCGGGCGACCATCCAGTACCGCGACCTCTTCGAGGACTTGCTTGACGCCGCCGCGTGACGGCGTCGACGCCGTGTGCGACAAGGCCGGGGCCCGCTTAGGATGAGATCCGTGATGCCGAACATGGTTCGACTCATGGCGGCCGCAGCCGCGGTGACCGCGGCGACGATCGCCCCGGCGGCGGATGCGAAGCCGTCGACGACGCCCATCCATCGCCGGGCCGCGCCGATCAGCCAGGCCGATGCGAACGCGATCCAAGGGTTCGAGGCCCGGCTCAAGGACTACCTCGCGCTGCACCGGAAGCTCGAGGCGACGCTTCCCAAGCTTTCGAAGGAAGCGACCCCTCAGGACATCGACAAGAATCAGCGCGCCCTCGGCGGGCTGATCAAATCCGAGCGTGCCGGGGCCAAGCGCGGCGACTTCTTCACTCCCGGCATGCAGAGCATCGTTCGCCGGATGATCGACGCGCTGCTCAAGGGGCAGGGCAAGGCGATCGAGAATTCGATCATGGACGAGAATCCCGGGGTTCCGGCGCTTCAGATCAACGATCGCTACCCGGACAAGGTTCCGCTGTCGACGATGCCACCCCAGGTCTTGGAGACGCTGCCGAAGCTCGAAGAGGATCTGGAATATCGGTTCATCGGAAAGAAGCTCGTCTTGCTCGACACGCATGCCCACATCGTCGTGGACATGACCGAGAACGTGCTTCCGTAGCGCCTCGCGCGGAGGGTCGACGATGTCCGTGCGCCGGCTCATGTCGATCGCGATCGTGGCCGCCTGCGCGGTGCTCGCGACCCGCGGCCAGTCGCCGGCCCCGGCCGGCCCGGCCACCGTCCTCGCCCCCGGCACGGCCGACGGCGTCGTCCCGCTTCCGAACAAGAAGGGATCGCTGAAGTTCACCGTGCTCGGCGATTTCGGGACCTCGGGAAGCGGCGAGTACGAGCTGGCCGCGCAGATGGCGAAGCTCTGCGAAGGATTCAAGGTCAATTTCGTCATCACGGTCGGCGACAACCTGTACGGCTCCGAGCGGCCTCAGGACTTCAAGCGCAAGTTCGAGGATCCCTACAAGCCGATGCTCGACGCCAAGATCAAGTTCTACGGCACGCTCGGCAACCACGACGCCCGCGAGCAGCGCTACTACAAGCAGTTCAACATGGATGGCCAGCTCTACTACACGCTGAAGGCGCCGTCCGAGAGCGTGCGCTTTTTCATGCTGGACAGCACCTACCCGGTTCCGGAGCAGATCGCGTGGCTCGAGAAGGCACTCAAGGACTCGACGGAGAAGTGGAAGATCGCGGTCTTTCACCACCCGCTCTATTCCTCGAGCGGCCGGCACGGCTCCGATCTGAAGCTCCGTGAGACGCTCGAGCCGCTCTTCGTGAAATACGGCGTCAGCGTCGCGTTCACCGGACACGATCACGTCTACGAGCGCATCAAGCCGCAGCACGGGATCGTGCATTTCGTCGTCGGCTCGGGCGGCCAGCTCGCGTTCGGCGACATCCACAAGGGCTCGCCGCTCACCGCGAAGGGCTTCGACACCGACAACGTGTTCCTCGCGGTCGAGATCTCGGGCGACACCCTCACCTTCAACGCGATCTCCCGCGAGGGCAAGGTGGTCGATTCGGGGATCGTCGAGCGCCGCCCTCAGGCGGAGCCCTCGTGAAGGCGATCGTTCAACCGGAAGCCGGTGTCGGACCGGTCGTCCAGGCCATCCGGCGCGCCCGCGCGTCGATCGACGTGAGCATCTTCCGTCTCGATCGCAAGGAAATCGAAGCTGCGCTGGCCGCTGCGGTCGTCCGGGGCGTCAAGGTTCGGGCGCTGATCGCCCACACGAACACGGGCGGCGAGGCGAACCTGAGGAAGCTCGAGCAGCGCCTGCTCGCCTCGGGCGTGATGGTCACGAGGACATCGGACGAGCTGCTGCGGTACCACGGCAAGTACATGATCGCGGACCAAGCGCTCTACGTCTTCGGATTCAACTTCACGAAGCTCGACATCGCGAAGAGCCGAAGCTTCGGCATCGCCACGCGGGACCTGAAGACCGTCAAGGAGGCGCAGAAGCTGTTCGAGGCCGATACGACGCGGCAGCCCTACGTTCCCGCGAGGTCGAACCTGGTCGTCAGCCCCGAGACCGCACGCGATCAGCTCGGCCGTTTTCTCGCGGGCGCCCGGAAAGAGCTGGCCATCTACGACGTCAAGGTCCACGACCCCGCCATGCTCAGGATCCTGAAGGAGCGGGCGCGCCGGGGCGTGAAGATCCGGATCATCGGAACGATGAAGGGAACGATCGACACGGTCGTGGTCCGGAAACCTTCGGTGCATCGGCTCCACGTCCGCGCGATCATCCGCGACGGCACCCGGGCGTTCGTCGGGAGCCAGAGCCTGCGCGCCATCGAGCTCGACCGGCGGCGCGAGTTCGGATTGCTGGTCAGCAACCCGGCGGTGACGCGCCAGCTCCTGCAGGTGTTCGAGACGGACTGGGCCGGACCCCGCGCCATGGCGGAAGAGACGGGCGGGCCCCACGAGAAGGAGAAGGCCGCCGGGTGAGCGTCACCGGTCCGGACAGCGCGCGTGCTCGGTGATCTCGCGGCGCTTCTTCTTGAACAGCGCCACCCAGTCGTCGATGGTGACCTCGCGAACGCGCCGGGTCTCGTCCAGAAACGTCTCGTGGAGCGCCTCCACGCGCGCGACGCGGAAGAGATCGGCGATCTGCTTGTCCGACAGCGCATCGAGCTGCGCCGCGAGCAGGGCCCGCCCGGCCTCGCCGATGACGGGGTCCTTGAGCGTCGTCCGGCGGAACACGCCGCCCACCGACGTCAGACGCGCGCGGCAATGCGCGTCGTCGCGCCACACCTTGCGGGACCGCCAGCCGACGTAGTCGATGCG
This sequence comes from uncultured Acidobacteriota bacterium, assembly GCA_964647625.1. Taxonomy (GTDB): domain Bacteria; phylum Acidobacteriota; class Polarisedimenticolia; order Polarisedimenticolales; family DASRJG01; genus DASRJG01. The sequence continues at coordinate 67,853 of CAZYHZ010000010.1, forward strand.
GCCGGGTCCGCCGGTCGTGAATCCGCCGGCGCCGAAGACCGAGCCCAGGTCGTCGACGTAGAGGATCGGCCGCTCGCACGTCGCCGTCCCGTTCCGATCGCCGTCGATCGCGTCCTGGGGACAGGCCAGCGTGTTCTGCTTCGCCTTGTTGTCGGCGTTCTGCACGAACGCGTTCAGCAGCTTGAGGGCGTCGATCTCCGCGCGGGACGCTCCGCCTCGCGACGGATCGACGAGATCGAGAGCTTTCCAGTCCCAGCCCTGTTGATCTTTTTCTTCGATGGTCGCGGCGTCGACCGGGTCTTCGATCGCTGCGAGCGGGAACCGATGGGTACCGGCGTGAGCCTCCTCCGGAAGCTTCGCGATCAGTCCCTTGTCGTCGTGAGGGAGCAGCGTCGACCGGCTCACATAGTCCCAAGGCCGCTCGGGGCATCCGTGACAGGTCACCTCGACCGGGATCATCCGGTCGGCATAGAAGCCGAGCGCCCAGAACAGGCGCGTGCCGAGCACCTCGCCGAACACTTCCTTGTAAGGCCCGATCCCGTTGTACTTGACCTTGACGATCGTGCCGTCGTCGAGCCGGCACGAGAACTTCTCCGACCGTCCCGTCATCTGCTTGGGATAGAACGTGCAATCGATCTCGTCGCCGGGACCGAACGGAAGCCGGCCGGGTGGCCCGGCGTAGAGGTCCTTCGTTGCGACGTCGCTCGGCTCGAACACGCGGGCGCGACGGATCATGTCGAGGCGCTGCTCGGCCGTCGGCTTCGGGAACTTCTCGTGGTGGAGGCTCCCGGAGCGCGCGATCGCCGCTCCGCCGATCGCGACGAGGAGCCATCCCGCGATGGTCAGGCCGTGTCCGCTCTGCCGGTCCATGCGTCCACCCTCACGATCGAGCCTAACAGCGAGGGGATCGCGCCGCAGATCGAGCCTAGGGGATTTACCCCATCGCGCGCGGCCCGGCGAAGCAGTAGGGTTTCGTACGATGACTCCGGAGCTTCAGCCGCGCGAAGATGGAGCGACGGGCGAGCGCACGCGCGTGCGCCCCGAGCCGATCCCGCTCGAACCCCAGGCGGCCCGCCGGATGCTGGCGGCGATCGTGGACTCGACGAACGACGCCGTCGTCAGCAAGACGACGGACGGGGTCATCCAGACGTGGAACGCGGGCGCCGAGCACCTGTTCGGCTACAGCGCGGAGGAAGCGGTCGGCCGCCACATCGCGCTCATCATTCCCCCCGACCGCCTGGACGAAGAGAATGCGATCTCGGCCCGCATTCGAGCCGGGTCGCGTGTGGAGCACTTCGAGACCGTCCGCGTCCACCGCGACGGACATGAGGTCCAGGTCTCGCTGACCATCTCCCCGATTCGCGACGAATCCGGCGCGATCGTCGGCGCGTCGAAGATCGCTCGCGACATCCAGGGTCAAAAGCGGGCGGAGGAACGGATCCTCGCGCTCCTCACCGAGATGAAGGAGTCCAACCGGCTCAAGGACGAATTCCTCGCCATGCTCGCGCACGAGCTGCGGAACCCGCTCGCCGCATTGAGTCACGCCCTCACCATCGCGCGACGGTCCGACAACGACGACGCCGTGCTGGAGCAAGCGCGACGCATCATGGAGCGACAGCTCACGCATCTGGTGCGTCTGGTGGACGATCTGATCGACGTCGGCCGCATCACGCGAGGCCGCATGGAGCTCAAACGGCAGCCCATCGAGCTGTGGTCGATCCTCGAGCAGTCGATCGAGGTCTGCCGCCCCCTCATCGAGCGCCTGTGCCTTCACGTCGAGCTGTCCGTGCCGCCGGAGCCCGTCTACTTGGACGCGGATGCCGTGCGCCTCGCCCAGGCGTTCGGGAATATCGTGAACAACGCGTGCAAGTTCAGCGAGCTCGAAGGGCGCATCACCGTGACCGCGGAGCGCGCGGGCCCCGACGTGGTCGTGCGCGTGAGAGACTACGGAATCGGGATGCCACCCGACCAGCTCGACGCCGTCTTCGAGCCGTTCGCCCAGCTCGACCGCACGCTGGAGCGCGCGCGCGGCGGACTGGGCGTCGGCTTGACGCTGGCGCGGCGCCTGGTCGAGATGCAAGGGGGCCGGATCTTTGCGCGCAGCGACGGACTGGGAAGCGGCAGCGAGTTCTCGGTCCGCCTCCCCGTGCTCGTCTACGGTATGGAAGAACGACGAGAGGAGCCCAAGATGACGACCGAAGCGCCGCCCCGGCGGATCCTGATCGTGGACGACAACCCCGATGCCGCTTCGTCGCTGTCGACCCTGCTTCGCATCTCGGGCCACGAGACGCACGTCGCGCACGACGGCGTTGCGGCCGTCGCGGCCGCCGAGGAGTTCCGCCCCGACGTCATCCTTCTCGACGTCGGGCTCCCGAAGATGAACGGCTACGACGTCTGCCGCGAGATCCGCAGCCGGGACTGGGGGCGTCCGATGATGATCGTGGCGATGACGGGCTGGGGACAGGACGACGACCGGCGGCGCTCGAAGGAAGCGGGCTTCGACCGGCATATGGTCAAGCCGATCAACTACGACGATCTGATGAGCCTGCTGGCTTCGCCGCTCGAGAGCCGGGCGACCATCCGGGATTGAGCCAACCTTTCCTGCGGCGTGCACAAATGCGTCGCCGTCGCAGTCTGAGACGACAAAATCGCGCGCCGGTCGGTGACGACGCTGGCACCAGCGTTGCTCTCTGACACTCCGTCGGGTCGAGCTCGAAGCGGGGCACATCGGCGATGCAAGGGCATCGCTCGGAACGCCTTCGAGGTGGACCATGCGCGCACCGCACTGGTGGATCGTCGCGGCGATCGTGTTCGCCGGAGCCGCCCCGAAACCGGCGGGCGCCGCGGACGACCGGTCGAGCTGGACGGGCGAGTTCGTTCCGCTCGAGCCGGTTGGGATCGAGCTGCCCTACCGGCCGGACGACGGCGGTCGAGCCTGGAAGCGGGCCGGTTATGCGGTCTACGTCGTCGGTGCGTTGTTCGATCTCTACACGACGAAGCGCGCTCTGGATGCGGGCCTGAACGAGAGCAACCCGTTGATGAACGGCTCCCGCGATCCCGACCGGACCCTGGTCCGAGGGTCTGCGGTCAAGATCGGCTTCGCGCTTCTGATCGCCCGCGCGACGAAGCGCCACGGCGGCCGCGCCACCGGCGCCTGGCTCATGTCGTACGGCATCGTCCAGCTCGGCGCGGGCATGCACAACCTGAATGCCACGCGCGCGGCCCGTGCGGACGCCCTCCTTCCCCCGGCGACGACCGTCGCCGAGGCCGCGGCGGGGCCTTGATCGGGGCCTCCTTGACGGCTGACATCAGAGTGATATCATACTGCTATGTCCGTCGAAGGAGGCTCGACCATGATCCGAGAGTTGAAGCGTGACGCCGTCTCCGGGATTCCCGTTCTGGCCGGCCTGATCGTCGCCGTCATCGGCTCGATCGGCTTTCTCGTCGCCGCCGCGCGCCGGAGCGAGGTGCCCCAGATCCTGTCGGCGGCCGGAGCGATCGTCGTCTTCATCGTGCTGCTGTGCGGCGTGTTCACGGTCAGCCCCAACCAGGGCCGCGTGCTCCAGCTGTTCGGCGCCTATCGAGGCACCGCGCGCGAGCCGGGGCTGCGCTGGGCCAACCCGTTCTACTCGAAGCGGTCGATCTCGCTCCGGGTGCGCAACTTCGAGACCGGGAAGCTCAAGGTGAACGACAGGCGCGGCAATCCGATCGAGATCGCCGCCGTCGTCGTGTGGAAGGTCGTCGACACCGCCGAGGCGGCGTTCCAGGTCGACAACTACGAGAATTACGTGCACGTCCAGAGCGAGGCCGCCCTGCGGAACCTGGCGACGGGATATCCGTACGACGCGCACACCGATACCGACGTCGCGCTGTCGAGCCACACCGCGGAAGTCTCGACCCAGCTCAAGCTCGAAATCCAGGAGCGGCTCGAGAAGGCCGGCGTCGAGGTCGTCGAGACGCGGGTGAGCCACCTGGCCTACTCGCCGGAGATTGCCGCCGCCATGCTGCGCCGCCAGCAGGCGGCCGCGGTCGTCGCGGCGCGCAGGACGATCGTCGAGGGCGCCGTCGGAATGGTGGAGAATGCGCTCGAGATGCTGGCTCAAAAACGCGTGATCGAGCTGGACGAGGAGCGCAAGGCGGCGATGGTGAGCAATCTCCTGGTCGTGCTGTGCAGCGAGCAGAACACGCAGCCCGTCGTCAACGCCGGTTCCCTCTATCACTGAGGCGCGTGTGGCGGAGCGCAAGGCGTTTCTCCTGCGCATCGATCCGGAGCTGTACGAGACTCTGGCCCGGTGGGCGGACGACGAGCTGCGTAGCTTGAACGGCCAGATCGAATTCCTCTTGCGTCACGCCACGCTGCAGAGCGGGAGGGCTTCCGCCAAGAAGCGCGGCAAGGGGCCGACGACCCCGGAAGGACGATCGCGGTGACACCGACCCCCGACTGCCCCGCCTGCCACGTCCGCATGCAGGACGGCTTCGTGCTCGACGTCGCGCAGAACGGCCGCCCTTCGATCACGCACTGGGTCGAAGGCGCGCCCGAGAAAAGCTTCATCCACGGGCTCAAGACCTCGGGCCGGCGGAAGCTCGACACCGTCACGTTCCGGTGTCCACGATGCGGCTGGCTCATCTGGTTCGCGCCCGATCCGGAGTGAGCGCCTCGCGCCCGAAGCTCTCCCCCGCGCTCATTGCCGCCGCGATCGTGGCGCTCGCGGCGGTCTCGTACGTTCCCGCGCTCGTCCGTGCCGGGTGGATCTGGGACGACGACATGTACGTCGTCGACAATCCGACGCTCACGAGCGCGGCCGGGCTGCGCGCGATCTGGCTGGATCCGACCGCGCTCCCGCAGTACTACCCGATGGTCCACACGACGTTCTGGCTCGAGCGCCATCTGTTTGGACTGAACCCGCTCGCGTTCCATCTCGACAACCTCGCTCTGCACTGCGCGGCAGCGGTGCTTCTCTTCTTCGTGCTGCGGAGGCTCGCCGTGTCCGCGGCCGGATGGGCCGCGGCGATCTTCGCCGTCCATCCGGTTCACGTCGAATCGGTGGCGTGGGTCACCGAGCGCAAGAACGTCCTGTCCACGGTGTTCTATCTCGCAGCGTGCGCGTGCTTCCTGCGATTCCTTGCGATCGACCACGACCGCGCCGCGCCGTCGGGCCGGCGCTGGCGGTTCTACGCCGCGGGCACGGCGCTGTTCGTGGCCGCCCTGCTGAGCAAGACGGTGACGGCGTCGCTTCCGGCGGCGCTCCTGCTGGTGCTGTGGTGGAAGAAGGATCGCCTCCGGCTCGCCGACGCCGTTCCGCTGGCTCCCCTGGCCACGGTCGGCTTGGCCCTCGGCTTGACGACCGCCTGGATCGAGCGGCGCTTCGTGGGCGCCGAAGGCGCATCCTGGAGCTTGAGCGCCGTCGAGCGTTGTCTCGTGGCCGGCCGCGCGTTGTGGTTTTACGCCGGCAAGCTCGTGTGGCCGTACTCGTTGACGTTCGTCTATCCACGCTGGCACGTCGACTCAGGCGCACTCGGGCAGGACCTGCCGCTTCTTGCCGCGGTCGCGGTCATCGTGGCGCTGTTTCTCGCGCGGCGTGTGATCGGGAAGGGGCCGCTCTGCGCCACGCTGTTCTTCGCGGGCACGCTCGTCCCAGCGCTCGGGTTTTTCAACGTCTTCCCGATGCGGTACTCGTTCGTCGCCGATCACTTCCAGTACCTGGCGAGCATCGGTCTCATCGCGCTCGGCGCATCGACGATCGCGACCCTGGCCACCCGCTCCGGGCTGATGCGGCCGGCGTCCGTCGCTTTAGGTCTATGCGTCGCGGTCCTGTGCGCGCTCACGGACCGGCAGTCCCGGATCTACCGAGACGCGGAGACGCTCTGGGTCGACACCCTCGGCAAGAACCCGCGCGCCGCGCTGGCGCTCAACAACCTCGGCTTGATCCGCATCGAGCAGGGCCGTATCGACGAGGGCGTCGGCGACATCCGCGAGGCCGTCCGCATCGAGCCGGATTTCATCGAGCCGCGGCTCAACCTCGCCGAGGCGCTCGAGCGGCAGGGGCGGATCGACGAGGCGATCGAGATTCGCCGGCAAGCCGTGGCGATGCGGCCGGATCACTCCGAGGCCCAGTACGTCCTGGGCACCGCGCTCGCCAAGGCGGGCCGCTACGACGAAGCGGTCGCGCATCTCGGCGAAGCGGTTCGTCTGAGGCGGGGCTTCGTGCTCGCGGAATACAACCTCGGGACCGCGCTCCTCAAGCTCGACCGCCCGTCGGAGGCCATCCCCCACTTCGAGGCGGCGCTGCGCGCTCAGCCCACGCATGCGGGCTCGCATCTGAATCTAGCCGCCGCGCTCGACCGGGTCGGGCGTGCCGACGATGCCCGGCTCCATCGGGTCGAGGGCGAGAGGCTGCGCGCGCGCGGGGGCCGCTAGAAATCGAGCCGGCGGTACATCACCAGGACGTCGACGAACCCCAGGGTCCTGTGCCGGAATGCGGCGGGGAGGCGGCCGATCGTCTCGAATCCGCACGAGGTCCACAGGTGCACGGCGCTCGCGTTCGTCGCGACGACGAAGTTGAACTGCATCGCCTGGAAGCCGGCCCGGCGTGCCTCGCGGAGCGAGTGCAGACACAGCGCCCTCGCGACGCCGGGGCCGCGGAACTCGGATGCGACGAGGTACCCCGCGTTCGCGACGTGATCACCTCGCCCCGGTTGGTTCGGCCGGATCATGGAGCTCCCGGCGACGCGGCCGCCGGATTCGGCGACGAACGCGCGGGCCGGAGGCGCCGACCAATAGGCCCGCGCCTGTTCGAGCGTCGTCTCCTCCGTGTGGACGAACGCGTCTCCCTCGCGAACGACCTCTTCGAAGATCGGCCAGACGAGATCGAACTCTTCGGGCTCGATTTCGCGGATCGTGAGAGCCGGGGCGCTCATCCCGCGGCCCCTAGACCGCTTCGAAGTCGATGAATCCCTTGTCGACGTCCGTGCGCACGAGGCGGACGCGCAGCTTGTCACCGACGTCGAGGCCCTCGAAGCCGCGCTCGAGGCGGCCTTCCACGGGCGGGGAGAAGATGCGAACCCAGGTGCCCTTGTCGGAGGCGCCGGTGACGATGCCGTCGAACGTTTGCCCCCGGCGGTCCGACAGGAGCAGCGCCGCGGCGGACTTCGCCACGCGCCGCTCGACCTTCGTCGCGTCGTCTTCCTTCATCGTGCAGTGCGTCGCGAGCGTGGCCAGCTCGGTCTCGCTGTAGGGCACGGGTGCGCTCGCGAGCGCCGCTTTCAGGAGTCGCTGCGTGATCAGATCGGGGAAGCGGCGGTTGGGCGCCGTCGAGTGGGTGTAATCCCGGACGGCGAGCCCGAAGTGCCCGGGCGGGTCGTTCCCCGGGCGATCGACCGCGTATTCCCCGCGCCCGATCAGCTTGATCACCGCGAGCGATAGATCCGGGAACTTCACGGGATCGGCCCGGCGAAGATTCACGAGAAACGTCTCGAGCGCCGCGGCGTCGGGCTCCTCCGGAAGGGTCCCGCCGTGACGCGCGACGAACTCGCGCAGCCGATCCCAGCGCTCCGGGGACCGAAGGACGCGTCTCAGGGACGGGAAGCCGCGGCCGTCCAGGAACTTCGCCGTGACGCCGTTGGCCGCGATCATGAAGTCCTCGATGATCTGCTTCGCGCGATCCTTTTGATCGAGGACGAGATCGGAGAGCGCATCGCCGTCGAAGACCGCCTTGGGCTCGATGCTCTCGAGGCTCAAGGCACCGCGGTGGTGCCGGCGCTCGGCCAGCGTCTGCGCGATGCCGTCTTGAATCTTGAGGTTGTCGGCCAGGCCGTCGACGCCGGCGAGGGGCTGGGGCGCCGGCCCCGTCCCGGAGAGCCAAGCGGCGACGCCGTGGTAGGCGAGCTTGGCCTTGTTCCGCACCTGGGCGCGGTAGATGTCCGATGCGAGAAGCTCGCCGTCGGCGGAAAGCTCCATGTCGACGACCATCGCCAGCCGGTCTTCGTCCTGATTCAGCGACGTCCATCCGGTCGACAGGCGTTCGGGAAGCATCGGAAAGATCGCGGCGGGCGTGTAGACCGACGTCGTGTTGTGGACGGCGTGGCCGTCGATCGCCGAGCCTTTGTGGACCAGGGCGTCGACGTCTGCGATGGCGACGAGCACGCGGACGCGGCCGCCGGGCTCTTGCTCGGCGACGCTCAACTGGTCGAGGTCGCGCGAATCGTCGTTGTCGATCGAGCACCAGAGGAGCCCACGCTGATCGCGAACCCCGGTGTCCGGGGGCGCCGGCCCGGGAATGCCCTGGAGCTCACGCGTGGCGTCGCCCGAAAACTCGGGCTCGAGGCCCCGGTCGATCATCTCCCGGCGCGCGATCGTCGCCAGCGTCTGGCGGTCGTCTTTCGAGGCGAGGGCCATGGCCGGCCTTCTATACGCGCCCGGCCGATGGACCGTCAACCGAAGTGTTCACCGGACGGACGGTCGGAGGGTGAGTCGCGGTTCCGAGGGGCGGTCCCCCTCCGAGTCCGTCCGTCGGTGAACGGCCAATCGCTCTCCAATGCGAACCAATGAGTAACGACTGTCCACGACTGGGTTTGTACGATGTGTGAAATTAACTAACAACATTTACTTTATATATGTGTTTGCATATGTATTAGTGCGAATTTGTAGGTAGTTCGGGTTGAGTCGGCGCAATCCGGATCGTCGTCTGCCTGCCGAGTCGTTGTCGGGATCCGGTCAGAACTCGAGGCGAAGCGCCAGGACGTAGGTCGGGTCTTCCCAGCTGAGATTGAACACGTACGCCGCGACGTCGAAGCGCTTGACCGTAAACCCGACGAACGCGCCGCGCTGGATGGTCAGGTCGCTCGCGTACTCGCGCGTGCGCTGGACCGCCAGCCCGGCTCGAAACCAGTGAACCGGGGAGCCGGCGGCCTCGGTCCAGCTGTAGAGATAGTTCCCGTCCTCGGCATGAACGCCGATGAAGTACTCCCCCTCGCTCGCCAGGCTGAACCACTCGTGACCGAGGGACAACCTGTATCCCGGGGCGACCCCTTCGAGCGATCCGAAGACGCCGCCCAGCATCGCCGTCGCATGGAACTCCCAGCTCGTCCCCGCGCTGAAGTTCGCCCCCGCCCAGAGGGACGTCGACGAGACGGCCTCGTAGTTGGTGCGCGCTTCGAGGTGGAGCCGTCCGTGATCCGCGGTGAGGTTCGGATTCCAAAAGTCTTCCGAGTCCGGGACGTCGTAGCCGTAGAGCGATGCCGAGAAATCCCACGAGCGCTCCGCGCCGGACTCTTCCGCGTGGATGCGAAACGCGGCCGTGACGACGATTGCGCAAGCCAAGATTCGCAAAGGGCGCGGCACCGGCATCACCCGCCCAACGCGATGATGATCGCGACGAGGACCGCCCCCAGGAGAAGCATGCCGGCGCCGAAACGCCACGCCGAGGCACCGGTCAGCCTGCCGAGCCGCCATCCGAGAGCGAACAGCATGACGAGCGCGATCCCGTTCGAGAACCGCAGCGCCCGCACGACGTCGGTCATGAACGCGAACGGGACGACGACCGGAAACGTCGAGAAGAAAACGAACAGGAATACCGCGAGAGCGCCGAGCGCATCCCGCCCCGTCACCCCGGGCCGGCGATCGGCGGGGGCCGCTTCCGTCAATCGTTGCCGGATCCGCTCCAGCTCGCCGGCCGAGAGGACCTCGGCGATCTGGACGGGCAGCGTCCCGGAAATCAAGCGATGGGCCTCGTCCCGGTCGCTCACGGCCTGAAGCCGTCTTCGAAGCACGATGCCACGGCCCCGGTGGGCGACGGACCCCATCACGTACATCACCGCGTCGACGAGCCCCCAGGCCGCGTTGCAGCCGAGCGCGCCGATCAGCATCGTGCGAACGTCCTCGCGGCCGGCCTCGATGGCGTTCAGCGTCCCGGTGAACGTCAGGACCATGATCAGGCCGAACAGGACTTCGGAGATGCGCTCGATCGGCTCCAGGATTCCGCCGGTCATCACGGACGGCGCCTCAATGGCTTGCGGCGGCAGCCTCTTCGGTTTGCCAGCCTCCGCCGAGCGCTCCGTAGACCTCGACGACCGCCTTCAGCTCGTCGCGCTCGACGCGCGCGAGCCTCTGCTCGGCCGGGAAGAGCTGCTGCATCGCGTCGAGCACTTCGAAATACGACGACAGGCCGGATTCGTAGCGCAGGTTCGCGAGGCGGACGGCCTCCCGATACGCATCGACGCTGCGCGTCGACTCGTGGCGGATCTCGACCAGCTTCTGCCGGCTGACGAGGGCGGTGGATACGTCGGCGAGCCCGGCGGTGACCGCACGCTCGAACAGCACCTTGGCTTGCGTGAACTGCGCGACGGCGACTTCTTTCTCGCGCTTCAGGCGTCCGCCCTGGAAGATGGGGCCCAGGAGTCCGGCCGACACCGACCAGGTCTTTCCCGTGCCGAAGATCTCGGAGAGGTCGTCCGACACTCCGCCGAGAAGCCCGGTCAGGCTGATCTGCGGGAAGAAATTCGCGACGGCCACGCCGATGCCGGCGTTCGCCGCATGAAGGAGCTGCTCGGCTTCCCGGATGTCCGGCCGCCTCTCGAGGAGCGCCGAGGGAAGGCCCGCCGGGACTTCCGGCGAGGCGCTCTGCTCCGCGAGCGGCCGGCCGCGCGGAACGTGCTGAGGCGCGCGGCCGAGCAGCAGGTTGATCTCGTTCTCCTTGGCGACGATCTGGCGCTCGATGTCGGGAATCTGGGCGCGCGTGTCGGCCAGCGCGGCTTCGGCGCGGGACGTCTCGAGCGCCGACGCGGCGCCGCCTTCGAGCCGCCGCTTGAAGAGGTCGTAGGTGTCCTGGAACGATTGCGCGGTCCGCTGCGCGATGACGAGCTCTTCGTCGAGCTCGAGCAGCTCGAAGTACGTGTCCGCGACGGAGGTGACGAGAGACAGATACACGCCGCGCTTGGCTTCCTCGGTCGCGAGGTACGAGGCCAGGGCGCTTTCGTTCAGGCGCCGGATGCGGCCCCACAGGTCGATCTCCCACGCGAGATTGACGTTGGCGGCGTACTCGTTGCCCACCTGTCCGTTCGACTGGGGGCTGACGAATTCGGACGGACGGCCGTGCGCGTAGGAGGCCTGGTAGTCGATCTGGGGCCAATAGGCGGAGCGCGTGACGCCGTAGCGCGCCTGGGCTTCCTGGACGCGTGCGATCGCGAGCCGCGCGTCGAACCCGTTCGCCAGCGCTTCGTCCACGAGCGACTTCAAGACCGGGTCGTCGAAGACCTGCCACCACGGCGCGTCGGTCAGCGCGCGCGCCTCGGCCGCCCCGGGCTGCGCGTAGAAGGCGTCGGGCGTCTTCACGTCGGGGCGCTTGTAGTTCGGGCCCACGGCGCACGCCGCGGCGACGCCTCCGGCCAGAAGCGCGAGCGCCGACCGCCGGATCATGCGTGCTCCCCGGTCGGCTTCGAACCCGAAGCGGCCGCATGCTTCTTCTCGGCGCCGGAGAGCCGCTCGACGACGACGTAGAGCGCCGGGATGAGGAAGATCGCGAGGCCCGTGGCCGCCGTCATGCCCGCGATGACCGCGGTGCCGAGGATCCGCCGGGAGAACCCGCCCGCTCCCGACGCGATCGCGAGCGGAACGCAGCCGAGGATGAACGCGAACGAGGTCATCAGGATCGGCCGCAGCCGGAGCTTGGCCCCGTCGAGCGCGGCCTCGACGATCGACATCCCCTGCTCGTGCTTCATCTTCGCGAACTCGACGATCAGGATCGCGTTCTTGGCGGCGAGCCCGATCAGCATGACGAGCCCGATCTGACCGTAGACGTCGAAGTCGTACTTCCGGAGGAGAAGTCCGCCGAACGCGCCGAAGACCGCGACCGGCACGGACAGCAGGACGGAGAACGGCAGCGACCAGCTCTCGTAGAGCGCCGCGAGAATCAAGAACACGAAGACGATCGACAGCGCAAAGACCGCGGCCGAGCTTCCGGCGTGCTTTTCCTGATAGGACAGGTCGGCCCAGTCGTACCCGATCCCGGCGGGAAGCGTCTCGCGTGCGACCTGTTCGAGGGCATCCATCGCCTGGCCCGAGCTGTAGCCCCCGGCCGGCGAGCCGGTGACCTGAACGGACCGGAAGAGGTTGAACCGGTTCGTGTATTCGGGGCCGGCGATCGGCCGGACGTTCGTCAACGCCGACAGCGGGACCATCTTGCCGTCGTTGTTCCGCGCATAGAACGAGCCGATGTCGTCGGGATTCGTCCGTGCGTCGCCCTCGGCCTGGAGGTACACGCGCCATTGGCGCCCGAACCGGCTGAACTGGTTGACGAAGATCCCGCCCAGGTTCGCCTGGAGCGTCTGGAAGACGTCCTTGATCGGAACGCCCTGCTTGAGCGCCTTGTCGCGATCGACGTCGGCATAAACCTGCGGCACGCCGGCGCGGAACACGGTGGCGAGCCGCGTCAGCTCCGGGCGCTGCCGGGCGGCGGCCATGAACTTTTGCACGGCGCCGTCGAGCGAGGCGATCGTCCCGCTGCCTTTATCTTGTATGAAAAGTGAGAACCCACCTGAAGAACCCAGCCCCGCGATCTCGGGAGGCGGGAACGCGAAGGCGATCGCTTCGGGGATCTCCTGTTGCAGCTTGCGATTCATCGCGGGGATCATCCCGTAGACGGTCTCGGAGAATTCCTTTCGCTCGTCCCACGGCTTGAGCGACACGAAGAAGAACGCGGTGTAGCTCGCCGAAGCGTTCGTCAGCATGCTGTATCCGCCGATGCCGTTGTAGTGCTCGACCCCGGGCGTCCGGGCCAGGATGCCCTCGATCTTCTTGCACACCGCGGTCGTCCGCTCGAGCGAGGCCGCGTCGGGAAGCTGCACGTTCAGGAAGAAGTAGCCGTTGTCTTCCATCGGCAGGAAGCTCTTCGCGATCGACTTGCCGAACCAGCCCGAGAACATCGTGAAGCCGAGAAGGATCAGAAGCGAGATCGCGACGCGCCGGATCAGGAGGCTGCAGGTGTTGACGTAGCCGTTCGTGACCCGGTTGAACCAGCGATTGAACGCGCCGAAGAACTTGCCCAGCGGGCCCTTCGATTCCTTGCGCGGCCGGAGCATCAGAGCCGACAGCGCCGGGGACAGCGTGAGCGCGTTCAAGGCCGAGATCAGGACCGAGATGGCGATCGTCACCGCGAACTGCTTGTTGAGGCGGCCCTGGATCCCGGCCGTGAAGGCCATCGGGATGAACACCGACGACAGGATCAGCGCGATGCCGATGACCGGGCCGGAGACCTCGTCCATCGCTTTGTAGGTCGCTTCCTTCGGCGACAGGCCGTGCTCGATGTGGTGCTCCACCGCCTCGACGACGACGATGGCGTCGTCGACGACCAGTCCGATCGCCAGGACCAGCCCGAGGAGCGAGAGCGTGTTGATCGAGAACCCGAGCATCGGGAACACGGCGAACGTCGCGACGAGCGAGACGATGACCGCAATCATCGGGATCAACGTCGCGCGCCAGTTCTGAAGGAAGATGAACACGACCACGAGCACGAGGACCATCGCTTCGAAGAGCGTGTGCAGGATGTCGTTGATCCCTTCCGTGACCGGAAGCGTCGTGTCGAGCGAGATGGCATAGTCGAGACCCGACGGGAAGCTCTCCTTGAGCTGCGCGATCGTCGCCTTCACGCCGTTGGCGACGGCGAGCGCGTTGGTTCCCGGGGCCTGGTAGACCGCGACGATGCCGGCCTTCTTCCCGTCGAGGCCGCCGAACTGGTTGTAGTTCAGGGCCCCCAGCTCGATGCGCGCGACATCGCCCAGGCGCACCACAGAGCCGTCGGGGTTGAGCCGGACGACGATCTTCTCGAACTCCTCGGCGTCGACGAGCCGCCCCTGCGCGCGGACGGTGTACGTGAACGTCTGCCCCGGGGGGACCGGCGCCGCGCCGATCTTCCCCGACGGGTTCACGGTGCTTTGGGACTGGACCGCCTGCATCAGATCGGGAACGGTCAAGCCGAGCTTGGCGAGCCGGTCCGGCCGGACCCAGATGCGCATCGCGTAGTCGGCGGAGCCGAAGATCACGATGTCCCCGACACCCCGGACGCGGTACAGCGCGTCCTTGACGTTGATCGTCGCGTAGTTGCCGAGGAACAGGCTGTCGTAGGCGTCGTTCGGCGAGTACAGCGAGATCAGAAGGAGAGGAAGCCCCATCTTCTTCTTGACCGTCACGCCGTAGGAATTGACGTCGTTCGGCAGGTTGGGCGCCGCCTGCGACACGCGATTTTGCGTGTTGACTTGGTCCATGTCGACGATCGTGTCGATGTCGAAGGTCACCTGCAGCGTCAGGGTGCCGTCGTTCGAGTTGATCGACTTCATGTAGAGCATGTTGTCGACGCCGGAGATCTGCTGCTCGAGCGGCGCCGCCACGGATTGCTCGATCGTCAGCGCGTCCGCCCCGATGTAGCTCGTCGTGACCTCGATCAGAGGCGGCGTGATGTCGGGGAACTGGGCGACGGGAAGTCCGGTGATCGTGACCGCGCCCGCGATCACCATGATGATCGCGATGACGATCGACAGGACCGGTCGGTCGATGAAGATCCGGACCACGCGTCAGCTCTGGGGCGCCGGCTTCGCGTTGACCTTCGAGCCCGGGCGCAGGAACTGGAGCCCCTCGATGACGACCTGCTCGCCCGCTTCGACCCCCTTGTCGACGACCCACATGTCCCCGATGCGCGGACCCATCGTCACGGGGCGCAGGTCGGCGGTGCCGTCCGGCTTGATCACGCCGACGAGGTAGCTGCCTTGCAGCTCGCTGACGGCCTTTTGCGGCACGAGGAGCGCACCCTTTCTTTCGTCGACGACTCCGCGCACGCGCGCGTACTGGCCGGGCCGGAGCAGATTTCCGGGATTGGCGAACTGCCCCTTGACCATCAGCGTCCCGGTCTTGATGTCGACCTGGCGGTCGGCGGTCAGGACGCGTCCTTTCTGGCCGAACACCGTCCCGTCCGACAGCACCAGCTCGAGCCCGGTGCCCGCCGACTGCGGCGTGCCCCCGGTTGCGGCGGTGTTGATCGCCTGCGCGAACTTCAAGTATTCGCTCTCGCTGATGTTGAAGACCGCCAGGATGGGATCGACGACGGAGATCGTCGCCAGGACGGTTTGCGGGCTGACGAGATCGCCTTCCTGCGTCGTCGCGATTCCGGCGATGCCGTCGACCGGCGAGGTCACGCGGGTCCAGGCGAGGTTCAGCTTCGCGGCGTCGACCTGAGCGGTCGCGGAGGCGACGTTCGCGCGGTCGAAGTCGCGCGCGGAGGTCGCGTCGTCGAGCTCTTTCTGGCTGATCGCCTTCTGCGCGGCCAGCGGCGTGAAGCGCTCGACGTCCCGCTCGGCCTTCGCGAGCGCGGCCTTCGCCCGATCCATCGCGCCGGCCGCCTGGTCGAGCGCCGACTGGAACTGCCGCGGATCGATCTCGAACAGCAGGTCGCCCTTGTGGACGTACGCACCTTCACGGTAGGCCCGCTTCAAGACGTAACCGTCGACCTTCGGCCGAATCTCGGCATTGACCGAGCCGTCGAGCGTTCCGATCCAGTCCTTGGTGATCGGAACGTCGCGCTGGCTGACGTTGACGACCAGCACGTCCGGAGCGACCGGCGGCGGGGCCTGCGGCTTACCTCCGCACGCCGCCAGGACCAACGCCGCGGCGATCGCGGCGGATGCTCGGACCATGACGAAGCCTCCCCTCATGCCCCGGCCTTCGCGGCTCTTGGCGTCGGCGGCTGCGCCGTCGATTTCGCCTTCTTCCCTTCCGCGAGCATGGCCCGCGCGGCCGCGAGGTCTTTCTTCTTGTTCTCGTCGACCACGGGATACTCGAGGTCCAGGGAGTGGAGCGCCTCGATGACGGCCGCCGCGACGACGACCCGCGTGAACCACTTGTTGTCCGCCGGGACGACGTACCACGGCGCTTCCGGCGTCGAGGTCTCGCGGATCATGTCCTCGTAGGCGTCCATGTACTCGTTCCAGTAGCCGCGCTCCTTCGCGTCGTTCGACGAGAACTTCCAGTTCTTGTCCGGGTTGTCGAGTCGCTCCATGAAGCGCCGCTTCTGCTCGTCCTTCGAGACGTGCAGGAAGAACTTTCGGATGAGCACGCCGTTCCGGTGCAGGTAGCGCTCGAAGTTCCGGATGTCCTCGAACCGGTCCTTCCAGATGCGCTTGCCGACCAGCTTCGGCGGGATCCGCTGTCCGGCGAGGATATTGGGATGGACGCGGACGACGAGCGTCTCTTCGTAGTACGACCTGTTGAAGATCCCGATTCGCCCGCGCTCGGGCATCGACTTCATGCAGCGCCAGAGGAAATCGTGATCGAGGTCTTCCGACGACGGCGACTTGAACGAGAAGACCTGACACCCCTGCGGGTTGATCCCCGACATGACGTGCTTGATGGCGCCGTCTTTCCCGGCGGCGTCCATCGCCTGGAAGATCAGGAGCACCGCCCAACGGTCGTCCGCGTAGAGCCGATCCTGGAGCGCCGCGAGCGCCTCGATGCCGGTGGACAGGGCCTCCTTCGCGCGGGGCTTGTCCGCGGACTTCAGCTCGCCCGTGTCCCAGGGCTTGATGTCCTTGAGCCGGAACCGGCGCGCGTCGTCGACGCGATAAGGACTCACGAGCTTTTTCGAAGCCTTGATGATCCGTTTGTGATTCATTCTCTGCACCCCGAGCCCGACGAAATCGGACCGGCCATCGTATGCGCTCGGCCGGGGGTTCACCCCCTCGTAGTTTTTCTAGTGTCCCGTAGCGGAAGTCCCGTCAACACCGAGGCCGTCGAGGCGCCCGGCCTGCGAGGCGCGACGAGAGAGAATACCGGGAGTATTTGACCGAGGAGGAACGAAGCAGGCCGGGATGCATCGGCGGCCGAATGGGACGTGACTTCCGGTACGGGGCGCTAGGCGTGGCCCGGGCGAGTGGGATTCGGCGAGGACGATCCGATCGGATCGGCGGGGGCGGGGACGATCGAGCGCACGTGGAGATCGCGCTGCGGGAACGGAATCTGGATTCCGGCCTCCCGGAACGCCGCGAGGACCCGGGTCCGGACGTCGCTTCCGACCCGGACCCAGGCGTCGTATTCCGGCGTCCAGAACCGCAGCTCGAAGTCGAGGCTGCTCTCGCCGAACCGCATGAAGAGCGCGGCCGGCTCGGGGGCCTGGAGGACCTCCGTGTGCTCGCGCGCGACACGGCCGAGGATCGCCAGCACCTCCCGCGGGTCGGACCCGTAGCTGACGCCCACCGCGATGTCGACGCGCCGGATCCTGTCGGACAGCGTCCAGTTGACGACGTCGGCGGCGATCAGGGTCGCGTTCGGTACGATGACCTCCGCGCCGTCGAACGTGGCCAGCGTGCTCGAGCGGATGCCGATCCGCTGCACGCGCCCCTGCATCGTCCCGACCTGGAGCACGTCGCCGACCTGGATCGGCCGCTCGTAGAGGAGGATCAGCCCCGAGACGAAGTTGTTGACGACGTTTTGAAGCCCGAAGCCGATGCCGACGCCGAAGGCACCCGCCAGGAACGTGAACTGGGTCATCTCGAGGCCCGCGGCGAGAAACGCCATCACGGCCCCCGCGACGATGACGAGATACCCCACCGTCGTCGAGATGGCCGCAGGCACGCCGCGCGGGAGCGACAAGCGGGGAAGGATCGACTCGTCGAGCACGAATCGCAGCATCCGCGAGACCACGACCCCAAGGGTCAGAGCGATCGCGAACGCGATGAGCGAGCCCAGGCCGACCTGGACGTGGCCCAGCTTCCACGTCTTCGTCATCAGGGCGGTGACGAAGTCGCCGGATTGCTCGATCACCCTCATGATCCAGAGGAGGAAGACGATCCACGTGCCGAGCGCGAGCACGCGGATCGTCGTGCGCCCGCGGCGCGTCATCATCTCGACGTGGCCCGCCACCAGGCGAACGCCGTGAACGCTGAGGAACGCGATCGACAGAACGTAGAGGCTCTCCAGGATCCTCGCGAGGATGTAGAGCATCGCGCCGACGAACGTCCCCTTGACCGCGACGAGGGTCATTTGCTCGGAGAGCGAGACGTTGCCGACGAGGTTTGCGACGATCGCGATCGTGAGAAACGCGATGGCGATCCGCACGACGCCGCGGGCGAGCCGGCCTTCGAGCGGCCCCACGATCTTGACGTTACGGCACGCCCGGAGCGCCCACACCCAGCCGGCGACGCCGAACACGCCGATCGCGAGCAGGATGAGCCGTGACAAAAGCGAGTGCGGCAGGACGAAATCGTGAATACGGTCGAGGAGGAACAGCGCCCCGAGCCCGAAGGCGGGCCTCCGCACCACCGGAGGGTCGATCTTCGAGGCGAACCGGAAGTAAGGGATGAGGAGGAACGACAGCGCGGCATCCTGCATCGGCGCGGCGGTCGGCGGCCAGATCCAGGCCGTCGCGAACAAGGCGAGGACGGCCGCGTCGGAGGCCGGGTGATCGAAGACTTGCGCGGCTTCCCGGACGGCCGGGCTCATGCTCGCGTCGTTCCCGAGGCGGCGGCCGAGGAAGTACCCGGCCGCCGTCAGAATTGCGAAGAGCGCGATCTGAAAGACGAAGCGCCCCGGGCGAGCCTGGATGAGGTGAACGACATCCGAGACGGTCGTCCGCCACGATTCGACGGCCTGCACGCCCAGCGACAGCTCGGAGGGCGCCGAGGCAACGGCCGACCACAAGGGCTGCCCCTCGATCGCGAAGAGGCGTTCCCGGGATTGTGCCGACAGGCGCGCCTGGCGGTCCAAAGCGTCCTGCACGCGTCCGCGCGCGGCCGAGACGTCGTCTTGCTCGAGCAGCAGCGCCACCATCCGGGTCCGCAGCTCCGTCTCGAGGCTTTCGGCCTTCAGGAGTACGGTGTCGATCTTCTCGACGAGCCCCGCGGGAAGGCCCTGCCCTTGCTCGGCCGAGACCGTCGCCTGCCAGGAGCCGCGGATGCGATCGATCTCGCCACGCGCATCGTCGAGCGTCGTCGCGTCGTCCTCGAGCCGCTCTTCCCACAGCGCGAGCCGGGAATCGATCTCGAGCCAGTCGACGTGCATGATGTCGAGCTGCCGGAACGAAACCTCGTCGGGACCGCGGCTCGCCAGACGCTCTTCCATTGCGGCGATCTTCGCAGCCGTCTCGGGGAACGACCGCGCGATCTCGGCCGCGCGCGCGGAGGGCTTGATGGTCCTCTCGAGCGCGCGGAGCCGGGCCAGGTTGGCCTCGAGCGTGCGCGCGAGGCTCGGAAACGCGACGGCCGAGGGCTCCGCCGAGGGCGAAGGCGTTGCTTGCGGCTCGGCCGGCGCCACGGCGGGAGGGCGGATCAACGGCACGGCCGCGGCCGTTCCGCCCAACGAGAACAAGAGCGGAAACGCGAATACCGCCCATCGGGGATCCGTCCCGATCATGGCCGGATCATAGTTGATTTCGAATTGTGCCGGGCCGGATAATCCCGTTCATTCAGGAGGCCGCACACCATGAGCGATCACGAAATTCAGCGGCGTTCCACGGACCTGGCCATCCGCCTCGCGGTGCTGGCGCTGCTCGCCTACTGGTGCTTCGCCATCGTCAAGCCGTTCCTGATCGCGATCGTCCTCGGCATCGTGATCGCGATCTCGCTGTATCCGGTCTACGCCCACTTCGAGCGATGGACCCGAGGGCGCCGGAAGACCGCGGCGGGTCTCATGGTGCTGGCGTGCCTCGTCGTCCTCATGGTGCCGACGCTGCTCATGTTCGACTCGCTGGTCGACGGCGTGCGATTGATCACGGCGAAGATCCACGAGGGCAACTTGACGATCCCTCCGGCGCCGCAGCGTGTCGCCGACTGGCCGCTCGTCGGAAGGCCGATCTACGACGCCTGGACCATGGCCTCGACGAACCTCGATGCCGTGCTCCAGAAGATCCAGCCGCAGCTCACGGCGGTCGGCCTGTGGCTCGTCACGCTGGCCAAGCAGGGCGTGGGCGCGGCGTTGATCGCCGCGATCGGGCTGGTGATCGCCGGCGTGCTGTGGGTCCGTCGCGAGCCGTCGATCGAAGCCGCGACGGTGCTCGGGAGGCGGATCGGCGGAGACCGCGGCGCATCCTTGATCCCGCTCGCGGGCAAGGCGATCGCGACCGTCGCCAAGGGCGTCGTCGGCGTCGCCGCCATCCAGGCGACGGCATCCGCGATCGGCATGATGGCGGCGGGGATCCCCGGCGCCGGCCTCTGGTCCCTGCTCATCCTGGTTCTCGCCGTGGCGCAGCTTCCCGCGATCATCATTCTCGGTCCGGCGGTCCTTTACCTCGTCGCCACCAGCGACAGCACGATCACGATCGTGCTGTTCATCGCGTGGGCCGCGATCATCTCGGTCAGCGACAACATCCTCAAGCCGCTCCTGATGGGGCGCGGCTCGGACATCCCGGTGCTCGTCATCCTGATCGGCGCGATCGGAGGGATGATCCTCCACGGACTGATCGGACTGTTCGTGGGCGCGGTCGTCTTCTCGATCGGCTACACGCTGATCACGGAGTGGATGCGCGCCGACGCGGCGGCTACGGCTCCTTGACCGCGCTCCACGTCTTGTCGGGGTCGTAGCGCTCCATCGAGCGGAACGCGTCGACGCCCTTCGGGCCGAGATCCTTCTCGTACACGACGCCGCTCGCGCTGACGATGAACGACTTGACCCCGCTGACCGCGTAGTCCGCGGGAGTCGCGGCGAGGGCGAACCCTCCGATCATCGCCCCCTTGACGACGTAGTCCAGCGCCCCCATCGGCGCCGACGGACCCTGCGCCTTGAGGACCTTGAAGTAGTAGCCGTGGTAGGGCTCCTTGCGATCCGAGTACCCCTCGGCGATCACGCGCGCGATGCTCTCGCCGACCGGACCGTCCCACGACCCGTCCGCCGCCTGCCATGCGAGACCGTCGTGCTTACCGGGCGTGCTGATGATGCGCTGCGCGTACTGGTTGATCGCGGCGCCGTCGTGCTTTTCGCCGGCGTAGTCGTGCTGGGCCTCGACGTATCCCCGGCACACCTCGATCGCGTCGAGCTCGTTGCGGCCGATGCGGCGGTAGAGGACCTCTTGCCGCCCGGCCTTGGAATCGAAGACCCACCCGCTCCCCTTGCGAACGATCGGCACCGGCATCGGCCAATCATCCGGCCCGGCGATGAGCGACGCCCTGTTGGGATTCTTCGGGTCCTTGACGACGCTCATTTTCTTCCGAGCGATGGCCGCGAACCCTTCGGCCTGGTGCCTGTCCTGAACGGCATCTTCGGTAACGACGAGGTCGGCGCCATCCGGCCCCAGGATCTCTTTCATCGCAGCCACGTCGAAGCGCTCGGCGGCCACGACGAGAGCGTCGGCCGCTTGCTCGGGCGTCGCGAACGATTTTTGTGCAGCGGCCGCCGGCGCGGCGCCGGCCATCATGAGAGCGAGAATTGCCGTCGTCATCATCGCCGGCGCCCTCCCCCGCCGCCTCGGGATCCGCCGCCACGGGACCCTCCGCCGCCGCCTCGGGATCCGAAGCTCGACGAGCCGCGCGAGCTCGACGCGCGCGCGCTCGATCCGCTGAATCCGCCGGAGCCGCCGCCGAATCCGCCCGATTTCGACCCGCCGCCCGAAACGCTGCGGTTGCCGATCTTGTCGCCGCCGCCTCCTGCCGCTCCACCGCCCGCGCGGTTCGAAGCGCTCGGCGCGGCCCCTCCCGCGGCCCGGTTGGATGCGCTCGGAGATCCCGCGCCTCCGGCGCGGTTCGACGCGCTGGGCCCGCCGGCGCCGCCGCGGCCGCCCTGCTGGCCGCCGAACTTGTTCTGCGTGGCCTTGTCCCCGTAGGGCGCGGCGCCGCGGTGCTTCGGGTTGTGTTGCCAGTTGCCACCCCCCGCACCGCCGGGCTTGCCGGCCCCACCGACACCGCCGACGCCGCCCACACCTCCGACCCCCCCGGCGCCACCGACGCCGCCGACTCCTCCGGCGCCTCCGGGGCGGCTGTTGATGTTGTTGCGGTTGAAATTGTTGTTCACGTTGATGTTGACGTTGTTGCTTCCTCCCCACCCGCAGCCGCAGCACGATCCGCCCCAGATCGCGGCGCCCATCATCACGCCGAAGCTGAAGCTGACGAACGCGGCGCCGGGCGGATACGGCGGGTAGTAGATCGGCGGGTACGGATACACCGGAGGCCCGTACACGACCGTCGGCGAGTACGAAGGAACGTAGATGACCTCGGGGCTCGACGACTCGACGATGATCACCTGCTTGTTCTCGACGGTCTTCGTCTCGACCTTCTGCTGCTCGTTGGTCTTGAGCGCCCCGTTGTCCTGCGCCTTTTTTCGCATGCGCTGGACCGCGTCCATCACGTCGCTCTGCTGCGCGAGGAACGCGTCGCCGAGGTC